>DDVW01000008.1:1449-4053 GCA_002345545.1 Stenotrophomonas sp. UBA2302 | reverse complement strand
TGATTGACCAGCAGCGTCTTGATGGTCACGCGCCGCGACATGGGCGTCAGCTTCGCCCCGGCGAAGCGCGCCGCCGTATGGCCGCGCCCCAGGCGCGAGCCGGGGCGTTGGCCGGTGCCAGCGGCCCCAGGACGGCGCACCGTCGACTTGCCGCTGCTGGCTTTGCCGGCCTGCTTGAGCACCTTGGAAACGAAGCTCTGGCCCCGACCCTTGCCCCGGTTCTTCGGGGCGCTGGGGCGCACCTGGAAATCGTCGTCGCGGCGGTCGGTCATGGGTGCGCTCCCTGCAAGCTCTGGCGTGTCCTGTCGTGCGAAGCACGCGGACATGCCTGCATTGGCGCGACCTCCGCGCCGAACGCGGCACGGCGGCGAAGCCGCTCCGTGCTGCGTTCCCCCCATGTGCAGACTGGCTTTCGACGCGGCCCGGTGCCGCGTCCTTTTGTCTTGCCTTCCGCCTTTGCCTTCCGCTGTCGCTCCAGGCACCGGCGTCCCGGCGGCGCTGCTGTGCGAGCAGCCAGCGCGCCGGCGAACGCTGCGACGGCCGCAGACCGGGCGCGTTCGAGGCAAGACGCCTGCACATGGGAAGGCAGCGCGAAGTGCAGCGCGGATGCGCTCGCACTGCACGCGCGACGACATGCGGAAAGCCACTGGATCGACACGACCGATGGCACGATGAGATGCACGGCAGCGTGCAGCGAGTCGGCGGCCATCATGGGCGTTCCTCCAGCCACACCGGATGCGCGACGCCGATCACGGCGGATGCGCTGACCGGGCCGAAGTAGCGGCTGTCGAACGATGCCGGATTGGTCACGCTCAACAGGAACAGTTCGCCCGGTTCGAGGCGGCGGCAAAGCTGCAAGGACGGCAGCGCCCGGCCCATCCGGTCGGCGGGCAGCACGGCGGCCGCAGGCACGCCGTCGATGCGTACCTGACCTGCGACGATGCAGACGTGTTGCGGTGCGACCGCACCCACACGCTTGAGCAGTGGCACGCGGGTCGGCAGGTAGCCGCGCTGTGCAGCCAGCATGGCGGCCCTGGTCGGCAGCGGCACCAGCACGATGCTGTCCACGGACAACGGACGTGGCAGCGCAGTGGTGCGCGGGTCGAACGGGTCGATGCGATACCAGCCGACCGCCACGCTGTCGGACGGGTTGTAGGTCAGGCGCGGCAGCGGCGACACGAAAGCCGCCCAGGCCAGCGCAGCGAAGCCGATGGCGGCCAGTGTCGCCAGAACGATGCGAGTGCGCAGGCGCGAGCGAGGAAGCGGCGCGCTGGCGGTAGCGGTCGGCGCGGTCATGGCAACACCCTCCCGGCCAGCCAGGCGGTGTGCCGCTCGGCGGTGTATTCGGGCAGCGCATGGCGCGCTGCAAGACGGTTGCCCAGCGTGCGCCAGTACGCGGGCGACACGTCGATGGCGGCGATGCCCAGCGCCTCGATGCCGTCGATGCGTTCCAGCACGGCGCGCACGTTGGTATCGCCTTCGGCGTGGAGTAGCAGGCGCGCGCCCGGCTGCACACCGGGGATGCGCTGCGCCGCGTCCAGTGGCGTGCAAGCCTGCATCACCATGAGCTGCCAGCGGATCGTGCCGTAGTCGTTGGCCTGCCAGCGGATGCGGCAGAACATCGCGCCAGGCAGGAACACCGCGCAGCGCCGCCAGTCGTCCAGGCGCAGCGTGCGTGCGGGCTCGCCGAAGCGCAGATAGAGCTTGAAACGGGCCTCGATGTAGGCCAGCGCCACGCGCGTCAGCGGCGCGCTGGCGGATTGGCCGGAAGGCACGATGAATGATGGCTGTGGCGCAGCCGTGGCCGCGCCAGCGGCAGGCGAAGCGGATGCCGTCATGGTGTGTTCTCCCTGTGGTTCTCGGGAAACTCCCGCTCCAGCAGGCCGCGCAGCAGATCGGCCACGGTCACGCCTTGCGTGAAGGCCGACACCTTGATGCGCGCCCGCATGGCGGGCGTAATGTCGAGGGTCAGGCGCGCGGTGTAGAGGTCGCCTTTACCCAGTGCATCGGCATCGCCCTGGCGAATCCACGCCTCGGCGTGCGGATTCGCGGGCGGACGTGCGCCGATGCCGACGCGCTTGCCCGTGCGTTTGCTGTTGGGCGGCTGCTCCGCTGTCATGTCGGCCACCGCAGCAATTCGTCCACCAGGGCGGTGATTTCGCGGGCAGCGGCGCTGTCGGGTGCTGTCTCGCGTGCGAGCCGGCCAGCGGCCACGCTGTCGGCGAACACGATGCGCTGATGCACTTCCGAGCGCAGCGCAGGCAGCGGCTGTTCGGCCAGCGATTGCCGCGCCTCGCGGCCGATGATGGTGGTGCTGACGCGCCGGTTGATGACGAAGGCCGCGCGCAGCGCCGGCCGGAACACCTGCGCCTCGCGGATCAGCGAAACCATTTCCGAGCTGGCCCACAAGTCGTAAGGGCTGGGCTGCACCGGGATCAGCACGCGCTCGGCCGCCAGCAGCGCGGAGCGCGCCAAGGCGGCAATCCTGGGTGGCCCATCAATGACGACGTGATCGGCCCGCCTGGCGAGTTCTGGCGCTTCCTGATGCAGCGTTTCGCGGGCCAGGCCCACGGCGCTGAACAGCCGTGGCAAGCCTTGCTGGCT
>DDVW01000008.1:0-1428 GCA_002345545.1 Stenotrophomonas sp. UBA2302 | reverse complement strand
GTCTTGCCGACACCGCCTTTCTGGTTGAGCAGAGCGAGGATCATGGCGCGGCCCTCCGTGTTGGAAAGCCGGTCTTTCGCTCCTGCGTTTGGTGCCGTTGGGTGGTTGTCCACCGAAACGGCGCGCTTCTACTAAAAGTTATGTATTTCTTGTTAGGTAAGTTAGAGGGGACGCAAACCCGCGCCGTTATTGGCTTTCCGGCGTTTTCGTACTCCTGATAGCACGATAGGCGTACTCCTGATAGCACGATACCCGGTACTCCTGATAGCACGAGGCTATTCACACCTTTTCCCGCAGTTATCCCCGTGCCGTGTGCAGCACGGGCCGGAACGTCAGCAGCTCCGTTCCGTCGTCCGGTATCCGCTCGATGCCCAGGACGTAGCCGGGCAGCGACTGCCGCACCACCAGAGCGCGCAGGTCGTAGGCGAAGTCGGAGAAGCGCGCCGCGCTGCCCGACTTGCGGTGCAGGTGCCGGAAATCGAATTGCCAGCCGTCCGGCTGCTTGCCGCCGTGCTTGCGCACCAGGCGGTACAGCCAGCGTTCGATGCCGCCCTTCAAGCGGAAATAGGCCGGGTCGATGGTCAGCACCAGCGCGGCATCGAGCACGCCGGCATAGAACCAGTCCGGCAGGATCAGTTCGATGCCCAACGGCGTGCCGCTGGCGTCGGCCAACTCGCGCCATTCGTTGATCCACGAGAAACGGTGCAGCCGCCGGCCGGTCGTCTCGCGGATGGACGTGGCAATGCTGGTCGATTGCAGCCGGTCGAGCGCGGCTTTCAGCCGCAGGTAGTCGTTGAGGGACGTGCCGCGCCCGATGAAGCGCAGGATCTCGTAGGGCGTGGCGCGTATCCAGCGCGAGGGGCGGATGCCCGCATCGCGCGCCTCCACGATCTGCGAGGCGGCCCATATCAACACGTCGGCATCCCATATCGTTGCGATGCCATGCTCGGCCGTGCCTTCCACGCGGATGGTGATGCCGCCGGCGCGGAAGTCGATCGGCGCCGTGCGCCGCGACTTCGCCAACGAGAAGAACGGAAAGGCCATCAAGTCCTGGCTGTCGCGGGGTGCCATGTCGCCCGGCAGCGCGCGGAACAGGTCGAGCTGTTCGCGCTGCGGCAAGGCTTGCCCTGGCGGGCTGGACATGGCGACGGCCACCCACGCGCCAGCGATCAGCGGCCATCACGGTAGTCGCCCGCGTGGCGTTCGGCATATTCCGGGTCGGAAGTCGCCTCGTAGCTGCGTTGGTCGGCCCAGGCATCGAGGTCGGACACCGCGTACATGACACGGCGGCCGAACTTACGGAACTTCGGGCCGCCGCCGATCACGCGCTGTTTCTCCAGCGTGCGCGGCGAGAGGCGCAGGTACTCGGCGGCTTCGTCGTTAGTCAGGTAGCGTTGGGGCTGCGCAGGCGCAGCGACAGCAGCGGCG
>DDVW01000017.1:45366-47196 GCA_002345545.1 Stenotrophomonas sp. UBA2302 | reverse complement strand
GGCGCAGCGTGCCCGGGCCGAGCGCCGGCCGGACCCGAGCGTGGGCCTGCGCTGGCTGGACGAACGCGGTGGCGAGGAGCGCTCGCTCGGGGTTGTGGTCAGCATTCCGTTTGGTGGCGCGCTGCGTACGGCCAGTGCCGATGCCCAGCAGGCCGATGCCGAGGCCGGCAGCGCGCTGGCGGCCGGGATGCGCCGTGCGATCGGCCGCGAGGCCGAACAGACCGTACGCCATGCCGATGCCAGCTACCGCGTGTGGCGGGACAGCCAGCGTGCGCTGGAAGCGGTGCGTGCCAGCACGGCCCGCGCCCGCCGTGCCTACGTGCTGGGTGAAGCCGGCATCGCCGAGCTGATCGCGGCGCAGCGGCAGGAACAGGAAAGCGCGCTGGCCGAGTCCAACGCCCGCGCCGACGCACTGGAGGCGGCGCTGCTGATCCGCATCGATGCGCACGAGCTGTGGCATGACGCTGCGGATGGCGACCGCTGACCTGTAGCCGGCCAACGAATGGGCCGGATCAGCGCGGCCCCGTCACCACAGCAGGTCGCGCAGCTTGTACCAGGACATCGCCGCCACCAGCAGCGGCCGGCGCAGAGCCGCGCCGCCGGGAAAGCGGCGGTGCGCGATGCGCTCGAACACATCCAGCCGCTGTGCCTGTCCGGCGATGGCGGCGGCGATCACCTCGCCGGCCAGTCCGGTGCTGGCCACGCCGTGGCCGGAGAACCCCTGCGCGAAGTAGACGTTCGGCGTGAGCCGGCCCCAATGCGGCGCGCGGTTGCGGGTGATGTCGATATAGCCGCCCCACACATAGTCCAGCGTCACATCGGCCAGCTGCGGAAACACGCGGCGCATGCGCCGGGTCATGCTGGCGCGCAGGCCCGGCGGCGGCAGTGCCGAGTAGTTGGCCTGGCCGCCGAACAGCAGGCGGTGGTCGCGGCTGAGGCGGAAGTAATCCAGTGCCCAGTTGCTGTCGGCCACGGCCATGTCGTTGCCGATCAGTGCCCTGGCACGCGCTTCACCCAGTGGCTGGGTGGCGCCGATATAGGTGCCGACCGGCATCATCCGTGTTTCCAGCTCCGGGGCGATGCCCTGCAGCCAGGCATTGCCGGCCAGCACCACGAAATCGGCCTCGACGTGGCCCTGTGCGGTATGCAGCACCGGCCGGGTGCCGCGTTCAAGGCGGGTGACCGGCGAATGTTCGTGAAGGGTGACGCCTGCCGCTGCGGCCGCGCATGCCAGTCCCTGCGCATAGGCCAGCGGGTGCAGGTGGCCGCTGGCGGCGTCGAACACCGCGCCCCGGTAACGGTCGCTGGCCAGTACCTGCCGCAGCCGCGTGCGGTCCCACCATTGCAGCGGATAGTCGTAGCGCTGCGCCATGCGCTCGAGATCGGCACGCAGGGTACGTTCCTGGCGGGCATGGATCGGCACGCTGGCGTAGCCGTCACGCCAGTCGCAGTCGATGCCATGGCGGGCGATGCGCTGTTTCAGCAGGGTCATGCCATCGCGCGAGAAGTCGAACAGCAGCCGGGCATCGGCATTGCCGAGCAGCCGCTCGATCATGTCCTGATCGCAGCCATAGCCGACGATGGCCTGGCCGCCATTGCGGCCGGACGCGCCCCAGCCGATCCGTTCGGCCTCCAGCACGGTGACCTGGTAGCCTTTTTCCGCCAGCGCCAGCGCCGCGGTCAGCCCGGTGTAGCCGGCGCCCAGTACCGCCACATCGGCACTGGAACGGCCGCGCAGCGGCGGGCGCGGCGGTGTTGCCGGCACGCTGGCGGCATACCAGCTGGCCGGGTAGTCGGGTGAAGCCTTGTCCTCGGCCATCAGGCGCTGCG
>DDVW01000017.1:0-45360 GCA_002345545.1 Stenotrophomonas sp. UBA2302 | reverse complement strand
CCCCCATGACATCGCGCCCGCGTACCCGCAAGACCGCTGCCAGCGTGCAGGAAGAAAGCTCCCTGCTGCGCTGGCTCAAGGAACGGCATATCACCGAGGTCGAGTGCCTGGTGCCGGACATCACCGGCAACGCACGCGGCAAGATCATCCCGGCCGACAAGTTCTCCCACGACTACGGCACGCGCCTGCCCGAGGGCATCTTCGCCACCACGGTCACCGGCGACTTTCCCGACGACTACTACGATCTGACCTCGCCGGCCGACGCGGACATGATCCTGCGCCCGGACCCGGACACCGTGCGGATGGTGCCGTGGGCCACCGACCCGACCGCGCAGATCATCCACGACTGCTACACCAAGAGCGGCCAGCCGCACGAGCTGGCCCCGCGCAACGTGCTGCGGCGGGTGTTGCTGGCCTACGCGGAGCTGGGCCTGAAGCCGGTGGTGGCGCCGGAGGTGGAGTTCTTCCTGGTGCAGAAGAACACCGATCCGGACTTCCCGCTGCTGCCGCCGGCCGGCCGCTCCGGGCGCCCGGAAACCGCCCGCCAGTCCTATTCGATCGACGCGGTCAACGAGTTCGACCCGATCCTGGACCTGATGTACGACTACTGCGATGCGATGAAGCTGGACGTGGACACGCTGATCCACGAATCCGGCGCGGCGCAGCTTGAGGTCAATTTCACCCATTCCGATGCGATGTCGCTGGCCGACCAGGTGTTCCTGTTCAAGCGCACCATGCGCGAGGCGGCGCTGCGCCATGGCGTCTATGCCACCTTCCTGGCCAAGCCGATGGAGACCGAGCCGGGCAGTGCGATGCATATCCACCAGAGCCTGGTGCGGGTCGCCGACGGCCGCAACGTGTTCGCCGGCAAGGAGGAGGGCGAGTACAGCGAACTGTTCGAGAACTACCTGGCCGGCCTGCAGAAATATGTGCCGATGGCGATGGGCTTCTTCGCGCCGAACGTGAATTCCTACCGGCGGCTGGTGTTCGGCGAGGTCTCGCCCAGCAACGTGGAGTGGGGCTTCGACAACCGCACCTGTGGCCTGCGCGTGCCGATGGATACACCGGAAAATGCCCGCGTGGAAAGCCGTTTCGCCGGTTCCGACGCCAATCCCTATCTGGCGATGGCCGGCACCCTGGCCTGTGGCCTGCTGGGCATCCGTGAGCGGCTCAAGCCGACCCCGCCGATCACCGGCAATGCCAAGGGCCTGGGCTATGAGCTGCCCCGCTCGCTGGGCGAGTCGCTGGACGGGCTGGAAGGCTGCGAGGCGCTGCAGGAGCTGCTGGGGCACCGTTTCTGCCGCGCCTACATCTCGGTCAAGCGCAAGGAATACGAGACCTTCTTCCGCGTGATCAGCTCGTGGGAGCGTGAATTCCTGCTGCTCAATGTCTGACCCATGGCCTGGCGCGGAAAATTCCGCCCCGGGCTTTTCCCCTTCACTGTCGCCCATGGGACAATGCGCCGCTGCCGGTTTGTCCGGTTCCCCCACCACTTCCGGATAACCACTGGAGACATCATGAAGCTGCACATCCTCACCGCCGGTATCGCCATTTCCCTGCTCGCCGCCTGCGGTGGCAAGGACCCGGCAGGCACGGCCGCCGATGGCGGCGAGGCCAAGGTCCTCAACGTCTACAACTACTCGGACTACATCGCCGAGGACACCATCCCCAACTTCGAGAAGGCGACCGGCATCAAGGTCACCTACGACGTGTTCGACAGTGACGAGATGGTCGAGACCAAGCTGCTGACCGGCAACAGCGGTTACGACATCGTGGTGCCGACGCTGAATTTCTTCGGCCGGCAGATCCAGGCCGGCGTGTTCCTGCCGCTGGACAAGAGCAAGATCCCGAATCTGGCCAACCTCGATCCGGCGGTGATGGCGCGCATTGCCGGGCAGGACCCGGACAACAAGTACGGCGTGCCGTACATGGTCGGCACCACCGGCATCGGCTACAACGTGGCCAAGCTCAAGGAGCGCTTCGGTGGCAGCACCGAGATCGCCAACAGCTGGGACCTGGTGTTCAAGCCGGAAAACATCGCCAAGATGAAGGATTGCGGCGTCACCCTGCTCGACACTCCGTCGGACATGATCCCGGTGGCTCTGCATTACCTGGGCGAGGATCCGCACAGTGCCGACCCGGCGGTGCTGCAGAAGGCCGCCGATCTGCTCAAGTCGATCCGCCCGTACGTGCAGAATTTCCATTCCAGCCAGTACGTGGGTTCGCTGGCCAATGGCGGCACCTGCCTGGTGGTCGGCTGGTCCGGCGACATCATCCAGGCCCGTGACCGTGCCGAGGAAGCCGGCAACGGCGTGGAAGTGGCGTATTCGATTCCGAAGGAAGGCGCACCGCAGTGGTTCGACATGCTGGCCATTCCGAAGGATGCCAAGCATCCGGAGAACGCTTATGCCTTCATCAACTACCTGCTGGAACCGCAGGTGGCGGCCAACAACACCAATGTCACCCAGTATGCCAACCCGGTGACCGCGGCCACGCCGCTGGTGGACGAGGCGATCCGCAACGATGCCACCGTCTACCCGCCGGCCGATGTGGCCGCCAAAATGTTCACCTATGGGATCAACACCCCGGAGACGGACAAGCTCTATACCCGTCTGTGGACCGAGATCAAGACCGGTCGCTGATCAACCGGCACCCGTGATGTGTCGCCTCCCGGCCCTCATGCCGTTGCATGGGGGCTGTTTTCCTTCCAGCCGTGTGGCCGGTGCCGACGGCTTTCACCGGCCTTCGCCATCGGCCGCGACAGCGTCATGCCGGAGGCGGCGGCACGGGCGCCATCACATGGGTGGGCGGGGACCGGCTGGTGTCGCTGCCGGTCTCAAGCGGCCAGACAGCGCGAAGCCGCAGCCGAAACCCGGGGGCTACACTACGCCCGTCTTCCACCTGCCCGAGCCCGGAGCCTGAGCACATGCCTGTAGAAGCCAAGCCGGATGCCGTTGCCCTGAACAACGCCCCCGGCTACCTGTCCATCCGCGACCTGCGCAAGGAATTCGACGGTTTTGTCGCCGTCGAAGACGTCAATCTGGATGTGCGCAAGGGGGAGATATTCGCGCTGCTGGGCGGTTCGGGCAGTGGCAAATCGACGCTGCTGCGCTGTCTGGCCGGGTTCGAAACCCCGACCAAGGGCAAGATCCTGCTCGACGGCCAGCCGATCACCACGCTGCCGCCCTACGAGCGGCCGATCAATATGATGTTCCAGTCTTATGCGCTGTTCCCGCACATGACGGTGGAGCAGAACATCGCCTTCGGCCTGAAGCAGGACGGCATGGCCAAGGACGCCATCACCCGCCGTGTCGGCGAGATGCTGGAGCTGGTGCAGTTGCAGAAGCTGGGCAAGCGCAAGCCGCACCAGCTCTCCGGCGGTCAGCAGCAGCGCGTGGCGCTGGCGCGCTCGCTGGCCAAGGGACCCAAGCTGCTGCTGCTCGACGAGCCGATGGGCGCGCTGGACAAGAAGCTGCGCTCGAAGATGCAGCTGGAGCTGGTCAACATCATCGAACAGCTGGGCGTGACCTGCGTGATGGTCACCCACGACCAGGAAGAGGCGATGACCATGGCCACCCGCATCGCGGTGATGGACCAGGGCTGGATCCAGCAGATCGGCAAGCCCGACGACATCTACGAGCAGCCGGCCAACCGCTTCGTGGCCGGTTTCATCGGCTCGGTGAACCTGTTCGAGGGCGTGATCGACGAGGACCTGCCGGAGTACGTCACCGTGCGCACCGGCGATTTCCCGGCACCGATCTATGTCGGCCACGGCATCACCTGTTACGAGGGGCAGCCGGTGGCATTCGCGCTGCGTCCGGAGAAGGTGCATATCGCCAAGGACGAGCCGGAGGGCACGAGCAACAAGGCGTTCGGGGTGGTCGAGGACATCGCCTATTTCGGCAGCCATTCCGTGTACCACGTGCGCCTGCCCAGCGGCGCCAAGATCCTGTCCAACTTCGCCAACATGAAGCGCTGGGACAGCGACGGCATCACCTGGAACGATGAAGTGTGGGTGTCCTGGGACGACAACGACGGCGTGGTGCTGACCTCATGAGCGCGCGCGGCCCAAACCAGACCGGCTGGCGGCGCTGGCTGCCGGGGATCCGTGCCGGCGTGATCGGCGTGCCGTACCTGTGGCTGCTGCTGTTCTTCGCGATCCCGTTCCTGATCGTGCTGAAGATCTCGTTTGCGAAGATGGCGGTGGCGATGCCGCCGTACACCTCGATCGTGGCGTACGTGGACAACGCCTTCACCATCAACCTCAACCTGGGCAACTACACCGCGCTGTTCGCCGACAGCCAGTACGTGGTCGCGTACCTGAGCTCGATCAAGATCGCGCTGGTGTCCACGCTGCTGACGCTGCTGATCGGCTATCCGATGGCCTATGTGATCTCGCGCATGTCGCCGTCGGCGCGCAACATCGCGATGCTGCTGGTGGTGCTGCCGTCGTGGACCTCGTTCCTGATCCGCGTCTATGCGTGGATCGGCATCCTCGACAGCAACGGCCTGCTCAACCGTACGCTGATGGGCATCGGCCTGATCGACGAGCCGCTGCGCATCCTCTACACGCCGCTGGCGGCCTATATCGGCATCGTCTACTGCTACCTGCCGTTCATGGTGCTGCCGCTGTACGCCAATCTGGTCAAACTCGACCACCGCCTGCTGGAGGCGGCCTACGACCTTGGCGCCAAGCCGTGGCAGGCGTTCTTGCGCATCACCCTGCCGCTGTCGCGCAGCGGCATCATCGCCGGCTGCATGCTGGTGGCGATCCCGGCGGTGGGCGAGTTCGTCATCCCGGAAATGCTCGGTGGCCCGGACACACTGATGATCGGCCGCGTGCTGTGGGGCGAGTTCTTCAACAACCGCAATTGGCCGCTGGCCTCGGCGGTGGCGATCGTGATGCTGATCCTGCTGCTGATTCCGATCCTGATCTTCAACCGCGCGCAGCAGCGCGAGCTGGAAGGGAGGCTGGCATGAGCATGCCGCGGCGCACCTCGTGGCTGGGCTGGGGCATCCTGCTGCTCGGCTTCGCCTTCCTGTACCTGCCGATCCTGCTGTTGATGCTGTATTCGTTCAACTCGTCGCGGCTGGCGACCGTGTGGGCGGGGTTCTCGACCAAGTGGTATGGCGAGCTGTTCCGTGACCGCCAGCTGCTGCAGGCGGCGTGGATCAGTCTGAAGATCGCGTTCTGGACCGCCACCGCCTCGATGGTGATCGGCACGATGGCGGCGATGGCGATGACGCGTTTCAAGCGCTTCCCCAGCAAGACCCTGTTCGGGGCGCTGATGACCGCGCCGCTGGTGATGCCCGAAGTGATCATCGGTCTGTCGATCCTGCTGATGCTGGTGTCGATGGGCGGCCTGTTCGGGCTGCCCTCCAAGGGGGTTGTGGCGATCTGGATCGCACATGTCACCTTCACCATTTCCTTCGTCACGGTGGTGGTGTCCTCGCGCCTGCAGGAGCTGGACCGCTCGCTGGAGGAAGCGGCGATGGACCTGGGCGCCAACCGGCTCAAGGTGTTCTTCCTGATCACCCTGCCGATCATCGCCCCGGCACTGATGTCCGGCTGGCTGCTGGCTTTCACGCTGTCGCTGGATGACGTGGTGATCGCCAGCTTCGTCGCCGGCCCCAGTTCGACCACGTTGCCGATGAAGATCTTCGCCTCGGTGCGCATGGGCGTGAGCCCGAAGATCAACGCGCTGGCCAGCCTGCTGGTGCTGGCGGTGTCGCTGGTGGCAGTGCTGGGCTGGTGGATCTCCGCGCGCGCCGACAAGCGGCGCCAGCGTGACATGCAGCTGGCACTGCAGGAGAACGGCTGAGGGAACCGCCCGGCATTGACGGGCGGCTGGCCCGCCGAGGCTGCCGGGCACATCCCGGCAAGGTTCCGGCAGCGCCCAGCCGTGCTGTGCGCGGCGGGCCTGTTTACCCGCGCGCAACGCGCCGGCCGTTACCATTCCGGCATCCGTCGAATGCAGGAATGGCGTCATGGCCGCTTATCAGACCCTCAATCCCTTCACCGGTCGCGCGCTGCGCACGGTCGAGCTGATGGGCACCGCCGCCATCGAGCAGCGGCTTGCCGCCGCCGAGGCGGTGTTTCCGGTGTGGTCGGGGCTGGCGCTGGAGCATCGCGCGACGCTGGTGCGCAAGGTTGCCGAGGGTCTGCGCCGGCGGCGCGATGAACTGCAGCAGACGATGACCCGGGAAATGGGCAAGCTGCGTGGCGAAGCGCTGGCGGAGATCGAGAAGAGCGCGTCCGTCTGCGAGTACTACGCCGAGCACGCGGCCGGTTACCTGCAACCGCAGCCGATTCCCACCGAGGCGCAGCGCAGCTATGTGAGCTACCAGCCCATCGGCTGCGTGCTGGCGGTGATGCCTTGGAATTTCCCGGTGTGGCAGGTGTTCCGTTTCCTGGCGCCGGCATTGATGGCCGGCAACGTGGCGCTGCTCAAGCACGCCAGCAATGTGCCCGGTTGCGCCGACCTGATCGCCACGGTGCTGGCCGAGGCCGGCGTACCGGCCGGTGTGTTCGACGTGCTGCATATCGACAACGACCAGGCCGCCGGGGTGCTGCGCGATCCGCGGATCAAGGCGGTCACGCTGACCGGCAGCGAGCGGGCCGGGCGCGCGATCGCCGCCAACGCCGGCGACCAGTTGAAAAAATGCGTGATGGAACTGGGAGGCAGCGACGCCTTCGTGGTGCTGGAGGATGCCGACCTCGATGTCGCGGTCGCCGCGGCGGTGAAGTCGCGCTTCGACAACGCCGGCCAGACCTGCATCGCCGCCAAGCGTTTCATCCTCGTCGAAGCGGTCGCCGAGGATTTCGTGCGGCGTTTTGTCGAAGCGGCAAAAGCGCGGGTCTATGGCGATCCGCAGGATGCGGCGACCACGCTGGCGCCGATGGCGCGCGCCGACCTGCGTGATGAACTGCAGCGGCAGGTGCGCCAGAGCATCGACAAGGGGGCGAAGGTACTGCTCGGCGGTGAGCCGCTGGCCGGCACCCATGCCGGCTACCCGGCAACGATCCTCGACCATGTGGGACCGGGCATGCCGGCCTACACGCAGGAACTGTTCGGGCCGGTGGCGGCGATCCTGCGGGTGAAGGACGAGGCCGAGGCGGTACGTGTGGCCAACGACACGGTGTTCGGCCTGGGCGGCAGCGTGTGGACGGGCGATGCGGCGCGCGGCGAGAAGGTCGCCTTGCAGCTGCGCTGTGGTGCGACCTTCGTCAATTCGGTGGTCAGGAGCGATGCGCGGCTGCCGTTTGGTGGCACCAGACGCTCGGGTTTCGGCCGCGAGCTGGGCGCGCACGGCATCCACGAGTTCGTCAACATCAAGACCGTCTACGTCGCCTGAGCGTCGGTGTCGTTACAGCCAGCCGGAGCGTTTGAACAGGCGGTACAGCACCACGCAGGTCACGCTGATGCCCACGATCAACAGCGGATAGGCGTAACGGCCGGCCAGCTCGGGCATGCCGGTGAAGTTCATGCCGTACCAGCTGGTGATCAGGGTGGGGGCGGCCAGCAGCGCGGCCCAGGCGCCGAGGCGTTTGACGGTTTCGCCCTGCGCCAGCGTGACCAGTGACAGGTTCACGCTCAATGCGGTGCCCAGCATCTCGCGCAGGGTGTCGATGGCGTCGTTGATGCGGGAGGCGTGGTCCTGCACGTCACGCAGGTACAGGCGCACCTCTTCGTTGACCAGCTGTGCCTGGTTGCGCTGCAGCTGGGCGAGCGCATCCTGCAGCGGCGCCACCGCCAGCCGCATCTTGTTGAGCTCGCGCCGCAGTTCGTACAGGCGGATTACCGTGCGGCGCTTGTAGTCCTCGGAGAAGATGTCCTTTTCCAGCAGGTCCAGGGTGTCGCTGAAGCTGCTGGTGATCGGCAGGTAGTTGTCGACCACCGCATCCAGTACCGAGTAGAGGCAGAACGACGGGCCCATCGCCAGCAGTCCGGGCTCGCGCTCCAGCCGCGCCCGCACCGGTGCGTAGGACAGCGAGGCGCCGTGGCGTACCGTCAGCAGGAAGCGTGGCCCCAGGAAGGCGTGGGTCTCGCCGTAGCGGATGCGCTCGTCCAGCACCTGCGCGGTGTGCACCACGACGAACAGCGAATTGCCGTAGGTCTCGATCTTGGGGCGCTGGTGCGCCTTGCGGGTGTCTTCGATGGCCAAGTCATGCAGGTTGAACTCTTCCTGCATCTTCTCCAGCACCGCATCGTCCGGCTCGTACAGCCCGACCCAGACAAACCCCTTGGCATCGCTGGCCAGCACATCGCTGATGTTGTCCAGCGCCAGCGTCTGCGGCGTGCCGTTTTCGTCGTACCAGGTGCAGTTGATCACGCAGGCCGGATTGTCCGGCAGTGCGGAAGCGGGGGAGGTCATGCGGGCTGTTCCCGGCTGCCAGCAGACAGCGCCGGCTTGCCAAGCACGGCTGCCAGCAGCAGGTGGATCGGCAGCAGCAGCACGATCCACTGCATGTTGAATTGCGCCTGCAGTGACAGCCAATGCACCGGCAGTGCGGCCAAGGCGATCACCGCCAGTAACCCGGCCACGAGACCGAACCAGTGACCCGGCTGGCGTCCACGCAGCAGCATCAGCGCGCCGGGAATCAGGACAAGCGCCAGGGGATTGAGCAGCAGCAGGTTGCGGTTGGCCCATGCGGCCTGGTGCTCGCTGAAGCCCCACAGGTAGGTCAGCACCGCGCCGGCAACACCGCACAGCAGCCAGAACAGCAGCGCGAAACCGGCAACTGCACGCGGCTTGCGACGGAGGCGGAACAGCGCGGCGGCAACGGCCAGCCCGAGCAGCAGCCAGGGCCACCAGACGCGGGCATGCTCGCCCGGTTCCGGCGCCAGCCGGTGCGGCAACAGCTCCTGTTCGGCCTGCACCAGTGGGCGCCCTTCGCTGTTGCGGACCTCACGCAGGCTGTCGGCCAGCCGCATCGGCACGAAGGCTTCCTGCCAGCGGGACAGCGGCTGGTCGGCCCACGGACCGAGGCCCAGGTCGAATCCCAGCCACATCCACGGCGATGGCGAGGCCAGCCGCACCGACTCGCTGCGATACGTGTTGCCACGCGAACGACCGGCCAGTTGCGATTGCAGGGCACCGCCCATCGCCTGGTCCAGGCTGTCGCGCACCATCGTGGCGCAGTTGGCGGTGAAGTAGTCGTAGCGGTAGCGCGCGTTCTCCGGCTTTGCCCGCTCGGCCAGCGCCTCGGCCAGCGCCGTGGCCTGCTGTGGCGGAAGATCCAGCCACTGCAGGCTGGCGCCGCGCCCGGCGTCACGGTACTGCGCCAGGTCCTCGTCCAGCGGCAGCGCCACCAGGTAATACATCATGTGGCCGCGGATGAAGTTGCCGATGAAATCCGGCTCGGCCGGATCGAAGTAGCCGAAGTTGTAGGAGGTGGCCTGGCCGCTGGCCGGATCGACCACCACCAGCGCGTCATGGCCGAAGCGCTCGAAGAAGATCTCCCCGGGCTGCATCGTCACAACGCCGATACGCGGCGCCGGCCGGGCGTCGCTCGCCGGCTGTGCGCTCACCGGGGCGAGGCACAGCTGCAGGAACAGCAGTGCGACGATGGACAGCAGCCGGGGGAAGGGCACGGCGCTCAGTCCTCGTCCCGGGACTCGGGCGGCAGCACGGTGACGTGGAATGCCAGCACACGGCGCGCGTCGGCGCGGGCCACGCGGAACACGAAACGGTCCAGGGTCAGCTCGTCGCCGGTTTCCGGCAGATGGCCGATGGCCTCGGTGACCAGTCCGCCGATGGTGTCGTAGTCATCGTCGGAGAAATCGGCACTGAAGCGCTCGTTGAAATCCTCGATCGCGGTCAGAGCGTCCACCACGTAGCGGCCATCAGCCTGGATGGCGATCTGCGCGGTGTGGTCCTCGGCTTCGTCATGCTCGTCGTCGATCTGGCCGACGATCTGCTCCAGCACGTCCTCGATGGTGACCAGACCGGCAACACCGCCGTACTCGTCCACCACGATCGCCATATGGTTGCGCGACAGCCGGAACTCCTTGAGCAGCACGTTGAGCTTCTTGGATTCGGGAATCAGCACCGCCGGGCGCAGCAGCTCGTGCACGCTGCGGTAGTCGCCGTTGGCGACCACGCCGCGCAGCAGGTCCTTGGCCAGCAGGATGCCGAGGATGTCGTCCTTGTTCTCGCCGTGCACCGGGAAGCGCGAGTGGCCCGATTCCACCACCAGCGTCATCAGGTCAAGGAACGGGGAGGTGACCGGCAGCGAGACCATGTGCGAGCGCGAGATCATCACATCGCCGACGGTCAGCTCGGACACCGCGATGGCGCCTTCCATCATGCGCAGGGTGTCGGCGGCGATCAGGCCATCCTGTTGCGCCGTCTGCAGAACGGCGACCAGTTCGTCACGGGTATGGGGTTCGCCGGAGAAAGCCGCGCTCAGGCGTTCAAGCCAGCTGCGTTTCTTCTCGCCATGCTCCGGCGCGGTACTACTGTCGTCTTCAGACATCTCTTGGGTTGACTGCACCCGGCAGGCCGGGCGGTGACGGCAGTCTAGCAAAATGTCGGCGGCGGACCGCTATGCCTGCGGCGGTGCGGTGACGCTGCTTGCGGGGGCCGGCGGCAGCTCGTCATCGGCCGGGATGTCGAGGCTGTAGGTGCAGCCGGCAAGGGTTTTGCCGGGGTGCGACTTGACGTTGGAAACGCTCAGGATCACCGATTCGATCAGTGCCTCCCCGGTTTTGGCGTCGATCACATCGCGGCTGACCAGCTCGCGCCCGGCCATGAACTTGTCCTCGGCGTCATAGCCGGTTTCCAGTTCCAGTTGCGTGGCCAGCACGCGCGGATCGGGCAGGTCGAGGATCGCCACGACGGTGGCGCCGGCCATGGCGATATGGTCGGAACGGTGGCCGAACACGGTGACCGGCTCCAGAAGCCGGTATTCGGCCATGAACAGGTTGCCCTGCGGCAATGGCCGCCAGCCCAGCGCGACCGCCTTGAGCGGGTCGTTGGCGATGGGCGCCAGCGCGGCGAAATCGCTCACGCTCTGGCGGCATTCGATCAGCGCCGGCAGGTCCACCGGCGGGGATGCGGCGGCCGGCGGGGCGAGGACGAGCAGCAGGCAGGGCAGCAGGCGCTTCATCGGGCGGGCTCAGCGTTCACCGGCATAGGGATCGGCGATGCCCAGTTCGGCGAGGATCTCGCGCTCGAGCTGTTCCATCGCCTCGGCCTCCTTGTCGTCTTCGTGGTCCCAGCCGAGCAGGTGCAACACGCCATGGACGGTGAGGTGGGCGTAATGGGCGTTGAGCGGCTTGCCCTGTTCCCCGGCTTCGCGTGCGACCACCGGCGCGCAGATCACCAGATCCCCCAGCAGCGGGAACTTCACTTCCTCGGGCAGGCCCTCGGGCAACTCCGCCGGGAAGCTGAGTACGTTGGTGGGGTAGTCCTTGCCACGGTAGTGGTGGTTCAGTGAACGGCCTTCCTTGGCGTCGACCAGGCGGATGGCGAGGTCGGCTTCACGGATGCGGTTCTTCAGCGCCGCGGCCACCCACTTGCGGAAGCTGGTTGCCGCCGGCAGTCCGGCGCGGGGCAGGGCGTAGCTGACGGCGACATCGAGACGGGTGGGGCCCTTGGTCATGGCGGGTTCCAGCATTTAAGACGGTACAGAGGCGCACAGTATCGCGCGCAAGGCGTGTCACTGCGACTTCCATTCGTCGGCTGCATAGGTGATTTCGATGACTTCGGCAGACCTGCGTGACTGTTCGATGCCGGCTTGTCCGGCGGAGGAGTGGCAGTTGTAGCCCTGGTGTTGACGGCTCTGGCGGACCAGTTCCACAGCACCTTGTTCGGGCGTGGCGTCCGGGTTTAGGTAGATGGTCGCATTGGCACATTCACCGACGTTGGCCACCTGCAGGGCGGGGATCAAGGTGCGCGCGGCAAGGTCGGTCAGGCTGTCGAACGACTCCTGCGTGATGCGCTCCTGGGCGGCGGAGGCACGCAGTTTGAAGTAGTAGAGCTGCTTGTAGAAAAGGTAACCACTGGAATACATGGGCCAGTCGCGAGGCTGCAGATTGAAGCGCATCTGCAGCTTGTGCCCGGTGACCCTGTCGGTATCGGCAATGGCTTTCATCACGGCGGCGTCGATGTCGTTGGCCGGGGCACTGTCTTCGGGTTCTGCGCCAGACAGCGGGAACGGGCTGTCGTGCAGTTCCTGCACCTGCGTGTAGATGTTCTGTTTTACTGCCTGCGCGATGTCGTAGCGGAACCCCTTCATGCCGTCGTCCACTGCCGAGGCCGGGTCCAGGCGCCCGGCAGGGTAGACGTATACGTCGAAGCGGGTTTCCTGGTGGCCCTTGAGCATGTACCGGAAGCCGGCGCCGGAGTACTTCTGGTTGGCATCGTAACTGGCACCCTCCAACTAGAAATCGCCCACCTTTTTTGGCGCGATCAGGTAGCTGGTTTCAACATACGGACGCGATTGACTGGCGGGCGCTTTCCTGGCGGCGACGGCGGGAATGCTCGTCGCCAGCATCAGTGCGGCAAGGGACAGCAGCAGATATGACCGGGACATGGCACCTCCTCTGTGCGGGCGATGTCCCGAGTGTACGGCCTACTCGGTGCCGGGTTTGACCTGCTGCAGGTCGCGGTGCTCGTAGGCGTTGACGATGCGCGCGACCAGCGGATGGCGGACCACGTCGCGGGCCTCGAAGAAGCTGAAGCTCACGCCTTCCACGCCGCGCAGCACCTCGATGGCATCGCGCAGGCCGGATTTGACGTGCTTGGGCAGGTCGGTCTGGGTGAGGTCGCCGGTGATCACCGCGGTCGAGCCGAAGCCCAGCCGGGTCAGGAACATCTTCATCTGTTCGATGGTGGTGTTCTGGGCTTCGTCGAGGATCACGAAGGCGTCGTTGAGCGTGCGCCCGCGCATATAGGCCAGCGGCGCGATCTCGATGACGTTCTTCTCCAGCAGCTTGGCCACCTTCTCCACGCCGAGCATCTCGTACAGCGCGTCGTACAGCGGGCGCAGGTAGGGGTCGACCTTCTGGCTCAGGTCACCGGGCAGGAAGCCGAGCTTCTCGCCGGCCTCCACTGCCGGGCGCACCAGGATCAGCCGCTGCACGCGTGCCTCGTTGAGCGCATCCACCGCCATCGCCACGGCGAGGAAGGTCTTGCCGGTGCCGGCCGGGCCGATGCCGAAATTGATGTCGTGGGTGGCGATCTGGTGCAGGTACTTCGACTGGTTGGTGCCGCGGCCGCGCACGGTGCCGCGCTTGACCTTGATCGCCACGTCCTGCGCCTCGTAGGCCTGTTCGGTCACATGCGCGACGTTGGCACGGTTCAGGCGCAGATGGATGGCGTGGTTGTCGAACACGGTATCGGCGGCTTCGGCATACAGGGCCTTGAGCAGTTTTTCCGCCTCGCCGGTGGTCTTGCCGGGGCCGCTGATCCTGAAGATGTGGCCGCGGTTGGCGATCTCCACGCCCAGTCCGAGTTCGATCTGGCGCAGGTGCTCGTCGAACGGGCCGGCGAGGTTGGCCAGCCGCTCGTTGTCTTCGGGCTCGAGGGTGAAATTGCGATGAGTGGTTGCAGTCATGGAATGAAGATGGTGCCGGTGGATGCGGTATCAATGCCGCAGGGCGGGAAACGGTGGCGTGATTGTCGCATCGACCCGCAGCCGCGGCCGCTGGTGGCGTGGTCCCGGAGCGGCAGTGCCCGCGGAAGGTGAAAACCGGTACTTGAAATTTAATTGTCCGTTCAATTAAATCAGACGATGACGCGAACAACCTCCAGAAAGGCAGGTGCAGGCAGCGGGCCGGCTGCGACGGGCGCATCCGTGGGCAATGGCGCACGGCCCTCCCGCCCGCGTGCGCCGGGACGGCGTCCGGCAGCCGACCGGGTCGATCTGCGTGCCCGCCTGCTGGATGCGGCGCTGGCCTGTTTCAGCCGGCAGGGAATCCAGGCGACCTCGTTGCGCGATATCGCCCGCCATGCCGGGGTGACCCCGGCGCTGGTCCACTATTACTTCGGCGACAGGCAGCAGTTGCAGCAGGCGGTGGTGGCCGAGCGGCTGGGGCCGGTGATGGCCGGCGTCCATGCTGCGATGGCGGACGCCGGAGAAGACCTCGCGGCGCAGGTCGGGGCTTTCGTCAGCGGCATCACCGGCGCAGTAGCGGCACATCCCTGGCTGCCGGCGCTGTGGGTACGGGAAATCCTGTGCGAAGGTGGCGCGCTGCGTGCGGCGATGATCGAGCGCATCGGCCCGGTACTGCCGCAGGTGCTGGCGGCGCGATTTGCCGCAGCACAGCAGGCCGGCCAGCTCAATCCGCAGCTGGACCCGCGGCTGCTGGTGGCGTCACTGGTGGGATTGACGATGTTCCCGCTGGCGAGTGCGCCGATCTGGCAGCAGCTGTTCGGCATGGATGAACTGGGAGCCGATGAGGTGCAGCATCACGCACTGGCGCTGTTGTTGCGCGGACTGGAGCTGGGACATGGCTGATCGACGGATCTGGGCGGCGATCGTGGTGGCATTGCTGGCCGCCGGCTGCACGCGGCAGCCGCCACAGGCACTGGGCACACTGGAATGGGATCGGGTGACGCTGCCGGCACCGGCTTCGGAGCGGATCGTGCGCATCGACGTGCGCGAGGGCCAGCAGGTCGCCGCAGGGGAGTCGTTGATGCAGCTCGAGCCGGCCCACACCCGCTCGCAGCTGGAGGCGCTGCAGGCGCAGGCCGCGCAACGGGACGCGGCCCTGCTGGAGTTGCGCCATGGCCCGCGCGCGGAGGACATCGCCCAGGCCCGCGCCACATTGGTAGCGGCGCAAGCGCAGGCGCGCCAGGCGCAGGCCTATTACGCGCGGGTGCAACCGCTGGGTGCGCGGCAACTGGTGGCGGCTTCGGAACTGGATCGCGCCCGTGCCGCCGCACAAAGCGCGCAGGCGCAGGTGCAGCAGGCCAGTGCGGGCTTGCTCGAACTGCAGCACGGCAGCCGCTCCGAGCAGCTTGCGCAGGGCGTGGCGGCGCTTGCCTCGGTGCAGGCCAGCGCCGAGGCGCAGTCGATAGCGCTGGACAAGCTGGCGCTGGTCGCGCCGCGCGCGGGACGGGTGGACAGTCTTCCCTACAAGCTCGGCGACCAGCCCGCCACGGGCGCCCCGCTGGTGGTCCTGCTGGTGGGAGAAACGCCGTATGCGCGCGTGTACCTGCCGCAGGCGCTGCGCAACCGCGTGCAGGTCGGCGACACCCTGCGCGTGCAGTTGCAGGGACAGGCGCAGGTATACCCGGGAAGGGTGCGCATGATCCGCAGCGAACCGGTGTTCACGCCGTACTTCGCGTTGACCGGGCAGGACGCCGAGCGCCTGAGCTATCTGGCCGAAATCAGCCTGGGCGAGGAGGCGACCACGTTGCCGGTCGGTGCGCCGTTGCGGGTCGTGGCCGATGACGAGCGCTGATCCGGGGGCGATGCCGGCGGCATCGGATGACATCGCCATCCGTGCGCGTGGGCTGGGCAAGCGGTTCGGCGCGCTCACCGCGGTGGACGGCATCGATCTGGATGTGCCGCGCCAGCACGTCTACGGTTTTCTCGGCCCGAACGGCTCGGGCAAGTCCACCACCATCCGCATGCTGTGTGGCCTGCTCACGCCCAGCGCGGGACAGATCGAAGTGCTGGGCCTGCGCATTCCCGAGCAGGCCGAGGCGCTGCGCAGCCGTATCGGCTACATGACCCAGAAGTTCTCGCTGTTCGATGACCTGGGCGTGCGCGAGAACCTGGAATTCCTCGCCGCCGTGCACGATCTGTCCCGGGTGCAGGCGCGGCGGCGTATCGACGAACTGCTCGTGCAATACCGCTTCCAGGACCGGCAGAAACAACTGGCCGGCAGCCTCAGTGGCGGGCAACGGCAACGGCTGGCATTGGCGGCAGCGGTGATCCACCAGCCGGAGCTGCTGTTCCTGGATGAGCCCACCAGTGCGGTGGATCCGGAGTCGCGCCGCGACTTCTGGGAAAAACTGTTCGAACTGGCCGATGCCGGCACCACGCTGCTGGTGTCCACCCACTACATGGACGAGGCCGAGCGCTGTCATCGCCTCGCCATCCTCGACCGTGGTGCGCTGGTCGCCGATGGCACGCCGGCCGAACTGACGGCCCGCCTGGCCGGGCGTACGCTGGTGGTGGAAGCGGCCGAGCCACGGCAGGCGGCACGGGTGCTGGCGACCTGCGCGGGTGTGATCAGCGTCGCGCAGATCGGCAACAGCCTGCGGGTGTTGCTGGATGCCGGCGATGCGCAGCAGGCGCTGGCCGATGCGCTGCGCATGGCCGGCATCACGGCACGCCTGCTGCTGCAACCAGCCAATCTGGAGGATGTATTCGTCGCCGCGACCCGGCGCCATGCCGGTGTGGACGGGGAGGGCGCATGAAACTGCGGCGCCTGTTCGGGGTGATGCTCAAGGAGCTGCGGCAGCTGCGGCGTGACCGCATCACCCTGGCGATGATCATCGGCATTCCGGTGATGCAGCTGCTGCTGTTCGGCTATGCGATCAACACCAATCTGCGCGAGCTGTCGGCCGGGTTCGCCGATCAGGCGCGCACCTCCGCCTCGCGGATGTTGGTGCGCGATATCGTCGCCACCGGTGTGGTCGCACCCACGCTGGAAGTGCCCACGCCGCAACAACTGGTGGATGCGATGCGGCGCGGGGAAATCAGCATCGGCATCGTCATCCCGCCGGACTACGAGCGCCGCCGCGCCGAGGGCCGCGAGGCGCTGCAGATCCTGGTCGATGGCAGTGACAACGCGGTACAGAGCGCGGCCATGCAGCTGGCGCGGATGCCGCTGGACAGCACCGGTTACAGCCCGCTGGCGGGAAGCACGATCAGCGTGGTCGGTTTCTACAATCCGCAGCGCAGCTCGGCGGTCAACATCGTGCCGGGGCTGGTGGGGGTGATCCTGACCATGACCATGGTGCTGTTCACCGCGGTGGCGATCGTGCGTGAGCGTGAGCGCGGCAACATGGAACTGCTGATCGCCACGCCGGTGACCAGTGTCGAGCTGATGCTGGGCAAGGTCATTCCCTATGTGGTCATCGGCCTGTTGCAGACCGCGGTGGTGCTGGCGCTGGGGACGACCCTGTTCAAGGTGCCGCTGGGGGGCAGCCTGCTGGATGTGTTCATCGCTGCGGGGCTGCTGATCGTGGCCAACCTGACGCTGGGGCTGCTGATCTCCACCCGCGCGCAGTCGCAGTTCCAGGCGATGCAGATGACCTTCTTCGTGTTCCTGCCGTCGATCCTGCTGTCCGGTTTCATGTTTCCGTTCGCCGGCATGCCGCGCTCGGTGCAATGGCTGGCCGAGGTGTTGCCGCTGACCCACTTCCTGCGCCTGATCCGTGGCGTGATGCTGCGCGGTGCCAGCCTGTGGGAGCTGTGGCCGGACGTGCTGGCGCTGGTGGCTTTCAGTGCGGTGATGATGACGGGTGCGGTGCTGCGTTTCCGCAAGCGGTTGGATTGAATACCCAAGCCGGGCTGTGGGGTTTTCCACGCCCGGTGTGGATGCGCGCGGGATGAAGCTGTGGATAGTCGCGCGCAGGGGTTGCGCTGCAAGGTTTTCCGGTGCGTGGTGAAAATTTCACCATGGCCGGACGGCTTGTCCACCGCGGGTGTGGATGATCGCTGCACAAACGTGTGGATAAGCCGCGGCGGCCCTTGCGGCAGCAGCGTTTGCGCGGCGTGGTCAAAAAATGGCCATGAAAAAACGGCAGGACAGTCGTTTTTCACGGCGAAGCCGCCCGCAGGGTGGCGCACAGGGATGTGCGCCATGAAAAAGCCCGCCGAAGCGGGCTTTCCATCAGGCTTGTGGTCCCGCTTACTCGACGGTGGCGATGCGACCGCGCAGCGAGTTGCTCAGCGCCTCGGTGATGACCACATCGACGAACTGGCCGACCAGCCGCGCATTGCCCGGGAAGTTCACCGAACGCATGTTCTCGGTCTTGCCGGTCAGCTCGTTCGGGTCCTTGCGAGAGGGGCCTTCGACCAGCACCGACTGCACGCTGCCCACCATCGAGCGGGAGATGCCGGCGGCATGCGCGTTGATGTGGGCCTGCAGGCGAGACAGCCGCGCGTGCTTTTCGGCATCGGTGATCGTGTCTTCCAGGTCGGCGGCCGGGGTGCCCGGGCGGCGCGAATAGATGAAGGAGAAGCTCTGGTCGAAGCCCACGTCCTCGATCAGCTTCATGGTCTTCTCGAAGTCGGCATCGGTCTCGCCGGGGAAGCCGACGATGAAATCCGAGCTGATCGAGATGTCCGGACGCACCGCGCGCAGCTTGCGGATCTTGGCCTTGAACTCCAGCGCCGTGTAGCCACGCTTCATCGCGCTGAGGATGCGGTCGCTGCCGGCCTGCACCGGCAGGTGCAGGTAGTTGGCCAGCTTGGGCACGTCGCGGTAGGCGTCGATCAGCGAGTCGGAAAACTCCAGCGGGTGCGAGGTGGTGAAGCGGATGCGGCCGATGCCGTCGATCTCGGCCAGGGTGCGGATCAGCAGGCCGAGGTCGGCGATCTCTCCGTCGCCATACGGGCCGCGGTAGGCGTTGACGTTCTGGCCGAGCAGGTTGATCTCGCGCACGCCCTGCGCCGCCAGTTGTGCGCATTCGACCAGCACGTCCTCGAACGGACGGCTGACCTCGGTGCCGCGGGTGTAGGGCACCACGCAGAACGAGCAGTACTTGGAACAGCCTTCCATGATCGACACGAACGCCGAGGCGCCTTCGGCGCGCGGCTCGGGCAGGCGGTCGAACTTCTCGATCTCCGGGAAGCTGATGTCCACCTGCGGCCGGTTCTGCTCGCGGCGGGCGCGGATCAGCTCCGGCAGGCGGTGCAGGGTCTGTGGGCCGAACACCAGGTCCACGTAGGGCGCGCGCTTGACGATGGCTTCGCCTTCCTGCGAGGCCACGCAGCCGCCGACGCCGATGATGACGTCGCGCCCGTTGGCCTTGAGCTCCTTCCAGCGGCCGAGCTGGCTGAACACCTTTTCCTGTGCCTTCTCGCGGATCGAGCAGGTGTTGACCAGCACCACGTCGGCTTCTTCCGGGTTGTCGGTCAGCTCCAGGCCCTCGTGCTCGGCCAGTACGTCGGCCATCTTGGCCGAGTCGTACTCGTTCATCTGGCAACCGTGGGTCTTGATGTAGAGCTTGCCGCGCGCACCGCCCGCGACTTTTTGTCGCAGGCCCGGCAGCGGAATCAGTTCGGGAGTGGTCATTTCAACAGGCGGCACGGCAGGGCCGGCCGTATTCGGCGACGGGGAGGTGGGTGTCCCGGGCATGGTGCTTATTCCAGACGGGTGGGCGGGCGGCCGGTGGCCGCGTCGAAGCTGCTCATTGTATCGGCTGGACGCGGCCGGGCGGCCGTCCGTCCGGCAAATACTTGGCAAGCCCCAGTGAAGCTGGGAGACTCCCCGCCCATGAAGGGGAGTCTGGGGATTGCCGGCGTCATTCTGGCTGCATTGACCGTTGCACCGGCCAGTGCGGGCACGCTGTACAAGTGTGTCGGCAGTGATGGCGTGGCGAACTACGTCAGCAAGCGCATTGGTGGCAGCCAGTGCAGCAAGGTCGGCAGCTATCGGGCCACGCCTGTTGCCACCCGCAGCACGCCGGCGGCTGCACTCCCGCCTGTGCCAGCGACCAGCCCGGCATCCACGCCGGCCACGGCGAGCGCCCCGGTTGCCGGCGCTGCGGCGGCTTCCCGGTCCGCGTCCTCCCCGGCCACGGCGGGCAAGGCCCAGCGGGTGGTCAGCGGGCAGGTCTATTCCTACATGAAGGACGGGGTACGCCATTACACCAGCGCCCGGCCGCAGCAGGTCGCCAATGTCGGTCCGGTACGCACCATCCAGTACAGCTACATCGAGCGCTGCTATGCCTGCGGGGTCAATTCGGGGATCAACTTCGGCAAGGTCCGCCTGAACACGCATGCCTACAACGCCGAGATCGCCGCTGCCGCGCGGGAGTTCGGCGTCGAAGAGGCTGTGGTGCGGGCCATCATCCATGCCGAGTCGGCATTCAACCCGACCGCGCTCAGCCGGGCCGGAGCCCAGGGGCTGATGCAGCTGATGCCGGCTACCGCCCGTCGCTTCGGCGTGAGCGATTCCTATGATGCCGGCCAGAACATCCGTGGCGGCGTCCAGTATCTGTCATGGCTGTTGCGCCGTTTCAACGGAAACCTGACACTGGCGGCGGCGGGCTACAACGCCGGCGAGGGGGCCGTCGACCGTCATGGCGGTGTCCCGCCATACCGTGAAACCCAGCACTACGTGCAGCGTGTGGCGCAGTTGGCCGACCGCTATCGCGGGGAAATGGCGACGCGGCAATAGGGTGTGTTTTTCGTTGTATGGGGAGTGACAAATGTCATGCACTGGTGTCTGATCGCGTTGTCTCGGTATTAAGCGTTCCGTTACACTCGACTCAATATGAGGCAGGGCGGGTCGACTTCGTCGGGACGCCGGCTGCCTCAGTTACTTAAATCAAAATCGGAGTGCCGAATGGCCAACGATGGGGTAAAAGATCCAGTCAACACCGGTCGTCGACGGTTTCTGACGGCGACCACCGCAGTAGTGGGTGCGGTGGGTGTTGGTTTCGCAGCGGTTCCTTTCATCAAGTCATGGAATCCCAGTGCGCGTGCCAAGCTGGCAGGCGCACCGGTGACCGCCGATATCAGCGCACTGCAGGAAGGGCAGCGTCTGATCATGGAGTGGCGTGGCCAGCCGATCTGGGTGGTCAAGCGTTCAAAGGCGATTCTGGCAGCGCTGCCGCTGCTGGACTCGCGCCTGCGCGATCCCATGTCCAAGAATCTCGACCAGCAGCCGGACTACGTGCTCAAAGCCAACCCGGAGCTGCGCTCGATCAAGCCGGAAATCTCGGTGCTGGTCGGCCTGTGCACGCACCTGGGCTGCGCACCGGAAATGGCGGCCGAGATCAAGCCCGAGCCGTATGACCCGGAGTGGAAGGGTGGCTATTTCTGCCCCTGCCACAAGTCGCGTTTCGATATGGCCGGGCGTGTGTTCCAGGGCGTGCCGGCGCCGACCAACCTGGTCGTGCCGCCGCACCATTACGCCGATGACAACACCATCATCATCGGCGTCGATCCGCAAGGGGGAGCGTAATCATGGCCGACAACATCCTTGTCCGCGCCGCCAACGGGGTGATGGGCTGGGTCAATGATCGTGCACCGGCGCTGATGCCGATGTACCGGAAGCACATGACCGAGTACTACGCGCCGAAGAACTTCAACATCTGGTACATCTTCGGTGTGCTGTCGATGGTGGTGCTGGTCAACCAGATCGTCACCGGCATCTTCCTGACGATGCACTACAAGCCGAGCGCGGCCGAGGCCTTCGCTTCGGTCGAGTACATCATGCGCGATGTGGAGTGGGGCTGGCTGATCCGCTACATGCACAGCACCGGCGCCTCGCTGTTCTTCATCGTCGTCTACCTGCACATGTTCCGCGGGTTGATGTATGGCTCCTACCAGAAGCCGCGCGAACTGGTGTGGATCCTGGGCATGCTGATCTACTTGGCGCTGATGGCCGAAGCCTTCATGGGCTACGTGCTGCCGTGGGGCCAGATGTCGTTCTGGGGTGCGAAGGTCATCATCTCGCTGTTTGGCGCCATTCCGGTGATCGGCGGTGGTCTGACCGAGTGGATCATGGGCGACTACCTGCCCTCCGATGCCACGCTGAACCGCTTCTTCGCCCTGCATGTGATCGCCGTGCCGCTGGTGCTGCTGCTGCTGGTCGTGCTGCATCTGGGCGCGCTGCATGAAGTGGGTTCCAACAACCCCGATGGCGTGGAGATCAAGAAGGGCCCGAAGGGCAACCGCTGGTCGCCGACTGCACCGGCCGATGGCGTGCCGTTCCATCCGTACTACACGGTGAAGGACGCTTTCTACGTGTTCGCGATGATGATCATCGCCGCGTTCATCATCTTCTTCGTTCCGGCATTGGGTGGCTGGTTCCTGGAGCATGACAATTTCACCGAAGCCAACCGGCTGGTGACCCCGGAGCACATCAAGCCGGTGTGGTACTACACGCCGTACTACGCGATGTTGCGCGTGATCCCGGACAAGCTCGGCGGTGTGCTGGTGATGTTCGGCGCGATCGCGATCCTGCTGGTACTGCCGTGGCTGGACCGTGCCAAGGTCAAGTCCTACCGCTACCGTGGCCTGCTGTCCAAGCTGCTGCTGTTCGGCTTTGCGATCAGCTTCGTATGGCTGGGCAAGATCGGTGCCGGCCCGGGTACCGACCCGGTGGAAACCATCGTCGGCCGCTTCCTCACGGCCTACTACTTCCTCTTCTTCCTGACCATGCCAGTGTGGACCAAGCTGGATAAAACCAAGCCGGTGCCGGAACGGGTGACGACGCATGACTAAGAAATGGATTGCCTTGCTGGCAACGGCCACCGCCTCGCTTCTGCTGTCCGTCAGCGCGTTGGCTGCTTCGGGCGGGGCCTTGCAGCAGGCGGGCAATGACCTGGGTGATCAGGCCTCATTGCAGCGTGGCGCACAGGCTTACATGAACTACTGCTCGGGCTGTCATTCGCTCAAGTACCTGCGTTACTCGCGCATGGCCGAAGATCTCGGCCTGACCGAGGAGCAGGTCATGGAGAACCTGAATTTCACCGGTGCCAAGTTCGGTGAGCAGATCCAGGTGGCGATGACCCAGGAGCAGGGCGACAAGTGGTTCGGCAAAATGCCGCCGGATCTGAGCCTGATCTCGCGGGTGCGCGGTGGCGACTGGATCTATACCTACCTCAAGTCCTTCTACATGGACGAAACCCGGCCGATGGGCTGGAACAACAAGTTGTTCCCCAACGTGTCCATGCCCAACCCGCTGTGGGAGCTGCAGGGTGTGCAGCATGCCGAGTACGGTGAGCCGGACGTGACCGGCGAGCGGCACCCGGAACGGCTGGTGGTGACCAGTCCCGGCCAGGTGAAGCCGCAGGAGTTCGATCAGACCGTGCGTGACATCACCAACTTCCTCGAGTACGCCGGCGAACCGGCCGTACTCAAGCGGCAGAGCATGGGAGCATGGGTGCTGCTGTTCCTGGGGCTGCTGGCGTTTTTGGCCTACCTGCTGAAGAACGAGTACTGGAAGGACGTGCATTAAGGCCGGTGGGCGTGTCCATGGACCTGGGCAGGCCGGCTGTTGAGGGCTGCCTTCGTCCACCACCCTCCCGGTTTACCGTGGCGACTGCCGGCAGTGGGCCGGCAGCGCTGTAGGGCTGGCGGATTCCAGCCGTTGGAGAGCCTTTGATGGCGGTGAGTGTACGTATGCGCAATACACTGACGTTGTTCTCTGCCAATGATGATGTGCTGTGCCATCGGGTGCGGCTGGTGCTGGCGGCCAAGGGGGTCACCTACGACCTTGTGCCGGTCGACGTGCAGAATCCTCCGGAAGATCTGATCGATCTCAATCCCTATCAGTCCGTGCCGACGCTGGTGGAGCGCGAGCTGGTGCTGTACGCCGCCTCGGTGGTCAGCGAGTATCTGGACGAACGTTACCCGCACCCGCCGCTGATGCCGGTGGACCCGCTGTCGCGCGCCCGCCTGCGGCTGGCGATGTTGCGGATCGAGCATGACTGGGTGCCGCAGGTGCAGGCGATCCAGCTGGGTAACAAGAGCCAGGCCGAAGCCGGTCGCAAGCGACTGAAGGAACTGGTAGCGCAGTCGGTGCCCCTGTTCAAGGCGAGCAAGTTTTTCCTGAATCCGGAAATGAGCCTGGCCGATTGCGCGGTTGCACCGATCATCTGGCGTCTGCAGTCGCTTGGCGTGGGGTTGCCGAAGGATGGCAAGGCGATCGAGGATTACGGCAACCGTATATTCCGCAGTCCGGGTTTCATCCGCAGCCTGACCGACCAGGAAAAGAAGCTGCGCGAGCTGCCGGTCTAAGCGCCGTTTGCAGTGCCGTGATGCCGGTTCCGTAGCCGGTGGCGTGCGGTGCATCTCCGGCAAGTGCTGGTAGCCATGTTTCCCCGGCTTCCGGCTGTATGCCGACTTATTGATCGCCGCCTCCGGGCGGCGATCCCGCTTCAATGGCGCGTACACTTGCCGGATGAGTGAAGAATCTTTTCGCATGAGCAGCCACCGCCCTTATCTGCTGAGGGCGCTGGTGGAATGGATCAATGACAACGGCATGACGCCGCACCTGATGGTGGATGCAGCCGTTCCTGGCGTGCAGGTGCCGAGCAGCGCGATCAAGGAAGAGCGGGTGGTGCTGAATGTCGCGGAGCGGGCGGTGATGCACCTGCATATCGACAACGAGGCGGTCAGTTTCACCGCGCGGTTTTCGGGCGTCAGTTTCCCGGTGCATGTGCCGATTCCGGCAGTGCTTGCGGTCTATGCGCGCGAGACCGGGCATGGCATGGCGCTGCCTGACGATATTCCCGGTACCGAACTGCCCCCGGGTGATGATGACAGCCCGCCACCCCGTTCGCCCGAGATGCCGCCAGCGGCGAAGAAGCCCTTCCTGAGGGTCGTCAAATAATCATTGCCGCCGCCTTGTCAGGGCGGCGGTCTGCTTTGTGCGGATGCCATAGCCTGGGGCTGCGTTGCGCGCTGCAAACGCTCTGGCGGGAGGTTGCAGCCACGCGATGCGGTTGGGCTCAGATGTCTTCGGCTTCTTCGACTGCGGTGCGGATCCTGCTGATCTGTGCCGCCGAGGGGCCGGTGAATGAGACCAGCTCCCGGCCCAGCAGGACCATGCGTCCGGTATGCCGTTCGATGCCGTCGTAGGAGTAGTCGAAACGGAAGCTGCGCTCCAGACCGAGCCAGCCGCTGGGCAGGCGGCGCAGTCGCAGGCCGCTGGCATGCACGCTCTGGTCCAGCCATTGCACATTGGCGGCGCGACAGGCATTGCGGCCCAGCACCATGGCGCGTTCCGCCGCCGCACGGCCGGTATCCCACAGCACAAAGCCGAGGCCGCCGATGATCATCAGGATGAGGAGAGTGGGCATGCCGACACTCTAGGGTGTCGCGCGAAAAAGCGGAACCATGGAAGGGTGGATCAATGCGTTGCTTCACCGTTGCCAACCGCGGCCTGCGGCGTTGGCGTGGATACCGGTTGCGGCGTCAGCTTCAGCAGCGCGGCCCAGTCCTGGCGGTTGAAGTTGCATTCCTCCTCCCTCCCGGGCAGGCAATCCTGCGGCCCGCTCGCGGCGTCCGGCAAATGCAGTTCCATCACGCCGGTGCGATCCAATGGCAGCCGGCGCATCAGGACCGTGTTGGCGACATTGCCGCCGATCAGGTGCAGGGTGCGGTCACCGCCCGCATTGGCGGCCACCACGATTTCGCAATGGGATTGCCAGTTGCCGGTGCGGTCGTTGCCCAGCGCGTCGATCAATCCCCGGTAACTCAGCGTGCTGCTGCGGTTGCGCAGGAAGCAAAGCATGTCACCGGGTGCCGGTTTCCCGGTGGCGGGGTCGGTGAGCCGGTAGGGGCCGTTGGCGCCGTCCAGGTAGGCGGCGCGGATGTAGTCGATATGGCGCGGTGAACGCTTGAAGCCGGGCACGCCTGCGCGGGTCATGACCCAGGAGATGAACGCCGCCGACCAGGGATTGTCGATCAGGAATGCACGGCAGTCGCTGTCGGTGTAGCGGTTGCCCGGTGTGGCCAGGCAGCTCTGGGCGCCGGCGAGGGTGGCCATTGCGCCCAGGGTGCCGCTGTCACGCCAGTAGCCGGCCACGCGCTGCCAGGCGATGACGCCCTCATCGGCCAGGCTCTGGTTTTCCGCTTCGGTCACGCCGAGGCTGGCGATGCGACCGTCGCGGTCGATGAACGGCCGGTACCAGAGCCGGTGTTCATTGCAGGTGGTACGGACGATCGCCTGCGCGGTTGCGCTGAGCCCGTAACGCGGTGGGATGTCGCAGACTTCGATGGCGATGGCACGGGTGGAACACAGTGCCAGCGCAAGACCGCATGCCAGGTGCCGATAGGTCACGTTGAGCTCCTCGTCCTTGAAGACAGCGTTGCAGAACCGGCAGTGCGCGTGCCGTGAAATCAGCCCGGCGGCGGGCCGAGCTTGAGCGACAGGTCGATCGCCTGGACATGTTTGGTCAGGCCGCCGATGGAGATGCAGTCGACTCCGTCCTCGGCAATGGAGCGCAGGACAGTCAGGTCCACGCTGCCGGAGACTTCCAGCGGAATGCGTCCTGCGGTGATACGCACGGCTTCGCGGCGCATGGCCGGACTGAAGTCGTCGATCAGGATGCGCTCGCAGCCGGCGGCCAGCGCTTCCTCCAGTTGCGGCAGGTCTTCCACTTCCACTACCAGTGGCAATGTCGGCTGTTGCGCACGGGCGACCTGCACGGCGGCGGTCAGCGAGCCGGCGGCCCGGATATGGTTTTCTTTGAGCATCACAGTGTCGAACAGGCCGATGCGGTGGTTGTCGCCGCCGCCGCAACGTACCGCGTATTTCTGCGCCAGCCGCAGGCCGGGCAGGGTCTTGCGGGTATCGAGGATGCGCGCCTTGGTGCCGGCCACCACTGCCACATAACGGGCGGTGACGGTCGCGGTGCCGGACAGAGTCTGCAGGAAGTTCAGCGAGGTGCGTTCGGCGCTGACCAGGCTGCGGCTGCGGCCTTCCAGCGTGGCCAGCACGGTGCCGGCGGGCACGTGATCACCTTCGAGCACGCGCCAGTGGATCCGCACGTCCGGGTCGAGTGCGCGGTGGGTGGCATCGAACCACGGTCGGCCGGCAATCACTGCGTCCTGCTTGCACAGCAGGTAGGCGATGTCTGCCGTGTCCGGCAGCAGCGCGGCGGTGACATCGCCGCTGCCGATGTCCTCGGCCAGGGCGCGGGTGACATCGGCGTCGATCTGCGCCTGCGGCGGCGTGGCCGGCGGGTGCGGCAGCATCAGGCGGCCGGGAAGTCGGCGATCTGGGCGCTGGCGATGGCTTCTTCGGCCAGCAGCACCGGGATGCCGTCCTCGACCCGGAACAGCTGCTTGCGGTCACGGGTGACCAGTACTTCGCGCAGCGGCTGGGTCTGGGCGTTGCCGTCGGCGCGCGTGATGGTGCCGGCAGCGATGGCGCGGTTCAGCGCGTCCAGGCCGGCGCTTTCCAGCAACAGCAGTGGCTGGCGGGTGTCGGGGGAAACGAGCAGGTCGAGCAGTTTGCGGTCCATCAGGTCGTGGTCTTGCGTGGAAGACGGCTAGAATACGTCTTTGCAGCAGGTGACGGCCAATGACCCCCAACCCCTCCGTGCCGCTTGTCGGCATCGTCATGGGTTCCCGTTCCGACTGGGAAACCATGCAGCACGCCTCCCAGAAGCTCGATGCGCTGGGTGTTCCCTATGAAGTGAAGGTGGTTTCGGCGCATCGCACGCCGGACGTGCTGTTCACCTATGCCGAGCAGGCGGCTGCACGCGGGCTGCGCGCGATCATCGCCGGTGCCGGTGGCGCCGCGCATCTGCCGGGCATGATCGCGGCCAAGACCGCGGTGCCGGTGCTGGGGGTGCCAGTGCAGTCCAAAGCGTTGAATGGCATGGATTCGTTGCTGTCGATCGTGCAGATGCCGGCCGGTGTCCCGGTGGCGACTTTCGCCATCGGCAATGCGGGCGCGGCCAATGCGGCGCTGTTTGCCGCGGCGATGCTGGCACCGGAACACGCGGCGATTGGCCAGACGCTGGAAGAATTCCGTGCGCGCCAGACCGCCGATGTGATGGCCGCGGACGATCCGCGGCAATGATCACGGTCGGTATTCTCGGTGGCGGGCAGCTGGCCCGGATGATGGCGCTGGCGGCTGCGCCGCTCGGGGTCCGGGTGGCGGTGTTCGATCCGGCTGCCGATGCCTGCGCCGGACAGGTGGCGCCGTTGCAGGTCGGCGCATTCGACGATCTGCAGGCATTGGCCGAATTCGCTGCCAAGGTGGATGTGCTCACCTTCGATTTCGAGAACGTGCCGGCCGCCAGTGCGCGCTGGCTGGCCGAGCGCAAGCCTGTGTTCCCGAATCCGGTCGCCCTGGCCGTGGCGCAGGACCGCTTGAGCGAGAAGACCCTGTTCCAGGAGTTGGGGATTCCGCTGCCGCCGTTTGCCGACATCCGCAGCCGTGATGAGCTGGCCGCTAGGGTCGGCGAGTTCGGGCTGCCGTGCATCCTCAAGACCCGCCGCCTCGGCTATGACGGCAAGGGCCAGTTCCGCCTGCGCAGCGAAGCGGATATCGATGCGGCCTGGCAGGCGCTGGGCGCTCAGGTCGAAAAGACCGGTCTGATCCTGGAGGGCTTCGTGGCCTTTGACCGCGAGGTCAGCGTGGTGGCGGTGCGTGGGCGTGATGGCCAGTTCCGGGCATGGCCGCTGACCGGCAACTGGCATGTCGATGGCGTGCTGTCGGCCAGTCTGGTCCCGGCGAAGGCCACCGCGGCGCAGTACGAAATGGCCATGAACTACGCCCGGCGCGTCGCCGAGCGGCTGGACTATGTGGGCGTGTTCGCGCTGGAACTGTTCTGTCGCGGTGAGGAGCTGCTGGTCAACGAGATGGCGCCGCGCGTGCACAACTCCGGCCATTGGACCAGTGATGGTGCCGAGACGTCGCAGTTCGAGAACCACCTCCGCGCGGTGCTGGGTCTGCCGCTGGGCGATACCCGCGTGCTCGGTCATGCCTGCATGCTGAACTGGCTGGGGCAGATGCCGGACGCGGCGGCGGTGCTGGCCGTGCCGGGCGGGCATTGGCACGACTATGGCAAGTCGCCGCGTGAAGGACGCAAGGTCGGCCATGCCAATCTGCGCGAGGACTCGGCCGAAGCACTGGCCACCGCGCTGGAACAGGTGGGAACGGCGCTGGGCCGGCAGGCGCAGGTCGAGCCGGTGGTCCGCGCGCTGCGCGGTTGAGCCAGCCACGGCACCCGGCCGTAGGAGCGAGGTGACTCGCGACAGGGCGTTACCGGGAAGGCATGCTGCAGATGCCGGGCTTGCCCGGCACGGGGCTTCACCGGCAAGCCCCGCATCTACCAGCGCAGTTACCGCAACTGCGCGCCGACGAAATCCCAGTTCACCAGCTTCCAGAAGGCCTGCAGATAGCGTGCGCGGTCGTTCTGGTAATCGCTGTAATAGGCGTGCTCCCACACATCACACGCCAGCAGTGGCGTGCTTTCGCCGGTCAGCGGGGTATTCGCGTTGCGGGTGCTGACCACCGCCAGCTTGCCGTCCGGGTGTTGCACCAGCCATATCCAGCCCGAGCCGAACAGTGCCAGTGCAGCCCGGTTGAATTCCTCGCGCAGTTTTTCCACGCCGCCAAAGTGCCGGTTGACCCGCTCGGCCAGTACGCCGTGCGGCTCGCCGCCGGCACGCGGATGCAGGCACTGCCAGAAGAAGGCGTGGTTCCAGGCTTGCGCGGCAGCCTCGAACAGGCTGCCCTGGCTGTTGCGGACGATCTGCTCCAGCGGCGCCTCTGCCAGAGCGGTGCCGGCGATGCGGGTGTTGACCGCCTCTACATAGGCGCGGTGATGCTGGCCATGGTGCAGCTCCAGCGCCGAGGCTGAAATATGCGGCTGCAGGGTGGAGAGGGCGTAGGGCAGTTCTGGCAGTTCGAGGGGCATGATCCGGATCTTTTGGGTGCAAAGGTGCCGGCAGCTGACCGGCTCGGCTTACAATTGGCAGCCACGGGAAAGTCTATCCGACCGGATGGGCCGTTCTTTCGTAGCAGCTGGGAGTATTTGAATGCCGGTGATGGAGCAGATCCAGGCCGAACTGGAACAACACCCGCTCGTTCTATTCATGAAAGGGACGCCGACGTACCCGATGTGCGGCTTTTCCAGTCGTGCGGTGCAGGCGTTGATGGCGGCTGGCGCGACGCAGCTGCGCACCATCAATGTGCTGGAGTTTCCCGAGGTGCGGGCCAACCTGCCGCGCTATTCCAACTGGCCGACGTTCCCGCAGTTCTTCATGCACGGCGAGCTGATCGGCGGCTGCGACATCATCCTTGAGCTGCTGGAGTCCGGCGAGCTCAAGCGCATCGTTGCCGAGGCGGGCCAGGCGTGAGTGCACAGACATTGACACAAGGGCGCGGCGAACTGGCAGGCCGTGTGGTGCTGGTGACCGGTGCGGCGGGCGGACTCGGCACCGCGGCGGTACAGGCCTGCGCCAGTGCCGGGGCGACTGTGGTGCTGCTGGGCCGCAAGGTGGCCAAGCTCAACCGCGTCTATGACAGCGCCGCGCAACTCGGTCCCGAGCCGCTGCTGTATCCGCTGGACCTGGAAGGTGCGACGCCCGATGACTTCGCGACCCTGGCCGAGCGGCTGGAAGCCGAGCTCGGGCAACTGGACGGGCTGTTGCACTGCGCCGCCAATTTTGCCGGGCTGTCGCCTTTCGCCCTGGGCGACCCTGCCGCATTCGCCCGGGCCATCCATGTGAACCTGACCGCGCGCGCCTGGTTGACGCAGGCCTGCCTGCCGCTGCTGCTGAAACGGCAGGATGCGGCGGTGGTGTTCACTCTGGATGATCCCAAGCGCGTGGGACAGGCCTACTGGGGCGGCTATGGCGCCGCACAGTATGGCCAGCGCGGCCTGCTCGACAGCCTGCACCACGAATTGCGCAATGGCCCGGTGAGGGTTTGCGGGTTGCAGCCCGGGCCGATGCGCACCGCCTTGCGCGCCCGCGCCTACACCCACGAGGAAGATCTCGTCCCGGTCGACCCGGCCACCTATGCCCATGCCTGCGTGCAGTTGCTGTCCGCCGACGGGGTGCGTTGGCGCGGGACTGTCATGGAACCGGGTGTGTGACCATCCTTTCGGCAGCCCTGCTGCTGTTCCTGATTCTGGATCCGCTGGGCAATATCCCGGTGTTCCTGAGTCTGCTGAAGCCGCTGCCGCCCCGCCGGCAGCGCATCGTGCTGGTGCGCGAGCTGCTGATCGCACTGGCGGTGCTGATGGCCTTCCTGTGGGTCGGCAAGTACGCATTGGAACTGATGCATCTGCGCCAGGAGTCCGTCGCCATCGCCGGCGGCATCGTGCTGTTCCTGATCGGTATCCGCATGATTTTCCCGCGTCCGGAAGGACTGATGGGGGCGGTGCCGGACGGTGAGCCGTTCATCGTGCCGATGGCCATCCCGCTGATCGCCGGCCCTTCGGGCATGGCCGCGGTCATGCTGATGGGCAGCAACGAGCCCGGCCGGTTGTTGGACTGGAGTGTCGCGCTGCTGTTGGCATGGGGCGCGACCGCCGCGATCCTGATGTCCGCCACCCTGCTTTACAAGGTGCTCGGGGCGCGTGCGCTGACGGCGCTGGAGCGGCTGATGGGCATGCTGCTTGTCGCTCTTTCGGTGCAGATGCTGCTGGATGGTATTGCCGCCTACCTGGCGTCGCTCGGCTAACCCGTTGATCCGAAAAGCCGGGGTTGTTGCGCTGCGTCACGATTGTCTTGTTGCAGTCATATTTGGCGTCTAACGTGTTAACCTTATCTTAACCGTTGCGACTGAAACCGCTCCGGAAGGGACCCAGATTCAAGCCGATCAGGCGCCCGGTTGACCCCGGGGCTGATGGATCGCGTTTTTTCTCAATCGCCAACTCGTATCGAGGCTACCCACAATGAATCACCCACGCATTCGGATGTCCAAGCTTGCCCTTGGTCTCGTGGCCGCACTTGCGGCTGCGCCTGCGTTTGCCCAGAGCACCTCCGCCGGCGTCGGCGGCCAGGTCGTCAACAACGGCGGCTCGCCGGTGGCTGGTGCTGAAGTCACCATCACCCACGTCGAGTCGGGCACGGTCAGCCGTGCAACCACCGATGCCGCCGGCCGTTACAACGCGCGCGGCCTGCGCGTGGGTGGTCCGTACACCATCACCATCACCAAGTCGGGTGAAGGCACCAAGACCGAAGACGGCGTGTACCTGAATCTGAACCAGGTCAACACCGTCAATGCCGCCCTGACCGGCGACCTGACGGCGACCACGCTGGAAGCGGTGCAGGTGATGGCCGTGGCCGGTGGCTCGGAAATCTTCAGTGCCAACAAGATGGGTACCGGCACCAACGTGACCCGCGAGCAGATGGAAGCGCTGCCGTCGGCCAACCGCAACATCCAGGATTACATCCGTCTTGACCCGCGCATCTCGCAGGTCAGCAAGTCTGACGGCGCGATCTCCGCCGGTGGCCAGAACACCCGCTTCAACGCCATCCGCATCGACGGTATCGGCGCGGGCGACCCGTTCGGCCTGGAGTCGAACAACCTGCCGACCGAGCGTCAGCCGGTGTCGATGGATGCCATCCAGGAAATCAACATCGACCTGGCCAACTACGACACCACCATCTACGGTGGTACCGGTGCGGTGATCAACGCCGTGACCAAGTCGGGTACCAACGAATTCCACGGCACCGTCTATGGCGCGTATCGCGACAAGGACATGGTGCGTACCCGCCTGGAAGGCGACAAGGGTGACTTCAACGGCTTCGAGGACGAAACCACCTATGGCATGACCCTGGGCGGCCCGATCATCAAGGACAAGCTGTTCTTCTTTGCCAACTACGAGAAGTACGAGCGTTCCGCACCGGGCACCAGCCTGAGCGATGGCCCGTATGGCAAGGGCAACGTCACCGATGCCGATATCACCGCGGCGCAGAACTACATGTCGGGTCTGGGCTATGACATCGGCAGCCTGAATGCACCGGCCAACAAGACCGAGATCGAAGAATACGCGGTCAAGCTGGACTGGAACATCAGCGACAACCACCGTGCCGCCCTGCGTTACAACAAGATGCAGCAGGACGTGATGCGCTTCCCGGGTCTGGGCAGTAGTACTGTTTCGCTGAGCAGCCACTGGTACTCGCAGCCGAAGATCTATGAAACCTGGATGGGCGAGCTGTTCTCCGACTGGTCGGAAAACTTCTCCACCGAGTTCAAGGTTTCGCACAAGGATTACTCGGCCAACCGCGTGCCGACGGTCGATCTTCCGCATATCCGCATCAATGGCTTTGGCGCCAATGGCCGTGATGCCCTGCTGTTCGGTACCGAGCAGAACAGCCACGTCAACATTGTGGAATCCAAGGAGCTGAGCGCCTTCGGTGCCGCTACCTGGTATGTCGGCGATCACACCGTCAAGTTCGGTTTCGACTATTCCGACAACGACCTGATGAATTTCTACGGTCGTAACCTCAATGGCGTTTACACCTTCAACAACCTGCAGGACTTCCTGGCGGGCAAGCCGAGCCAGTACCAGCTGCGCGCGCCGCGTCCGAACGGCGGCAGCATTGCCGACATCCCGGCCTCGTTCAACCTGAAGAATACCGGTGTGTTCGTGCAGGACACCTGGGCGATCAACTACAACCTGAACCTGATGTTCGGCGTGCGTATCGACATGCCGGACTTCAGTGACCAGCGTCTGTACAACCCGGAGATCGAAAAGATCTACGGTTACAACAACACCAACCTGGTTGACGACAAGCTGGTGCAGCCGCGCTTCGGCTTCAACTACACCTTCGACAGCGAGCGTCCGACCCAGCTGCGTGGTGGCGTGGGCCTGTTCGGCGGTGCTGCTCCGAACGTCTGGCTGGCCGGCGCCTACCAGAACACCGGCCTGAACTATGTCGAATACGACCTCAAGGGTGCCCAGGCACCGGCGTTCGACCCGACCGTGCCGCCGTCCACCGCCGGCATGACTCCGGGTTCGGGCCGCATGAACGTGGACCTGATCGAGCCGGGCACCAAGCTGCCGTCGGTCTGGAAGGCCAACTTGGCGTTCGATCATGAGCTGCCGTGGTACGGCATGGTCGCTTCGGCCGAGGTGCTGTTCACCAAAGTCAACGATGCGCTGTATTTCGAGCGCCTGGACCTGTACAACGCCGCAGGTGCCGGCCCGACCGCTATCGGTCAGGACGGCCGTGAAATCTTCTGGAATGCGGCGGGTCTGGATCCGAACAATGCCGGCAAGTTCGGCATGGAAAACGGTACCAACGGTGCTGGCAACAAGGCCAACCGCCCGGGCAACGTCGGCGACGTGATGTTGCTGCGCAATACCAGCAAGGGTCGCAGCTCGCAGGCGACGTTCGCGCTGAGCAAGCCGATGACCGATCACTGGGGCTGGTCGCTGGGTTACACCTACACCCAGGCCAAGGAAGTCAGCCCGCTGACCAGTTCGCAGAACACCTCGAACTGGAACAACACGCTGATCTTCAACTCCAACGACGATGTGGCCTACAACTCGCGTTATGCGATGAAGGATCGCGTCACCGGTACCGTCGAGTGGAAGCACAATTTCTTCGGTGACAATGCCACCCGCGTCGGCCTGTTCTACGAAGGCCGCTCGGGCCGTCCGTACAGCTACATCTTCTACAACGACGTGAATGGCGACGGTGCTGGCACCAATGACCTGTTCTACGTGCCGTCGGGCTATGGCGATGTGCTGTTCACCGGTGGCGAGCAGATGGAGAAGGACTTCTTCGCATGGCTGGACAAGACTCCTGAGCTGGCCGGCTACAAGGGTCAGGTGGTTCCGGCCAACTCGCACCGTGCCAAGTGGGTCAACAGCTTCGACGTGCGCATCAGCCAGGAACTGCCGGGCTTCTTCAAGGGCCACAAGACCGAGCTGGCGCTGGACATCATGAACGTCGGCAACCTGCTCAACAAGAAGTGGGGCCTGATCGACGATTACGGTTTCTACTCGACCCGTCGTGTTGCCAACTACGCAGGTATCGATCCGGCCACCGGCAAGTACCTCTACCACTTCACCGGCAGCACGGACAACGCGTCGATCCAGGAGAACAACAACGACAAGGGCAACACCGCTGTGTCGCGCTGGTCGATGATGTTCAGCCTGAAGTACAAGTTCTGATCGCTTGACTGATCGGATGTGAACCGAGAACGGCCGGGGCAACCCGGCCGTTTTCCTTTTTGCGGGGGCGGCGCTAAAGTCGATCGCCGATATGGATGGAATGACGATGGAAATGAGCAGGAAGGAAGGTATGGCGCGTGCGCTGCCGGTGCAGGATGCGCGTATCTACCCGCGTGGCGGGCTGGATGTGCTGTCACGGGCGGAGGTGGCGCGGCTGCGCGATGCATCTAGTGGTGGCATGCACGAGCTGCTGCGCCGTTGTGCGCTGGCGGTGTTGACCAGTGGCAGCGCCTCGGATGATCCGCGTGCGGCGCGTGACCTGTATCCGGATTTCGATATCCAGGTCGCGCAGCAGGATCGTGGTGTGCGCATCGACCTGAGCAATGCACCGGCGATGGCGTTTGTTGACGGCGAGATCATCCGTGGTATCGCCGAGCTGCTGTTCTCCGTGGTACGTGATCTGGCCTACATGGCCATCGAACTCGGCCCGGAATACGCCTCGGACCTGGAAACCTCCGAAGGTGTCACCAATGCCGTGTTCGGGGTGCTGCGCAACGCGCACATCCTGCAGCCCAGTGAGCCGAATCTGGTGGTGTGCTGGGGTGGCCACTCGATTTCCCGCGAGGAATACCTTTACACCAAGCAGGTCGGCTATGAGCTGGGCTTGCGTGGCCAGGATATCTGCACCGGTTGTGGTCCGGGAGCGATGAAGGGGCCGATGAAGGGCGCCACCATCGCCCATGCCAAACAGCGCAAGGGCAATATGCGCTATATCGGCATCACCGAACCGGGGATCATCGCCGCCGAGTCGCCCAATCCGATCGTCAACCATCTGGTGATCATGCCCGACATCGAGAAGCGCCTTGAGGCGTTTGTCCGTCTCGGTCACGGCATCATCGTATTCCCGGGCGGTGTGGGGACGGCGGAGGAAATCCTGTACCTGCTGGGTATTTTGCTGCGCGAAGAAAACCAGGCGCTGCCATTCCCGTTGATTTTCAGCGGCCCGGCAATCGCCGCGCCGTATTTCGAACAGATCGACCGCTTCATCCGCCTGACGCTGGGTGAGCAGGCCGCCGAGCGCTATGAAATCATCATCGGCGATCCGGTGGCAGTCGCGCGCAAGATGGCCCAAGGTATCAAGCGGGTGCGCGAATACCGGCTGGCGCACAAGGATTCATTCTTCTTCAACTGGTCGGTCGAGATTCCGGCCGAGTACCAGCATCCGTTTGTTCCCACCCATGAGGCGATGGCGGCACTCGACCTGCATCGTGGTCGTCCGGCTCCCGAACTGGCAGCGGACCTGCGCCGCGCGTTTTCCGGCATCGTCGCCGGCAACGTGAAGGAGGAGGGCATGCGTCGCATCGAGGAGTTCGGGCCGTTCAAGATCCACGGCGATGCGGAAATGATGCACGCGCTCGATGGCCTGCTGCGTGCCTTCGTCGAACAGCGCCGGATGAAGATCGCCGGGGATTACAGGCCCTGCTATCAGGTGGTGACCTGACGTATTCGACTGCATCAAAACGGACTTGCCAGCGCATTGCATGATGCGGGTGCTGTGTAAGTCCGTCTTCTGTTGAAAACGCCACTGCGAAGGTTCCTATGACAGCAACACGCTTTGTCGAGTCGTGGTTTCCCGATTTTTGCCGTACCCCGCGCATTCTGGTGGTGCTGGGATTGGCAGAGTTGGTGGTGGTGCTTTTGGCGCTGGTGCCCGATGCAGGTGTATCCATGAGGCTGGATCGGTTTATTGTTCTCAGTGCTTTTGCTTTGTGGCTTGCAATTGCGGTAGCCGCCGTGTTGTGTTTGTCACGCCATTGGGTCTCACGTTTTCCGGTTTGGTTGGGCAGTGCCGTAGCGCTTGTGACCACCGCGATAATGGTGGTGTTTGCTTCAGGGGTTGTCTACGCGTTGTATGCAGTTGCTGAGCAGGGAGGCTTGGTCGTTAGCTTTTTGCGTTTTTCGGTGAGCAATGCTGCTATTGCGGTGCTGATTGTTTCCATTGCATTACGCTACTTCTATGTGATGGATCGTTGGCTGGTGCAGATCAATGCCAATGCGCAGGCGAAGGCAGATGCATTGCAAGCCCGTATCCGGCCCCACTTTTTGTTCAACAGCATGAACCTGATAGCGGGCCTGATACGACGTGACCCGGAGGTTGCGGAGCAGGCCGTACTGGATCTGTCAGACCTGTTTCGTGCCGCATTGGGTGCGGGGGAGGTTGGTTCAACTTTGCAGCAGGAGGTTGAGCTGGCGCGGCGTTATCTGTCCATTGAGTCGCTGCGCTTGGGTGAGCAGCGACTTCGTATAGATTGGCGTCTGCATGAGCCGCTGCCATGGGCCTTGCCGATGCCGCGCTTGGTGCTGCAACCTTTGGTTGAAAATGCGGTGTTGCATGGTATCTCGTGCCTGCCTGAAGGTGGTTGCATTGAACTGGAGCTGCGAGCTCAGTCTGAAGAATTGTGCATTTGCATCGAAAACCCGGCCCCAGCGATACGCCTTGAAGCGGCAACCTTGCAGCTTGGTGCTGGCCACGCGCAGCGTAATATTGCTTGGCGGTTGAGCTATGCTTTTGGGGCACGTGCCAGGTTGACTGGCGCATGGCGAGATGGACGCTACTTCTGCAACGTGGTCATCCCCCTGCCGCAAGGGGCTTCAGTGCCCTATGGAGCACGCTCCGGCAGCCAGTGGCTCGGCGACTGAGCGTTCATCGGTGCAATTGACCGCTCATCCCGAGCTTGCTTGCCAAGACGGGGCGAGAATGGGAGGGTTACGCTCTGTGCAGGGGAGCATGGCTGATGAAAGCGCGTGGGTTTTGTGGATTTACTCTTATTGAATTGATGGTGACGCTGGCGGTATTGGCCGTTCTGGCGACCATTGCGCTGCCCAGTTTTCAGGGCGTACTCCGTTCCAACCGCATCGCTACCACCACCAATGAAATGCTCGCCTCGTTGTCATTTGCAAGAGCTGAAGCGATCAAGAACGCGCATGGTGCAGGTGTTTGCGCGAGTGCTGCAGGTGATTCATGTGACGGTGATAACTGGGGCAATGGTTGGCTGATCTGGTCGGATACCAACGGCAATGGCGCTCTTGATGGTGGGGAGGATGTACTTCGCTACACCAATGTTAGCCCACAGATTCAAGGGGATGCAGCCATGCTGGTTATCTCCTTTGATGGCAGGGGGCGTCGTCGTTCTCAGGCTGCACAGACGATTACGCTGCGCCCTGATGAGTGTGGTAATCAGTCGTTGCAACGGACAATTTCGATAAATCAAACGGGACAGACGAAAGTCGCCAAAGGTGCCTGCGCGTGAATAGGTGTACGCGAACTTTTACAAAAGGTCGCCGGCAGCACGGCTTTACACTCATCGAAGTTATGATTGCAGTGCTGGTTCTCGGCTTCGGTCTGCTCGGCTTGGCGTTGCTGCAGACGATGAATGTCCGCTTTGTGCAAAGTTCAAATTATCGGACCCATGCAACCAATTTGAGTTATGAGATGCTCGATCAGATTCGGGTGAATCGCATTTCCTTGCAATCATATGCCGGCAATTACACGGCGCTGACGGCTGACGCGGATTGTATTTCTCCGCGTGGCAATAACCTCACGCCTGCAGAGTTTAGCAAGGACTGGCGTTGCCGGATGGGGAAGTCACTGGGGGCTGATGCCACTGCATCGGTGGTGGTCAATGGAAGTGCGGTGAATGTTGTGATGAACTGGGGGGATGAGCGCTGGAAGTTGAAAGGTGCAAATGGCCAGGTCAGCGTGGGGACGCGGCTATGAATTTGCCGAATTTCCATGCGCGGATGCGTGGTCTGTCGCTGATCGAGTTGATGATTGCCATGGTGATCGGCACGATACTTATGCTTGGAATAATCCAGGTGTTTTCCAGTTCGCGTGCGGCATATCAACTCTCGGAAGGGGTTGCCCGGGTGCAGGAGAATGGTCGGTTCGCCATGGACTATCTGCAGCGTGATATTCGTATGGCGGGCCACTTTGGCTGTGTGAACGATCAGGCGATGATGCGTGAGGACCCGGCCACGTTACGAACAACTTTTGCCGCCACCGCGCACCCTGCACTTGATTTCAGGATTTCTATCCAAGGGTATGAGGCCGAAGATTCGGAGCCCGGTGACAATGATGTTTCACTGACTGCGGGAACTGTGGGCTTCACCCCTGCGCTGCCTGCGCAATATGCCGCGCAAATGGTCGACGCTGTAGCTGGTAGTGATGTAATTGTGCTGCGCTACTTGGCGCCCGAGGGCGTTCCCGTTAGCAATATCGGCGGTACTGCCGCGCAGCCGGTGTTTCAATTTGAAAGTACTCGCTGGAATGTCCTGCAAAGTGGTGTGGGCAATCCAGGTATTTTTGGTGTGGGTGACTGCATGGGTGCGACGGTATTCCAGGCGCAGGCAGTAACGCCTGCTGCCGGATCGATAACCTTGGGTTCGACTCCAAACAATACGGTTGCATTGTCGCAGGTGTTCACTGCTGGTCAGGCGATGGTGTATCGCGCCGAAAGTGCTGTTTATTACATCGCTACCAATGCCAGTGGTGGACGCTCCTTGTATCGCCTGCGCTTCTTGTATGCGCCCAATGCGGCAAATCCAACGGTGAACAAGGAAGAGTTGGTCGAGGGTGTCGAGAATATGCAGATTCTCTATGGTCAAGATCGCGAATTGGATTCAGCTCGCCCGCCCACTGGGTATATCGATAGACAATATACCGCCGAACAAATCGAATCAGCTGCTCCCACGGCCATAGCAGAGGCCTGGCGCCGCGTGGGGGCAGTGCAGATAGGGCTGGTTGCATCCAGTCCTGAGCGTGCCAGTGCCCAGCAGGCCAATGACGATCACAAGTTGAATTCGCTGGGTGTCACATTCGCTCCGCCTGCCGATGGGCGTTTTCGGTCTGTCTACCAGACCACCATCGCGCTGCGCAACCGCCTTTACGGCAATTGAGGGTTTTATGAGCCGTTTTGTTGATATCCGGACTAGGCGCCGACAGCGGGGTGCGGTGCTGTATGTCGCGTTGATCATTCTCATATTGCTGTCGTTGATAGGTATTGTCGGCATGCGCGTAAGTGGTATGCAGGAGCGCATGTCCGCAAATTACATGCGCACCAATCAGGCATTCCAGCTTGCCGAGCGGGACGCACGAGTTGTGGAGGCCAACATCCAGGCCGCAATCGATGGAGCCAGTGGAAACTATTCCGCGGATCAAGAGGTTTGCTCTCCGGTATTCGATCCGCTCACTTGGGCGGAGGGCGTTACTGCCACTGCCGCGACATATACGCGACGGATCGACAAGTGTTTTGCTGCATCCAGTCTCAAGCTTGGTGAAAAGCAGAGCGAGCAAACCGGTAATATTTACGAAGTCACGGTGCTATCCAGTGACGATCCTGCCAATGCCTCCGCGACCGCGGTCATCGATACGATCTTTATCCCATGAACATGAAGCGTAAAATCTCATCCGTGATTGGATCAAAGGCGCTCAAGGTCGGTGGTGGCCTTGGTGCTATCGGCGGTCTGTTGTTGGTTGTTTCGAACTTGCCAGCAGCACTGGGTGACTACAACCTGTCGCAATCTCCGTTGTATCTGGCGCAATCGCAGCCGCCGCTGATGATGATGGTCATGTCGCGCGACGAGCAGTTTTTCAACAAGGCTTATAGCGACTACACCGATCTCAATCCCGAGGACAATGACGGCATCGAGACCACCTACAAGAATTCGTTCGAGTACGCGGGTTATTTCGATTCCAAGTTGTGCTATGGCTATGCATCAGGCGTATTCAAAGCGACCGGTCCGGCGACCGGGCATTACTGCAATAAAGCCTGGTCGGGTAACTTTTTGAACTGGGCGACCATGAGTCGCCTGGATATCCTGCGTCAGGTTCTCTACGGGGGGCAACGCAGTACCGATGATAAAAATAGAACCGTCTTGGAGCGCGCGCCTATCCCCAACGATCTGCACGCCTGGGTAAAAGTATATGAGGGTGCTGATCTCGGCAAGTTGACGCCGAAGGGTGGCAGTGTCATTTCACTTTGTAATGCGACTACCAGTGCAAGTAGTGGGCCATTGATGCGTGTTGCATCTGGTAACTGGTCGGAATGGGCGTCGACAGCACTTAACCAATGCGCAATCAATTACAATTCTGATACTCCGAGAGATGTTGAGAATCTCACCGTCCGTGTCGAAGTCTGTGATCCAGCAACTGCTGCGGCGACAGCAGGAAGTCGTGAGAGTTTCTGTCGCAAGTACAGTGATGGCACTACTGATTCCTACAAGCCCGCGGGTTTGCTGCAGGAGTATGGTGAAAGTGGGCGTCTGCGTTTTGGTCTGATTTCAGGTACATATGCCAACCCGCGTGATGGTGGTGTGCTGCGCAAGAATATCGGTAAGCTGGCTGGAAATAGCACGGGTAATTGCGTAGCTGGATCGGGGGATGAGATCAATCTCGCAACCGGTCAGTTCTGTACCGATAACAGCAATACTCTTGGCAGTGTCATTCAGACGATCTCAAACTTCAAGTTGGAAGGCTGGAATCACAAAGATAATTGGAGTGGCTGTAACGATTACGGAATTCTGAATCGCGATGGTAATAAAAGCCTTTCCGACCCGGGTAATGGTAGTTACAAGTGCAGCGCGTGGGGCAACCCGCTGGCTGAGATGTACTCCGAGGCGCTTCGTTATTTCGGTGATATCGGCACGACCCGTGCCGGCACCTATAGCGCAAGTGGTGATCAAAGTGGATTGCCAACATCCGTCAACTGGCTGGACCCGTATCGCGCGCCCTCGGCGGGCGGCAATTCCTATTGCGCCGCTTGCAATATCCTGGTGATGTCGTCGGGCTTGCCGTCGTTTGATAGCGACAATGTGCAGTCCGTTCCTCATCTGCAGAGCGCGGCTGCGGCAACAACTGCGGTGGGTGCGGCGGAAGGGATCAATGGGCATGCCTATTCGATAGGGCGCGTTGGGGCGACCCCGCGTTACACCTCTCTGAATACGCATGAAGATATTTGTACCAGCAAGAACGTGGGCGATTTGGGGTTGGCGCGGGGCATCTGTCCCGATATTCCGTCGATGGAGGGGAGCTACCTGATGGCGGGGCTTGCCTATGCGGGCGCCACCACCGATCTGCGGCCGGGGTTGCAAGGCAAGGACGACGCAGCGCACAAGGTGACGACGACGACCTACGCAGTGGCGATGGCCGAGACGTTGCCCAAGTTTGAGATCGCGCTGCCAGGCGGAAAAATATCCCTTGCGCCTCTCTGTCAGGCAAACAACTCGGGCAGCGCCAAAGCGAGTGATAGTGGCTGGCGTAGCTGCTTCTTGGGTTCGGTAGGTGTGGGACCGAAAACTTCGACGAAGTCACCCAATCATGTATATGGACGTCCTCTACTGGCTGATGGCAAGGCGGGCAGCTTCTCGCTGGTATGGGAGGATTCGCTGTGGGGTAACGACCACGATAATGATGTGGTGTCGATGCTGACGTATTGTATTGGGGCGACTTGCAACGACAAAACCAATTCCAAAAATACTTCCAATACGTTAAATGATATCTGCTGGCGGGCGGAGGGGGCTGCTTGTGCTTCAGGTCAGCCGAATGTTGGTAATGACGAAGTGTTGATCCGAATAGAAAACCTGTCGGCCTATGCAGGCAATGCAATGCTTACCGGTTATTCTATTTCCGGCTCAGACGGCGACGGAATCAAGCGCGTTTTGCTGCGGCCTGGCAGTAGTGATGGCTCGGTGTTGACCAGCTCCGATGAAGCGCCAAAGAATTGGACCAAAGCACAGGTTGTCCGCTATCGCTTGGGTACGTCATCCACAGGCTCATTGGAGAGTCCGTTGTGGTATGCCGCCAAGTATGGTGGTTTCAATGACAAGAATAAAAATGGCAGGCCTGATGCTGGTGAATGGGATTCCATCAAGCCCGGCTCTCCTGACAACTACTTCTTGGCGCGGAACCCGGCAGAGTTGGGCAAGCGTCTGGGCGATATCTTCGAAGCGGCTGCGGGTAGTAACTCCACTGTCTCGGGTGGCGCGGCGGGCGCGCGAATTTCCACGGACTCACTGACGGTGACGGCCGGCTTCAACGTTCCGGTCGACTCGAATGACTGGACTGGTGATGTCTCGGCGAACCGCGTTGCTGCTGACGGCACCGATGGTGCAGTGCTGTGGAGCGCTGCGGCCAAACTAGATCCGAGTGCACGGCGTATCTACATGGTGAAGACCGCTAATAACGTGGATGGCAGCGGTGCTAATGTGCCTGTGACAGCGGGAGCATTCACCAGTGCCAATGTGCCAGGTACAACGCGAGAGCAGAAGCTTGCGGCAATGGGACTGGAGACGATTCCGACCTGGTTCGGTTCGCGCACCGTGGACACGCTTATCGGCTATCTGAAAGGGGGCGCGGTTGCAGGTCTGCGTACGCGTTCCTCACTGATGGGGGATGTGGTGAACTCGTCGCCGGTAGTGGTAACTCCACGCGATGACTATGGTTTTGGGAGCTGGGCTGGCCAGACTGACCTGGCCTGGAAGGACGGACTGGGAGTGAGTTACAAGGCCTTTCTTACTTCCAAGCTGGCATCGGCAAAGCCAATGGTTTATGTAGGTGCCAACGACGGCATGCTGCATGCGTTTGATGCATCCAACGACACTAACGGCGGTCTGGAGCGGTTTGGCTTCATCCCCTCCACGTCTCTGGCGCACATGGCAGAGTTGGCCAATCCCAGTTACGTGCACCGCTACTACGTCGATGGTCTTATCGCGACATCCGACGTTTATTATGGTAGTTCCTGGAAGACGGTGCTGGTGGGCTCGACCGGCGCTGGCGCTGCCTCGGTCGCGCCTTCGGCAGCGGTTGGCGGGTTTGGCTCGATGTTCGGCCTTGATGTATCGGCCCCCGCCACGTTTGATCAGACCAAGGTGCTGTGGGAGATAACAGGCAAAAACGACAGCGACATGGGTTTTGCACTGGGTAAGCCTGTCATCGTGCCGATAGCCAGTGCCGCCGGAGTCCGCTTCGTGGCGATCTTCGGCAATGGTGTCAACTCGGCCAGTGGTCGTGCTGTGTTGTTCGTGATCGATATTCAGACCGGCGAGGTGCTGGCCAAGCTTAGACCTACCGATGCGGCGTACGCCGGGCGGAACGGCGTGATGAATGTGGCGGCGGTATCGTTGAACAACAGTAGTGGCTTGGCTGACACCGTCTACGCCGGTGACATGCAGGGGAATATCTGGAAGTACAACCTCTCCAGCCCCACTCCAAGTGCGTGGTCGGTGGAATTCTCCGGTACGCCGTTGTTTACTGCTGCCAAGGATGGTGTGGCGCAGCCGATCACTGGTGGCATCGAGGTCGCCTCGGGTCCTGGTGGTGGTGTGAGCTTGTTCTTTGGCACTGGCCGCTACTTTGCGGTTGGTGACAACACTGGCGGTACAGGCTTGCCCGTGCAAAGCCTTTACGCAATTACCGATAATTTGACGGGTGCCGCCATCACCACGGGACGTGATGCACTGGTAGGCCAGGCGTTGATGCAGGGGACCAGTTCCGGCGGCTACGACATTCGAGGTGTAACCCGAAATCCGGTGAGCTATGTCACCAAACGTGGTTGGTACGTCGATCTGAAGGTGGTAACGGGGGAGGCGGTTGGTGAGCGCTTTATCGGTAATCCAACCATCCAGAGCGGCAAGGTTTTTTTCACCACTTTTACTCCTGGCGAAGCGGCATGCTCTACTGGTGGAGGGATAAATTGGTTGTACGGACTGGATATGCTTACTGGCGCCGGGGGGCTTTCTGGTCTTAGCTTGACGCCTGGCGGTAGCTCTATGTGTACCGAGAATTGCGGCGGGATCTCGTTGAATAACGGTGACAAGCCGGCCTCGCCACCGATTAAAGATTCGAATATTTTCGTTCCAAAGCTGAACCCGTGTGATCCTAGTGTTGATCCTGCATGCACCATCGACAAGCAAATCGAAGGTGAAACGTGTTCGTTCGTATTGAGGGCTGTCGGGGCTCCGCCGTTGTACATGCCGCGTCCTTGTGGAAGACAGTCGTGGCGGCAGGTCCGCTAAGGGAGGAATTATGGATATTGGCAAGAAGCTACGATCGCCCTCGCACGGATTTACCTTGATCGAATTGATGATCGTGGTGGCTGTGGTTGCAATCCTCGCCTCGATCGCTTACCCCTCTTACCAAGAGTATCTGCGCAAGGCGCGCAGGGCGCAGGTGAAAGCAGACATCGTTGAGTACATGCAATTGGCGGAGCGTTACCACACTGTCAACAACAGCTATGTCGGCTTCGCTCTGACCGCAGACCAGCAACAGTCACCTCGGGAAGGTGGTACTGCTTGGTATACGATCGCGATCAACCCTGCTGCGACGGCAAACACTATTACACTCGTTGCGACCGCACAGTCTGCACAATCCAAGGATAGGTGTGGCAACCTGAGTTTGAATCAGGCGGGCTTTAAGGCAAACACTAAGGGTGCATTGGCTGATTGCTGGTAATCGATCGGGAGCGTGGAGCAGGTCATCCTGCTCCGAATCCCATGCCTAAGAATACGACGCACCGTAAATAACGTGGTGGCAATAAAAAGGTTCTTCTCCCAACT
>DDVW01000070.1:154742-172286 GCA_002345545.1 Stenotrophomonas sp. UBA2302 | reverse complement strand
CACTTGAATCTTGAGACCGCCTGGTGTCGATGCCGTCCAACATCTTTGCCACCACCGGCACCAACGTCTCCATCCTGTTTCTGGATGGCAGCCGCCATGACAGCGTGGTGCTGGTCGACGCCTCCGCGCTGGGCGAAAAGGTCAAGGAAGGAAAGAACCAGAAGACCCTGCTCAGCCACGCCGAGGAACAGCGCATCGTGGACATCTTCAACGCCCGCGAGGCGGTGGAGGATTTCTCCGTGGTGGTGGATTACGACGCGATCGCCGCGAAGAACTATTCGCTCAGTGCGGGGCAGTATTTCGAGGTGAAGATCGCCTATGAAGACCTGACGCCGGAACAGTTTTCGGAGAAGGTTGCTGAGGCGACTGCACGGCTGGATACCATGTTCGAGGAGGGCCGCATGCTGGAATCGGAAATCAAGACACGGCTTGCCGGGCTGTACGCATGAGCGCCAAAGAAACGATGCCATTGAAGCTGGCTTTTGGTGGCAAGACTGCACAACTGCAGCATCTGTGCTCAGCCATTACCGACTGTCACCACTCCACGCCCAACTGGCTTGATTCCGGTCACATTGTCGTACGCAGTGAAAACATCAAGCGCGGGAAAATCTCACTGCAGAAAGTTTCTTATACCGACGGAGCCACATTTCAGGAGCGTATAGCCCGAAGCGTCCCCGAAGCTGGTGACCTCATCGTCACCCGTGAGGCACCGATGGGGGAAGTCGGAATGATCCCGGATGGCGTTCAGTGCTGTCTTGGGCAACGTCTCGTTCTGGTCAAGCCTGACTCATCAAAAATCAATCGTCACTATTTGCTCTATGCGATGCAGTCGGAGTTTGTGCAGAAACAGATTGGAGCCAGTGATGAGACAGGGTCGACAGTCAGCAATCTACGCATTCCGGCGTTGAAGGAGCTGTTGATACCGCTGTTGGATAGAGCGGAAGAGATCGGTGCTATCCTCTCGGCTCTCGACGCCAAGATCGACCTCAACAACCGCATCAACGCCGAGCTGGAGGCCTTGGCGAAGACGATCTACGACTACTGGTTCGTGCAGTTCGACTTCCCCGACGCCCACGGCCGCCCCTACAAAACCAGCGGCGGCGCGATGGTCTGGAACGACACGCTCAAGCGCGAGATTCCGGCGGGGTGGGAAGCACGTCAGCTCGCTAATTTAGTGCGGATTTCCACCTCGTCCATTAACCCGTCCGATACGCCGGAGAAGCTGTTCCGGCACCTCAGTATCCCGGGCTTTGACGCTACGGGCTCTTTTCTCGTCGAACCCGGCAGTGCCATCGGTAGCAACAAGTTCATGGTGATGGCGCGCGACCTGCTCGTTTCCAAGTTGAACCCATGGGCCAACCGTGTAATTGCGGACACCGACCACGTGGACATGATTTGCTCCACGGAGTTTGTGGTCTGGCGTTGTGGCAGTTCGGTGCAGCAGGCGTACTTGAACGCCGTCGCCACCCATCCGCGCTTCATCACCTATTGCACGCGGTCCGCCAGCGGAACTTCAAATAGTCACCGGCGTGTAAATCCACAGGTCATGATGCGTTACCAAGTCCCCTATCACGAAGATGTCGCGGAGCGTTTCGGTCATCTAGTTGCCCCGATGCTGGCTCTGCGAACAAGGAACGCAAACGAAAACACCGAACTTACCCAGCTCCGCGACTGGCTGCTGCCGCTGCTGATGAACGGCCAGGTGCGCGTGTCATGACTGTCCTGCGCTGCACGGCCAAGCTGCTCAAACGCCTGAAACTGCCGCCCAAACCACCGGAGCCGGTGGCGCAGGCCAATCCGCTGGGCGAGTGGTATGCCGATATCGACTTCTGGAACCGCAAGCCGTATGTCGTGATGCTCAATGCCGCCACCGGCGCGGTGCTGGTGCTCAACGGCAATGCGGCCGGGCTGCGTGTGTTGCATGAGCGGGCGCTGCTGCAATTTGCGTCGCTGTGCGAGCATTTCGGCATCCGCGGCCCGCTGGTCGATGCCGAGCTGCACGGTTTCCATGAAGGTTTCGCCTGCGCGCCGACCCGCGACCGCAGCCTGCTGGCGTCGCTGAACCAGCGCAAGAACGCAACGTGGGCGGGCTTCGAATATCGCGGTGATTCGTTGGTCGACGCCGCGCTGAGCGACTGGGAGCACGGCCTGTTCCAGCACCCGGCGCTGGGCCGTAACACCCACCACAACATGGACTGGCACATGCCACTGGACCTGCTGCGGCAGCGGCTGATGCCGGCAGCGCAGGTCATTCCCTTTCCTTCGAGTCCATCAACAAACCCTTCGTCACAGGCCTGATGGTCTGGCGGCGGGGTATATCCTCACCCTGACCCTTCCCGCAGACAGGGGAGGCAACTGGAAGAAGAGTCGTCATGAAGCACATCCCCCAGATCAAGATCCCCGCTACCTACATGCGCGGTGGCACCTCCAAAGGCGTGTTCTTCCGCCTGGAGGATCTGCCGGCCAGCGCGCAGCGGCCCGGCACTGCGCGTGACCGCCTGCTGCAGCGGGTGATCGGTTCGCCCGATCCGTACGGCAAGCAGACCGACGGCATGGGCGGGGCGACCAGTTCCACCAGCAAGTGCGTGATCGTCTCGCCCAGCCGGCAGCCGGGCCATGACGTGGATTATCTCTACGGGCAGGTGTCCATCGATACCGATTTTGTCGACTGGTCAGGCAACTGCGGCAACCTGTCCACCGCCGCCGGCGCGTTCGCGCTGCACGCCGGCTATGTCGATCCGGCGCGGGTGCCGGCCGATGGCATCTGCGTGGTGCGGATCTGGCAGGCCAACATCAACAAGACCATCCTCGCGCACGTGCCGGTCAGTGGCGGCCAGGTGCAGGAAACCGGCGACTTCGAGCTGGACGGGGTGACCTTCCCGGCGGCGGAGATCGTGCTGGAATTCCTTGATCCGTCCGACGAGGGCGAAGGCGAAGGCGAGGGCGGAGGCGCACTGTTTCCGACCGGCCACCTGGTCGATGAGCTGGAGGTGCCGGGTATCGGCACGCTGCCGGCGACGATGATCACCGCCGGCATCCCGACCGTGTTCGTCAACGCCGCCGACATCGGCTACAGCGGCACCGAGCTGCAGCCGGCGATCAATGAAGACAAGGCGGCGCTGGCAAAGCTCGAAGCCATCCGCGTGGCCGGCGCGCTGCGCATGGGTCTGATCCGTACGGCCGAGGAGGCGCTCACCCGCCAGCACACGCCGAAGATGGCGTTTGTCGCGCCGGCGGCGGATTACGTCTCCAGCAGTGGCAAGGCGATCAGTGCCGGTGATATCGACCTGAACGTGCGTGCGATGTCGATGGGCAAGCTGCACCACGCGATGATGGGCACCGCGTCGGTGGCCATCGCCACGGCGGCGGCGGTGCCCGGAACGCTGGTGAACAGGGCCGCCGGTGGTGGCGAGCGCGAGGCGGTGCGCTTCGGCCATCCGTCCGGCACGCTGCGGGTAGGCGCCGCGGTGGCACAGCTGGATGGCCAGTGGACGGTGACCCGGGCGGTGATGAGCCGCAGCGCCCGCATCCTGATGGAAGGCTGGGTAAGGGTGCCGGGCGACAGCTTCTGAGCCCCATTGTAATGCAGTGACACCGCTCGGCCAGCGTCGGGCGGTGTCGTTTGTGAGGCCGGTCTACGGAGCGTAACCGGGCTTTGCTTATACTCGCGGTGACCTTTGGGGAGTATCGCGATGGACAGGAAAGGATTGCCCGGCCACGGCGTGATGGCGCTGGTTCTGCTGGCTCTGGTGTTGATGTCGGCAGCGTGCACGCGCAACCAGAGCGGGCAATTGCCCGGTGCCAGTGGCGAGGCGATCCAGACCCAGCAGGAGCAGATCGAGGGCTTTGCCCTGCTGCGGGCTTGGCCGGACCAGCGTCGCGGTGATGGCCTGGCGCTGGCGGTGGAGTTCTCGCAGCCGCTGGTCGGCACCCAGGATTTCGATGCGCTGCTGCGCTTCGAGGAGAAGGTCGGCAACGAGGACAGCAGCTGGTCGTTGTCCGATGACGGCAAGACCCTGCGCTATCCCTATGTGGAGGCGGCCAAGGAATACACCCTGATCATTTCGCCGGACCTGCTCGCCGCCGATGGCAGCCGGCTCGGCAGCCAGGTGCGGCAGAAGGTGTTCACCGGCGAGCTTGAGCCGGCCATCGGTTTCGCCTCGCAGGGCAGCGTGTTGCCGGCACGCGAAAGCCGGGGCCTGCCGGTGGTGTCGGTGAATGTGGCGGAAGTGGACGTCGAGTTCCTGCGCGTGCGCGACGCCGAGCTGCCCACGTTTTTCAGCCAGTACCAGCGTGGCGGCCGTCGCGGCAGCTGGGAGCTGGACAGCGACTATGGCGACAAGACGCCGCTGGCCAAACTGGCCGAGCCGGTCTACGTCAACCGCTTCGTGCTGGGCGGCAAGCAGAACGAGCGCCTGCTGACCTACCTGCCGATCCAGCAGGTGAAGGAGCTGCAGCAGCCGGGCCTGTACTTCGCGGTGATGAAGCGCACCGGCAGCTTCGACAACGAATACGACACCGCCTTCTTCAGCGTCAGCGACATCGGCCTGCATACCCGCGCCTACAAGGACACCTTGTTCGTGCATACCGCCTCGCTGGCCGATGGCGCGCCGGCGAAGAAGGTCGAACTGCGCGTGCTCGATGCCAAGGGCGAAACCGTGCTCAAGGGCCAGACCGATGCCAACGGCAACGCGCTGCTGAACTACACCCTGGATGCCGCGCACGTGCTGGTGGCCTCCAGCGGCGGCGACACCACCTTGCTGCCATTCAACCAGCCGGCGCTGGACCTGAGTGAATTCGCCGTGGCCGGGCGCCAGAACGCATGGTTCGACGTGTTCGCCTGGTCCGGCCGCGATCTGTATCGCCCCGGCGAAACCGTGCGCGTGTCGGCGCTGCTGCGCGACAACGACGGCAAGGCCGTCAAGGCGCAGCCGGTGTTCCTGCGGCTCAAGCAGCCGGATGGCAAGACCTTCCGCGAGACACGCCTGCAGCCGGGCGAGCAGGGCTATTTCGCGTTCGAACAGGCCATTCCCGCCGAAGCGCCCACCGGTCGCTGGCAGGTGGAGTTCCGCACCGATCCGGCCAGCAAGGAGGCGGTGCAGGGCATGACCCTGCGCATCGAGGAATTCCTGCCCGAGCGCATGAAGCTGGACCTGGACAGCACGCAGGCCACGCTCAAGCCGGGTGAACCGCTCAAGCTGCAGGCCGATGGCGCCTACCTGTACGGCGCCCCGGCCGCCGGCAACCGCTTCACCGCGCGGCTGGCGGTGGTGGTGGAGCAGCATCCGCTCGAATCGATGCCGGGCTGGTTCTTCGGCGACCCGACCGTGCAGCTGCCGCGCGAAGCCAGCGACGTGATCGACACCACGCTGCCGGCCGACGGCAAGCTGCGGCAGGACATCGCACTTCCGGAAGAAACCGGCAAGGGCACGCCGGTGGCGGCGGTGGTGTCCGGCAGCGTCTACGAGAGCGGCGGCCGCACCGTGACCCGCACGCTCAAGCGCGTGTTGTGGCCGGCGCCGGAGCTGGTGGCGGTACGTCCGCTGTTCGACGACAAGGACGGCGCCGATGCCAACGCCAATGCACGCTTCGAGCTGCTGCGGGTGGATGCGCAGGGCAAGCCGCGGCCGGGCAAGGACCTGAAGGTCACGCTGGTGCGCGAGCTGCGTGACTACCACTGGCGCTATGCCGACGACCGCTGGGATTACGATTTCACCCGCCGCTTCGAGAACAAGGAAACGCGCACGCTGGATGTCGGCGAAACCTCGCTGAAATTCGACTTCCCGGTGGAGTGGGGCGAGTACCGGGTGGATGTGTTCGATCCGGCCACCGGCCTGACCATGCGCTATCCGTTCCGCGCCGGCTGGAGCTGGAACGACGACAACCGTGGCCTGGACGCGCGTCCGGACAAGGTCAAGCTGGCGCTGGACAAGACCGGCTACCGCGCCGGCGACACCCTGAAAGTGACGCTGACGCCGCCGCATGCCGGCCGTGGTGTGCTGATGGTCGAAAGCGACCGCATGCTCTATGTGCAGGACATCGACGCCAAGCCGGGCAGCACCTTCGAGATTCCGGTCACCGCCGACTGGGAGCGGCACGACGTCTATGTGACCGCGCTGGTGTTCCGTGGCGGCAGCGCGCCCAGCAAGATCACCCCGGCGCGCGCGGTGGGCGTGGTGCATGTGCCGATGGCGCGTGGCGACCGTCGTGTCGCGGTGGGGCTGGCGGCACCGAAGCAGATGCGTCCGGAGCAGCCGATGACGGTCACCGTCAGCGTGCCGGAACTGGCGGGCAAGCCGGCCCACGTCACGGTGTCGGCGGTGGACGTGGGCATCCTCAACATCACCCGCTTCCCGGTGCCCGACGCCAACGCGCATTTCTTCGCGCAGCGGAGGCTGGGGGTGGATGCGTACGACATCTACGGTCGTGTCATCGAGAGCTTCGAGGGCGGCAGCGGCAAGCTCAAGTTCGGCGGCGACATGGCGCTGGCGGCGTTGCCGCAGGCCAAGCGCCCGACCGCACGGGTGCAGACGGTGGACCTGTTCTCCGGGCCGGTCGCACTCGATGCCAGGGGCAACGCCCGCATCACCCTGCCGGTGCCGGATTTCAACGGCACGTTGCGGGTCTCGGCACTGGTCTATGGCGATGACCGCTATGGCAACCGCGATGTGGAAACGCGCGTGCGCGCACCGATCCTGGCCGAGGCCAGCATGCCGCGGGTGATGGCGCCGGGCGACCGCAGCACGGTGACGCTGGACGTGCAGAACTTCACCGGCAAGCCGGGCGAATTCCACGTGCGCGTGGACGGTGAAGGCCCGCTGGCCATCGGCGAATCCACACGCAAGCTGCAACTGGCTGCCGATGCCAAGCAGACGCTGAGCTTCCCGCTGACCGCGCAGGAGGGCTACAGCGTGGCCAAGGTGCGGGTGCGGGTGGACGGCAACGGATTCAAGGTGGATCGCCGCTATGACCTGCCGGTGCGCGCGGCGTGGCCGCAGGTGCTGCGCTCGCAGGTCCGCACGCTGGACCCGCTGGCACCGGTCACGCTGGACAGCGGCTTCGCCAGCGGCTTGATGGCCGGTTCGGTCAATGCGCGGATGCTGGTCAGCGCGCTGCCGCCGATCCCCTTCGCCTCGGCCCTGCAGGGGGCGCTGAACTATCCCTACGGTTGCGCCGAACAGACCGCCAGCAAAGGCTACGCGGCGCTGATGCTGGACCAGGCCACCTCGACGATGCTCGGCGCCGACGGGCTGGACGCCAAGGCCCGCAACGAGCGCATGGAAGGTGCATTCGGGCGGCTGGCGTCGATGCAGGTGAGCAACGGCAACTTCTCGATGTGGGGCAGCGATGACTACATCAATCCGGCACTGACGCCGTACATCGCCGAATTCCTGCTCGATGCCAAGGACGCTGGTTTCGCCGTGCCGGACGCGGTGCTGCAGAAGGCGCTGACCCGCATCAGCGAGGACCTTCTCAGCGGTGGCAACCAGTTCTACGGACAGGACCGCCGTGATGCGCTGAAGTTCGCCAACCAGGCCTACTCGGGCTATGTGCTGGCGCGGGTGAACCGCGCGCCGCTGGGGACGCTGCGCACGCTCTGGGACAACGAGCGCGGCAAGGCGGTGACCGGGCTGTCGCTGGTGCATCTGGGCCTGGCGCTGTCGCTGCAGGGCGATGGCAAGCGTGGCCAGACGGCGATTGCCGCCGGCTTCGCCAGGTCCACCGCTGATCGCCCGGCGTACTTCGGGGATTACGGCAGCCCGCTGCGTGACAATGCGTTGATGATCGCGCTGCTGCACGAGCGCGGCCTGGCCAAGCCGGAGTACGACGCCCGGGTAGTGGCGCTGGGTCGTCAACTGGATGTCCGCCGCAACAGTGGCTGGCTGTGGCTGAGCACGCAGGAGCAGGTGGCGCTGGCACGGCTGGGCAAGGCGCTGATGGCCGACCAGAAGAAGCTGGTGTCCGGCGAGCTGGTGATCGGCGACACGCGGCAGTCCATCGATGCGCGCAAGGCATTCGCCCGGGTGTTCGATGCGGCGCAGCTGGCGCAGGGCGTGCGCTTCGCGCCGCAGGGCGAGGCACCCATGTTCGCCAGTCTGGACGTGGCCGGCATCCCGCGCCAGGCGCCGGCGCCGGACAACACCCACATCGGTATCGAGCGCAGCTGGTACGGCACCGACGGCAAGCCGTGGACGCCGCGGCCGTTGAAGGAGGGCGAGGCGTTGATCGTGCGCCTGGCCATCACCGCGAACGTGTCGATGCCCGATGCGCTGGTGACCGACCTGCTGCCGGCGGGGCTGGAGATCGAGAACTTCAATCTCGGCGATGCCAAACAGTGGGCCGACGTGGTGGTGGACGGCGTGGAGATCAGCGATCGCGCACGCGCGGCCGACGTCAAGCACGAGGAGTTCCGTGACGACCGCTATGTGGCGGCGCTGAACCTGTCGCGCGGCAGCAGGGCACACGTGTTCTATCTGGTGCGCGCGGTCACTCCGGGTACCTACACGGTGCCGCCGCCGCTGGCCGAGGACATGTACCGCCCCGATCTGCGCGGGGTGGGGCGTTCCAACCCGACCACGATCACGGTGGTGCAGCCGTAACATTGTATTTTGTGAGAGCGGCCAAGGCCGCTCTCACAGCTATGACAAGCGGTGGTTGCTCGCGGCGTGTAAAAGGTGTGCAAGACAGATCCTGAATTTGCGATCAAGGAGAGAGCTGGAATGACTACGAACGCTGGTGCTCTGCGGCTACCCGTGCAGCACATGCTCTTCTCCAGTTATGGAGCGGCGCAGCAGCAGGCCAAATATATGGCGAAGGCATTCAAAGCTACTGTCAAAGTGGAGCGCATTGCTGACAAGTGGCGTGTGGTTGTGCCGGCCAAACTTGCAGAAGCAAGGGACCCTGTCGTTATTGCTTCGGTCGTGGTGGCGTTGGCGCATGGCGTTGAGTTGCTAAACAACGGCGAGACTGCTTTGGTGTTGCAGGCCATGCGGCGTAGCAGTCATGCCTTGGCGAGCATGACTGACGAAGAAATTGGCAAATATCTGACGGGGATGACAGAAGATCAGCTTCGTGGTTTTGCCAATAACGTGAAAGGCATCTACCACGAGCTGGTTTATGCCAAGACAATCCCCGGCGCAGAACTATTTGAAGCGACTAACCATCCCGGTGCGGACATAAGTGTTCCTTTGCCGAACGGTAGCGTTGAATCCATCCAGATCAAATCCGGGGTGTCGGTAAGCAGCATTTCGGAACATCAAGCCCAGTACCCTGACATACGAGTGGTTGGGACGCCGGAGCAGGCAGCGCAACTACCGTACGTGGAGAGTTCGGGCATCTCCAACGTAGAACTCGAAAGCGCGGTAAGCGAGACGGTTGATGGCTTGACTGAATCGACTCTCGAAGCCGCGGCGGATGCGTTTATAGATGTGGTTGGTGTTGCAGGAACTGGTTTGGTCGTGAGGAGTGCCGTACGAGCTGCGAAATCAAAGGAGTGCCGAGAAATTGCCACGGCAATCGGTAACGTTGCCGCAGACGTTCTGGCGGGTGCCACGGCTCAAGCTACCGGGCAGCGGCCTCCTGTGAGGCGCTCCAAGAAGGGCGGAATTTCCAAGGCATTGCGCAAAGGCACCAAGGCGACGGAAAAGTATGTGCGCGACGACCTTCGAAAGACTGGGTTTGACTCCGAGATACGACGAACAGTGGTCGTAGGTGCGGTAACCACGGTGGCGTATAAGTTGGCATACAAAATGCTTTTCCTTTGATGTCGCGCCATAATGCTCAAGGTGCCGGCTGATCTGCTTTTTACTTAAGTCAAGATGTTCGTTATAGGTCTTCGGGGTGACGCACCGCTTGAACGTTGGTCGAGCGGTGCGCTGAATTCGGGTAATTTCATGTGTCGGTCACCAGCGTGCCTGCCTCCGGCCAACGCAGTCGCCAGCGAACCAGCGACCACGTTCAAGCTTTCATCGAAAGCGGCGCCGCAGGTTCTCCCGCATCTGCCGCCGCAGTTGGTAGGCGCTCATGCCCAGCAGCAGCGCCGACAGCCAGATCGTGCCTTCGGTGGCCAGCGCTGCAATGCCGGCCAGCACGATCCTCGTCCCGGTGCCGACCTCCAACACGATGCTCGCGCCCAGCGCCAGCCACGACAGCACGCTGATGCTGGCCGCCACGGCAATCCAGCGCCACTTGTGGCGGGTTAGTGCTTGTCGGGCGGGCGTGGCCCAAGCCTTGACGGGGTTCATTTCGCCATCCCGCCGGTGGCCGGCTGCATGTCCTTGGGCAACGGCGAATCCGCCGTCTCGATGATCCCCACGTTGGAGACGATCCACCAGCGTTCGCCATCGTTGAGCGCCTGGAAGTGGTTCAGCCCGCGCATCAGCGGCTCCTTGTCGCTTTGCCGCAGCCGCACCTCGAAGCTGCTCATCACCGAGGCCATCGGGCCGTGCCGCTCCACCCGCGTCACCAGCGGAGTTTCGTGGAAGCCGGTGGCGGCGTAGGCGGTTTCGGTCTGGGCCACCAGTTCCTCGCTGTCCATGCTCATGATGCCGCTGCCGATCTTCGAATCCATCGCCATGGAAAGCCGCGCGCCGTCGAGGAACAGGGCGCGGTAGCGCTCCCAGTCGCGCTGCGCGCCGGCGTCGGCGGAAATCGTTTCGTACAGGGCATGGATGAGGGCCTCGGGCGATTCCCAGTCGCGGGGGCCAGCGTGGGCGGTGGTGGCCAGCCCGAGGCTCAGGCCAAGGGCCAGCAGGCTGCGGCGGATGAGGTGTTTGGACGTGTGCTTCATGGTCATTCTCCCTTGAGTTGGTTCAGTGCATCGGTGGCGAGGAATTGGCCGTCAAGCACGACGGCGTGGATGTGGCGGGTGTGGCGTATGTCGTCGAGCGGGTTGGCGTCGAGTACCAGCAGGTCGGCCTCGAAACCGGGGGCGATGCGGCCCAGCCGCTGGCCTGCGTCGAGTGCTTCGGCGGCGGTGACGGTGGCGGCCTGCAACAACTGCGTGACGGGAACGCCGGCCTCGGCCAGCAACTGCATTTCGCGGTGCAGGCTGATGCCGGGCGCGATCCACGGGTTGCTCATGTCCGTGCCCAGCGTCATGCGTGCGTCGGTGGCGTGCAGGCGCACGGCCATGCGTTGCACCTTCGGCCACACGGCGCGGGCGCGGGTGAAATCTTCCGGTTGCCAGCCGAGGGCGAAGGTGAACCAGTCGTTCCAGTTCGCCAGCAAGCGCGGGTGGGCGTAGCGGCGGGCGTCGTCCTTGTACGGGTTGTCCTGGTCTTGGACGAAGGCGGCGTGGAAGGCGACGAGGGTGGCGTCGAACACCGGGCGGTATTGCTGGTAGGCGGCCACCAATTGGTCGGCCTGCGGGCCGTCGGGGTCGAAGTGTTCCCACCATTCAAAGAACGACCAAGTGCCGCCGCGCGCGCTGGCCTGCCATGCCGCGCGCTGCTGCGGGGTCAGCAGGTCGGGGCTGAGCGGCATCAGGTGGACGATGCTGTCCAGCCCCATCGCCAGCGCGTCCGGCCAGCCGATGCTTTCCAGATGCGCAACGGCGGGCAGGCCGTGTTGGTGCGCGGCGTCGATGCCGGCCTTCAGCAGTTCCGGCGACAGGCCGGTGTAAAGCTTGATCCAGTCGGCGCCGGCCTCGGCCTGCGCCTGCACCACGCGCTGCATGGCTTCGGCGTTGCGCGCTGCCGTGGACAGGCCCGGCAGGTCGACGTTGTTGATCACCGGGCCGGCGTTGAAGGCTTCCGGGCCGGTCAGTTCGCCCGCCGCCAACCGCGCCTTGTAGCGTGTAGCGGCCGGCAGGTCGCCGCCGGGGTTGCGCACGGTGGTGACGCCGAAGGCCACCAGCCGGCGGGCGTTGTGTTCGGCGATGTCGTCGTCGGGCAGCGCCTGCATCACCATGCGGCCACGCTCGCGCTTGCTCTCCAGCGGGCCGAGGGTGAGGTGGGCGTGCATGTCGATCAGGCCCGGCAGCAGGTAACGCTGGTGCAGGTTCACGGTGCGCGCGCCGCGCAGGCAGGCTTTGTCGCCTGCGGCGCTGATGCGGGCGATGTGCTTGCCTTCCACACGCACGCAGCGTGGCGTGCTGGCGCGGTTGTGCTCGGCTTCGATGATGCGCACATTGTCCAGAGCCAGCGTGCCGTTGGCCGGCTGGGCCGTGGCCAGCGCCGGGGCCAGCAAGCCGCAGGTGAGGGCGAGTGGGAGCCAGCGCCTTGTTGCCGGGGAGCGTTGCATCGCAGGTGTTTCCTTTCGAGTGGGTCTGCCTCCAAAGTCGGGCGTGCCGGCGGATTTCTTACGCAAATAAAAATTTTCTTTCGGTGTAAGAAATGCGCGGCGGGCGGCGACTGAAGGAGTGCTGGCCCCCATCGACTCCCCTATCCGTTACCGAATGCATCCACTCTGGCCCCATGTGCAAACCTTCCGACCGCAACTGTGGCGCGCGGTGTGCGGGTATGAATTGAACCCCGCCGTGCGCGAGGAACTGTTGCAGGACGTGCTGCTCGCCATCTGGGAGAGCCTGCCGCGGCTGCGCGAGGCGGAGATGCTGCTGCCCTTCGTGCTGCGCATTGCCCACAACCTCGGGGCGAGCCACGTGCGCTCGGAAATCCGGCGGCCCGCCTCGCTGCCGTTCGACGCGCAACTGCACGACGTGGCGGATACGGGCAGTAGCTGCGCCCGCACGCAATGGTTGTTCGAGGCGCTGGTGACCTTGCCGTTGAATCAGCGGCAGGTGCTGATGCTGCAACTGGAAGGCTACGACTACCAGCAGATTGCGGATTTGCTGGGCATCAGTGCCGAGAACGTGGGCGTGCGCCTGCACCGCGCCCGCGAACGCCTCAAAGCCTTGTCCCGAGAGGAGGACGCTCCATGAATTTCGATGACCTGCTGAAAGACGCATGGCAGGGCGAAGCGCCTGCCGCCCCGCTGCACGACATCACCGCCCGCGTGCGCCGGCGGCAATGGCGCACGCGCCTGTATCGCCTGCTGGAGGTGGTGGTCACCGTGTTGGCGCTTGCCGTGTTCGGCCGTGCCTTGGCCAGTAGCAACCTCACGCCCTCGCACTGGTTGCTGATGCCGTTCTACGCGGTGTTCCTGCCGATTGCATGGGCCAATGTCCTGCGCGCGCCACGGCGGCCCGCCCGCGATGCCGCCGAGCCTGCCGGCGCTTATGCGCGGATCCGGCTGGCGCAACTGCGCACCGGCCTGCGCGATTTGTGGCTGGCCCGCGCCACGGTATGGGCGCTGCTGGGGTATGCGCTGCTGGCCAATGCCGGGGCGTTGTGGCTGGCTGGAGATGCGTGGCGCAGCGCGGCGTGGGAACTGTTGCTGGTAGCCGCTGCGTGGTTGGTTGCCACGCTGTGGGTGAGCCGCAGGTTGCGGCGGCGGTGGGTGCGGGAGTATCGGGCGGTGCGGCGGTTGGCCGGCGTTTGAGTGGCAGATTGAGTGGCCGTTTTTGCGGAATAGTCACCGATGCTGCGGGCACGGTGGCCGAAATCCGCCAGCGGCTGCATCCTTCGCAAGATGAGTGAAGTGCACAGCCATGACGACCAGGCGCAGGAAAAAGCCCCCTCTCCCACCGGAAGAGGGGAGGGCGTGAGCGGCGAACGTGGCGAGCCTGCGCAAATGCAAGCAAAGCCACGGCGCCTGTCCAGGCTCCTGCCGTGGCTGCGTTGGGGCACGGTCGCCGTCCTGCTGACGCTGTTGATTCTCGACCTCGCTTTCCCGCCGCCGCTACCCAAATCCCGCGACACCAGCACGCTGGTCGTTGCCCGCGACGGTACCCCGCTGCGCGCCTTCGCCGACGCCGAGGGCGTGTGGCGCTACCCGGCGGATGCGCAGACCATCTCGCCGCTGTATTTGCAGGCGCTGCTGACCTACGAAGACCGCTGGTTCCACCGCCACCCCGGCATCAACCCGTGGGCCATGCTGCGCGCCGGCAAGCAGATGCTGGTCGAGCGCCGCATCGTTTCCGGTGGTTCGACCCTGACCATGCAGGTGGCGCGCATCCTCGATCCGCACACGCGCACGCCGTGGGGCAAGCTCAAGCAGTTGCTGCGCGCGTTGCAGCTGGAAGCGCACCTGGGCAAGACGCAGATCCTCGACCTGTATCTGCAGCGCGCCCCTTATGGCGGCACCATCGAAGGCGTGGAGGCGGCCAGCTGGGCCTATCTGGGCAAATCCGCCGCGCACCTGTCGCAGGCCGAGGCCGCGTTGCTGGCGGTGCTGCCGCAATCCCCCAGCCGCTTGCGCCCGGACCGTCATCCCGAGGCCGCGCAACGGGCGCGCGACAAGGTGCTCGAGCGCATGGCCACGCTGGGGGTGTGGTCGGCCGACGAGGTTGCCGACGCGCGCATCGAGCCGGTGGTGACGCGCTCGCTCCGGCAGCCACAGCATGCGGCCCTGCTCGCGCAACGCCTGCGCAGCCTGGCACCGGGTGCGGCGCACATCCGCACCACCCTCGACAGTGGCCTGCAGCGCACGCTGGAAGAACGCGTGGGTGCCTATTTCTCGCAGCTGCCCGAGCGCACCTCGGCTGCTCTGCTGGTGATGGACAACGCCACGCTGGAAGCACGCGCCTACGTCGGCTCGGTGGCGTTTGCCGACAAGGCGCGGCTGGGCCATGTGGACATGGTGCAGGCCTGGCGCTCGCCCGGCTCCACGCTCAAACCGTTCCTGTACGGCATGGCGCTGGATGACGGCCTGATCCATTCGGAAAGCCTGCTGGTGGATGCCCCGCAGAGCTTTGGCGGCTACCGGCCGGGCAATTTCGACGATGCCTTCAACGGCCCGGTGGGAGCGGCCAGTGCCCTGCGGCTGTCGTTGAACGTGCCGTCGGTGGACCTGCTCGACCGCGTCGGCCCGGCACGTTTCGCGGCACGGCTGGGCAATGCCGGCATCAACCTGCGCTTTCCACATGGCTCCGCGCCCAATCTGGCGTTGATCCTCGGTGGCACCGGCGCGCGACTGGAGGATCTGGTCGGCGCGTTTGCCGCGCTCAACCGCGAAGGCATCGCCGGACGCGTGCGTTACACGGCCGATGACCCGCGCATCGAACGTCGGCTGATTTCAGCGGGTGCGGCCTGGATCGTGCGCGACATCCTCCAGTCCAATCCACGGCCCGGTTATGGCAGCGGCACCTTCGATACCGGCAGCCGCCCGCCGGTGGCGTGGAAGACCGGCACCAGCTACGGCTATCGCGATGCCTGGGCCATCGGCAGCACCCAGCGGTATACCGTTGGGGTGTGGGTCGGCCGGCCCGATGGCACGCCGCTGCCCGGCCAGTACGGCGCGATCACCGCACTGCCGCTGATGTTCGAGGTGATAGACAGCCTGCCGCGGCAGTCCGGTGACAGTGGCATGCGCGCCATGCCGGCCACGGTCTCCGAGGTCGAGATCTGCTGGCCGCTGGGTATCGCCGCCGCGCAGACGCCCCCGGCCATGTGCCAGCGACGCTTCCCGGCGTGGGTGCTGGAGGGGGCGGTGCCGCCCACCTTTGCCGAACGCGATGCGCGGCTGTGGCAATCGGGACGGTTCCATTTCCAGGTCGACGCGGCCACCGGGCAGCGCGTTCCCGCCGGTTGTGATGGACATGTACGGCTTGCACAGCGCGAGATCGCGCGCTGGCCGGCATTGGCGCTGCCGTGGCTGACAGTCGCGCAGCGGCAGGCGCAGCAGCTGCCACCACTGGCACCGGGCTGTGCGGAGGACGGCCATCAGCCCGACGGCGTACTGCACATCCAGGGGCTCAACGACCTGGCCGCACTGGCACGTCCGCCCGGCGCCACGCATGGCCCGCGGCTGCAATTGCGTGCGCTGGGCAGCGAAGCGCGGATCGACTGGCTGCTGGACGGGCGCTGGATCGCACAGACACGCGGCACGGCCAGCTTCAGCCGTGAATTCGCCGAAGCCGGCGAGCACACCCTCACCGCGCTGGCCGCCGATGGTGCCTGGGCACGGGTGCGCTTCCGCGTGATGGATTGAGGTGGCAGCGCCGGGGATTGGCGCAATGCACCCTGCCGGGATTGCTCTATTCGCCGACCCAGCCTTCCAGCAGGTCGGCGAAGTCATCGGCGTGCTCTTCTTCCTGGGCGAGGACGAGCTCGAGAATGCGCTTGGTGGTGGTGTCCTTGTCGCCGATGAAGTTGATCATCTCGCGGTAGCTGTCGATGGCGATGCGCTCGGCGATCAGGTTCTCGCGGACCATGTCGCGCAGGTTCCTGCCTTCCTTGTATTCGGCGTGCGCGCGTGCGGTGAGCGTGTCCGGGTCGAGGTCGGGCTCACCGCCCAGCTGCACGATGCGTTCGGCCAGCATGTCCGCGTGTGCTTGCTCCTGCTGCGCGTGCTCGAGGAATTCCGCCTTCACCGAATCGGCGAGCATGCCGGTGGCGGTGTAGTAATGCCGGTAATAGCGCAGCACGCACACCCACTCGGTCGCCAGCGCATCATTGAGCAGCTTGATCACCGTCTTGCGGTCGGCGCTGTAGCTCGGCGTGATGGCGCCATCCTCGATGCTCTTGCGCGCGTTGGCCCGCAAGGTCTTGCGGTCGGTGAATCCTGCCGGCGGGGCGGACTTGGCTGGGGTGGTGGCGGGCTGCTTGCTCATGGCTGGCCTTTCCTTCTGTGGGGGAACTAGGAAGGGAGATGTGCGAGCACATGCTCCGCAGAAGAGACTTCAAACTCGCCCGGCTGCTCGATGAAACAGCTGCGCACCATGCCGTTCTCGACATACAGGGCGAAGCGGCGCGAGCGGATGCCCATGCCCGAGCTGCTGGCATCCAGCTCCAGGCCCAGGGCTCGGGTAAAATCGCCGTTGCCGTCGGACAGCATCTGCAGACCGGCCGGCACCGAGTGGGTCTTGGCCCACGCCTGCATCACGAAGGGATCGTTGACCGCCATGCAGAACACTTCGATGCCACGGCTGCGGAACTGTTCGAAATGCTCGATATAGCCGGGCAGGTGGCGGGCGCTGCAGGTCGGGGTGAACGCCCCCGGTACCGCGAACAGCACGGCCTTGCGCCCGTCGAACAGCGCGTAGGTGTCGACCGTCTCCAAGCCGTCGCGCAGGCGTTTGAGCGCAACTTCGGGAATACGGTCGCCAACGTTGATGGACATGAGGTTCTCCTGATCTTGGGTGAGTCTAGTGAGGGGGTGCGAAGCGCGGTGTCAACGGTTTGCAAAGATGCTCTTCACACGATGGTGTCGCGTGCGCAGGCAGCGGGGCTTCCCGCATCCGCGCTGCTCCGTGCGCCGTGCGTCATCGGCATCGTACGTCACCGGCCACGGCTGTCGAGGGTCGCTGCGCCGGCCGGCAGCGGCGGGGTGAGCGGGAGGCCGGCTGGTGCGGCCAGCGACCTTGCAGCCCACGTGACGGTGAAAACGGGACGAACCGGGCATGCGTGACCGGCGGCACGCAAGCTGCAGGCCGGTAGAATAGACCCGGTGCGATTGCAGGGTGGCCGCCTGCCCAACGCGGGCGGTCCCGGATTTTTTCAGAGGTGTATGGATGGAATTCAAGGACTACTACGCCACGCTCGG
>DDVW01000070.1:49636-154710 GCA_002345545.1 Stenotrophomonas sp. UBA2302 | reverse complement strand
CGCAAATACCATCCCGACGTCAGCAAGGAAGCCGGCGCCGAAGAAAAGTTCAAGGGTGTCAACGAGGCCTACGAGGCGCTGCGCGACCCGCAGAAGCGCAAGGCCTATGACCAGCTGCGCGCGCAGGGATACCGGCCCGGCGAGGAGTTCCAGGCTCCGCCCAACTTCGGTGGCGGCCAGGGCTTCGATTTCGAGGAGGTGTTCGGCGGGGGCGGCGGGGGTGGCTTCAGCGATTTCTTCGAAAGCCTGTTCGCCCGCCAGCGTAGTGCCGGCGGCGCGCGCGGCCGCGGTGGCTTCGGCGGCGATGCCGGCCCGCAGCCGATGCGTGACACCCGCGCCAAACTGTCGGTGCCGCTGGAGGCCGCCTACAAGGGCGACAGCCTGCGCATCACCGTGGGCGGCAAGCAGCTGGATGTGCGCGTGCCCAAGGGCATCCGCCCGGGTCAGGTGATCCGCCTGGCCGGGCAGGGCAGCGGTGGTGGCAACCTGATGCTGGAAGTGGAATACGCAGAGCACCCGCAGTTCGAGGTCGACGGCCGCAACATCCTCTACATCCTGCAGGTGACACCGTGGCAGGCCGCGCTGGGGACCAGTATCAGCGTGCCGACGCTGGGGGGCGCGGTGGAGCTGAAGGTGCCGGCCGATTCGGACAGCGGCCGCAAGCTGCGCCTGCGCGGTCGCGGCCTGCCGGGGCAGCCCGATGGCGACCAGATCGTGGAGCTGGAAGTGGTCGCGCCGGTGGCCGGCAACGAGGCGCAGCGCAAGGCCTACCAGACGCTGGCCAAGGCATTCGGCGACGCTTCCTGACGTTCCCCGGCCATCCGGCCGGGGAGAGGCCGTCGTCGCAGCCGGCTGCGGGACCGCACAGGCCTCTCCGCAGATGGGCGCCGGCGTCGCGCGGCGGCAGGCTCCCATGCAATGTGCTTCTGGAATAATGAAGCCCTGAATGGCAGCGCCGCCCCCTGCGACCGCATCGGGACGCGCTGTCGATCGAACCAAGACGCCGCCGCCTGCGGCGTCCAACAGAAGGTTGTCGACATGACCCAATCGCTACGCATCGCCCTGGCCCAGTTCGATTTCCCGGTGGGGGATGTGGCCGGGAATGCGGACCGCATCGCCGGGCTCATCGCCGAGGCCCGCGACGAATTCGACGCGGATGTGGTGGTGTTCCCCGAGCTGGCGCTCAGCGGCTATCCACCGGAAGACCTGCTGCTGCGGCCGGATTTCCTGCGTGAATGCGAGCAGGCGCTGGCGCGTATCGCCGCCGGCGTGGAGGGTATCTTCGCGGTGGTGGGCTGGCCGCAGAGCGCCGGCGCGGTGGTCTACAACGCCGCCAGCGTGTTGCGCGACGGGGCGATCGAGACCACCTGCCGCAAGCGCGAGCTGCCCAATTACGCGGTGTTCGACGAGCGTCGCTATTTCGAGGTCGATCCGGACGGCGGCGACTGCCTGTTCGAGGTCAAGGGCACCACGCTGGGGCTGCTGCTGTGCGAGGACCTGTGGTTGGCCGAGCCGCTGGCCAGCACCGCCAGGGCCGGTGCCGGGCTGGTGCTGGTACCCAACGCCTCGCCCTATGAGCGCGGCAAGCACGCCCAGCGCGACGCGCTGCTGGCCGAGCGTTGCCGTGACAGTGGCGTGGGCATGGTCTACGTCAATGCGGTGGGGGGGCAGGACGCGCTGGTGTTCGATGGCGCCTCGCTGGTGGCCGATGGCGATGGCACGGTGCATCCGGCGGCGATGGCGTTTGCCGAGGAAATGCTGGTGGTCGATTACAACGTGGCCGACCGCCGCTTCATGGCCGTGCACTGGATCGACGATGGCGACGAGAGCATGGATGCGCTGGCCTGGCGCGCGGTGACCCGCGGCATCGCCGACTATTGCCGCAAGAACGGCTTCAGCCAGGTCTGGCTGGGGCTGTCCGGCGGCATCGACTCGGCACTGGTGCTGGCGCTGGCAGTGGACGCGCTGGGCGCGGAAAACGTCCGTGCGGTCGCGCTGCCGTCGCGGCATACCGCCGAACTGTCCAACCAGCTGGCGCTGGAGCAGTGCCAGGCGCTGGGAGTGACGCTCGATACCGTGTCGATCGAACCGGCCTACCAGGGCCTGCTGCAGTCGCTGGCGACGATGTTCGAGGGCCAGGACGTCGATGTGACCGAAGAAAACCTGCAGTCGCGCAGCCGCGGCGTGATCATGATGGCGCTGGCCAACAAGTTCGGCGGACTGCTGCTGACCACCGGCAACAAGAGCGAATACGCGGTGGGCTACGCCACCATCTACGGCGACATGTGCGGCGGCTATGCGCCGTTGAAGGACCTGTACAAGACCGAGGTCTACGGGCTGGCCAAGTGGCGCAACACCGTCGGTGGCGGCCCGGTGATCCCGCCGGCGGTGATCAGCCGCCCGCCGTCGGCCGAACTGCGTGACAACCAGACCGACCAGGATTCGCTGCCGGCCTACGACGTGCTCGATGGCCTGCTGTACCGCTACATCGACCAGGAGCAGTCGCGTGCGGAGATCATCGCCGCCGGTTACGACGCGGCGGTGGTGGACCGGGTGCTGCGGCTGGTGCGTATCAGTGAGTGGAAACGGCACCAGTCCGCGCCGGGGCCGAAGGTGTCGCGGCGGGCGTTCGGCCGCGAGCGCCGCTATCCGGTCAGCAACGGCTATCGCGGCTGAGGGCACTGCGGCCTGCTTCCGCACCGAAGCGGGCCGGCCGCACAGGGCAGGATGAGAGCGAGGCCCGGACAGCGGGCATGAAAAAGGGGCCGCAAGGCCCCTTTTCCGTTTCCGCCGCGGTGATCGGCGGGATTATTTCTTGCCCATGGTGGCATTGCGCTGCCCGGTGGCGACGGATTTTTCGCCGGCGAACGGGTTGAGCTTGCGGATCATCCACGGGTACTTCGGCCAGTTGCCGCTCAGCCACGGGTGGTCGGGCTGGTTCAGCTCGAGCACGCGGCGGGCATCGTCGGCCAGGGTCTTGTTGCCCAGATGGGTATAGGCTTCGCCGAGGATCGCCACCGCGTCGTACTGGAAGGCGCTCTGCGGATAGGTTTCCAGCAGGTAGTTGGCGCGGCCGGCGGTCGACACCCAGGCCCCGCGGCGGGCGTAGTACAGCGCGTCATCCAGCTCGTGCTGGGCGAACACGTCACGCAACACCAGCATGCGCTGGCGCGCGTCGGCGGCGTAGCGGCTGTTGGGGTAGCGCTCGGTGACGATGGTGAAATCGGCATAGGCCTGGCGTGGGGTCGACAGGTCGCGGCGGCTCGCATCCAGCGACCACACGCGGCGCAGGAACACCGTGTCACGGTTGCCGTTGGCCAGCCCGCGCAGGTAGTACAGGTAGGCGATGTTGCGATGGGTCGGGTAGGTGCGGATGAAGCGGTCGATGCTCGACACCGCGTCATCGTTGCGGCCGGCCTTGTACTGGGCATAGGCGCTTTCGATCATCGCCTGCTCGGTGTACGGGCCGTACGGATACTGCGCGATCAGGCGGCGGAAGCTGGTTTCGGCACCGGACCAGTTGCCGCTTTCCATCAGCCGGTGGCCCTTGTCGAACAGCTGTTCGACCGGCCTGCCTTCATCGGCATCCTTCTTCTTGTCGCCGCGCTGGCAGCCGGTGGCGGCGAAAACCAGGACCAGCAGCAGGGCGGTGAGGCGGACGGGCAGGGAGAGCATCGAGGAGCGTCGGATCATGGGTCAGGGCAGGACGCGGCAGGAATACGAAGGGGCGATGATAGCCTAGTGGCCTGTCCTGCGACTGACTGTTGCCGTCCGCGGCCCGATTTCACCTATCTGTTGGCTATTTCCATGCCCGAGAACACCTCTGCATTCCAGCGCCAGGCGCTGGTTCCCGACTCCGCTGCCGGCCGCCGTTTCGACGCGGTGGTGGCCGAACTGTTTCCCGAATTCTCCCGTTCGCGCCTGAGCGAATGGATCAAGACCGGCGCGGTACTGCTCGATGGCGTGCCGGTGCGGCCGCGCGAGCCGGTGCACGGCGGGGAGCAGGTCAGCCTGAACGCGGTGCTGGAGGTGGAAACCCACGCCGTGGCCGAGGACATCCCGCTGTCCATCCTGTACGAGGATGAACACGTCTACGTGATCGACAAACCAGCCGGGCTGGTGGTCCATCCCGGTGCCGGCAATCCCAGCGGCACGCTGGTCAACGCGCTGCTGTTCCGTGATCCGGAAATCGCCAAGGTGCCGCGCGCCGGCGTCGTCCACCGGCTGGACAAGGACACCAGCGGGGTGATGGTGGTGGCCCGCACGGTGCAGGCGCAGACCGCGCTGGTGGAGCAGCTGTCGGCGCGTGAAGTGCACCGCCAGTATCTGGCGGTGGTGGTGGGCGCGTTGGTGGCCGGTGGCACGGTGGATGCGCCGATCGACCGCCATCCGCGCGACCGCCTGCGCATGGGCGTGCGCGAGGATGGCAAGGAGGCGATTACCCACTACCGTCTGCGCGAACGTTTCCGTGCGCATACCGCGCTGGAGTGCCGGCTGGAAACCGGCCGCACCCACCAGATCCGCGTACACATGGCGCACCTGAAGCACGCCATCGTCGGTGATCCGCTGTACGGCGGGTCGCTGAAGCTGCCCAAGGGCGCCAGCGACGAGCTGGTCGCGCAGTTGCGTGGCTTCAAGCGCCAGGCGCTGCACGCCGAGACACTGGAATTCCAGCATCCGGTCAGCGGCGAGACGATCAGCAACACCGCACCGGTGCCGGCCGACCTGCAGGCGCTGCTGCTGGCGCTGCGCGAGGACACCGGCGCCTTCAACGAGCGCGAGCGGGACCGCTGGTGATGACGGCGTCGTCGCCGTTGCTGCTGGCGGACTGGCCGGCACCACCGGGCGTGTGCGCATTCACCACCATGCGCCACGGCGCCGGTGGCTCACTGCCGCCGTTCGATACCTTCAATCTGGGAAACCGCAGCGCTGCCGATGGCGACGATCCGGTCCAGGTGCAGCGCAACCGCGACGAGCTGCAGCGGTTGGCAGGCTTGCCGTCGGCCCCGCACTGGTTGCGGCAGGTGCATGGCACCCGGGTGCTGCGCTTCGATGCGCCGCCCTCGGCGCAGGGCATTGAGGCTGAACCCGTTGCCGATGCGGCGGTGACCTCCCAGCCGGGCGTGGTGCTGGCGATCCTGACCGCCGACTGCCTGCCGGTGGTGTTCGCCGCCCGCGATGGCCGCGAAGTGGGCGCCGCCCATGCCGGCTGGCGTGGGCTGGCCGGGGGCATGCTCGAAGCCACGCTGGCGGCGATGCAGACCCCGGCCGCCGATGTCGTCGCGTGGCTGGGCCCGGCCGCCGGCCCGGATCACTACGAGATCGGCAGCGAGGTGTATGACGCCTTCGTGGGCCGTTCGGCCGGGGCGGAAACGGCCTTCACTGCGACCCGGCCCGGGCATTGGCGGGTGGATCTGTATGCGCTGGCGCGGCAGCGGCTGCGGGCGGCGGGGATGAGCGCCGAGCACATATACGGCGGCGAGCTGTGCACCATCGCCGATCCTGCGCGCTGGTTCTCGCACCGCCGTGACCGCCGCAGTGGTCGCATCGCCACGCTGGTCTGGATGGCGCGATGAGCGTGCCGCTGTTCGAACAGGTGCTGGGCGCCGCGTTCGGGCAGTTGCCGGCGCGGGTGCGGATGTTGCATTCGATTGACCGGCGCCAGCGCTGGAGCGGGCAGGGTGAGGTATTGCGTGGCAGCCACTGGCTGGTTGCCCCCTGCGCGTGGCTGGCGCGCTTGCCGCCCACCTCGCAGGTGCCGGTCAGCGTCGAGTTCCTGGTCGATGCCGGCGGTGAGCGCTGGAACCGCCGCTTTGGCACGGCATCGATGGAATCCCGGCTGTGGCAGCGGGGCGGGCAACTGCACGAGCGGCTCGGCGCGCTGCGCTTCCGTTTCGGGCTGGAAGTGGTGGATGCGCAGATCCTGTGGCGGGCGCAGCGGGTGTGGGCGTTCGGATTGGTGCCGCTGCCGGCGCGCTGGTTTGCACAGGTGCATTGCCGCGAGCGCGAGCACGCCGGGCGCTATGAATTCCTGGTGGACGTGTCGATGCCCTTGATCGGCCGGCTGATCCGCTATGAAGGCTGGCTGCTGCCGGAGGGTGAGGCGGCATGAGCGGCGAGGTGCCCGTGATCGTGTTCGATGGGGTCTGTGCATTGTGCAGCCGCTGGGTCCGCTTTCTGCTGCGTTCTGACCGGGCGGGGCGCTACCGCTTCGCGGCGATGCAGGGCCGTCACGGTCGCGGCCTGCTGCAGGCGCACGGGTTGGACCCGGATGACCCGCTGTCCTTCCTGTTGCTGGAAGACGGCATCGCCCATACCGATACCGATGCCATCATCCGCGTGCTGGCCGGGCTGGGCGGCATCTGGAAACTGGTGTTGCCCATCCGCGCCATTCCTGCTCCGCTGCGTGATCGCAGCTACCGCTGGCTGGCCCGCAACCGCTACCGCTGGTTCGGCCGGCATGACGCCTGCTTTATGCCCGATGCGGCAATGTGGACGCGATTCCTGGACTGAGCCGTCAGCGCCCTTCCAGTACCTGCAGGTACTCGCGCTGCCAGCGATGGATGTCGAATTCCTGCAGATGTTCCATCATCGCCCGCCAGCGCTCGATGCGTTCGGCGCGCGGCATGTCCGCGGCATGGGCAATGGCATCGGCCACGCCATCCAGGTCGTGTGGATTGACCAGCAACGCCTGCTGCAGCTCATCGGCGGCACCGGCCAGCAGTGACAGCACCAGCACGCCCGGGTCGTCCGGGTTCTGCGAGGCCACATATTCCTTGGCGACCAGGTTCATGCCGTCGCGCAGTGGCGTGACCAGTCCCACGGCGGCTTCGCGGTAGAAACCGGTGAGGGTGCTGTGCGCGTAGTTCCGGTTGACGTAGCGCAGTGGGGTCCAATCGGCATCGGCATGGGCGCCGTTGATGTGCCCGGCCAGCTGTTCCAGCTCGCTGCGCAAGGTGCGGTATTCGGCCACGCTGCCGCGCGAGACAGGGGCGATCTGCAGGAAGGTCAGTGCGCCGCGCCCCTGCGGATGGCGTTGCAGGTAACGCTCGAAACCGTGGAAGCGCTCGGGCAGGCCCTTGGAGTAGTCCAGCCGGTCCACGCCGATGGCGAGCTTGCGATGCTGCAGGCTGTGACGCAGGGATCGCACCGCCTTGTTGCCGACGGCGCTGCGTGCCTGGCGGGCGATCTGTGCGGTGTCGATGCCGATGGGGAATGCCGAGGTGATCACCCGGCGCCCGTCCGGCGTGCGGATCGTGTCCGCATCGACCAGGCTGCCGCCGGCGAACAGCCGCACATACGACTGGAACCGGTCCACGTCGCGCCGGGTCTGGAAGCCGAGCAGGTCGTAGGCATACAGGGCCGAGAACAACGCGCGGTGCTCGGGCAGCGCCTGCATCAGGTCGGCCGAAGGCAGCGGCACATGCAGGAAAAAGCCCATCCGGCAGCCGATGCCACGCTCGCGCAGCAGCGCCGCCAGCGGGATCAGGTGGTAGTCGTGGATCCAGACGGTGTCGTCCTCACGCAGACGTGGCGCCAGGGTGTCGGCAAACAGCCGGTTGACCTTCCAGTAGCCTTCGCGCTTGCCGCGGTCGTAGTCCACCAGGTCCAGGCGGAAGTGCAGCAGCGGCCACAGCGCGCGGTTGGAGAAGCCGTTGTAGTAGCTGTCCAGGTCGGCCTTGGACAGGTCCATGGTGAGGAAGCGGATCGCGCCATCAGTCTGTTCATGCAGGGCGCCGCTGACCTCGTTCACGCTACGTCCGCTCCAGCCGAACCACAGCCCGCCGCGCTCACGCAACGCCGCCAGCAGTCCGGTGGCCAGGCCGCCGGCGCGGTTCTCGCCGGGCAGGGCGACCCGGTTGGAAATGACGACCAGGCGGCTCACGACGCCTCCTGCCAGCTGCGCGACAGCCGCATCGCGGCGATGATCAGGCCGACGTGCGAATAGGTCTGCGGGAAGTTGCCCCAGGCGTGGCCGTCGAAGGACAGGTCTTCCGACAGCAGGCCCAGGTGGTTGCGCTGCTGCAGCAGCAGCTCGAACATTTCGCGGGCCTCGTCCATGCGGTCGATCGCCGCCAGCGCATCGATGTACCAGAACGTGCAGATGGTGAAGCTGGTTTCCGGCGTGCCGAAATCGTCCGGTGCGACGTAGCGGTACAGCACATTGCCATGCTTGAGGCTGCGGCCGATGGCCTCGACGGTGGCGATGAAGCGCGCGTCCTTGGCCTGGATGATGCCAAGGTCGGCCAGCAGCAGCAGCGAGGCGTCCAGCCGGTGGCCGCCGAAGGTGTCGGTGAAGTGCCCGAGTTTCTCACTCCATGCCTCGTGCATGATGCGCGCGTGGATGGTGTCGGCGCGCTCGCGCCAGTAGATCGCGCGGTCCTCCAGCTGCAGGCGCGTGGCGATCTTGGACAGGCGGTCGCAGGCGGCCCAGCACATCGCGCTGGTATAGGTGTGCACCTCGGTGCGGCCACGGAATTCCCACAGCCCGGCATCGGGCACGTCATGCAGCGCGAAGGCTTTTTCACCCAGCGGCTCCAGCCGCTTGAAGGTATGCACATCGCCCGGGGACTGCAGCCGCTGGTCGAAGAACAGCTGGGTCGAGGCCAGCACCACGCTGCCGTAGACATCATGCTGGCGCTGCACCCAGGCCAGGTTGCCGCGGCGGACCGGGCCCATGCCGCGGTAGCCGTCCAGCGTGGCGACCTCTTCCTCGTCGAGCTGCGCTTCGAAGCCGATGCCATACAGCGGCTGCAGCGTGCCGTCATGGCTGGCGAGGTTGAAGATGTAGGCGATGAACTGTTCCATCGAGCGGGTGGCGCCAAGGCGGTTGAGCGCACGCACCACGAAGGCGGCATCGCGCAGCCAGCAGTAGCGGTAGTCCCAGTTGCGGCTGCTGCCAGGTGCCTCCGGAATGGAGGTGGTCATCGCCGCGATGATCGCGCCACTGTCCTCGTACTGGCACAGCTTCAACGTGATCGCGCTGCGGATCACCGCGTCCTGCCATTCCAGCGGGATGGACAGGTAGCGCACCCATTCGCGCCAGTAGTCGCGGGTGCGCTGGAAGGCTTCCTGCACATAGCCGGACAGCGAACGGTCGAGCGATTCATCCACGCCCAGCACCAGATGTACCGGATGGTTGAGCACGAACGGCAGCCCGTCGCGGACGAAGCGCACCGGCACGTCGGTGGTCAGCCGCAGGATGTGGTCGGGCAGCACCCAGCGGATGTGGTTGCTGCCCCAGGTGGAATCGGGAACACGTGCGCCCCAGTCGGCCAGCGGCCGCGCCCGCACCACGATGCGCGGGCTGCCGGCCAGTGGCCGTACCTGCCGGATCAGGCTGACGGGACGGTAGAAGCGTCCGTTGCGGCGCCAGCGCGGGGCGAAGTCCAGCACTTCCACCACGCCGCCGTGCTGGTCGCGCAGCAGCGTGCGCAGGATCGCGGTATTGGTCAGGTAGCTCTGCTCGCTGTCGGCGAAATCTTCCAGCTCGATGGTGAAGTCACCGCCTTGCTGCTGGTTGGGGCCCAGCAGCGCGCAGAACGCGGGATCGCCGTCGAAGGTGGGCAGGCAGCTCCATACCACGCGTGCGCGCGGGTCGATCAGCGCGCCAAAGCTGCCGTTGCCGACAACGCCCAGGTCAAGCGAGGCTTCATGCATTGCATCATCTCCATGTGTGCCGGTGGTTCATGTACCGGGGCGTCCGCCGTGCGCGGGCGAAGCGAGCGCGGCACGCAGCCAGTGGTGGACGGCGCCGATGTCGGGCAACGCGAAGCGTGCGTGGCTGGGTTCGCGGCGGCCCACCAGGATGCCGGCACCTCCCAGCCGTGCGGCGGCACTGAAGCCGTGCTCGTCGGTGAGGTCATCGCCGACGCACAGCGGCCGGCGTCCATTGAAGGGCGGTCGCTGCATCAGCTGTACCAGTGCGCGTCCCTTGTCATGGCCGTCGCTGACGAATTCCACGACATGGTTCCCGGGTTGCAGGCGCACGCCGGGCAGCTGCGGCAGCTGTGCCCGGGCAAACGCGGTGATGGCCGGCGCGGCAGCCGGCGCGTTGCGCCAATGCAGGGCCAGCGCCTGACCCTTGTGCTCGACCAGCATGCCGGGATGGGCATGGGCCAACTGCATGGCGCGCACGTGCAGGCCGTGCAGCCAATGCGCGGTATCGGTATCGGTGTCCGGGACGCGGGCGGCGGTCTCGGCGGTGGATTGCAGCTGGGCACCATGCAGCCCGGCCATCGGCAGTTGCAGTGGCGCGAACATCTGTTGCAATTGCGCCAGCGGGCGACCGCTGAGCAGGGCCAGCGCACCGCCGAGATGGTGGTGCAGCCCCTGCAGCAGATCGAGCAGGGCGGCGTCTGGCGTCACCTTGTCGGGATGGTCGGCGAAGGCGAGCAGGGTGCCGTCAACGTCGAGGAAGAGCGCATCGGTATCCGCCAGCGCCGGCGGTGGCGGACGCTGTAGTTCGTCAGGCATGCGGTCACTATGCCGCAGCGGTTGTTACCGCAAAGTCATCTTGTGCCAACACGATGCGATGGCGGCAGCGGCAGATGGATTGCCGCCCCTCCCGCTCCGGCGGAGGGAGCGGGAGGGTGTCCGCACTCAGAACGTGTAGCGCACGCGCCCGTACCAGTACGCGCCGTTGCTGCCGATCGGCGACAGCACGTCGTACGGCAGGTTGCCGAAGTAGTAGATGTCCTCGTTCGACCTGTCGGGGTAGTTGTCGGTCAGGTTCTGGCCGCCGACCGCCACGCTCCACTGCCGGGTGATGCGGTATTCGGCTTCGGCATCCAGCTGCCATTCGGCCTGGTAGGTCTGGGTCGGCACATAACCATCGCCGAAGTCGAACACACGCTTGGCACTGCCGTGGCGGCTGACCCGGCTGCTCAGCGACCAGTTGTCGTTGGCCCAGCTGGCGGCGAACTGCGCGCGGGTGCGCGGCGCGGCGTCGGTCAGCGTGTTGCTTTCCTCCACGCCGAACAGCACGTAGTCCGGATCCAGTGCCAGCAGCTGCGCCGGGGTGGCCAGCACGTTCTTCAACTCGGTCTTGGCGTAGCTCCAGGTGCCGGTCAGCAGCAGCTCACCGTCGCCCAGCGACTGCCGCCAGTTGCCGACGAACTCGGCACCGCGGGTGCGGGTATCGGCGGCGTTGACGAAGTAGTGCGCGCTTTCCAGCCCGCCGATGCCGAACTGCTGCTGGACGAAATCGGTCAGCGCATCGCCGCGGATGCTTTCCGATAGGGCGATACGGTCGTCGATGTCGATCTGGAACAGGTCCAGCGACAGGTCGAAATGGCTGCCGATCTGGCTGGTGAAGCCCAGGCTGGTGTTGATCGACTTCTCCGGCTTCAGGTCGCTTGCCCCCAGGGCGCGCGCGATCGGATTGTTCACCGACAGCAGACGGCCCTGCACCAGCTGGCCGCCGGCGGTGTAGCCGGTGGAAGTGGATTCGTAGCCGATCTGGCTCAACGACGGTGCATGGAAGTTGTTGGAGACCGAACCACGCAGCGCGAAGGCCGGGGCGAAGGCATAGCGTGCACCCAGCTTGCCGGTCAGCTCGCCGCCGAAGTCCTGGTAATGCTCGTAACGGGCGGCGATGTCGGTGGAGAACTTCTCGCCGAAGGTCGAGGACAGGCTGGTGTAGGCGCTGACCACATCGCGCGACAGGTCGGCTTCGTCCTGCGGGGTCAGGCCACCGCCAGCCTGCGAGCCGGTCGGGCGGTCGGTCCAGGGGCCGGCGGCGTAGCTGGCCGGGTCGCCGGCACCGGTTTCATAGCGTTCGTGGCGGCCTTCGATACCGAAGCCGAGGCTGTGGCTGTCGTTTTCGCGCACGAAGATGCGGCCGATATCGAGGTTGGCCACGCTCTGGGCGAAGCTGAAATCACCGGTCTTGAAGCGGGTGGGGCTGTTCGGGCCCAGCGAGGCGTTGAGCGAGTTGCGCAGGCGGTAGGTGAATTCGTTGCGGCCGTGATCGAGGCTGGCATCGTAGTTCCAGTCGCCCCACTGGCCGCGCGCGCCGCCGACCAGTTGCACGTCCAGGTTCTCGCCTTCGGAGATCGGCCGGTAGCCATTGGGGTACAGCTCCTTCCAGTTGGCTACGCCGTCCGGGTAACGGAAGTAGTTGGCGCCCTCGGTGTCGCGCTGGTTCCAGGTGCCGAACGCATAGGCCTTGGAGGTCGCGCCGAACGGAATTTCGGTGTTGAACCAGGCGTTGAGGTCGCGGCTTTCGCCGTCACCTAGCACGTAATTGCGCTTGCCGGCCAGGGCCAGGTTGTCCGGTGTCTGTTCCTCCCAGAACGGCACCTGGTCGGAGCCGGCGCGGTTGGTGGCTTCGCGGTTCTTCAGCTCCAGGCCGACACGCAGGAAACCGCCGTCGTCGGTCAGCGCGGTGCCGACCTTGGCGCTGAAGAAGCTGGTCTGGCCGTCGGTCAGGGTGCGGTCGATCGGCTTCAGGTCGGTGTGGTGGGCACCGAAGCTGGCTTCGATGGCGCCGCCTTCCGGCGCGTCGTCGAGGATCACGTTGATCACGCCGGCCACCGCGTCCGAGCCGTACAGCGCGCCGGCGCCGTCACGCAGCACCTCGATGCGCTTGATCGCGCTGACCGGGATCGCGTTGAAATCCACCGGCGTGGTGCCCTTGCCGATCTTGCTGTCGGTGTTGACCAGCGCGCTGTTGTGGCGGCGCTTGCCGTTGACCAGCACCAGCACCTGGTCGGGCGACAGGCCACGCAGCTGCGCCGCGCGCACATGGTCGGCGCCGCCGGAGTTGGACTGGCGCGGGAAGTTGAACGACGGCAGCAGCGCCTGCAGTGCGCTGCCCAGCTCGCCATTGACCACGCCGGCCTTGCGGATGTCCTCGGCGTTGAGCACGTCCACCGGCGCGGTGGACTCCAGCACGGTGCGGTCGATGGCACGGGTGCCGGTGACGATCACCGTGTCCAGGTTGGTCGCCTGCGGGGCGTCCTGGGCGAAGGCGGGAGAGGACAGCACCAGTGCGATGGCCAGACCGAGCGGGGCCGAGGTGGGGCGGGACATGCGAACTCCGGAAAGATGTGGGGAAGGGGGGAGGAGACCTGCGACTTACATCCATCCGGATGAAGCGATATATTATCTTGGCGTTAACGCCGCTGCCGATGCAAGCCCTGCTGGTAATTGGCTGATAACCAGATGCGATATCCCTTGCGGTGCCTTGGATGCCACCGTGTTTTCCCTGTCCGGAGGTTTTCCATGAAGCTGCCTGCTGTGCTGTTGCCCCTGCTGTTTGCCGTTGCCGCCAGCGCCCACGCGGTGCCGCCTGTTGCCGAAACCGCGCCCAGCGCCCAGTTGCATGGCGATGCCGCGCGCCCGGCCGAAGCAGCCGGTTGGGTGCGCAGCGAGCTGTACTTCGGCGTGGGCGAGGAAAGCGGTCCGTCCGCTCGTGTGCAGACCGATGTGATCAGCGAGGCGCAGTGGCGCGCCTTCCTGGACAAGGAGGTGACGCCGCGCTTTCCCGATGGCCTGACCGTGTTCGATGCCTACGGCCAGTGGCTGTTCCGCGGCGCGTCCGAGCCGAACCGGCTGCGCACCAAGGTGCTGGTGATCCTGCACGAGGACACCCCGCAGCGGCGCAACGATATCGAAGCCATCCGCCTGGCCTGGAAGCAGGCCACCCGGCACCAGTCGGTGCTGTGGTCGCGGCAGGCGGTCGAGGTCTCGTTCTGAGTGCTGCATGAGCCGGCCGGGGGCGCCGTTGCTGCGTTCCTGGCCGGCATGGTCTCTTCCCTTTCCGGTCTACTTCATGGCTTCCACTTCCGCTTCCCTGCGTCCACGCTGGTTCGTCGCCGGTGACTTCAACGGTTTCTTCGGCCTGGTGGTGGACAACCTGTCCATCCTCGGCTTCATCGCGATGGCGCTGGTCGGCATCTTCCAGTTCCCGGCCGAGGTGGTGTTCGGGCGCATGTTCCCCGGTACCGCGTTCGGCGTGCTGGTCGGCAACCTGCTGTACACGCTGATGGCGCGGCGGCTGGCGGTGCGCAGCGGGCGCGAGGATGTCACCGCGATGCCGCTGGGGCTGGATGCGCCGACCAGCATCGGCATGGCATTGCTGGTGCTCGGCCCGGCCTTCGTCGGCTTCAAGCAGCAGGGCATGGAGCCGCATGCCGCGGCCATCGCCACCTGGCAGCTGGGCATGGCGGCGCTGGTGATCATGGGCATGCTGAAGCTGGTGCTGTCGTTCTTCGGCGAGGCGGTGACCCGCGCGCTGCCGCGTGCCGCGCTGCTCGGCTCCATCGCCGGTATCGCACTGGTGCTGATGGGCCTGCTGCCGCTGCTGGAAACGCTGCGCTCGCCGGTGGCCGGTTTCGTCACCCTCGGGCTGTTGCTGTATGTGCTGATCGCCAAGGGCCGGCTGCCGGTGCGGGCGCCGGGCGTGCTGGTGGCATTCGTGGTCGGTACCGCGCTGTATTACGGGCTGGGCCTGGCCGGTCTGGGCGCACCGGGCTTTGCCCTGCCGCAGTGGACGCCGCCGCAGGTGGTGCTGCCGTTGCCGACACTGGGCTTCATCGACGGCCTGCCGGCGGCGATGGACTACCTGCCGCTGCTGCTGCCGTTCGGCCTGCTGATGGTGGTCGGCGGTATCAATGTTTCCGAAAGCGCACGCGCGGCCGGTGACGACTACCGCACCCGCGACATCCTGCTGGTCGAAGCGGTGGCCACGCTGGTGGCGGGGGTATGCGGTGGCGTGGCACAGACCACGCCCTATATCGGCCAGCCGGCGTACAAGCACATGGGCGCGCGCAGCGGTTACACGCTGTTGACCGGTCTGTTCATCGGCATCGGCGGCATGCTCGGGGTGATTTCCGGGCTGGTGCAGTGGCTGCCGCTGGCGGTGCTGGCACCGATCATCGTCTACGTCGCCATCGACATCACCACCCAGGCGTTCCAGGCCACGCCGCGTGAACATGCCGGGGCGATGGTGTTCGGCTTCCTGCCGTCGGTGGCGTACCTGCTGGCGATCAAGGCGCCGGGCTGGGTCGCGCCGGATCGACTGCTCGAACTGACCACGCAGATCGATGGCCATGGCCTGCCGGAGCTGGCGGTGATCTTCACCCTTGGCAACGGCTTCATCATTACCGCGATGCTGTGGATCGCCACGGTGGTGGCGATGATCGATGGCCAGCTGCGGCGCGGCGCGCTGCTGATGCTGATCGCCGCCGGGCTGACCCTGTTCGGCTTGATCCATTCGGTGGATCCGCGCGGTGGCATCCACCTGCCGTGGTTGCTCGAAGGCCTGCCGCGGATCATCAGCTGGCAGTTCGCCGGTGCCTACGTCGCGCTGGCGGCAATGCTGGCATTGCTGTCGCTGCAGAAGCCGTCTGCTGCTGCCGGGGATCAATAGCGGGGAACCCCCGGCGCCGGCGCTGGTCATACCTCCACATGTATTTGAAGGTGGTGGTGATGCAGAAAGGGAACGCGGTGTGGCCGTGGGTGGTGGTCGGTGTGGTGGCGCTGGGCGGTGCGGGGGCGTGGTTGTTCCAGGGGAACCTGCAGAAGATGCGGCCGTCTCCGGCACCGGCACCGGCACCGGCAGCAGGCACGCCTGCCGGGCCGGCTGCGGTGCATGCCGTATCGCCGTCCGGCACGGCGCCGGCAGAGCCAGCGGCACCGCGCTATCCGCTGGAGGGCAGTGATGCCGCCGATCCGGCATTGCCGGCGCTGGCCGACAGCGACGCCAGCGCCCTGCAGGCATTGCATGACCTCTTGCCCGCCGATGCACTGGCCCTGCTGCTGCGCGAGCACCTGATCCAGCGCGTGGTGGTGCACATCGACAATCTCACCCAGCCCAGTCTGCCGGCTTCGGCCATGGCGTTGCGGCCGGTGGACGGCGTGCTGGTGGTGGAATCCACGCAGGACGATGGTCTGCAACTGGCCGCTGCCAACGCGCTGCGTTACCGCGTGTATGTGGAGGCTTTCAGCCAGGCCGACATGCCGGCGCTGGCGGCGGCGTACCGGCGTTTCTATCCGCTGATCCAGCAGGCCTGGCGTGACGTCGGGCACCCGGACGGGCACTTCAACGACCGGCTGGTCGCGGTGATCGATCACCTGCTGCAGACCCCCGAGCCGGCGCAGCCGCTGCTGCTGGAGCGCGATGAGCGCGGCCGCTACCGCTTTGTCGATCCGGACCTGCAGGCGCGCTCGGTCGGGCAGAAGGCGCTGTTGCGGCTGGATGGGGAGCAGACGCGGGCGGTCAAGCAGCAGCTGCGCACGCTGCGGGCCGCGCTGACCCGCGGCTGAGCCGCCCGAGCGCGGTTTGCGCCGGATCAAGGCCGGCGACTTTGTGCGGGAGATACTGGGGATAGCCGTTGCCGCGGCTGAACTGCGGCGGACGGCGGCCTTGAATCACGCGGCGGCAACCGCATCTGATCCAGTATCGCCGGCAGTGCCGGCCCCTGTTATCGAGGAAGAACACCCATGCGGATGGACAAGCTCACCTCCAATTTCCAGAAGGCGCTGGCAGACGCGCAATCCCTGGCAGTCGGTCGCGACCACAACATCATCGAGCCGGTGCATGTGCTCAGCGCGCTGCTCGACCAGCCCGGCGGCAGCAGCCGGCCGCTGCTGGCCCAGGCCGGCGTCAATGTGCCGTTGTTGCGCGAGCGGCTGGGCGAATCGCTGGAGGCGTTGCCGAAGGTGTCCGGCCAGGCCGGCAACCTGTCGATGGGCAACGACCTCAGCCGCCTGCTCAACACCACCGACAAGCTGGCCCAGCAGCACAACGACCAGTTCATCGCCAGCGAGTGGTTCCTGCTGGCCGCCACCGATGACGGCGGCGCGGCCGGCATGGCGCTGCGCGCCGCAGGTGCCGACAGGAAGAAGCTGGAAGCGGCGATCGACAAATTGCGTGGCGGAGAATCCGTGCAGAGCGAGAACGCCGAAGAGCAGCGCCAGGCGCTGGAGAAGTACACCATCGACCTGACCGCGCGTGCCGAGAGCGGCAAGCTCGATCCGGTGATCGGCCGTGACGAGGAGATCCGCCGCACCATCCAGGTATTGCAGCGCCGCACCAAGAACAACCCGGTGCTGATCGGCGAGCCCGGCGTCGGCAAGACCGCCATCGCCGAAGGCCTGGCCCAGCGCATCATCAACGACGAAGTGCCCGAAGGCCTGCGCGGCAAGCGCGTGCTGTCGCTGGACATGGGCGCGCTGATCGCCGGCGCCAAGTTCCGGGGCGAATTCGAGGAGCGGCTCAAGGGCGTGCTCAACGACCTGGCCAAGAACGAAGGCCAGATCATCCTGTTCATCGACGAACTGCACACCATGGTCGGCGCCGGCAAGGGTGACGGCGCGATGGATGCCGGCAACATGCTCAAGCCGGCGCTGGCACGCGGTGAGCTGCACTGCATCGGCGCGACCACGCTGGACGAATACCGCCAGTACATCGAGAAGGACGCCGCGCTGGAGCGCCGCTTCCAGAAGGTGTTCGTCGGCGAGCCGAGCGTGGAAGACACCATCGCCATCCTGCGTGGCTTGAAGGAACGCTACGCGGTGCACCATGGCGTGGAGATCACCGACCCGGCCGTGGTGGCGGCGGCGACGCTGTCCCACCGCTACATCACCGACCGCCAGCTGCCGGACAAGGCCATCGACCTGATGGACGAGGCGGCCTCGCGCATCCGCATGGAGATCGACTCCAAGCCGGAGGAACTGGACCGCCAGGAGCGCCGCCTGATCCAGCTCAAGATCCAGCGCGAGATGCTGAAGAAGGAGAAGGACGAGGCCTCGCGCAAGCGGCTGGCCGATCTGGAAGCGGATATCGACACGCTGGAGCGCGAGTTCTCCGACCTCAACGAGATCTGGAAGTCGGAAAAGGCCGCGTTGCAGGGCGCCACCCGGATCAAGGAGCAGGTGGAGAAGGCCAAGCTGGAGCTGGAAGCGGCGCAGCGCCGCCAGGATTTCGCGCGGATGAGCGAGATCCAGTACGGTGTGCTGCCCAATCTGGAAAAGCAGCTGGCCGCCGCGCAGGAAATGGAGCGCAAGGACTTCAAGCTGGTGCAGGACAAGGTCACCGACGAGGAGATCGCCGAGGTCGTCTCGCGCTGGACCGGCATCCCGGTCAGCAAGATGCTCGAAGGCGAGCGCGACAAGCTGCTGCGCATGGAAGAGATGCTGCACAACCGCGTGGTTGGCCAGGAAGAGGCGATCAAGGTCGTCTCTGATGCGGTGCGGCGTTCGCGCGCCGGGCTGTCCGATCCCAACCGCCCGAGTGGTTCGTTCCTGTTCCTGGGCCCGACCGGCGTGGGCAAGACCGAGCTGACCAAGGCGCTGGCCGATTTCCTGTTCGATTCGCCCGACGCGATGGTGCGCATCGACATGAGCGAGTTCATGGAGAAGCACAGCGTCTCGCGGCTGATCGGTGCGCCGCCGGGCTATGTGGGCTATGAGGAGGGCGGCTACCTGACCGAGGCGGTGCGCCGTCGCCCGTACAGCGTGATCCTGCTGGACGAGGTGGAAAAAGCCCATCCGGACGTGTTCAACATCTTGCTGCAGGTGCTCGACGACGGCCGCCTGACCGACGGCCAGGGTCGCACCGTGGACTTCCGCAACACCGTCATCGTGATGACCTCGAACCTGGGCTCGCACCAGATCCAGGACATGAGCGGTGACGACAGCCCGGAAGCCTACACGCAGATGAAGGCGGCGGTGATGGGCGTGGTGCAGGCGCACTTCCGTCCGGAATTCATCAACCGGCTGGACGACATTGTCGTGTTCCATCCGCTGGACAAGCAGCAGATCAAGCAGATCGCGCGCATCCAGATGCGTGGGCTGGAGAAGCGGCTGGGCGAGCGTGGGCTGACGCTGGAGGTGAGCGATGCCGCGTTCGACCTGCTGGGCAACGTCGGCTTCGATCCGGTCTACGGCGCACGTCCGCTGAAGCGGGCGATCCAGCAGCAGCTGGAAAATCCGCTGGCGCAGAAGATCCTGGCCGGCGAGTTCACCAGCGGCGACACCATCAAGGTGGACGCCGGCGGCAGCCAGCTGCAGTTCGGCAAGGGCTGACGGCAGAAAAGGCGGGCGCGGGGCGGGGCTGCTCCCCGTTCCGTGCCACGCCATGCCGGATGGGCAAGGAGGCCCCTGCATCTACCGGTGATGACTTCCATGGCGCCGGCGCACATTGCGTTTGCGCACCGGCGTCACAATTTGCCATGCGTATTCCCTGCTGCTCCGGGGCGGATGTGGACAGACGGTTGAAAGCACCCCGGTGGCTGCCTACACTCGCGGCGATCTCCTATTCGCATGGAATTGAGCATGTTGCGTATCGCGCTGGCCGGTGTGTTTGGTCTGTTTGTCGTCCCCGCCGCCCAGGCCGCCGTCGATTGCTCGGCCAATGCCGTGGTGCCCGCACCGCTGCCGGCGGCGGTTGTCGCTCCGGTGGCCAACGAGCTGTATGCCCGCCAGGGGCAGTTGGGCATGCCGGTCGGCGTGCTGAGTTCCGGTTTCAATGACGGGCAGTCGCTGGAGCAGGTGTTGATGCGCCTGCGGGTTGAAAGCTGCAACAACGTGGCCAGTGCGATGCCGGCGCGCCCGGCGATCAATGCCAACGACCCGGCCGCCTACAAGCCGCAGACCGAGTTCGACAACACGCCGTGGCGCTTCGATATGAGCCAGGGCGGAAAGCGCATGACCGCCGAAGAGTTCGATGCCTGGATGAAGGCGCGCGGTGTACGCGTGGTCAAGGCGCGTCCGGCTGCGGCGGAAGCGCCCGCTGCGGAACCCGCGCCCGAGGTGAAGTAAGGTCAGGCGCGGACTGCTGCCCGCCCGATGATCCCTTGCGCCCGCACTGGCAACCGGTGCGGGCGTCTTGTTTTCCGGAACCTGGGATGAGAGGGGCGTCACACTGTTATTCCATATATTCCAAAGGGATATATGGACTCCTTGAAGTTATGGATTAGACTCGATCTTCGTTTTTCACGGGATTGTCACCATGGCTTCGTTCCTTCGTGCAGCGGGTATCGCCCTGTCGCTCGCCACTGTCGCGCTGTTGGCCGGTTGTGCCTCCTCCGGCAAGCCGGTGGCCAAGGCCGAAGAGAAGCCGATCTCGGTAACGGTGGAAGCGCCGGCCGCGGAAAAAGACGCACTGGGCAACTACCGTTTCCTGATGCAGCAGGGCGAGACGCGGATGAGCGCCGACCAGTTCGATGCGTGGATGAAGGCCAACGGCATCCGCGTGGCCAAGGGCGCACCGGCGGCAGTGCCGCAAGCGGCCAAACCGGCTAAGCGCGGCAAGAACTGAGCGGCTTGCCGCAGGCAGGAAAAAGGCGCCGGTGACGGCGCCTTTTCTGTTTTCTGCGGTGAAGAAGGCTGATCAGCCCTTGATCACGCCCAGCTCCTTGCCGATCCGGGTGAAGGCGTCGATGGCCTGATCCAGATGGGCGCGGCTGTGCGCGGCGCTGATCTGGGTGCGGATGCGCGCCTGGCCCTTGGGCACCACCGGGAAGAAGAAGCCGATCGCGTAGATGCCTTCTTCGAGCAGGCGCTGTGCGAACTTCTGCGCCAGCGGTGCGTCGTACAGCATCACCGGGCTGATCGGATGCTCGCCGGGCTTCACGTCGAAACCGGCGGCGACCATCTTTTCGCGGAAATAGGCGGTGTTCTCGCGCAGCGTGGCGCGCAGGTCATCGGCGGCGGCGAGCATCTCGAACGCCTTGATGCCGGCGGCGACCACATGCGGCGGCAGCGAGTTGGAGAACAGGTACGGGCGCGAGCGCTGGCGCAGCAGCTCGATCACCTCGGCGCTGGCGCAGGTGAAGCCGCCCAGCGCGCCGCCCATGGCCTTGCCCAGGGTGCCGGTGATGATGTCGATCTTGTCCAGCACGCCCTTCACTTCGGCCGAGCCGCGGCCGGTGGCGCCGAGGAAGCCGGTGGCGTGGCATTCGTCGATGTGCACCAAGGCGTTGTACTTCTTCGCCAGCGCGGTGATTTCATCCAGCGGGGCGATGAAGCCGTCCATCGAGAACACGCCGTCGGTGGTGATCAGCTTGGTTTTGCAGCCGGCCGCATCGGCCGCTTGCAGCTGCGCTTCCAGGTCGGCCATGTCGCAGTTGGCGTAGCGGAAGCGCTTGGCCTTGCACAGGCGCACGCCGTCGATGATCGAGGCGTGGTTGAGCGAATCGGAAATCACCGCGTCGTGCTCGCCCAGCAGCGGCTCGAACAGGCCGCCGTTGGCGTCGAAGCAGGCCGCGTACAGGATGGTGTCGTCCTTGCCGAAGAAGTCGGCGATCTGCTTTTCCAGCTGCTTGTGCAGGTCCTGGGTGCCGCAGATGAAGCGCACCGAGGCCATGCCGAAGCCGTGGCTGTCCAGTGCGTCCTTGGCGGCCTGGATCAGGTCCGGGTGGTCGGCCAGGCCCAGGTAGTTGTTGGCGCAGAAATTCAGCACGCTGCGGCCGTCATCCAGGGTGATCTGCGCCGACTGCGGGCTGGTGATGATGCGTTCGGACTTGAACAGGCCCTGCGCACGGATGGCATCCAGTTCCTCGGCGTAGTGCCGGGTCAGCGGGGAGGCGGTCGCGGTAGAAGTCATGGCAGGGTCTTGCGGCAGAAAGGAGCGGTGATTTTAGCCGGCCGGCCAGTTTGGCGCTGGCTTCATGCGCAACAGCTATAAGCGCCGCATTCCAAGTCATTTCTCCCGTGGGGTGTGCAGCTGCAGCATCGGTGGCCCGATCGTCCGCCCCGAGCCCTGTAATGACCCCGTGCATGTATACGTCCGGCATCTTGCCGGGGGCTGGAAGCAGGATCAGGATTGCGTACCTGCGCGGCGCCTTGCCGGCGGCCGCGGCGGGTGACGATGGAAGGGTTGCGTTCCTGTGGCTGCGGGCTTTTTCTGGCGGAGGCGGTGCATGAGGCGTCTGGTTGTTTCCCGCACCGGCAGCGCCTTGCTGGCGTTCATGCTGGCCTGCATTGCCGGGGTGACCCTGGCCGCCGACGTGCAGCTGCTCAATGTCTCCTATGACCCGACCCGCGAGCTGTACCGCGATATCAACGCGGCCTTCGCCCGGCACTGGCAGCAGACCCGTGGCGATACCGTCACCGTGGAGACCTCCCATGGCGGCTCCGGCAAGCAGGCGCGCGCGGTGATCGACGGCATCGAGGCCGATGTGGTGACGCTGGCGCTGGCCTACGACGTGGATGCGATCGCGCAGCAGGCCCGGCTGTTGCCGGTCAACTGGCAGTCGCGGCTGCCCGGGCACAGCGCGCCGTATACCTCCACGGTCGTGTTCCTGGTGCGCAAGGGCAACCCCAAAGGCATCCGTGACTGGCCGGACCTGCTGCGCGCCGGGGTGTCGGTGGTGACGCCGAACCCGAAGACCTCCGGCGGGGCGCGCTGGAACTATCTGGCGGCGTGGGCGTATGGCGAGCACATCTTCAAGGGCGACCGGGCGCGCACGCTGAAATACATGACCGCGCTGTTCCGCAATGTGCCGGTGCTCGATACCGGTGCGCGCGGTGCCGCCACCACCTTCGTCCAGCGTGGCATCGGCGATGTGCTGCTGGCCTGGGAGAACGAGGCCTTCCTGGTGCAGGAGGAACTGGGCCCGGACCGTTTCGAGATCGTGATGCCCAGGCAATCGATCCTGGCCGAGCCGCCGGTGGCGCTGGTGGACCGCAATGTCGACCGTCATGGCACGCGCGCCGTGGCACAGGCCTACCTCGAGTTCCTGTATACGGCCGAGGGCCAGCGCATTGCCGCGCGCCACTACTACCGGCCGCGTTATCCGGAACGGGTCGATCCGCGCGAGCTGGCGCGCTTCAAGCCCGTGTCGCAGGTGACCGTGCGCAGCGCCTTCGGTTCGTGGGCGCAGGCGCAGGCCGAGCACTTCGCCGATGGCGGCGTGTTCGACCAGATCCAGGCGGCCAGGTGAGCGCATGAGTGCCGTCCTGTCATCGCCACGCGCGCGCCGCGTGCTCCCCGGTTTCGGCCTGGGGCTGGGCATCACCGTGTTCTGGCTGGGCCTGATCGTGCTGCTGCCGATGCTGGGCATCGCCTTCAAGGCCGCCCATCTCGGCCTGGGCAACATCTGGCAGACGTGGAGCGAGCCGCGCGTGCTGGCGGGGTTGCGCCTGAGCTTTGGCGCGGCGCTGGCGGCGGCGGCGTTCAATACCTTCATGGGTACCTGGCTGGCCTGGGTGTTCGTGCGCTACCGCTTTCCGGGCCGGCGGCTGTTCGACGCGATGATCGACCTGCCGTTCGCGCTGCCTACCGCGGTGGCCGGCATCGCGCTGACGGCGCTGTATGGCGGTCAGGGCTGGATCGGCCGCTGGCTGGAAGGGGCCGGCATCAAGGTGGCCTACACGCCGCTGGGCGTGTTCGTGGCGCTGGTGTTCGTGGGCCTGCCGTTCGTGGTGCGGATCGTGCAGCCGGTGCTGGCCGAGGCCGAGCGTGAGCTGGAAGAAGCCGCCGCGACGCTCGGTGCCAGCCGCTGGCAGACGGTCACCCGGGTGGTGCTGCCGGGGCTGTGGCCGGCGATGCTGACCGGGTTCGCGCTGGCCTTCGCGCGCGGCGTGGGTGAATACGGTTCGGTGATCTTCATCGCCGGCAACCTGATCGGGGTGACGGAAATCGCGCCGCTGCTGATCACCATGCGTCTGGACGGCTTCGACTATGCCGGCGCCACCGCCATTGCCGTGGCGATGCTGCTGCTGTCATTCGCGGTGCTGCTGCTGGTCAACAGCGTGCAGCTGTGGGCGCAACGGCGGGGTGCGCGATGAGCGGGCAGACGTTGGGGCTGGCCTTGCCGGTGACGGACAGCGTGGCGGTGCGCGCGCCACGTCCGGTCACCAGCGAGCCGCGCTGGGTGCAGTGGCTGTTGATCCTCGGTGCGCTCGGCTTCCTGCTGTCGTTCCTGCTGCTGCCGCTGCTGCTGGTGTTCATCGAGGCGCTGCGCGGCGGCGTGCAGGTGTTCTGGCAGGCGGTGACCACGTCCGATGCGCTGGCGGCGGTGCGGCTGACCCTGCTGGTGACGGCGATCGTGGTGCCGCTGAACCTGGTGTTCGGTATCGCCGCGGCCTGGCTGGTCAGCAAGCACCGCTTTCCCGGCAAGCGCTGGCTGGTGACCCTGATCGACCTGCCGTTCTCGGTGTCGCCGGTGGTGGCGGGACTGGCGCTGATCCTGCTGTTCGGGCGCGATGCCTGGGTATGGCCGCTGATCGAGGACGGCATCCGCCTGCAGTTGCCGGTGCTGGGCGAGGTGCTGCTGCGGCTGCCGCGCATCGTGTTCGCGCTGCCGGGCATCGTGCTGGCCACCGCCTTCGTCACGGTGCCGTTCATCGCCCGCGAGCTGATGCCGCTGATGGAGCAGCAGGGCAGCGACGAGGAACTGGCCGCGCTGACGCTGGGCGCCAGTGCCTGGCAGATGTTCTGGAAGGTGACCCTGCCCAACATCCGCTGGGGATTGCTGTACGGCGTATTGCTGTGCAGTGCGCGGGCGATGGGCGAGTTCGGCGCGGTGTCGGTGGTGTCCGGCAGCATCCGTGGCCGTACCAGCACGCTGCCGCTGCACGTGGAGAACCTCTACAACGAGTACGGCAGCTACAGCGCCGCCTTCGCCTGCGCCTCGCTGCTGGCGGCGGCCTCGCTGCTGACGCTGGTGCTCAAGACCTTCCTGGAATGGCGCCACGGCCAATCGCTGGCCGCCGCGCACCGGCCGAGATGACGATGAATATCCGTATCCAAGACCTGGGCAAGCGCTATGGCGCGTTTCCCGCACTCGATGGCGTGAGCCTGGATATCCGCAGCGGCGAGCTGCTGGCGCTGCTGGGGCCTTCCGGCTCGGGCAAGACCACCTTGCTGCGGGCCATCGCCGGGCTGGAGCAGCCGGAGCAGGGCCGCATCCTGTTCGATGGCGAGGATGCCACCACGCTGAGCGTGCAGGCGCGCCGGGCCGGCTTCGTGTTCCAGCACTACGCGCTGTTCAGGCACCTGGACGTGCGCGGCAATATCGCCTTCGGACTGGAAGTGCGACGCCGCGCCGAGCGCTGGCCGAAGGCGCGCATCGATGCACGCGTGCAGGAGCTGCTGTCGCTGGTACAGCTCGATGGTCTAGGCGGGCGCTACCCGGCGCAGCTGTCCGGTGGCCAGCGCCAGCGCGTGGCCTTGGCACGCGCGCTGGCGATCGAGCCGCGGGTGCTGCTGCTGGACGAGCCGTTCGGCGCACTGGATGCACAGGTGCGGCGTGACCTGCGTCGCTGGTTGCGGGAACTGCACGACCGCACCGGCCTGACCACGGTGTTTGTCACCCACGACCAGGAAGAGGCACTGGAGCTGGCCGACCGCGTCGCCATCCTCAACCGTGGCCGCATCGAGCAGGTCGGCAGCCCCGGCGAGGTCTACGACAGCCCGGTATCGCCGTTCGTCTACGGCTTTGTCGGCGAAGCCAACCGGGTGCCGGCGCAGCTGCGCGATGGCCGCTTGCTGGTGGGCGGCGACAGCCTGGCCGTACCGCCGACCGGCGCCGACGAGGGAGCGGTGGAGCTCTATGTGCGACCGGAGGATCTGGCGGTGGGCGAGGGCGGCTGGCCGGCCACGGTGACTGCGTTGCAGCGCAGTGGTGGCAAGGTCCGGCTGCGCGCAAGACTTGAGGCCGACGCCTCGGAGCTGGAGCTGGAACTGCCGGCCGCGGCCCCGGCCTATGCGCCCGGCAGCACCGTGCATCTGCAGGTGCGCCGCTACGGCGTGTTCCCGGTTGCGGGAGGCTGAATCCGGGGGTGGGGATCGATATTGTTGCAATGCAATATCGATATGATTAAAAATTCGTGAATCGGAGCCGCTGCGGTTTCGATATCCCCCACTTCCTGGAGAGTCCCCTGATGCACAACAAGCGCCTTGTTGCTGTTGCCTGTGCCGCCCTGTTGTCCGTTCCGTTTGCCCTCAGCGCCCAGGAGAGCGAGGAAACCGCCTCCCCGTTCAGCTTCAACGCAACGGTCACCACCGATTACGTGTTCCGTGGCGTGTCGCAGACCGACAACGGCCCGGCGTTCCAGGCCGGGGCCAGCTACAGCGCACCGTTCGGCCTGTACGTGGGCGTGTGGGGCTCGAACGTCGATTTTGGCGACGGCGGCCCGAATTTCGAAGTCGATTACAACATCGGCTGGAGCAAGGACCTGTCCGACAGCTGGAACCTGGACCTGGGTGTGAACCGTTACACCTACGAAGGCGCCTCCAGCGGTTACGGCGATATCGACTACAACGAATACTTGGCCAAGGTCACCTGGACCGGCCCGATGACCGTCAGCGGCCTGCTGGGCTACACCGACGACTACAGCAACAGCGGCGCCGAGCAGACCTACACGGGGCTGGAAGCCAGCTACGACATCGGCGAGAGCGGCTTCTCGATCGGCGCCTCGGCCGGCTACACCACCATCAAGGCCGACGGTGACGAATGGCCGCGCCGTGAGGACTACTACGACGGCTCGATCTCGGTGTCCAAGGCGTTCGGCCCGGCCACCGCGACCCTGGGCTACTACGACACCTTCGGTTCGGACGCGCCGTCGCTGCGCCGCGATTCGGACACCTACAAGCCGGGCGTGGTGTTCACCGTGTCGGTGGACGTGCCCTGATCCCGGGTTGATGGTTGCAAGGAAAAAGGCGCCGCAAGGCGCCTTTTTCATGCCCCGCCGCTGTCTGCCGGAGCGACCACGGAAGCGCGAAGCGGGTCCTGTTGCTGTTTTTGCAGGAGCGGCGTCAGCCGCGAAGCCGGGGGAAATGGCAGGCACTCATGCCATCTGACGGCCAATAGTTTCGCGGCTTGCGCCGCTCCTGCAGACGCCTTCGAATGCCTTCGAACGCCATGGCTCCTGCATCTACGCGAAAGGTGCCGTGCGGCGCCTTTCGGTTGTCACCCGATGCGGATCAGTTCCAGCTCAGCACGACCTTGCCGGCCTTGCCCTGTTCCATCAGGTCAAAGCCCTTCTGGAAGTCGTCGATCGGCAGCTGGTGGGTCATCACCTTGCCGAGCGGGAAGCCGCTCAGCACCAGCTGGGTCATCTTGTACCAGGTCTCGTACATCTTGCGGCCGTAGATGCCCTGCACGGTCAGACCCTTGAAGATGATCTTGTCCCAGTCACAGCCCGCGCCCTTGGGCATGATGCCGAGCATGGCGATCTTGCCGCCGTGGTACATGCAGTCGAGCATGTCGTTGAAGGCGCGCGGGTTGCCGCTCATTTCCAGGCCGACGTCGAAGCCTTCCATGTGCAGTTCGGCCATCACGTCCTTGAGCGAGGTGTTGGCGACGTTGACCACGCGGGTGGCGCCCATGTCGGCGGCCAGCTTCAGGCGGAAATCATTGACGTCGGTGACCACCACGTTGCGCGCACCGATGTGCTTGCAGATGCCCGCGGCGATGATGCCGATCGGGCCGGCACCGGTGATCAGCACGTCCTCGCCGATCACGTCGAACTCCAGCGCGCAGTGCGCGGCGTTGCCGTAGGGGTCGAAGAACGCGGCCAGCTCGGACGGGATCTGGTCCGGGATCGGCCACAGGTTGGATGCCGGCATCACCATGTATTCGGCAAAGGCGCCGTTGACGTTGACGCCGATGCCGACGGTGTTCGGGCACAGGTGCGGGCGGCCGCCACGGCAGTTGCGGCAATGGCCGCAGACGATGTGGCCTTCGGCCGAGACGCGCTGGCCGAGCTCATAGCCGGTCACGCCCGGGCCGATCTGCGCGATGCGGCCGACGAATTCGTGACCGATGGTCAGCCCCGGCTTGATCGTGCGCTGGCTCCACTCGTCCCACAGGTAGATGTGCAGGTCGGTGCCGCAGATGGCGGTCTTCTCCAGCTTGATCAGCACCTCGTTGGGGCCCGGCACCGGGACCGGCACCTCCTCCATCCAGATGCCCTTGGCCGCTTCGCGCTTGACCAGCGCGCGCATCGTGTTCTGTGTCATTGCCGGAAAACCGCGGTGTGGAATGTGCCGCCGATTATATGCTTTCGTTCGAAACTGCCTGCAGCCGGCCGATCATGCGGAACGGTGACAGTTGCAACCGCTACAATCGGGCCTTCCATTCTTCGGGGACACCTGCATGCGTCTGAACCTCCTTGCTCTTTCCGTCGTCGCCGGCCTTGGCCTGGCCCATACCGCGCAGGCCGCCGAGGGCATGTGGGTGCCGCAGCAGCTGCCGGAGATCGCCGGGCCGCTGATGAAAGCCGGGCTGAAGCTCGATCCGCTGCAGCTGAGCAACCTGACCGGTGACCCGATGGGCGCGGTCGTGGCGCTGGGTGGCTGCACCGCCAGCTTCGTCTCGCCGCAGGGGCTGGTGGTGACCAACCACCACTGTGCCTACGGTGCGATCCAGCTCAACTCCACCGCCGAGAAGAACCTGATCACCGACGGCTTCAACGCACCGGCCCTCAGCGACGAACTGAGCGCCGGCCCGAACGCGCGCATCTACGTGCTCGATGACATCACCGATGTCACCCAGCAGGCCAGGGCCGCCATCGCCGCCGCCGGCAACGACCCGCTCAAGCGCACCGAGGCGCTGGAAGCGTTCGAGAAGCAGGCCATCGCCCAGTGCGAGGTCGACGACGCCTACAGCTGCAAGCTGTACAGCTTCTCCGGCGGCAACACCTACCGCCTGTTCAAGAACATGGAAATCCGCGACGTGCGCCTGGCCTATGCACCGCCGGGCAGCGTCGGCAAGTTCGGTGGCGATATCGACAACTGGATGTGGCCGCGCCACACCGGCGACTTCGCGTTCTACCGCGCCTATGTCGGCAAGGACGGCAAGCCGGCCGCGTTTGCCGCCGACAACGTGCCGTACCAGCCCAAGCATTGGCTGAAGCTGGCCAACCAGCCGCTGGGCGAGGGTGATTTCGTGATGGTGGCCGGCTACCCGGGCCGTACCGACCGCTACGCGCTGGTCAGCGAGTTCGAGAACACCGCCAACTGGAGCTACCCGACCATCGCCAAGGCCTACAAGGACCAGATCGCGCTGGTCGAGGCGGCGAGCAAGGACAACAAGGACATCGCGGTGAAGTACGCCGCCAGCATGGCCGGCTGGAACAACACCAGCAAGAACTACGACGGCCAGCTGGACGGCTTCAAGCGCAACAACGTGCTGGCCCACAAGCAGAAGGAAGAGGCCGCGGTGCTGGAGTGGCTGCGCGGCCAGGGGGACGCCGGCAAGCCGGCGCTGGACGCCTACGCGCAGCTGCAGGCGCTGGGCCAGCAGGCCCGCGCCAACCAGGCGCGTGATCTGGACCTGGCCATGCTCAACCGCACCGGCACGCTGGGCACCGCCGTGCGCCTGTACCGGCTGGCGATCGAGAAGGCCAAGCCGGACGCGCAGCGCGAAGAGGGCTATCAGGAGCGCGACCTGCCGACCATCGAGGGCGGCCTGAAGCAGATGGACCGCCGCTACGTGGCGGCGATGGACCGCCAGTTCCAGCAGTACTGGCTGCAGCAGTACGTGCAGCTGCCCGCCGCGCAGCGCCTGCCGGCGTTCGACCGCTGGGTCGGCGGCAGCGATGCCAAGGCCGTGGATGCGGCGGTGGCGCGGCTGGACGGTTCCACGCTGGGCAACCTGGACGAGCGCCTGAAGTGGCTCAACGCCGACAAGGCCGCGTTCGAGACCAGCACCGATCCGGCCATCCAGTACGCGGTGGCGGTGATGCCGGCGCTGCTGGAGCTGGAGCACCAGCGCAAGCTGCGCATGGGCGAGGAGCTGGTGGCGCGGCCGCTGTTCCTGCAGGCCATCGCCGACTACAAGAAGAGCAAGGGCGAGTTCGTCTATCCGGACGCCAACCTGTCGCTGCGCATCACCTTCGGCAACGTGAAGGGCTACACCGGTCTGGATGGCACGCAGCAGCCGGCCTTCACCGATCTGGAAGGCATCGTCGCCAAGGAAACCGGCGCCGATCCGTTCGATTCGCCCAAGGCGCTGCTGGAAGCGGTCAAGGCCAAGCGGTACGGTGGTCTGGAGGATTCGCGCATCGGCAGCGTGCCGGTGAACTTCCTGTCGGATCTGGACATCACCGGCGGCAACTCCGGCTCGCCGGTGCTGGACGCGCACGGCCGCCTGGTCGGTCTGGCGTTTGACGGCATCTGGGAGTCGGTCGCCAGCAACTGGGTGTTCGACCCGGTGATGACCCGCATGATCTCGGTGGACGAGCGCTACATGCGCTGGATCATGCAGGAAGTGGCGCCGGCGCCGCAGCTGCTGAAGGAAATGGACGCCGCCTCGAAGTAAGCCTCGGCGGTACCGCATCGAAAGCCCGGGCAGGGGATCGCCCGGGCTTTCCTGTTCATGGCGTGGCAATCAGGGCTGGTGGCCCTGGGTATCGCCGGCGAAGGCCAGGGTGAGTCCGCCCGGGCCGATGTTCATCATGCCGGTGATGCTCATCGACAGCACATGCAGGTTGACGCCGTGCTCGTTGCAGGCCACGCGCAGTGCGTCCAGCGCCGGAGCGGCCTGCAGCTCCTGCAGCGCACCGGCATAGGACAGGATCAGGTGCGGGGTATGCAGCCCGCGGCGCACCTGTGCGGCGGCGAAGCTGAGCAGGCGCGCCCAGGCCTCACTGCGGCCGCGGTACTTGCCGACCGGGCGGGTATCGCCTTGCCGGCCGAGCACGATCGGCTTGATGTCCAGCGCGCCGCCCAGCAGCACGCTGGCCAGGCTGATGCTGCGGTCGCCGCGGACACGGGAACGGGCGCGGGCATAGCCCAGGTTGTCGGGAACGTAATAGGTGTGTGTGGCGTCGATGATGCGCAGCAGCGCACCGCGGATGTCACGCGCCGGTATCCGCGCCTGCAGCATGTCCTGCAATGCCATCGCCGGAATACCGGAGCCGGCGAACATGTTGCGGGTGTCGATGACCCGGAACTGGAACGGGCGCAGGATGCCTTTGGCCTGCCGCGCGCTGCGGATGGCACTGGTCGCCAGCACGCTGCCATGGCTGGCGGCCTCGAAGATCGGGCTGCGGGTGGCGGTGATGGTCAGGCAGTAGACCGAGTCGTAGTCCAGCGCGAAGTGCTCCAGGAACAGGCTGCTCATCTGCGCCGCGTCCAGCGGCAGCGACTGCCCGGAGGCACCTTCTCCGTTGGCGTTCTCGCGCATGTAGCGGGCGGTGGCCTCGGCATCGTGCTGGTCGATGTAGGTGCTGTTGCCGATCCGGATCGGGATCGGGATCACCGCCACGTCCGGGCTGGCAAGCAGGCCGGGGCCCACATCGCAGGAGGCATCGATGACGATGCCGGTCCGTGCCGGCTGACGCGTGCTGCGGGCGGGGGCGACTTCCAGCGTGGCGGCTTCCGTTTCAAGCATCTGCATTCCCATTCCCTTGATGATCTCCAGGCACGGGACGTTGCATGCCGCGCGCGCATGGGTCAATGGCGGGCAGGTGTGGTCGTGGCAGGAGGATGCAGGTGCTTGATTCCACGATGCGGATGCCAGGTATGCATGCGCATGCGTACGTTGAAACTGCGCGGATTGGCCGCCTTTCAGGCACTCCCGTAGGTGACCGACAGCAGCGCGAATGTATGCGGCCCGGCGGGAAGTTCGACGTTGAATTCGTCATCCACGCGCTTCTTCAGCAGTGCGCGTGCCAGCGGCGAATCGATGCTGATCCAGCCCTTGGCCGCATCGGTCTCGTCGGGGCCGACGATGCGATACAGATGGATCTCGCCGGAGTCCACGTTCTCCAGTTCCACCGTCGCGCCGAAGAACACCGCCGCCGGATCACTGGGTGGTGTATCCACCACCCGCAGCACTTCCAGCCGCTTGCTCAGGTAGCGCACGCGACGGTCGATCTCGCCGAGCTGCTTCTTGCGGTAGGTGTATTCGGCGTTCTCCGAGCGGTCGCCTTCCGCGGCGGCTGTCGCCAACGCCTTGACCACTTCGGGCCGGCGCTGGCGCCACAGCTCGTCCAGTTCGCTTTTCAGGCGGGCATGGCCTTGCGCGGTGATCAGCGCAGTGCTTTTTTCAGCGGGAGGACGCCAGCGGCTCATTGGCAGAACACGTTCTTCAAGGTGCCGGCATGGTAGCCCCGGATTCTTGCGCAAGGCCAATGGATGGCTGAAGCTGCGGCGTTCCGACATGGAGTCCCCCGATGCTGATCGTGCCGCTGCACAAGCCGCTGAACCTGGCTACGTTCCCGCTGGTGACGATGCTGCTGGTGATGGTCAACGTGCTGGTGTTTTTCGGCTGGCAGGCCGGTGACGATGCCAAGCTCGCGGCCGCGCAGGGCTGGTACCTGCAATCGGAGCTGGCCGGTTACGAGCTGCCGGCCTACGAGAAGCATCTGCGCTTCACCGCGCAGCATGAGCGGCTGGCCGAGCTGGAGGCGATGCCGCCGGCCCGGCGCGCCGGCTTTGTGGCGATGTCCACGCTCAGCGATGTGTCTTTCCTGGCGGCACTGGAGGAAGGCAGCCTGTTCGAATCCGACGCGCAACGCGCGGCCTGGTCGCCGTTGCGGCAGCGCTACCAGGCGCAGCTGGACGAGGTGTTCACGCTGCGCCATCTGCTGCGCAGTTCGGAGTGGTCGCCGTGGCGGATGCTGTCCTCGGCCTTCCTGCATGGCGGGGTGATGCACCTGTTCGGCAACATGCTGTTCCTGGTGGCATTGGGCCTGTTGCTGGAAGGGGCGCTGGGCGGCTGGCGTTTCCTTGGCGTCTATCTGCTGGGTGCGTTTGGCGCCAGTGTGGCGAGCCTGTGGTGGCGCTGGGGCGATGCCGGTGGCGGCTTGGGAGCATCCGGTGCGGTCGCGGCGCTGATGGGCGCGTTCTGCGTGGTCTGGGGTCGTCGCCCGGTGCGCTTCTTCTACTGGTTCGGGGTGGTGTTCGACTATGTGCGCGCGCCGGCGATCTGGCTGCTGCCGCTGTGGCTGGGCTGGGAGCTCTACAACCTGTTGTTCAACCGTACTGCCGGCATCGGTTTCGATGCACATGCCGGCGGCCTGGTAAGCGGCGCTTTGATGGGGGCGGTACTGGTACTGACGCGGCAGACGCGCGAGGACTTCATGGCCGATGAGCGTGCGCCCGATGCCGTGGACGCGCGCTGGGAGCTGGCACAGCAGCATATGGGGCGGCTGGAGAACGCCGCGACCGAGCGGCTGCTGGCCGAGTTGGCAGGCGAGCAGCCGCAACGCATGGACATTGCGCTGGCCCGCTATCGGGTTGCCGGCAATGCCGGGCAGCGCGCCGTGCAGCAGGCGCGGGGTATCGCGGTGCTGGCGCTGGAGGCGGGTTCGGCCGCCGAGCTGGCCGCCCAGCGGAACGTGGTCAAGGAGCTGCTTGAGAACGGAGTGACGGCGGATGCGGCTGCGGCGGTATTCGAGCGCTGCCTCAAGGCTGGCTGGCTGCAGGAGGCCGAGACTGCGTTGCAATCGGCTACGATGCTGCCGGCCGAGGAACAGGCGCAGCGCTGGCTGCGCTTGGCATTGGGGCAGGGCGAGCGCTCGGCCGTGGCCGGACAGCAGCGGCTGCTGCAGCTGATCCTGCAGCAGTTCCCGCAGACGCCACAGGCGGGCAAGGCGCGTTTCCTGCTGGAGAACAGCTGAGGTTGCAGCCGGCGGCAGCGCGTTGCTGTTGCTGCCTGCCTAGACGCGATCGGGTTGCAGGGCGCGCCGTGCGGCTTCGAGCTTGCGTTGCTGTTCCCCGTCCTCGCAGCGTTGCAGTGCCTGGTCGAGCAGTTGCAGCGCCTCGCTGTCGCGGCTGTAGCGCTCGCCCAGCAGCAGGGCCGCCTGCAACGCCCATTGCGGGGCATCGGGGGAGCGCGGCCAGGCCCGCAGCATCGCCTGCAACGCATCCAGCTGCAGCTGGAACTGGCCACCCAGACGCGCGCGTTCGGCCAGCAGCGCGGCCTGTTCCGGCTCGGCCGGGGTGAAATCCGGATCGCGTTCCAGCACCTCGCGCAGCAGGTTCATCGCCTGCCGTTCCTGTTTTTCCATCAACAGCCGGTTGAGGTACTGGCGGCTGTGCTCGCGCACGGCCCCGGTCGAGCCACTGCGCAGCAGCAGGCGCTGATACAGCTCATGCACCGGCAGCGACACCGCGCGGGTGCGCACCGTGCCGCGCAGTGCTTCCATCGCCGCCTCCGGATGGCCTTCGCGGACGAAATGCTCGGCCTCGTCCAGCAGCTGCTGGTCCGGTGCATGCCGCGACAGCGCCTCCGGCGCGCCTTCCGGCTCGAAGCCCAGCTCGGCGTGGTACTGGTAGACCAGATAGCCGAGCAGATGGAAGGTGGTGAACAGTCCCCAGATGCTGAAGAAGGTGAGGGTCAATTCACCGATCACCGGCGGCATGAGCTTGTGCAACCAGGTGCCGGCGGTCAGTGCGCTGGCCTGGATCACGAACAGCAGCGCGAAGGCCGCCAGGTACGGCCAGCCGATCCGCGCGGCCAGAGTGATCGGGGTGGCCGGATTGGCGGCGGCGCGCAGGCTGCCATCCATCGCCAGCGAGATCACGCAGCCCGGTTGCAGGAACACCACCGCCGCCAGCGTCAGCAGGCCGATCACCGGGCCGAGGAAGCCGGCCACCAGCACCACGAAGATGCCCATCAGGATCATCAGCGCCAGCAGCCGGATCACGGTGCCATCGCTGGAGCCGAGCGTGTGTTCGGGCGAGGTCATGCGGCCATGGGCGGTTTCGCGCAGGATCTCGAACGCATAGCGGTACACCGCCACCCAGACGATGAGGCCGATGATCCAGCCGATCATCGGCAACATGCCCAGCAGCGTGCACAGGGTCAGCGCGATCAGCGAATACAGGGCGGGTCCGCGCAGCGGATAGAAGGTGATGGCACGCAGTTGCAGCCAGAACGGCTGCGGCGGCTGGCGGGTACTACGGCTGTGATTGCGGTCCTGCATGGCATCCCCCGGTGACAGCGCCAATTGTGGCGGGGACGCCGGGGAGCCGGCAATGGGCCGGCTCCGTGCGGGAATTCAGCGCTTGCCGCCGAAGATGCCGCCGAGGATGCCGCGCACGATCTGGTTGCCCAGCTTGGTGCCGACCGTGCGGGTGGTCTGCTTGGCCATGGTTTCGATCATGCCCTGGCGACGCTTGGTGCCGAAGATCGCGTCCTTGACCGCCTGGCCGAAGCCTCCCTCCTGTTCCTCGTCCTGCTGGCGGGTGCGGGCCTTGGGCGCCTGTGCCTGCTCGGCGGCCTGCTCGGCGCGACGGGCGAGGATTTCCGCCGCCGATTCGCGGTTGACCGCGGTGTCGTAGCGGCTGCCCACCGGGCTGCCGGCACGCACCTGGGCGCGTTCGGCCTCGGTGATCGAACCCATGCGGCAGCGCGGCGGGGCGATCAGCGTTTTCTGCACGGGCGAAGGGATGCCCTTGTCCTGCAGGGTCGACACCAGCGCCTCGCCGGTGCCCAGCTGCGACAGTGTGGCGACCACGTCGAGCCTGGGGTTCTGCACGAAGGTTTCGGCTGCGGTCTTCACCGCCTTCTGGTCGCGCGGGGTGAAGGCGCGCAGCGCGTGCTGCACGCGGTTGCCGAGCTGTCCGAGGATGTTGGCCGGCACGTCGTCGGGGAACTGCGAGCAGAAGTACACACCCACGCCCTTGGAGCGGATCAGCCGCACCACCTGCTCGATGCGCTGCACCAGCGCGGCCGGGGCGTCGTCGAACAGCAGGTGCGCCTCGTCGAAGATGAACACCAGTTTCGGCTTTTCCAGATCGCCGACTTCCGGCAGCTTCTCGAACAGCTCCGACAGCAGCCACAGCAGGAAGGTGGAGTACAGGCGCGGCTTGAGGATCAGCTGCGCGGCGGCGAGGATGCCGATCACCCCGCGGCCGTCGTGGTTGACGCGCATGATATCGGCCAGTTCCAGCGCCGGCTCGCCGAAGAACTGCTCGGCGCCGTCCTGCGACAGCCGCAGCAGTGCGCGCTGGATCGCCGCCACCGACTGCGCGCTGACCAGCCCGTACTCGGTGGAAATGTCCTTGCGCTCGGCGGCGACCAGGGTCAGCAGGGCACGCAGGTCGTCCAGATCCAGTAGCAGCAGGCCGCGGTCGTCGGCCAGCTTGAAGACGATGTCGAGTACACCGGACTGGGTGTCGTTGAGCTCCAGGATGCGCGCAAGCAGGGTCGGGCCCATCTCGCTGACGGTGGTGCGTACCGGGTGGCCGAGCTGGCCGTACAGGTCCCAGAACACGGTCGGGCTGGCGGCCGGGCCGTAACCCTGCACGCCGATGTCGGCCGCCCGCTGGGCCAGCTTCTCGCTGATCTCGCCGGCGACCGCCAGACCGGCCACGTCGCCCTTCACGTCGGCCATGAACACCGGCACGCCGAGCCGCGAAAAGCCCTCGGCCAGCGTCATCAGCGTCACCGTCTTGCCGGTACCGGTAGCGCCGGCCACCAGACCGTGGCGGTTGCCGAAGCGCGGGAGCAGGGTGACGGCGATGTCGTCGGTGACGCCTTTGCCGAGCAGGATCGGATCCATGGAGACACTCATTGATGAACGGAAGAGGGATTCTAACGGCCGACTGTATCGGCGCGCGGCGCATGTTGCCCGTGGCCAAGGCGGGCGGCTACCCTGCCTGACCTCCCGTCCGCAGTGCCGCTGATGTCCGCTTCCCTGTTTTCCCTCCGTCCCTGGCCGCTGCTGCTGGCCACCGCGCTGTTGACCGTGATGCCTGCGGCGCATGCCCTTTCGGCCCGTGACAAGGCCAGGGTGGACGCCCTCCACGCGCGCATGGCCGTCGCCGAGAAGCGCTATGCCGACGCGCTGGTGCTGGTCAACAACGCCGATCCCAAGGGCAGCAGTGAAGGCGATGCGGCGCTGGAGGACATGGAGGATGTGATCGCCGACTGCATCGCGCAGAAGGGCTGCCAGGTCAGCGGCCTGCTCAGCAGCTACAAGCGGTTGCTGAAGCAGCGCGTGGACGGGGCCGGTGAAGCAGGCGAGGACCAGGAGCTGGAGCCGCTGGAGGCGGATCCGGACCATGTCGCGCCGCTGGTCGCCGACGTGCCCGAGGCCGCGCGTGCGGCGGCGCTGCTCAACGACCACCGGCATGCCTTCGACGACATGGTCGAGTACAACCCGGCGGTGCAGGCCGGTATCCGCCGCTGGCTCACCGACATGCGCCCGGCGCTGCTGACCAGCTACGAGAACTACATGAACCTGCGCGCGGTGATGTGGCCGCAGTGGGAGAAGAGCGCGCTGCCGGAAGCACTGCTGTTCGGCATCATGGCCAAGGAATCCAACGGCCGCGTGCACGCCTCCTCGCGCGCGGGTGCGGCGGGGCTGATGCAGTTCATGCCCGCCACCGGGCGCCGCTTCGGCCTCGGTCCGGACGGCACCGGTTTCGATACCCGCTTCGATGCGCGCAGCTCGGCCGAAGCCAGCGCCGCCTACATGAACGAGCGGATGCGGGCGCTCAACAAGAACATCGAATACGCGCTGGCCGCCTACAACGGCGGCGAGGGCCGCGCCGCGCGCATCTACCGCGAGGCGGGCGGGCAGAGTTTCTGGACCGAATCGGCTTACACCCAGTTCCCCGGCGAGACCAAGGACTACGTGCCGATGGTGATCGCCGCAGCCTGGATCTTCCTGCACCCGCAGCAGTACGGTGTGGAATTTCCCAGGGTCAACGCACAGCCGGCGACACTGCGGTTGAGCAAATCGACCACGATCTACGAGCTGACCATCTGTCTGGGCAGCACTGGCACCCGCGACGGCTACATGCGCGTGCTGCGCAACCTCAACCCGCGCTACGAGGCCGACGGCTGGATTCCGGCCGGTACCACGATCAACGCGACCACCCGCATTGCCGGGCTCTACAACCGCTACTGCGTCAGCGGCCCGCGTGCCGACCTGGCACGGGCGCTGATCACCGCCGACCTCAATGCCGCGATCAAGCGCCCGTCGGCGGTGTCGGTCACCGGCAGTGTCGCGGTGGGCGATGTCCAGTCCATGCAGGCCGCACAGGCGGTCGCCCCGGTGGCGGCACCGGCACCCCGTCCGGCAACCCGTACGCCGCGCACCTACAAGGTTGCCAAGGGCGACACGCTGGGGCGCATCGCCAGCCGCTTCCAGTGCGAGGTACCGGCGCTGGCCCGCGCCAACGGCCTGCGTGCGCCGGGCTATGCCATCAGGCTGGGGCAGACGATCAAGCTGGAAGGCTGCGGCCGCTGAGTGATCGGCTGGCCGGATAAGGCAAAGGGCGCCGTGGGCGCCCTTTGTCATTCATGGCTTCTGCGCTGCCGCAATGCGGGATTACTTCAGCCGCGCCAGCGCCTGACCGAGCCGCACGGGGCTTTCGGCGTGCAGTGAAGGATCGAACTCGGCCACGCCGCGCCTCGCAGAAAGACAGGCGCCGGAGTGGTGGGCGCGTCGCCACGCGCCGCGGTGTTGCCGCGTCGGAATCGAGCGTTACTTCAGTCGCGCCAACGCTTGGCCCAGCTGCACCGGGCTTTCGGCCTGCAACGAAGGATCGAACTCGGCCACGCCCGGTGGCAGCAGCACGATCACGGTGGAGCCGTAGTTGAAACGGGCCATCTCACCAAACCGTTCCAATGTGACTCCCTTGCCGCGCCAGTCCTTGCGGGTGATGCGGTCGCCATAGGCGGGGATCTCCTCGCCGCTCCATACCGTTTCCACGCCGCTGACCAGCAGTGCGCCGACCATCACCTGCACCATCGGCCCGAAATCGGTGTCGAAATGGCAGACCAGACGCTCGTTGCGGGCGAACAGGCGCGGCACGTTGGCGACCGCGTCGGTGCCGACGCTGAACAGGCGGCCGGGCACGTGCACGGTTTCGCGCAGGGTGCCGGTCCACGGCATGTGCACACGGTGGTAGTCGCGCGGCGACAGGTACACGGTGGCGAACAGGCCGTCGCGGAACGGCGCCGCATCGGTGGCATCGCCGAGCAGTTCGGCGGCGGTGAAGGACTGCCCCTTGGCCTGGAAGATGCGGCCGTCCTCGATCGCGCCCAGCTGGCTGATATGGCCGTCGGCGGGCATGGTCAGCGTGCGCGGATCGGCGGCAGGCACGCGCGCACCGGTTTTCAGTGCGCGGGTGAAAAACGCATTGAAACTGGCATAGCTGCGCGGATCGGGATTGGCGGCTTCGGCCAGATTGACGTTGAATTTCTCCGTCACCGTATCGATCAGCCAGCGCGAGATGCGCGGGTTCTGCGAATAGGCCAGCGAGCGCGCCATCGAGGACAGCAGGCGGTGCGGCAGGACGTAGCTGAGCGTTGTTACCAGACTCATGGGGCGGATTTCTCGGTGAGCTTGAGCAGGTCGCTGGCGATCGCCTGCGGGTTGAGCGGTGGACGGATCAGCCCGGCCAGGCGGCCTTCCGGGTCCAGGACGGCGATGCTGGCCGAGTGGTCCATGCTGTAGTCGGCGGGATTTTTGTCGAAATGCTTGCCGGGGGCCTTCTGGAAGACCATGCCCAGCGCGGTGGCGAAGCGCTCCAGCGACGGGATGTCGGCGGTCGCGGCCAGGGTGTCCTTGTGGAAGGCGTGGGCGTACTCGCCCAGCCGCGCCGGGGTGTCACGCTCCGGATCGACCGATACCAGCACCACGCGCGGACGCAGGCTGTCGGGCAGGCTTTCCCACTGTTTCTGCGCCCCGGCCAGTTCGGTCAGCGTGGTCGGGCAGATGTCCGGGCAGGAGGTGAAGCCCAGGAACACCAGCGTCCAGTGGCCACGCAGCTCACCGGGAATCAGCCGGGTGCCGTCGGACTGGGCCAGGTCGAAGTCCGGCAAGGTGCGCGGGGTGCCGTAGAACACGATCGAACTGCTGTCGTGGTTGCCGGCCTTGCCCGGGCCGAAGACCTTCTGCGCCAGCAGCAGACCGAGGCCGGCGGCCAGGGCGACGGCGAGGATGATGCCGGTATTGCGATTGAACATGGGCCGTTTATCCATACTGGTGCCGGCGGCGCAGGCAGCGGTCGCGGGCGGGACACGTGAGTGTAGGGGATTGCAGCGATGGGCTGGCCGCGTCCCGGGGCAGGGCGCCGGTGCCGGGCCAGATAGCGGCGCCTGCCGAAGTTTCGGCTGCAACTGGGCAGTCAATATACCGGCCAAGTGCCTATAATCGCAGACCTTTCAAGTATTTCCGTATTCCCATGACAGCCGAAGCGGCCGCCGAACTCCACACGATCATCGATCTGATCCGCTACGGCGCCAGCCGTTTCAATGCCGCAGGCCTGACCTTCGGCCACAGCTATGACAACGCGCTGGACGAGGCCACCCAGCTGGTGCTGCACAGCCTGCAGCTGCCGCCGGATCTGGGCCCTGCCTATGGTGCCGCGCGCCTGCTGCGACACGAGCGCGAGCAGGTGCTGGCGCTGTTCGAACGGCGCATCAGCGAGCGCCTGCCGGCCGCCTACCTGACCGGCGAAGCCTGGTTCGCCGGCCTGAGCTTCAAGAGCGATGCACGTGCGCTGGTGCCGCGTTCGCCGATCGCCGAACTGATCCTGGGTGGTTTCGAGCCGTGGCTGGCCGGCCGCGATGTCACCCGCGCACTGGACCTGTGCACCGGTTCGGGCTGCATCGCCATCGCCATGGGCCACTACTACCCGAACTGGCAGGTGGACGGCAGCGACATCAACGATGCCGCGCTGTCGCTGGCCCACGAGAACAGGGAGCGCCTGCTCGCGAACAATGTCGAGATCGTCAAATCCGACCTGTTCAACGGGCTGGAAGGGCGCGTCTACGAGCTGATCGTCACCAATCCGCCGTACGTCACCAATGACGAAACCGATGCGCTGCCGCAGGAGTATTCGCACGAACCGGACCTGGCGCTGCGTGCCGGCGACGATGGCCTGGACCTGGTGCTGAAGATCCTGCGTGACGCGCCGGACCACCTCACCGAAGACGGCCTGCTGATCTGCGAGGTGGGCGATTCCGAGCAGCACCTGGTCAAGCTGCTGCCGGAGGTGTTCATGTCCTGGATCGAATTCAAGGTCGGGCAGATGGGCATCTTCGCGGTTGAAGCCAGCGAGCTGCGCGCGCACCACACCCGCATCGCCGAACTGGCGGCGCAGCGATGAGTGCCAATGCCTTCGGCAAGCTGCTGACGGTCACCACCTTCGGCGAGTCGCACGGGCCGGCCATCGGCTGCGTGATCGACGGCTGCCCGCCGGGACTGGAGATCAGCGCCGAAGAGTTCGCCCATGACCTGCAGCGCCGGGCCACCGGCAAGAGCCGCCACACCTCCGCGCGCCGTGAGGCCGACGAGGTGGAGATCCTGTCCGGTGTCTACGAAGGCCGCACCACCGGCACGCCGATCGGCCTGCTGATCCGCAATACCGACCAGCGCAGCAAGGACTACAGCAACATCGCCGCGCAGTTCCGGCCGGGCCATGCCGACTACAGCTACTGGCAGAAGTACGGCATCCGTGATCCGCGCGGTGGTGGCCGCTCCTCGGCGCGCGAGACCACCATGCGCGTGGCCGCTGGCGTGATCGCCAAGAAGTGGCTCAAGCAGCGCTACGGCGTGAGCGTGCGCGGCTACCTGTCGCAGCTGGGCGAGATCGTCCCGGCCGGGCACGACTGGAGCGCGGTGGAGGAAAATCCGTTCTTCTGGCCCGACGCCACGCAGGTGCCGGCGTTGGAGGTGTACATGGATGCGCTGCGCAAGTCCGGCGACTCGGTCGGCGCGCGGGTGACCGTGGTCGCCGATGGCGTGCCGGCGGGCTGGGGCGAGCCGGTCTACGGCAAGCTTGATGGCGATATCGCCGCGGCGCTGATGAGCATCAACGCGGTCAAGGGCGTGGAGATCGGTGACGGATTCGCCAGCGCCGCGCAGAAGGGCACCGAGCACCGCGACCTGATCACGCCCGAAGGTTTCCAGTCCAACCACGCCGGCGGCATCCTTGGTGGCATCGCCACCGGCCAGCAGATCGTCGCTTCGATGGTACTCAAGCCGACCTCCAGCCTGCGCCTGCCCGGTGCCACGGTGGACACCGCCGGCAACGCGGTGGAAGTCATCACCACCGGTCGCCATGACCCCTGCGTGGGCATCCGCGCCACGCCGATCGCCGAGGCGATGCTGGCGCTGGTGCTGATGGACCAGGCGCTGCGCCACCGCGCGCAGTGTGGCGATGTGGGCGAGGTCGCGCCGCGTATTCCCGGCAGCGTCGATGGCTGACCAGCGACCCCGCGTCTGGGTTTCGCAGCCCCTGTTCGACGATACCGTCGCGCAGCTGGCCGCGTACTGCGACGTGGTCGCCACGCCGGAGATCACCGCGCACGACAGTGCCGCGCTGGCCGCGCAACTGGCCGGTGTGGATGGTGCACTGGTGACGCTCAACGACCGTATCGGTGCGGCCGAAGTTGCCGCTGCGTCCCAGCTGAAGGTCATCGCCAACGTCGGCGTCGGCTACAACAACCTCGATATCCCGGCGCTGAGCGCGGCGGGAATTTTGGCCACCAACACCCCGGACGTATTGACCGAGACCACCGCCGACCTGGGCTTCGCGCTGCTGATGGCGGCGGCGCGGCGTATCGTCGAATCCGACCGCTGGCTGCGTGACGGCCAGTGGGGGCAGTGGTCATTCACCACCATGCTCGGCACCGACCTGCATGGCAGCACGCTGGGTATCCTCGGCATGGGCCGGATCGGCCAGGCCATCGCCCGCCGCGGCCATCACGGCTTCGGCATGAAGGTGCTGTACCACAACCGCTCGCAGCTGCCGGAAGACGTGGAGCGCGAGGTTGGTGCCCGTTACGCCGGTTTCGACGAGCTGCTGTCGCACGCCGATCATCTGCTGCTGGTGCTGCCATACACCGCGCAGAACCACCACATCATCGATGCCACCGCACTGGCGAAGATGAAGCCGAGCGCCACGCTGGTGAACATCGCCCGTGGCGGTATCGTCGATGAGCTGGCGCTGGCCGATGCGCTGGGCAATGGCCGGCTGGCTTCGGCGGCGCTGGATGTCTACGAGAACGAGCCGCAGGTGCGGCCGGAACTGCTGGCGCTGCGCAACATCGTGCTGGCCCCGCATATCGGCAGCGCCTCGCTGGCCACGCGCCGCGCGATGGTGCAGCTGGCGGTGGACAACCTGCTGGCCGGGCTGGGTATCGGCCCGGATGCCGGCCGTCCGGTCAATGTGGTCAACGCCGACCTGCTGGACTCCGGTACGGCTCGCGTTGCCGCTTCCGGCGGCAAAACCATTATCAAAAAACGGTAGGGAGCCTCCGCGGCTGTCTGCCGGAGGTTCCCCGAACCTGGCTCGACGTGTGTCCCCCATCTCCCTTTTTTCGAGTGCACCCCATGAGCAATGAAGCCCGTCGTTTCCACGTAGCCGTCGTTGGCGCCACCGGCGCGGTCGGCCAGACCATGTTGTCGATCCTGGCCGAGCGCAAGTTCCCGATCAGCACGCTGACCCTGCTGGCCTCGTCGCGGTCGGCCGGCCAGCAGGTCGACTTCAACGGCGAGAAGATCACCATCCAGGACCTGGCCACGTTCGATCCGTCCGGTGTCGAGATCGCGCTGTTCTCGGCTGGTGGCGGCATTTCCAAGGAGTTCGCACCGAAGTTCGCCGCGGCCGGCGCGGTGGTGATCGACAACTCGTCCTCGTTCCGCTACGACGATGACGTGCCGCTGGTGGTGTCCGAGGTCAATCCGGAAGCGGCGAAGAACCGTCCGCGCGGCATCATCGCCAACCCGAACTGCTCGACCATGCAGCTGATGCCGGTGCTGGCGCCGATCCACCGCGAGTACGGCATCGAGCGCGTCAACATCGCCACCTACCAGTCGGTATCCGGCGCCGGCCAGACCGGCATGGAAGAGCTGGGCAAGCAGACCGCACAGCTGCTGGGGTTCCAGGAGATCGAGCCGACGAAGTTCCCGGTGCAGATCGCCTTCAACCTGATCCCGCACATCGACGGCTTCCTCGACAACGGCTTCACCAAGGAAGAGATGAAGCTGGTCTGGGAGACCCGCAAGATCCTGGGCGATGACAGCATCCAGGTGAACCCGACCGCGGTGCGCGTGCCGGTGTTCTACGGCCACTCCGAGGCGGTGAACGTGGAAACGAAGAAGAAGATCACCACCGAGCAGGCGCGCGCGCTGCTGGCCGCCGCGCCGGGCGTGGAGGTGGTGGACGAGCGCAAGGCCGGCGGCTATCCGACTCCGGTCACCCACGCCTCGGGCAACGATCCGGTCTACGTCGGCCGTATCCGCGAGGATATCTCGCATCCGCGTGGCCTGAACATGTGGGTGGTGGCCGACAACATCCGCAAGGGCGCCGCGCTCAATGCGGTGCAGGTAGCCGAACTGGTCGCTGCCGGCGGCTGAGAACTGTGGCGGAGCCGGTCCGACGGGTCGGCTCCGCAAGGCGGGACTGTGCGTGCGCGGTATTCGAAAGCCGGGTGAGCCGTTATATTGGCCGCCATGACAAATAGGGGCAGGAGCGCCATGCGCTCGATACAAGGCGCGCTGGTTCTGATCCTGGCGCTGTTCAGCAGCGCGGCGATGGCTTTGGGGTTGGGGGATATCCGCGTGCTGTCCAAGCCCGGGCAGCCGTTCCTGGCCGAAATTCCGGTCATTTCCAGCGATCCGGGCGAGCTGCAGAGTGCCAGCGTCGGATTGGCATCGCCGGCGACCTTCGAGCGGGTCGGGCTGGCACCGCCGCAGGGGCTGGTCAGCGAGCTGCAGTTCCAGTTCGCACAGGACCGCGAGGGCCGTTCGGTTATCCGCGTGAGCAGCGCCACCCCGGTGGACGTGGCTTCGCTGGGTTTCCTGATCGAAGTGGACTGGGGGCAGGGCCGCCTGGTGCGCGAGTATTCGGCGCTGGTGGCCGCGCCGCAGACCGCCACGACGGTGGCCGAGCCGGTGATAGACGCACCGGCGGGCGCATTGTCCAACCTGATCACCCGCGACCCGGAGCCGTTGCCGGAAACGCCCTCGCCGGTCTCGCCACCGGTGGCACCGGAGCGGGCCGCTGCGCCTGCCCCGGCAACGCCCGCATCCGCACCCGTGGTCCAGGCGCCGCCGGCCCGGACACCCGGCCAGCTGGCGCCGGTGCAGCGCGGGCAGACTCTGTCGCACATCGCCCGTGAGCTGTCGCGCGAGAGCGGCGTTTCAATGAACCAGGCGATGGTGGCGTTGCTGCGCGCCAACCCGGAGGCGTTCATCCGCGGCAACATCAATCTGCTCAAGCAGGGCGCGGTACTGCGCAATCCGGGGCAGGAAGAACTGGCGCAGGTGGATGTGGCGCAGGCGCGCGCGATCGTGCGTGAGCAGACTGCCCAGTGGCGACAGGCGCGTGCGGCGATACCGCAGCCGGCGGTGGCCGATGCCGGGGAACGCCCGGTTTCTTCACCATCGGCAGGCACCGTTGCATCCACGGGGGCGCGGCTGGAAATCGCCCCGGCAGTGGCGGGCGGAGAGCAGACTGCAGGAATGACAACCGGACTCGATGCCGGTGGCGAGGGCGACATGTTGGCAAACGAACAGCTGCGGCAGGCGCGGGAAGACCTGGCCACGCGTGATGCGGAGCTGCAGGAACTGCGTGAGCGCGTCGGGGAGCTGGAAAAGCTGCAACAACAGCAGCAATCCCTGATCGCGATGAAGGATTCGGATCTGGCCGCGGCCCAGCAACGCCTGGCCGAAGCCGGCAAGCGTGATGACGGTGCCTCGCTCGGCTGGCTGTGGCTGGGACTGGCATTGCTGGTACTGGGAGCGATCGGCTGGTGGCTGTCGCGGCGGCGCAAGCCGTTGCCGCCTGCGCCCGGTCGCGGCTTCGGCCCGGAAGGCCTGGCGGCGGCGATGCCGGCGATGGGGACGGCGGCTGTCGATGAGGCGATCGACGATGAGGCAATGCCGGCCGATGATGCGCTGCCGGAGCAGGCCGATGCCGCGGCACAGGCGGCGGAGGACGACTTCGACCCGTCACCGGCCACCTATGAAGAGCCGATGCCGGCATGGTTGCGTGCGGCCGCCGCGGTCGACCCTGATCCCGTGCCGGCCCCCGTGGCGGACAAGCCGGTACTGCTGTTCGAGGCCTCGCAGCCGCGTGCGGACACCGTGCAGCGGCAGGAGCCGACGTTTGGTGCTGAGCCGGTGGCCCGGCAGGAAAGCGCCTGGCTGGCCGATGACATGGCTGCGGTGATGCCGCTGAATCCGGCGCCGGCGGGCCGCGAGCGGCTGGGGCTGGCCATCGCCCACTTGGATCTGGGGGATGCCGAAAACGCGCGCACCCTGCTCAGTGAAGTGGCGCTGGGCAGCGACCAGCAGGCCCGCGCCGAGGCGCTGGAGCTGCTCGGGCGGATGGGATGAAAGAGGGGCCGGGATGAAGCGCGAGCGCGGTATCGACTACGTGGAGTTCGCTTCATCCGATCCGGCAGCCAGTCGCCGCTTCTTCGAGCAGGTGTTCGGCTGGCGCTTCGAGGACTATGGCCCGGACTACACCGCCTTTGATGACGGTCAGCTGCAGGGCGGTTTCTTCCGCGGCACCCCCGTGACCTCGACTGCAGGTGCGCCGCTGGTGGTGCTGTATGCGGCGCAGCTGGCACCACTGCAGGCGGCGGTGCAGACGCGTGGCGGCGAGGTGGTGAAGCCGGTGTTCGTGTTCCCGGGTGGCCGCCGCTTCCAGTTCATCGAGCCCGGTGGCAACGAGCTGGCGGTGTGGTCCGACAGCGACAGCGACTGAGCGCGGCATCCGCCGCGCCAGCGAAATTCCAAGAGGTTTGACGATGCGTTATGCGCTGGGCGTGGAATACGACGGCAGCGAATTCAAGGGCTGGCAGCAGCTCGGTGAGCACGGCTGTGCCAGTGTGCAGGCGACGTTGCAGGACGCGCTGTCATCGGTGGCCAATGCGCCGGTCCATGTGGTCTGTGCCGGCCGTACCGATGCCGGCGTGCACGGCGAATGCCAGGTGGTGCACTTTGACAGCGAGGTCGAGCGCACGCCGCGCGGCTGGGTTCTGGGGACCACCACGCGCCTGCCACCTTCGGTCTGCGTGCGCTGGTGTGTGCCGGTCGATGAACAGTTCAATGCGCGTTTTTCGGCCCAGGCGCGGCGCTACCGCTACCGGTTGATGAACCGGCAGATCCGCCCGGCGCTGTACCGGCAGACGCTGGGCTGGGAGCGGCGCCCGCTGGATACACCGGCCATGCACCGCGCCGCGCAGGCGCTGCTGGGCGAGAACGACTTCAGCGCGTTCCGCAGCGCGCAATGCCAGGCCCTGCATGCCCGCCGTGAGCTGCAGGCGATCTCGGTCCACCGTCATGGCGAGCTGGTGGAAATCAATGTGCAGGCCAATGCGTTCCTGCACCACATGGTGCGCAATATCGTCGGCTCGCTGCTGATGGTCGGGGCCGGTGAGAAGCCGGAAAGCTGGATCGGCGAGGTGCTGGCAGGACGCGACCGCAACCTGGCCGGGCCGACCGCGCCGCCGCAAGGTCTGGTGTTCGTCGGCCCGCTGTATCCTGCACAGTGGAAATTGCCGGACGAGGTGACGCTGTGAGCCGTACGCTGTTCCGTACCCGCATCAAGTTCTGCGGTATGACCCGTGCCGGCGATATCCGCCTGGCCAGCGAGCTGGGCGTGGACGCGGTCGGCTTCATTTTCGCCAGGGAGAGCCGCCGCCGGGTGGCGCCGTCCGAAGCGCGGGCGATGCGCCAGGCGATCGCGCCGCTGGTCGATGTGGTGGCGCTGTTCCAGAACAATGGCCGCGAAGAAGTGCGCGAGGTGCTGCGTGCGGTGCGGCCCACCGTGTTGCAGTTCCATGGCGACGAGGATGACGGCTTCTGCCGCAGTTTCAACCTGCCATACCTGAAGGCGATTGCGATGGGGGGCGATGCCGAGGTCAGCGCGCGTGGACTGCAGCAGCTGTATCCGCACGCGGTCGGATTCCTGTTCGACAGCCACTCGGCCGGCGGCAGTGGCGGTACCGGCGTGGCATTCGACTGGTCGCAGATTCCGCCGGGCATGCAGCGGCCATATCTGCTGGCCGGCGGCATCCGGCCGGAGAACGTGTACGAGGCGCTCATCGCCACCCGCCCGTGGGGCGTGGATGTCTCCAGCGGCATCGAATCGGCGCCGGGCCTGAAGGATGGCGACAGGATGCGCCGCTTTGTCGAGGAAGTGCGTCGTGCCGATGTTGCCGAGGTTGAGCCGGCAGCCTGAGCGGGCTCTGCTGCACCCACCGATTATGTGGCCGTTTTGGCATCCGTCAGCAGGGGCTATCCCGTATGATGCGGACGAAGGTGGAGGTGCAGCTGCGCGGGATGCAGCGACGCGGCGGTGAACGCCGCAATCCGCCGGGGACCACAGGGAACGGGGTGCATGGCGGAATTTCTGGAAGTAGCGCTGTCCTATCCGACGCTGCCGTACAGCGTTGTGCTGTGCTTTGCGGTCATCTACTGGATGCTTGCCGCCACCGGCATCATCGACGAGGGCGGCATTGGCAGCGGTGACGGTGCCGATTTCCATAGTGGCGCTGATGGTGCCAGCGGTCTGGCGGGCATGTTCGCGCGCATGGGCCTTGGCGGCGCGCCGACCATGCTGGTGGTGTTGTTGCTTGCGTTCTTCGGCTGGTCGATCACCTACCTGGTGCAGCTGTTCTTCCTGCAGCCACTGCCGGCCCTGCTGCGCTGGGGCATCGGTACCGGCGTGGCGTTTGCCGCGCTGATTCCGGGGGCGATCGTCTCGTCCTGGGTGCTGCGGCCGATCCGCCGTTTCCTCATGAAGCTGCGCGCGGTGCCCCAGGAAAACATCCTCGGCAAAGTCGGGCAGGTGTCCTCGCCTGAAGTCACCGCCGGGCATGGCTACGCCACCATCGATGATGGCGGGGCCGGCCTGATCCTGCAGGTGCGTGCGCAACCTGGCAGCCGTTTCGAGCGCGGTGAGCGCGTGCGCCTGGTCCGGTACCTGCCGCAACACAATCATTACCTGGTGGTTGGCGAAGCCGACCTGCCCACGTTGGACATTCCCATTTCCCAAGTATCAGTTGGCAAGGAGAAGCACTGATGAGTCTAGCTGCGCTGGCCCCGTTCATTATTGGCGTAGGCATCCTGCTGGTGTTTTTCCTCGGGCTGGCAGGCCTGTTCAAAGCGTTCTACAAGAAGGTCGACCAGGGCACCGCCCTGATCGTCAACGACATGAGCTCCACGCCGAAGGTGCATTTCACCGGCGCGCTGATCATCCCGGTGCTGTACCGCGCCGAGCACATGCGCATCAGCCTGATCACGCTGCAGGTGGACCGCCGTGGCAAGGAAGGCCTGATCTGCCGCGACAACATGCGCGCGGACATCACCGTGGCCTTCTACCTGCGCGTCAACGAGACCCAGGCCGACGTGCTGCGCGTGGCCAAGGCCATCGGCGCGGATCGGGCCTCGGACAAGCACGCGGTGGATGAACTGTTCAACGCCAAGTTCTCCGAAGCACTGAAGACGGTGGGCAAGAAGTTCGACTTCACCCAGTTGTTCGAGAAGCGCCAGGAGTTCCGTGACGAGATCATCGCGGTGATCGGCAACGACCTCAACGGCTATGCGCTGGAAGACGTGGCCATCGATTACCTGGAACAGACGCCGAAGAACCTGCTGGACCCCAGCAACATCCTCGACGCCGAAGGCATCCGCAAGATCACCGAGCTGACCGCCGCGCAGAACGTGATCACCAACGAGCTGGCGCAGAACGAGCGCCTGGCCATCACCAAGAAGAACGTCGAGGCCAAGGAAGCCACGCTGGCGCTGGAGCGCCAGCAGGCCGAGGCCGAAGCGCGGCAGAAGCGCGAGGTGGAAACCATCCGCGCCCGCGAGGAAGCCGAGACCCTCAAGGTGCAGGAAGAGCAGCGCCAGCTGTCCGAGAACGCCCGCATCGAGGCGCAGCAGCTGATCGACATCCGTGACCAGAACCGTCTGCGCGAAGTGGAAGTGGCCGAGCAGAACCGCCAGCGTGCCGTGGCCATCGAGGTCGAGCGCGTCGCCCGTGCGCGCCAGCTGGAGCAGGTCACCACCGACCGCGAGGTGCAGCTGCAGGGCGTGGAGCGTGACAAGGTGGTCGAGCAGGGCAAGATGGACGTGGCCAACATCACCCGCGAACGCATCTCCATCGACAAGACCGTGGCGCAGGAGGAAGAGCGCATCAAGGAAGTGCGGCAGGTGTCCGAGGCCGATCGCCTGAAGCAGGTGGCCATCCTCGAGGCCGAGGCCGAGGCGCAGGAGGCGCTGCTCAAGCAGGTCAAGGAGGCCGAGGCCGCCGAAGCCGCTGCCAAGCACAAGGCGGTGGAGATCACCACGCTGGCGCAGGCCGAGTTCGATGCGGCCGGCAAGCAGGCCGAAGCCAAGAAGGCACTGGCCGAGGGCATCCGTGCCGAACGTGCGGCGCCGGGTCTGGCCGACGCGCAGGTCAAGGAGGCCGGTGCGCTGGCGATCGAGAAGGTCGGCATCGCCGAGGCCCGCGTGGTCGATGCGATGGCCGACGCCAACCTCAAGCAGGGCACCGCCGAAGCCAAGGTGCTGGCCGAGCAGCTGGCCGCACGCGCGCAGGGCGAAGAACAGATGGGTCGTGCCAAGGCCACCGCCGCCGAAACGCTGGGCGTTGCCGAAGCCTCGGTGATCGAGAAGAAGCTGTTTGCCGAAGCCGACGGTCTGACCCGCAAGTTCCAGGCGATCGATTCGCTGGGCGATACCGCGCGCGGTCATGAAGAGTTCCGCATGACGTTGGATACCGGCCTCAAGCAGGCCCTGGCCACGCTGGAAGCCGGCAAGGAGATCTCCAAGGAGAACGCCGAGGTCATCGCCAGCGCGTTGCGCAATGCCGACATCGACATGGTGGGCGGCGACGGCGGCATGTTCGAGAACCTGGTCAAGGCGATGTCGCTGGGCCGCTCGATCGAAGGCCTCACCGACAAGAGCCCGATCGTGCAGGACCTGATGCAGCGCTACCTGGGCGTGGACATGGCCGCACGCGGCAAGCCGGCCAGGCGGCTGGCCGATGACGCCGCAGCGGCCAGCGACGCCGGCTGAGTGTGCATGCACCCGTGCGCTGGTGCGCGGGTGTGCAACCGGGGTCGCCACTGTCTGGCAGCGGCGACCCGCGTGGATGATGGCGCCCGCTCCGCCACCGGCCGGGTGGGGGCCATGGCAGGGAACAATCGATGGCTGATAGCAACGAGGGCGCAAGCCCGCTGGACAGCGCGTCCATCGCCGACCAGGCGGTGGCACAGGGCGGTGCCTACGAGGTGCTGCGCAAGCGCCTGAGCGACCAGGGCGCGCGCCTGCGGCAGGTGGTGGAGGCGATGAACCAGCGCCGCCTGCAGGAGTTCGGTGACAGCCGCATGGAGGTGATCGGACGCTTCCGCATCCGCACCGAGAACAACTGCGTGGGCCGCGACATCGTCCAGGTCGGCGATGACCTGCTGCTGTTCGGCTACAACGTTTTCATCGGCCTGAAGACGCAGACCCGGGTGGAGGATGTGTTCGGGCTCTACCGCATGGTGGAGGGTGCCGAAGGCTACGACGTCACCCCGGTGGACCTGAAGACCAGTTTCCTGGCGCAGCCGGGCTTCGTCCACGATTTTTCCGAGCTGTACGCCTATTACAAGCACGCGCGCCTGCTGCAGCTGATCGTGCGCGACGGCAAGCTGCTGGCCGCGTTCCAGATCGGCGAGCGCAGCAGCGATGTGCGCGTGTTCCGCTGGGCCATGGCCAGCAGCGGTGAGTTGACCTATATCGACGCACGCGGCGAGCGCGACATCGCCTTGCCGGCCCCGTTTGATTTCGAGTGGATGCGCGCCGGGCGCGACATGCTGGTCAGCGGCCGCTTCCCGCACCTGAACCTGCTCGACACCATCTTCGTAGAGACCACCGGTGGCAATCTCACCATCAAGGTGGAGAACAACACCGAGACCGGGCAGGGCGTGTACAGCGAGCCGGTCGAGGACAGCACGCAATCGGTGGACGATGCCACCATCGATTTCGCCCGGGTCGGCTCGCTGATCCTGCTCAAGGTGCAGCCCTACCGCGAGGACAGCTGGCGCGGCCTGATCTACAACACGCTGACCGGCAAGGTGGTGCGCAACGACGCCATCGTCCAGGCCTGCGTGCAGCTGCCCGATGATCACGGCATCATCTTCCCCGGCGGCTACTACCTGCAAAGTGGCGAGCACAAGGCGTTCGACGCCTCGATGCAGGGCATGAGGTACAAGCGCTCGGTCCGCTCGCCCAACGGCGAGGACATGCTGTACATCTTCTACGAGCGCGAGGCCGGCAAGTCGGCGCTGTTCGTCTACAACAGCATCCAGCGGGCGCTGCAGAACCCGGTGTTCGGGCTGGGCTACGCCTTCCTGCGCGATGGCCGCATGGTGCTGTTCAATGCCGAGAACGGGGAGCCCACCCGCATCCATCCGATGCAGGTCTGGCAGACCCCGTTCAGCAGCGACGAGTTCGCTGCCCACCGCCAGGCCGGCACCAGTTTCATGGCCCGCATCGGCAATGCCGAACTGGTGCGTGGCATCTCCAACCTGCTGGACTTGGGGCGCGAGATCGACAGTCGCGAAGTGTCGCTGGCACGTTACGAGCTGCTGACCCACAACGCGCGCCGCCTGTTCGATGCCCATCATTGGCTGGACGACGCCCACTGCGACGGCGCCGCCACGCTGCTGCGCGAGATCAGCGCGACCGGCGAGTCGATGCTCGACGAGTACGAGAAGGTCGAGAGCATCCGCAAGCAGTCGGCGCAGGCGATGGCCGAGGTCACCAGCCAGCACAGGACCCTGCTCGGCCGCCTGCAGCCGCAGAACTGGTCGAAGATCGGCGAGTTCGTTGACAGCCTTGGCGAGATCGGCAAGCTGCGCGGACGGCTGCTGACCGTGCGCGACTTCCGTTATGTGGATGTTGCCGCCATCGATGCGATGAATACCTCGCTGCAGGAGGCGCATGACCGCGTGGGTGCGGCGGCGGGCGAGTTCCTGGGTGGCGACAAGGCCCTGCAGCCGTTCAACGAACGCCTGCAGGAGCTGGATGCCAGCGCGCAGGCGGCGCAGACCGCCAGACAGCTGTCCGAACAGATTGCGCAGATGCAGGCGATGTCGGCCGAGCTGGACATGCTGTCCGAGCTGATGGCCGGCCTGAAGGTCGACGATGCCGCGCAGCGTACGCGCGTGGTGGAAGCCATCTCCGGCATCTACGCCAAGCTCAACCAGGCGCGTGCACGCGCCGACCAGCGTCGCCGTTCGCTGGGCTCGGCCGAGGCCGTGGCCCAGTTTGGCGCGCAGTTCTCCTTGTTCAGCCAGGCCATCACCAGCGCACTGGGACTGGCGACGGACCCGGAACGCGCCGACGAACAACTGTCGCGCCTGATGGTGCAGCTGGAAGAGCTGGAGAGCCAGTTTGGCGAGCACGAGCAGTTCCTGGGTGACATCCTCAGCAAGCGTGAGGAGTTGCTGGACACCTTCGAGTCGCACAAGCAGACCCTGCTGGATGCCCGCCAGCGCAAGGCGCAATCGGTGCTGGATGCGGCCAACCGCATCCTCGACGGCCTGGCCAAGCGCACCGAGCGCTTCACCACGGTTGACGAGCTCAATGCGTTCTTCGCCGGCGATCCGCTGATCCTGAAACTGCGCGAGCTGGCCGAGCGCCTGCGCGAGTACAGGGACAGCGTCAAGGCTGATGACGTGGAAGCACGGCTGAAGGGCGTGCGCGATCAGGCGGTGCGGGCGCTGCGTGACCGCAGCGATCTGTTCGAGGGTGGCGGCAATGTCATCCGCTTGGGCCGGCACCGCTTCAGCGTCAACACCCAGCCGCTGGACCTGACCATCCTGCCGCGCGGCGACGGCCTGGCCGTGCACCTCACCGGCACCGACTACTACGAAACCATCGTTGACCCGGAGCTGGAAGCGCTGCGTGCGTATTGGCCGGTGACGCTGGATTCGGAATCGCCATCGCTGTACCGCGGCGAGTACCTGGCCGGCCTGCTTCTGGATGCCGCCATCAACAGTCGCGATGGGCTAAGCGTCGAACTGCTGCTGCGCGAGGCCGCGCAGCCCGAAGCGCTGGCCAAGCGGGTACGCGACTTCGCCGCGCCGCGCTATCGCGAAGGTTATGAAAAGGGCATCCACGACCACGATGCCAGCCTGATCCTGCAGGCGGTGTTGCCGCTGTATCAGGCCGCCGGTTCGCTGGTACATGCGGCCGCGCCACGTGCCTTGGCGCTGCTGTTCTGGGCGCGCGAAGGCAAGCACGAGAACGTCAGCCAGTGGGTGGAGCGCGCCGCCGGTGCGTTTGCCATCGCCCAGCTGTTCAATGTACGGGATGGGCTGGAGGCCTTGCGCGTTGAGATCGCGTTGGCGCTGGTCGAATTCCAGCAGGTGCACGCGCTGCCGTTCGACAGCGGCATGCCGGCGCTGGCGGCGGAGTACCTGCTGGCCGAGCTGGCCAATGGCGAACCGACCTTCGCCTTCAGTGGCTATGCGCGACAGCTGCTGACTGGCTTGCGCGAGCAGTTGCAGGCGGCTGGCCAGGCCGATGCCTTCGATCGCAGCCTGCAGCGCCTGTCCAAGCGCCTGACGTTGCAATGGGCGCAGGCGGTGCAGTGGTTGCAGGCGATGTGTGGGCAGGGCAAGTACGCAGCGATGACCGGCTATGTGCCGGAAGCCGCGACCATGCTGCTGGGCGAACGCGATCTGCGCAGCCAGGTGCGCGAGGTGACCTTGATCGCCGACGTCGCCGGCCTGCTGGGCGAGCATGCCCGCATCAGCCAGGGCCATCTGCAGTTGGCGGTTGATGACTTCCTGCAGCGTTGGCAATCCCACCGGCGCCAGTTCCAGCCGGGCTTCGAGCAGTACCAGGCGCTGCGCCAGCGCATCAGTGCGCGCGAGCGCGAGACGCTGCGGCTGGGTGAGTTCCAGGCGCGGCCGTTGAGTTCCTTCGTCCGCAACAAGCTGATCAACGACGTCTACCTGCCGATCATCGGTGACAACCTTGCCAAGCAGATGGGCACGGTGGGCGAGAACAAGCGCAGCGACCTGATGGGCCTGCTGATGATGATCAGCCCGCCCGGCTACGGCAAAACCACCCTGATGGAGTACGTGGCCAACCGCCTGGGCCTGGTTTTCATGAAGATCAATGGCCCGGCGTTGGGGCATGAGGTGCGCTCGCTGGATCCGGAACAGGCGCCGGACGCCACCTCGCGGCAGGAGCTGCACAAGCTCAACCTGGCGCTGGAGATGGGCAACAACACCATGCTGTATGTCGACGACATCCAGCACACCCATCCGGAATTCCTGCAGAAGTTCATTTCCCTGTGCGATGGCACCCGCCGTATCGAAGGCGTGTGGAAGGGCGGCACCAAGACCTATGACCTGCGCGGCAAGAAGTTCTGCGTGGTGATGGCCGGCAATCCGTATACCGAGTCCGGCGAGGTGTTCAAGGTGCCGGACATGCTGGCCAACCGCGCCGACATCTACAACCTCGGCGATGTGCTGGGCGGCATGGAAGACGCGTTCAAGCTCAGCTATATCGAGAACAGCCTGACCTCCAGCCAGGTGCTGGCGCCAATGGCCACCCGCGACCTGGACGATCTCTACCTGCTGGTCGACAAGGCCAATGGCAAGGAGGTGTCCACCAATGCGCTCAGCCATGCCTACAGCGGCGCGGAGATCAACGAGATCGTCGCCACCCTGCAGCGGCTGATGCAGGTGCGCGAGGTGGTCTACCGGGTCAACCAGCAGTACATCGCCAGTGCCGCCCAGGCCGACAAATACCGCGTCGAGCCACCGTTCCGCCTGCAGGGCAGCTACCGCAACATGAACAAGCTGTCGGAGAAGATCTCGCCGGTGATGAATGCCGCCGAGTTGCAGCAGCTGATCGCCGATCACTACCTGGGCGAGTCGCAGCTGCTGACCAGTGGCTCGGAAGAAAACCTGCTCAAACTGGGCGAGCTGCGGGGTGTGCTCGATGCGCAGCAGCTGGCGCGCTGGGAGCAGATCAAGCGCGACTTCATGCGTGACAAGGCGATGGGCGGCGACGATGCCGATACCGGCGCACGCGTCGTGGCGCAGTTGGCCGATATCGCCAGCGGCCTGCAGGGGTTGCGCAACAATGAGCCGGAGCAGGTGGCGGCAACCACGCCAGCAGTGGAAGCACCATGGGAGCAGATCCTCGCCTTGCTGCAGGCGGTGGCCGAGCGCCCCGCGGCGGTGATGCAGGCGGCCGTACCTCCGCCCACAACGCCGATGCAGGATCTGGTCCCGTTGCTGCAGGCACTGGTCGCCGCCCAGCAACGGCAAGGGCAGGTCGGTGATGCGTTGTCCGCATTGGCGGCGCAGCTGCAGGAATGGTTGTCGAAGGAGGGCGGCACGACCAAGTCCGCACCGCGTGTGCGACGGGCGCGGACACCCGAAGAAAAAGCGCTGGATGAAGCGTTGATGCGCCACTTCTACGGCGGCAGCGTCGTGGTGCCCGGCCAGCAGGGCAGCCACGGCAAGGACACGCCGGGCGATGCCTGATCCACTGCTGCCCACGCCGCCGCATCCGGCCTTGCAGACCACTGATCCGCTGGCGGTGGCCGGCTATGGCGGTGAGCTGCTGGCTGCGGTGGAGCGCTTGATCGGCGCGCCTGCCAAGACGGGGGCGGCCGCTGCGCTGGTGGCGGAAATGGACAACGTCCGTCAGGCCATGCAGGCCCATGATGGCCGCCGGATCCGGCGCTCGGTGGGTTTGTGGGGGCGGCTGCTGGGCCGTGATGTCGAAGCGCAGGTGCAGGCCGAACAACTGGCCGGACAGCTGGATGTCTGCCTGCTGCGCGCCGATGACGGCTTGCAGGCATTGCAGCAGGAGCTCGACCGGCACCAGCAGCAACTGGTGCGGGTGGAAGCGGCGGTGGCGGCAATCGATGCCTGGGCTGCGGCCGGCGAGGCGCTGCCTGCACCCATGGAACCCGTATCGCAGGCCGCGCTGCAACGGCGCCTGCAGCACCTGCGTGGGCTGGCGCGGCTGCGGCAGACCGAAGCCGGGCAGCTGCGCCTGCTGCATGCCCAGGGCGTGGAGTTGATCGAACGCTACCAGCGCATCCGCGACGTGCTGCTGCCGCTGTGGCGACAACAGACCCTCGTGCAACGCGCCGCAGGCATGCCCGCGGCACTGGCCAAGGCGGCCGAAGCCCAGGCGCGCATTGTCGATGAAATCATGGCCATGCAGGCTAGACTGCGTTGAATAACCGCCCCGCAACTGACTGCTCGCGCGATGTGTCGCGCGTCTTGCTCAAGGAGAACAGCTGATGACCCAGGACACCCTGCCACTGCCGGCCGGTCCCTCCGCGGACGTGGACGCCACCACGCTGGTGGCACTGGGCCTGACCGAGACCGATCGCCCGCAGATCGCGCAGATCGTGCGCACGCTGGATGACATCAGCCCGGGGAACCTGCACGTGTTCGGCCGCGAGGCGGCGGGCAAGAGCGCGGTGTTTTCCAGCCAGCTGCTTGAGCACGTGCGCAACCGCGACCTGGATGCATCCGGCGACAAGCTGGGCGAGGTGGTGCGTATTGCCCGCTCGCTGAAGCTGGACAGCCTGCATGAGCGCTCCAAGGTGCCGGTGATCGGCGGTCTGATCGACCGCATGCGCGCGTCCAAGGGTGAGCTGGTACAGAAGTTCAGCGATACCAACCAGCAGATCGAGCAGCTGATGCGCGACGTGGGTGAGCAGCAGTCACAGATGGGCCAGCGGGTCGGCGAGTTCGACCGCATGCACGCCATTGTCCGTGACGAGCGGCAGAGCTTGGGCCTGCACATTGCCGCCGGCAAACAGCGGCTGGCCGGACTCAACGCCGAGCTGCATGCCTTGGCCGGCCACGAAGACCCGCAGTCGCGCATCCGTCGCGGCGAAGTCGACAACGCCATCCGCCTGCTCGACAAACGGGTGGGCGACCTGACGGTGATGCAGCATGCCGCCGACCAGTCGCTGCCGATGATCCGGCTGATCCAGGCCAACGCCATCCAGCTGATTGAAAAATTCAATGCGGTGCGCGACATCACCATTCCCTCGTGGAAGCGCCAGTTCGCCATCCAGCTGTCGCTGGGCGAGCAGAAGAACGCGGTGGACCTGTCCAACGCCATCGACGACGCCACCAACGAGCTGATGCGGCGCAATGCCGACCTGATGCGGCAGACCTCGGTGGAAACGGCCAAGGCCAACCAGCGGGCGGTGATCGACGTGGCGACCCTGCGGCATGTGCATGAGCAGCTGATCGCCACGGTGGAGGAGGTGCGCAGCATCCATCGCGAAGGCATGCAGCAACGGCAGCAGGCCGAGGTGGAGCTTGCACGCCTGCGCGAGGATGTGCAGCAACGGCTGGCGTTGCCGACCCGGCCGGCAGGCGCGGCGTAAGCCGCGGAACAGGAGCCTGCCGGTAGTGGGGACTGCGGTCTTTGCAGCCGCTGCGCGCATCAATGAAGTGAGGCTTCGCCGCCTTCCTGTTGCGCGGCAAAGGGGAGGGCAGGAGCGTGAAGTTTGGCGCTCCCCACGCTTTACCGCGCTTGGTGGCTTGCGCCGCTCCTATCGGGCCAGCTGTTTTTCCAGCCAGTTGGCGAGCATGGCTGTCCGCGGATCTTCGCGCCCTCCCGCCGTGCACAGCGCCCAGCAGCCTTCGGTATCGACAAAGCCCCAGGGCGCGATCAGGCGGCCGCTGGCAAGTTCCCCGGCGACCAGTGGCTGTGGTGCGATGGCCACTCCCAGTCCGGCGACAGCCGCTTCCAGCAGGTAATACAGATGCTCGAAACCGGTGCCGTAGCGCAGGTGCTGGTGGTCGATACCTTTGAGCGCGGCCCACGTCGGCCAGGCCTGCGGGCGTGAACGGGTGTGCAGCAGGGCGTGGTCATGGAGGGCATGGAGCGGCAGCCGCGCCAGCTCGTCCGCACCGGGCATGGTCGGGCTGAACACCGGGCCGATCCGCTCGGTTGCCAGTATGTGCACCTGCCAGTCTTCCGGCCACGGCGCCTGTCCCAGCATCAGCGCGGCATCCAGGCCGTCCAGGCGCGGAGCGAAGTCGCCTTCCTGCGCCGCCAGGTGCAGTGTCAACTGCGGCAGGTCGCGCTGCAGGTTGTGCAGGCGCGGGATCATCCAGCGGGCGAGGATGCTGCCCGGGCAGCCGAGCACGAAGGCCTCGTCGCGCTGCGGCCGGCGCAGCGCCGCCACGCAGTTACCGATCTGCGCGAATGCCGCCGAGCTGGCCTCCAGCAGGCGATGGCCGGCGGCGCTGGGGCGGATGCCGCGGCCATCGCGTTCGAACAGCGCCAATCCCAGCTCCTCCTCAAGCAGTCGCAGCTGGCGGCTGACCGCACCGTGGGTGACGTGCAGCTCGGTGGCGGCCAGACTGACGCTGCGCAGGCGCGCGGCGGCCTCGAAAGCGCGCAGGGCGTTGAGCGAGGGCAGGGCATGGTCGCTCATGGCGCACATCTGACCGCCATGGATGGCGGGAATACCGGTTTTGCAGGAGCGAAAATCGGCCCTGCGCCATCCTTCGGGCGGCTTCGCTGTGGAAAACAGCTGTCCTGTCGCTTTTTCATGTGAGTTTTTCTAACACATGGCCGAGGAATTATCGATATTCATGTCAGCTTGGCTGCGCTAGATTGCAGTCCTGTTTATTGCTGCCGTGATTGCCATGACCGCCTCGCCGATCGACGATTTCCACGCCTTCCCGGACGCCCGCGGCCACTTCGGCCGTTATGGCGGCAGTTTCGTCGCCGAGACGCTGGTCGGGCCGTTGCAGGAATTGACCGCCGCCTACGACCAGGCGCGGGTCGATCCGGCCTTCATCGCCGCCTACGACAAGGACCTGAAGCACTACGTCGGCCGTCCCAGCCCGATCTATCACGCCGAGCGCCTGAGCCGCGACGTCGGCGGGGCGCAGATCCTGCTCAAGCGCGAGGACCTGAACCACACCGGCGCGCACAAGATCAACAACACCATCGGCCAGGCGCTGCTGGCCGCGCGCATGGGCAAGACCCGCATCATCGCCGAGACCGGCGCCGGCCAGCACGGCGTGGCCTCGGCCACGGTGGCCGCGCGACTGGGCCTGGAGTGCGTGGTCTACATGGGCGCCACCGATATCGAGCGGCAGAAGATCAACGTCTACCGGATGAAACTGCTGGGCGCGACGGTGGTGCCGGTCAACAGCGGCTCGGCCACGCTCAAGGACGCGCTCAATGAGGCCATGCGCGACTGGGTGACCAACGTGCGCGACACCTTCTACATCATCGGCACCGTGGCCGGGCCTGAGCCGTACCCGCGCATGGTGCGCGACTTCAACGCGATTGTCGGCCGCGAGGCGCGGGCGCAGATGCTGGAGGACTACGGCCGTCTGCCCGATGCGATCACCGCCTGCGTCGGCGGCGGCTCCAATGCCATCGGCCTGTTCCATGCCTTCCTCAACGACCGTGAGGTGAAGATCTACGGTGCCGAGGCCGCCGGCGACGGCATCCATACCGGCCGCCATGCCGCATCGATCTCGGCCGGTCGGCCGGGTGTGCTGCACGGCAACCGCACCTATGTACTGTGCGATGACGACGGCCAGGTCACCGAAACCCATTCGATCTCCGCCGGACTGGATTACCCGGGCGTGGGTCCGGAGCACGCGTTCCTGTCCGACACCGGTCGCGCGCAGTACGTCGGTATAACCGACGAGGAAGCCCTGGCCGCGTTCCATCGCCTGACCCGTACCGAAGGCATCCTGCCGGCGCTGGAATCCAGCCATGCGGTGGCGCAGGCGATCAAGCTGGCGCGTGAGCTGCCGAAGGACGCGCTGGTGTTGTGCAACCTGTCCGGTCGTGGCGACAAGGACGTGCACACCATCGCCGCGCGCGAAGGCTTGTCGCTGTGAGCCGGCAGTTGATCCGCAGCGGCGCGCTGGCCTGCCTGGGCATGGCGCTGCTGGCCTGCAAGCCGCCGGAGCCGGAAGTGCGTCCACTGCCGGCAAGCGCGCCGCCCACATCGCCGGAAGCTGCACCGGTAGCGGAACCGGCCTCGCCGGCTGCCGCCGCGCAACTGGCCGCCGTTGGCGAACTGCGCATCGGTGCGTTGTTCGGCAAGGGGCCGGGTGATGACGCCTTCGTATCGGCAGGTATGCGCGAGGCGATGGAAGGCGACTGCGAGTATTACGACCGTGGCACCTTGCCGGAAGGCATGTCGATGATGGTGATCGGCGAGCGCATCGCACGCTTCGACGTGCATGGCGAAGGTGACCTGAGCGTGCGCGTCGATGCGCCGCCGGCTGCCGCGCCGCCAATTCCGTTTGGCCTGTGGGTGGGCATGGGCGTAGCCGAGGCGAAGCAGCGCCTGCCTGCCGGCGTGGTGGTCAGCCCGCACGCCTATGTGTCGCCCGACGGCGATTACCTGACCTGGACCGACAAGGCCACCCAGCTGGCCTTGCGCCTGGAAACACTCAATGGTCTGGTCACCTCCATCTACTGGGGCCAGCCTGACGCGGTTGAACTGATTGAAGGATGTGCCTGAGATGGCTGTGACCCGAATCGACGAATGCTTCGCGCGCCTGCGCGCTTCCGGCCGCAAGGCGCTGATCCCGTTCATCACCGCCGGTGATCCGTCGCTGGAGGCGACCGTGCCGGTGATGCACGCGCTGGTCCAGGCGGGTGCCGACGTGATCGAGCTGGGCGTGCCGTTCTCCGACCCGATGGCCGATGGTCCGACCATCCAGCGCAGCTCCGAGCTGGCGCTGGCCCGTGGTGCCGGCCGCCAGTACGTAATGGATACGGTGGCGCAGTTCCGGCAGACCGATGCGGTGACGCCGGTGGTGTTGATGGGCTACCTGAATCCGGTCGAGATCCGTGGCGCCAGCCGCTATGCCGAAGAGATGGTCGCGGCCGGTGTGGATGGCGTGCTGCTGGTGGACCTGCCGCCGGAAGAGGCCGATGAGATCCGCGCCGCGTTCGACGCCGTAGGGCTGGCGCTGGTGCTGCTGGCCTCGCCGACCAGCAGCCCCGGGCGCATGGATACCTTGTGCGCGGCTGCGCAGGGCTATCTGTATTACGTCAGCTTTGCCGGCGTGACCGGTGCGTCGGAGCGGTTGGACAGCACCGCTGCCGGCGAGCGCCTGCGCCTGCTGCGCAGCCGGACCAAAACACCGGTGGTGGCCGGCTTCGGCATCAAGGATGCGGCCAGTGCGGCAGCGATGGCGGTCGATGCCGATGGCGTCGTGGTCGGCAGCGCGCTGGTGGCGACGATGGCGGGCGCAGGATCGGCCGAAGAGGCCGCACGCCGTGCGGCGGAGTTCCTGGTCCCGCTGCGGCAGACGCTGGATGCCTGATCAGACGGCGGCTTCTGTACGCTACCGTCGGTTTGCGACCGCGCGCTAGACTGTCGGTCTGTCGCGGCCGCAGGGTCGCCCTGAACGGAAGTGTCATCCAGCATGAGTTGGCTCAGCAAGTTGATGCCGTCCGGCATCCGTACCGACAACACCCCCTCCAAGAAGCGCAGCGTCCCCGAGGGCTTGTGGGAAAAGTGCAGCAGTTGCGGCGTGGCCCTGTACCGCCCGGAGCTGGAGGAGAACCTTGAGGTCTGTCCCAAGTGCGGGCACCACATGGCGATCCGCGCACGCGCACGCCTGGCTGCGTTGTTCGACGCCGGCAGTACCGCCGAGATCGCCGCCCGCCTCGGGCCGACCGACGTGCTCAAGTTCAAGGACCAGAAGAAATACGTCGACCGCATCAAGGCCAGCCAGAAGAGCACCGGCGAGTACGACGCGCTGATCGCCATGCGCGGCTTGCTGAAGGGGCGGCCGCTGGTGGCGTCCTCGTTCGACTTCGCCTACATGGGCGGCTCGATGGGCTCGGTAGTGGGCGAGCGCTTCTCGCTGGCGGCCGAAACCGCGCTGGAGCTCGGTTGCCCGTATGTGTGCTTCTCCGCCAGCGGTGGCGCGCGCATGCAGGAGGGCCTGTTCTCGCTGATGCAGATGGCCAAGACCTCTGCGGCGCTGGGCAAGCTGCGCGCCGCCGGCCTGCCGTACATCTCGGTGCTGACCCACCCGACTACCGGTGGTGTGTCGGCTTCGTTCGCGATGCTGGGGGATATCAACATCGCCGAGCCGCAGGCGCTGATCGGCTTCGCCGGCCCACGCGTGATCGAGCAGACCGTGCGCGAGAAGCTGCCCGAAGGCTTCCAGCGCTCGGAATTCCTGCTGGAACATGGTGCCATCGACCAGATCTGTGATCGCCGTGAAATGCGTGATCGCCTGGCCGCATTGATGGCGATGATGCTGCTGCAGGAGCAGCCCGAAAAAGACTCTGTGGCCGCCTGAATGTCCGCACGCAAATACTTCGGGACCGACGGCATCCGTGGTCGGGTTGGTGAAGGGGCGATTTCCGCCGATTTCGTGCTGCGTCTTGGCAACGCCTATGGCCAGGCACTGGTACAGGAGGTTCGTGCCCGTGGCAGCGATCGCAAGCCGCTGGTGGTGATCGGCAAGGACACCCGCATCTCGAACTACATGTTCGAGGCGGCGCTGGAGGCCGGGCTGGTCGCGGCCGGTGTGCATGTGCAGTTGATGGGGCCGATGCCGACACCGGCGGTGGCACACCTGACCCGCTCGTTGCGTGCCGATGGCGGCATCGTCATCTCCGCCTCGCACAATCCACACCACGACAACGGCATCAAGTTCTTTTCCGCGCAGGGCGAGAAGCTTGACGATGCGACTGAGCTGTCGATCGAGGCCGCGCTCGAGCTTCCTTTCCAGACCGTCTCTTCGGAGCGGCTGGGCAAGACCGTGCGCACGCGCGATGCCATCGGCCGCTATGTGGAGGCCTGCAAGAATTCCGTGCCGCGCGACTTCGGTCTGGAGGGCATGCGCATCGCGGTGGATTGCGCCAATGGTGCGACCTACCAGGTGGCGCCGCTGGTGCTGCGTGAGCTGGGTGCCAGTGTCGATGCCATCGGTGCCGAACCCAATGGCGTGAACATCAATGCGGGCGTCGGCTCGGTCCACCCCGAGGCACTGGTTGCGCGCGTGCGCGATACCGGCGCTCATCTGGGTATCGCCTTCGATGGTGATGGTGACCGGCTGCTGTTCGTCGACAGCGATGGCGGCATCCATGACGGTGACGACCTGCTGTACCTGCTGGCGATGGACTGGAAAGAAAGCGGGCGGCTGCACGGGCCGGTCGTGGGCACGTTGATGACCAACTTCGGTTTCGAGCAGGCGCTGTCGCAGGCCGGTATCGGCTTCGTGCGCGCCAATGTCGGCGACCGCTACGTGCACAAGGCCCTGCTGGAACACGGCGGGGTGCTGGGCGGTGAGGCATCCGGCCACCTGCTGTGCCTGGACCGGGCGACGACCGGCGACGGCATCATCAGTGCATTGCAGGTACTGGAGGTGCTCAAGCGCCGGGACATCACCCTGCAGCAGGCGCTGGAAGGCTTTAGCCGGGTACCGCAACAGACGGTCAATGTCCGTATCGGCGCAGGAGTGTCGGCCAGGGATGTGGTCCAGTCCGCGGCGGTGGTCGCGGCGCTGGCTGGCGCGCAGGAAGCGGTGGCCGGACGTGGTCGCGCCTTCCTGCGTCCCTCCGGTACCGAGCCGGTAGTCCGGGTGACGGTGGAGGCCGGGGATGCCGCGCTGGTGCAGGCCACGCTTGGGCGTCTGGCCGAAGCGGTCGAAGCCGCCGCCGCGTAAAGCGGTATCCACGCCGCCTGGCGTAGCGGTGCTGGCTGGGATGAAGGGCCGGGCAGAGGGGTGACCTTCTGTCCGGTATTTTTTTGCCGGGCAGCCATCCGGACGGCTGGATTGGCGGCACCTGACGGCATGCAGGGGCTGATCTGCGACAATGCAGGCACGTCCGGCGCGGCCGGACCCCTGTCCAGAATCCTTCTAGAGAATTGTGTTGTGAGCCAGATTCCAACCCTCGATATCACCCGTTTCGAGACCGACCGCGACGCCTTCGTCGCCGAGCTGGGGGCCGCTTACCGGCAGTGGGGCTTTGCCGGTATCCGCAACCACGGCATCGCCCAGGCCGATATCGATGCCGCCTACGCCGCGTTCAAGGCGTTTTTCGCGCTGCCGGAAGAGGTGAAAAAGCGTTATCACGTCGCTGGTGGGGGTGGTGCGCGCGGCTATACCCCGTTCGGTGTGGAGACCGCCAAGGGCTCCAAGCACTTCGACCTGAAGGAGTTCTGGCATGTCGGTCGTGAGATTCCGGACGATTCGCCGTATCGCGAGGTGATGCCGCCGAACCTGTGGCCGGAGGAGGTGCCGGGTTTCCGCGAGCATGGCTATGGTCTGTACCAGAAGCTCGATGCGCTCGGCTCGCGCGTGCTGTCGGCGCTGGCGCTGCATATCGGCCTGCCGCAGGACTATTTCGCCGACAAGACCAACAACGGCAACTCGATCCTGCGCCCGATCCATTACCCGCCGATCACCACCGACGACATCCCCAATGTCCGCGCCGGTGCCCATGGCGACATCAACTTCATCACCCTGCTGGTAGGCGCCAGTGCCGCTGGTCTGGAGGTGCAGTCGCACGAGGGTGAGTGGGTGCCGTTCACCTCCGATGCCGACACCATCGTCGTCAATATCGGCGACATGCTGCAGCGCCTGACCAACCACGTGTATCCGTCCACCATCCACCGGGTGGTCAATCCTCCGGGTGAGCTGGCCCGCCAGCCGCGCTACTCGGTGCCGTTCTTCCTGCACCCGAACCCGGATTTCCTGATCGACGTGCTGCCCTCGTGCATCACCGCGGAGAACCCGAGCTGGTATCCGGAGGCGATTACCGCCCATGGTTTCCTGGAAGAGCGTCTGCGCGAGATCAAGCTGAAGTAAGCCTCGGCTGGCTGGGCCATCGGCCTTGCCCATTCAGGACGCCGCCAGACCTTCGGGATTGGCGGCGTCCGTGCATGTTGTCCCGGATTGTCTGTGGGCTGTCCTGCCGGTGTCTGCATTTCGGCTATCCTTCGCCCACCTTTTTAGCTGGGAGTCACTCCGCAATGCGCCAGAAGATCGTTGCCGGTAACTGGAAGCTGCATGGCAGCCGTCAATTCGCCGCTGAACTGCTCGGGCAGCTGGTCGCCGGGATGCCGCAGACCGGGGTGAAGCTGCTGGTGCTGCCGCCGTCGCCGTATCTGGCCGCCTTGTCGGAGGATTTCAGTGGCGCTGGCGTGGCCTTCGGCGCGCAGGACCTCAGCTGCCATGGCGAGGGGGCCTACACCGGCGAGGTGTCGGCTTCGATGCTGGTGGATGTGGGCGCGGAGTATGTGCTGGTCGGGCATTCGGAGCGACGCCAGTACCATCACGAAAGCAATGAGCTGGTGGCGCGGAAGTTCGTTGCTGCCATCGAGGCCGGGCTGGTGCCGGTGCTGTGCGTGGGTGAAACGCTGGAACAGCACGAGGCGGGGCAGACCGAGCAGGTGATCGCCGCGCAGCTGGCGCCGGTGCTGGAACTGGCGGGCGTGGAGGCCTTCGGCCGGGCCGTGGTGGCCTACGAGCCTGTATGGGCCATCGGTACCGGCAAGACCGCCACGCCGGCACAGGCGCAGGCCGTGCATGCGTTCATTCGTGGCGTAGTCGCCCAGGGCGATGCTAGAATTGCCGATTCGCTGCCGCTGCTCTATGGCGGCAGTGTCAAGCCCGGCAATGCCGCAGAGCTGTTTTCGCAGCCTGACGTTGATGGCGGGCTGGTAGGCGGCGCTTCGCTGGTGGCGGCTGATTTTCTGGCCATCGCGAGGGCGGCAGCCGGTCGCTAACGGGTAATTGTCCGGGACGGATTTCAAATGCTGATGTTGATCCTCAATGTGGTCTATGTGCTGGTGGCGATCGCGATGATTGCGCTGATCCTGATGCAGCGTGGCTCGGGTGCCGCCGCCGGCTCCGGCTTCGGTGCAGGGGCGTCGGGTACGGTGTTCGGGTCGCGTGGCGCCTCCAACTTCCTGTCCAAGTCCACCAAGTGGCTGGCGGTGGTGTTCTTCGGCATCAGCCTGTTCATGGCCTGGTATGCCAGCCACGGTTCGCGCCCGGCCGGTGAGGGTCTAGGCGTGATGTCCCAGGTCGAAGCGCCGGCAGCGGCGCCGGTGGCCCCGGTGGGCGACCTGCAGCCGGTACCCGCTGTGGGTGAGGTGCCGCAGGCGGCCGCCCCGGCGGAAAATATTCCCGCGCAGGCTGAAGAAAAGCCGGCTGAAGGCGCACAGAAAGACTGAAGGCGGTTACAATACGCGGCGCACTGCAGAGCAGCTGCGCTGACGTAGGCCCAGGTGGCGGAATTGGTAGACGCACTACCTTGAGGTGGTAGCGACGAGAGTCGTAGGGGTTCGAGTCCCCTCTTGGGCACCATTAGTACTGGCGGGTTCGCGGGATGCGGCAGCATTCCGCCCTGATATTCCCGACAATCACCCACGCCGGGCAGCCTGCAGGCTCGCCCCGGCTGAGGCAAGAGAGAATCGCTGTGCTGGCCGAATATTTGCCGTCTCTGCTGTTTCTGATCGTCGCCACCGGCATTGGTGTATCGCTGATGCTGATCGGCCGGTTCCTCGCTCCCCGTAGCCCGGACAACCAGAAGCTTTCGCCGTACGAATGCGGCTTCGAGGCGTTCGAGAACGCGCGCATGAAGTTCGACGTGCGCTACTACCTCATCGCCATCCAGTTCATCGTGTTTGATCTGGAAATCATCTTCATCGTGCCTTGGACCCAGGTCTTCATGGAGCTGGGTGCCCGTTCGCTGGTCACCATGGGCCTGTTCGTCGGCATGCTGTTTCTCGGCTTTATCTACGTGTGGAAGAAGGGGGCGCTGGAATGGGAGTGATCCAAACTCTCGATGGCCTGATGAACAACCCGATCCCGGAAGGGCGGGTGGATGACATCCTGCGGCCTGAAGGCGACAACCCGCTGCTCGACAAGGGCTATGTGACCACCAGCGTCGATGCGCTGCTGAACTGGGCGCGTACCGGTTCCATGTGGCCGATGACCTTCGGTCTGGCCTGCTGTGCGGTGGAGATGATGCACGCCGGTGCGGCGCGCCTGGATCTGGACCGCTACGGCATCGTGTTCCGCCCGTCGCCGCGCCAGTCCGACGTGATGATCGTGGCCGGCACGCTGGTCAACAAGATGGCCCCGGCGCTGCGCAAGGTCTACGACCAGATGCCCGACCCGAAGTGGGTCATCTCCATGGGCAGCTGCGCCAACGGCGGCGGCTATTACCACTATTCCTATTCCGTGGTGCGCGGTTGTGATCGCGTGGTGCCGGTGGACGTTTACGTTCCGGGCTGCCCGCCGACCGCCGAAGCCCTGGTCTACGGCATTTTGCAGTTGCAGAAGAAGATCTGGCGCACCCAGACCATCTCCCGCTGAATTCCTTTCATTTCAAGAGCACGCCAGCCCCCATGGCCCAGCAAGCACATTCATTGATCGATCGACTTCGCGCGCGTTTCGCCGGTGCGCAGGTCTTCGTGATCGAACCGCGCGGCGAAGTTACCCTGGAGCTGGCTGCCGCCGACTGGAAAGCCGCCGCACTGGCGTTGCGTGACGAGTTCGGCTTCGAACAGCTGGTCGATCTTTGCGGGGTCGACTACCTCGGCTACGGCAGCGCCGAGTGGGACACCTCGGACGTGTCCTCGAACGGTTTCAGCCGTGGCGTGGAGGGCAAGAACGTCGGGCGCTTCGCCTGGGGCGAGTTCCCCAGCCACGAGAGCGGCGAGGGCGCCCGTCCCGACGCCATGCCGAAGCAACGCTTCGCCGTCGTCGCCCAGTTGCGTTCCTACCAGCACAACCAGCTGCTGCGCATCCGTTGCTACGCGCCCAGTGAAGAGCTGCCGGTGGTGGCGTCGCTGACCGATGTCTATCCGGGCGTGAACTGGTTCGAGCGTGAGGCGTTCGACCTGTTCGGCGTGGTCTTTGAAGGCCATCCGGACCTGCGTCGCATCCTGACCGACTACGGTTTTGTCGGCCATCCGTTCCGCAAGGACTTCCCGCTGATCGGCAACGTCGAAGTGCGTTACGACGAAGAGAAGAAGCGGGTGATCTACGAGCCGGTGACGTCGGTCGAACCGCGCGTCGGCGTGGCACGCGTGATCCGTGAGGATTCGCGCTACCAGACCGCCGAAGGCGAGCGTGCGCAGTCGGAGGCAAGCAAGTGAGCGCTGAAGTGAGCAAGTCCCTGCCGCAGGCCAGTCAGGCCTTCGCCAGCAATCCTGCTGAAGAACAGCAGGAAATCCGCAACTACACGATGAATTTCGGTCCGCAGCATCCGTCCGCGCACGGCGTGCTCCGCCTCATCCTCGAGATGGATGGCGAGACCGTGATGCGCGCCGATCCGCATGTCGGCCTGCTCCATCGTGGTACTGAAAAGCTTGCCGAGTCCAAGCCGTTCAACCAGTCGATCGGCTACATGGATCGTCTGGATTACTGCTCGATGATGTGCAACGAGCATGCGTATGTGCGCGCCATCGAGAACCTGGTCGGTATCGAGGTGCCCGAGCGTGCGCAGTACATCCGCACCATGTTCGACGAAATCACCCGCATCCTGAACCACCTGATGAACATCGGCACCGGTGCGCTGGATCTGGGTGCGATGGCGGTGATGCTGTACACCTTCCGCGAGCGTGAAGAGCTGATGGACTGCTATGAGGCGGTTTCCGGCGCACGCATGCATGCGGCCTATTACCGTCCGGGCGGCGTGTATCGCGACCTGCCCGACACGATGCCCAAGTACAAGGAATCGCGCTGGCACAAGGGCAAGGCCCTCAAGCGCCTGAACGCTTCGCGCGAAGGCTCGCTGCTGGACTTTCTGGAAAACTTCACCAACGAGTTTCCCTCGCGTGTCGACGAATACGAGACCCTGCTGACCGAGAACCGCATCTGGAAGCAGCGTACCGTCGATGTCGGCATCGTCACTCCCGAGCATGCCCATGCATGGGGCATGACCGGCGTGATGCTGCGCGGCTCCGGTATTGCCTGGGACCTGCGCAAGAAGATGCCGTACGCCAAGTACGACGCGGTGGATTTCGATATCCCGCTGGGAACCAATGGCGACTGCTATGACCGCTACCTGGTCCGTGTCGCCGAGATGCGTGAATCCAATCGCATCGTCAAGCAGTGCGTGCAGTGGCTGAAGGCCAATCCGGGCCCGGTGATCGTGCAGAACTTCAAGGTCGCTCCGCCTTCGCGTGCGGAAATGAAAGACGACATGGAAGCGCTGATCCACCACTTCAAGCTGTTCAGTGAAGGCTATTGCGTGCCGGCCGGCGAAACCTATGCGGCAGTGGAAGCGCCGAAGGGCGAGTTCGGCTGCTACCTGGTTTCCGACGGTGCCAACAAGCCGTTCCGCGTGCACCTGCGCGCGCCGGGCTTCGCCCACCTGTCGTCGCTCGATTCGATCGTGCGTGGCCACATGCTTTCCGACGTGGTGGCGATGATCGGTACCTACGATCTTGTGTTTGGTGAGGTTGACCGCTGATGTCGGCCGATTTCACAACGCCCGTTGCCTGCGCGGCTGTGCTGCCGCAAGCGCCGGTTTTCCTGAATCTGGTTTTCGTTGAGGTCGGCCAATGAAGGCGACAGGTAATTACGAGGCGGCGCGCGACGTCGATCCGATGGTGGTGCTGAGCGACAAGACCCGCGCTCATATCGATCACTGGGTGGCGAAATTCCCGCCGGAACGCAAGCGCTCGGCCGTGCTGCAGGGCCTGCATGCGGCGCAGGAACAGAATCAGGGCTGGCTCAGTGACGAACTGATGGCGGGCGTGGCCAAGTACCTGGACCTGCCCTACGTGTGGGTCTATGAAGTCGCCAGCTTCTACTCGATGTTCGAGATCAAGCCGGTCGGCCGCAACAACGTCGCCATCTGTACCAACATCAGCTGTTGGCTCAACGGTGCCGACGATATCGTCCGCCATTGCGAGAAGAAGCTGGGCATCAAGCACGGTGAATCGACCCCGGACGGCCGCGTCTACCTCAAGAAAGAGGAAGAGTGCCTGGCCGGCTGCGCGGGCGCGCCGATGATGGTCATCAACGGTCACTACCATGAACGTTTGACGCTGGAGCAGGTTGATGCGCTGCTGGACGGGCTGGAGTAAGACATGGCACATCAGAAATCCACGGGACCGGTAGGTCCGGCGCCGCTTCCGCACAACGTGGTCTACACCACGTTGCATTACGACACTCCGTGGTCGTACGAGAACTACCTCAAGACCGGTGGCTATGCCGCGTTGCGCAAGATCCTCGAAGAGAAGATCGCGCCGGCCGATGTCATCGAAATGGTCAAGCAGTCCGGCCTGCGCGGCCGTGGTGGTGCGGGTTTCCCGACCGGCCTGAAGTGGTCGTTCATGCCCAAGGGCGACATGCAGAAGTACATCCTCTGCAACTCGGACGAATCCGAGCCGGGTACCTGCAAGGACCGCGACATCCTGCGCTACAACCCGCACGCGGTGATCGAGGGGATGGCCATCGCGTGCTATGCCACCGGTTCGAGCGTGGGCTACAACTACATGCGTGGCGAGTTTCACCACGAACCGTTCGAGCATATCGAACAGGCGCTGGCCGATGCCTACAAGCATGGCTGGCTGGGCAAGAACATCCTTGGCAGCGGCGTGGACATCGACATCCACAACGCGCTGGGTGCTGGTGCCTACATCTGCGGTGAGGAAACCGCGCTGATGGAATCGCTGGAAGGCAAGAAGGGACAGCCGCGTTACAAGCCGCCGTTCCCCGCCAATTTCGGCCTGTACGGCAAGCCGTCGACGATCAACAACACCGAAACCTACGGGTCGGTGCCGGCGATCATCCGCAACGGTCCGGAGTGGTTCAAGGGCCTGAGCAAGACCGCCAGCGGCGGGCCGAAGTGCTTCTCCGTTTCCGGCTGCGTGCAGCGTGGCGGCAATTTCGAAGTGCCGCTGGGCACCACCTTCAACGAGCTGCTGGAAATGGCCGGTGGCCTGCGTCCAGGCCGCAAGCTGAAGGGCGCGATTCCCGGTGGCGTCTCGATGCCGGTGCTGACCGCCGCCGAGCTCGACGGGCTGCCGATGGACTACGACACCATCCGTGCACTCGGTTCCGGCCTGGGTTCGGGGGCGATCGTGGTGATCGACGACAGCGTCTGCGCCGTCAAGTTCACCTGCCGCATCAGCCGCTTCTTCCACAAGGAATCCTGCGGCCAGTGCACCCCGTGCCGTGAAGGCACCGGCTGGATGCATCGCGTGCTGGAGCGCATCGTCGCCGGGCAGGCCACGATGGAAGACCTGCACCAGCTCAAGACGGTGGCCGGGCAGATCGAAGGCCACACCATCTGCGCATTCGGCGAGGCGGCCGCATGGCCGGTCCAGGGTTTCCTGCGCCAGTTCTGGGATGAATTCGAGTACTACATCGTCAACGGTCATTCGATGGTTGACGGCAAGAAGGTGGAGGCTGCTGCCGTATGAGCGCGCAACCGGTAAATTCCAACGAGGCGCCCGTGGCTCCGGAAGGGCACGTCACCATCGAGATCGATGGACAGACGATGTTCGCCCCCAAGGGGTCGATGATCATCCATGCGGCTGACAAGGCCGGCATCCCGATTCCGCGCTTCTGCTATCACGAGAAGCTCTCGATCGCCGCCAACTGCCGCATGTGCCTGGTCGACGTGGAGAAGTCTCCCAAGCCGTCGCCCGCCTGCGCCACGCCGGTGATGGATGGCATGAAGGTGCAGACCCGCAGCGACAAGGCGCTGAAGTACCAGCGTTCGGTGATGGAGTTCCTGCTGATCAACCATCCGCTGGACTGCCCGATCTGCGATCAGGGCGGCGAGTGTGAGCTGCAGGACGTGTCGCTGGGCTACGGCCGCTCGGTCAGCCGCTTCAACGAGCGCAAGCGCGTGGTGGCCGATGAGGACATGGGGCCGCTGGTCGCCACCGAAATGACCCGCTGCATCCAGTGCACCCGTTGTGTGCGCTTCACCGACGAGGTGGCCGGCACCCAGGAGCTGGGTGGCCTGTACCGCGGTGACGAACTGCAGATCGGCACCTATGACGGCAAACCGCTGACCACCGAGCTGTCCGGCAACGTCATCGACGTGTGCCCGGTCGGTGCATTGACCAACAAGGTGTTCCAGTTCAAGGCGCGTCCGTGGGAGCTGACGGCCCGCGAATCGCTGGGCTACCACGATGCGATGGGCTCAAACCTGTTCCTGCACGTGCGCCGCGGTGAAGTGCTGCGCGTGGTGCCGCGTGAGAACGAGCTGGTCAACGAGTGCTGGCTGTCCGACCGCGACCGTTATTCCCATGAAGGCCTGTATGCCGCTGATCGTGCGACCCAGCCGCTGCAGAAGATCAATGGCGAATGGAAGGAAGTGAGCTGGGCTGAAGCGCTGGCGGCTGCCCGCGAAGTCCTCGAGGCCAATCGTGGCGACGACCTGGGCGTGCTGGTGCATCCGTCGACGTCGAACGAAGAGGGCGCGCTGCTGGCACGCCTGGCGACGGCGCTGGGCTCGGGCAACATCGACCACCGCATCAACAACCGCGATTTCTCCGATGCTCCGGTCGCCGAAGCATTCGGCATGCCGCTGGCCGAAATCGAAAAGGCCGACCACATCGTGTTGCTTGGCAGCAATGTGCGCCATGAGCTGCCGCTGCTGCATGCCCGCCTGCGCAAGGCGCAGACCAGCAACGGTGCGCAGATCCATGCGATCAATCCGGTCGATTTCGACTTCACCTTCAAGCTGGCCGGCAAGCAGATCGTTGCACCGTCGCGCTTTGCCGAGGCGCTGGAAAATACCCAGTTGATCGATGCGGTGAAGGCCGGTGGCAACACCGTCATCATCATCGGCGCAATCGCCGAGAACCATCCGCAGGCGGCCTCGATCCGTGCGGCGGCGAGCCGTTTTGCGGCAGCCACCGGTGCACGCGTGTGCCGGATTCCGCAGGGCGCCAACGCACTGGGCCTTGCCCGGGCCGGCGTGCTGCCGGCGGGCAAGGATGTCAATGCGATGCTGGCGCAGGCGCGCAAGGCATATGTGTTGTACGGCATCGAGCCGGGCTTGGACTTCGCCGATACGGCCGCGGCGCGCAAGGCGCTGGCCGGCGCGACGGTTGTCGCTTTCAGCCAGTTCGCATGCGCCTCGACCCGTGATGTGGCCGATCTGATCCTGCCGATCGGCGCGCTGCCGGAAATCGATGCGACGCTGACCAATCTCGATGGCCGCGAGCAGCAGGCTCGTGCCGGCGGCAAGCTTCCGGGCGAAGCCCGCGAAGGTTGGCGTGTGCTGCGCGCCCTGGGTGGCGATATGCAGCTGGACGGTTTCGGATTCACCGATCTGGCCGGCCTGCGCGCCAGCCTGCAGCCGGTGGTCGTGAAGGTGGCCGCTTCGGCGCAGTCGCAGATCAGCGGTGAGGGTTTCGAAGTGGCTTCGACGCCGGCGATCTATCGCACCGATGCCGTTGTGCGTCGTGCCCAGGCCCTGCAGTCGCACCCGTTGAACCACGCACCGCGCATCGTGCTCAATGGTGATGACGCCGCGCGTCTGCAGCTGGTCGAGGGGCAGATGGCCAAGGTCGGCACCGATGCCGGCAAGGCGACGCTGCCGGTGGTGGTCGACGCACGCGTCGCCGCCGGTACGGTTTGGATTGAGTCGGGCCATGGCGCAACCGCGCCGCTGGGTGCCGCTCGGGTAACAGTGGTGGCTGCATGAACGAGTTGCTGTTGAACGCGGTCGATCCGCTGTACCAGTGGTTTGTCGCCCTGGGTGATATCGGCATCGTGTTGTGGACGGTGCTGAAGATCCTGTGCATCGCGATGCCGGTGATCATCTCGGTCGCCTTCTACGTGTTGTGGGAACGCAAGCTGATCGGCTGGATGCATATCCGCCACGGACCCATGTATGTCGGTCTGGGCGGCCTGCTGCAGGCGTTTGCCGACGTCACCAAGCTGCTGTTCAAGGAAATCATCGCGCCGACCAGCGCGCACCGGGCGATGTACATCCTCGCGCCGCTGGTGGTGCTGGCACCGTCGTTCGCGGCCTGGGCGGTGGTTCCTTTCGACTACCAGCTGGTGCTTTCGAACTCCAACGTCGGTCTGCTGTACCTGCTGGCCATGACCTCGCTCGGTGTGTACGGCGTGATCCTCGCCGGCTGGGCCTCCAACTCCAAGTACGCCTTCCTCGGTGCGATGCGCTCGGCCGCGCAGGTGGTCAGCTACGAGATCGCCATGGGCTTTGCGCTCATCGGCGTGATGATCGCCGCCGGCAGCCTGAACCTGAGTGACATCGTGCTGGCGCAGAAGGGTGATTCGGGCCTGTTCGACTGGTTCCTGCTGCCGCTGTTCCCGCTGTTTGTCGTGTACTGGGTTTCCGGCGTGGCTGAAACCAACCGCGCGCCGTTCGACGTGGTGGAAGGCGAGTCGGAAATCGTTGCCGGCCACATGGTCGAGTATTCCGGCGGTGCATTCGCGCTGTTCTTCCTGGCCGAATACGCGAACATGATCCTGATCAGCTTCCTGATCGCATTGTTCTTCCTCGGTGGTTGGCTGAGCCCGATCCAGGGCTGGGTCACGGCGGATATCTCGCCGTGGATCAACTGGATCTGGATGGGCGGCTGGCCGTGGCTGCTGCTGAAGATGCTGTTCTTCGCAAGCTCGTATATCTGGTTCCGTGCCAGCTTCCCGCGCTTCCGCTATGACCAGATCATGCGTCTGGGCTGGAGGGTTTTCATCCCGTTGACCATTTTCTGGATCGCGGTGACGGCACTGATGGTGTTCTACGGCGTGATCGAGAAGGGCGTTTGATTCATGAATAAGATCACCCACTATTTCAAGAGCCTGCTGCTCATCGAGCTGATCCAGGGGTTGTGGCTGACGTTGAAGTACACGTTCAAGCCCAAGTACACCGTGCTGTATCCGATGGAGAAGTTCCCGCAGTCGCCGCGCTTCCGTGGCCTGCACGCGCTGCGCCGTTATCCCAATGGTGAAGAGCGTTGCATCGCCTGCAAGCTGTGCGAGGCGGTGTGCCCGGCGCTGGCCATCACCATCGATTCGGCCAAGCGCGAGGATGGCACCCGCCGTACCACGCGTTACGAGATCGATCTGTTCAAGTGCATTTTCTGCGGATTCTGTGAGGAGAGCTGCCCGGTGGACTCGATCGTCGAGACCCACATCCTCGAATACCACTTCGAGAACCGTGGCGAGAACATCATCACCAAGCCGCAGCTGCTGGCCATTGGCGACCGGCTTGAAGCCGAAATCGCCGAGCGCCGTGCGGCCGACGCCGCTTTCCGCTGAGGTCTTGAGATGGATTGGATCAATATTTTCTTCTGGCTGTTCTCGATCATCGCCGGCATTTCCGCCGCCGCGGTGATCAGCGTGCGCAACCCGGTGTATGCCGTGTTGTGCCTGATCCTGACCTTCTTCTCGGTGGCCTGCGTGTGGTTGCTGGTCGGGGCCGAGTTCCTGGGTGTCACGCTGGTGCTGGTCTACGTCGGCGCGGTGATGGTGCTGTTCCTGTTCGTGGTGATGATGCTCGACATCGACACCTCGACCCTGCGCCAGGGCTGGGTGCGTTACCTGCCGGTCGGACTGCTGGTAGCGGTGGTCATGCTGGTGCAGATGCTGATACTGATCGGTGTCAAGGCGCGCTCGGCGGTGCCGTTCCCGGCGGACAACGCTGCGGCCATGGCTGCTGAAAGCTCCAACATCACCTGGCTGGCACGCAGCCTGTTTACCGAATACCTGCTGCCGTTCGAATTCGCCGCGGTGATCCTGACCGTTGCGGTGATCGCTGCCGTGACCCTGACCCTGCGTCGTCGCGAGGGCCTGAAGAAGCAGGATCCAACCGAACAGACCATGGTCCGCGCCGGGCATCGCCTGCGCATGGTCAAGATGGCCGCCGAGAAGCCGGTGATGCAGGTCGATACCAAGAACGCCGGTGGCGAGGAGGCCAAGCCATGATTTCCCTGGGCCATATGCTCGCGCTGGGCGCGGTGATGTTCTGCATCAGCGTCGCCGGCATCTTCCTGAACCGGAAGAACATCATCGTCCTGCTGATGTCGATCGAGTTGATGCTGTTGTCGGTGAACATCAACTTCATCGCCTTTTCGCGCGAACTCGGCGATACCGCCGGCCAACTGTTCGTTTTCTTCATCCTGACCGTGGCCGCAGCCGAAGCTGCAATCGGGCTTGCGATCCTGGTGACCCTGTTCCGTACTCGCCGCACCATCAACGTGGGCGAAGTCGATTCGCTGAAGGGCTGATCCGAAGATGGAAATCACTCTCTCCAAGAGTCTGTTGATTGCAGTGGTGCTCGCACCGCTGTTCGGCAGCATCATCGCCGGTCTTTTCGGACGTCAGGTGGGGCGCAAGGGTGCCCAGTACGTCACGATCCTCGGTGTGGCCATCAGCTGCGCGCTGTCGATATACGTCTTCTCGCAGCTGCTGTGGGGCGGTGCGCAGCCGTTCAACCAGAACGTCTACACCGTCTTCGAGGTCGGTCAGTACGCGGCCCATGCCGGCTTCATGATCGACAAGCTGACCGCGATGATGATGGTGGTGGTGACCTTCGTGTCGCTGCTGGTGCACATCTATTCGATCGGCTACATGGCCGAGGATGACGGTTACCAACGTTTCTTCAGCTACATCTCGCTGTTCACCTTCTCCATGCTCGCGCTGGTGATGAGCAACAACTTCCTGCAGCTGTTCTTCGGCTGGGAAGCGGTGGGCCTGGTGTCGTACCTGCTGATCGGTTTCTACTTCAAGAAGCCGACCGCCATCTTCGCCAACATGAAGGCGTTCCTGGTCAACCGTGTCGGCGACTTCGGTTTCCTGCTCGGCATCGCCGGCGTGCTGTGGGCCTTCGGTTCGCTGGACTACGCCACCGTGTTCGCCAACGCCGGCATGCTGGGCGACCCGAACGCACTGATCCAAGTGTGGTCCGGCTCGATCAACCTGTTCGGCCAGCAGATCCAGGTGTTCGATGAGCCGCTGATCTGGTCGGTGGCGACGCTGATCTGCATCTGCCTGTTCATCGGTGCGATGGGCAAGTCGGCGCAGGTGCCGCTGCACGTGTGGCTGCCGGATTCGATGGAAGGCCCGACCCCGATCTCGGCACTGATCCACGCCGCGACCATGGTCACCGCCGGTATCTTCATGGTCACCCGTATGTCGCCGCTGTTCGAGCTGTCGCAGACAGCCTTGAACTTCGTGCTGTTCACCGGTGCCACCACCGCGTTCTTCACCGGCCTGATCGGCATCGTGCAGAGCGACATCAAGCGCGTGGTCGCCTACTCGACGCTGTCGCAGCTGGGCTACATGACCGTGGCGCTGGGTGTATCGGCCTACTCGGGCGCGGTGTTCCACCTGATGACCCACGCCTTCTTCAAGGCGCTGCTGTTCCTCGGCGCCGGCTCGGTGATCATCGGCATGCATCACGAGCAGAACATGCTGAAGATGGGTGGCCTGCGCAAATACATGCCGATCACCCACATCACCATGTGGATCGGTACCCTGGCGCTGGTGGGTACGCCGTTCTTCTCCGGCTTCTATTCGAAGGACACCATCATCGAGGCGGCCGCGCTCAATGCCCATGCCGCCGATGCGAGCTGGGTGGCGACCTACGGTTACTGGGCGGTGCTCGGTGGCGTGATCGTCACCAGCTTCTACAGCTTCCGCCTGCTGTTCCTGACCTTCTTCGGCGAGGAGCGCTTCCGCAACAACAGCCATGACGACCATGGTCATGGCCATGGCGCACATGTGCCGCACGAGTCGCCGTGGGTGGTGACCCTGCCGCTGGTGCTGCTGGCGATTCCTTCGATCTTCATCGGCTTCTTCACCGCCGGCCCGATGCTGTTCGGTACCGACTGGGCAGGAAACGCCAGCGTCCACGGGGTTCCTGGGCAGGCGATGACGTTCTTCACCGGTATCGTCGATTTCTATGATCCGGCGCGTGACAGCATCGCAGCGGTGGCGGCCGAGTTCTGGCACGGCCCGGTGAAGTTCGCCTTGCACGGCATGATGATGCCGGCGTTCTGGCTGACGGTTGCAGGCCTGGTACTGGCATGGGTGTTCTACATCTGGAAGCCGGAACTGGCAGGCAAGGCACGCAAGTCGCTGGCACCGGTGGTTTCGGTGCTGGAAAACAAGTACGGCTTCGACAAGCTCTGGATTGACGGTTTTGCCGGCGGCAGCGTGCAGCTCGGCAAGGCCGCACGCACCGTGGACAGCTCGATCGTCGACGGGGTGATGGTCAACGGTTCGGCCCGCGTCATCGAGCTGGCTGCCAACCTGTTGCGCCGTACCCAATCCGGCTTCCTCTACCACTACGCCTTCGCGATGATCATCGGTGTGATTGCCCTGCTGGGTGTCCTGATGCATTTCTGGCGTTGACTTGTACGGAATAGAAAACGTGTCGAACTGGCCCTTGCTTAGTATTCTCATCTGGCTGCCGATCTTTGGCGGTGCATTGATCCTTGCCGTGCGCAATGCACAGGCGGCCCGTTGGGCGTCGCTGGCGGTGGCGCTGCTCACCTTCCTGCTCAGCCTCGGCCTGTACACCGGTTATGACCGGGGTGCGACGGAGGTGATGCAGTTCGTCGAGCAGCACCCGTGGATTCCGGCCTTCGGCATCGGCTACAACCTTGCCGTCGACGGTATCGCCATCGCGTTGGTCCTGCTGACCACCTTGGTCGGGGTGCTGGTGCTGGTCGGTGCCTGGGGCGTGATCGACAAGCGCGTGAACCAGTACGTCGCCGCACTGCTGATCCTGGAAGGCGTGACCGTCGGTATTTTCGCCGCGACCGACGCGATGCTGTTCTACGTGTTCTTCGAGGCCATGCTGATCCCGATGTTCCTGATCATCGGTGTCTGGGGTGGTCCGCGCCGCATCTACGCGGCAATGAAGTTCTTCCTGTACACCTTCCTCGGCTCGGTGCTGATGCTGGTGGCGCTGGTCTACCTGTACATCAAGGGCGGCAGCTTCCAGCTGGCAGACCTGTACCAGCTGCAGCTGTCGGCCAAGGAACAGACCTGGATCTTCTTCGCCTTCCTGATCGCTTTCGCGGTCAAGGTGCCGATGTTCCCGGTGCACACCTGGCTGCCGGATGCGCACGTCGAGGCGCCGACCGCCGGTTCGGTGATCCTGGCCGCCATCGCACTGAAGATCGGTGGTTACGGCTTCCTGCGCTTCAACCTGCCGATCGTGCCGGACGCAAGCAGCGAGTGGGCCTGGCTGGTCGTCGCGCTGTCGCTGGTGGCGGTGATCTACGTCGGCCTGGTGGCGATGGTGCAGGACGACATGAAGAAGCTGATCGCCTATTCGTCGGTCGCGCACATGGGTTTTGTCACCCTGGGCACCTTCATCGCCCTGTGGCTGGTGCGTGAGGCCGGCAATGCCGATGCCGCCCGCCTGGGCCTGCAGGGTGCGATGGTGCAGATGATTTCGCACGGTTTCGTGTCCGGCGCGATGTTCTCCTGCATCGGCGTGCTCTATGACCGGCTGCACACCCGTCGCATCGCCGATTACGGCGGCGTGGTGAACGTGATGCCGTGGTTTGCCGCCTTCGCGCTGCTGTTCTTCATGGCCAACTCCGGCCTGCCGGGCACCAGCGGTTTCGTTGGCGAATTCATGATCGTGTTGGCCAGCTTCCAGTGGCACCCGCTGGCGGCACTGGCGGCGGCAAGCACGCTGATCATCAGCGCGGCGTACTCGCTGTGGCTGTACAAGCGCGTGTTCTTCGGTGAGGTGGGCAACTCCCATGTTGCCGGGATGAAGGACATCAACGGCCGCGAATGGCTGGTGCTGGGTGTGTATGCGATCGGTACGCTGGTGCTGGGCTTCTACCCGATGCCGCTGACCGACCTGATGGAGCCGTCCATCGCCAAGCTGGCGATGCAGATCGCTTCGAGCAAGCTGCTGTAAGCGGCCCGTCGAGAGTATTGATTCCAGGATTTGATGATGACCACGCCGACGCTTCTGCCGTTGACCACCACTGACCTCCTGCCGCTGCTGCCCGAACTGGCAGTGATCGGCGGCGCCTTTGCCCTGTTGATGCTGGACCTGTTCATCAGCAACCGGAACAAGGTCTGGACCCATTTCATTTCGGTGGCCATTCTCGCCGTCGTCCTCATGCTGCTGGTTGGCGGCGTGGGCGGGCAGGGCGAAGTGTTCCAGGGCATGTTCGTCCGCGACACCGCTGCGGACGTCATGAAGACGGTCATCGTGCTGGTCAGTGGCCTGAGTCTGCTTTATGGCTGGAGCTACCTGCGCGAACGCAACCTCTACCAGGGCGAGATCGCCGTGCTGATCCTGTTCGCCACCGCGGGCATGATGATCCTGGTATCGGCCGGCACGCTGCTGATGGTGTACCTGGGCCTGGAGCTGCTGGCGCTGTGCTCCTATGCGCTGGTCGCCAGCAATCGTGACAACAAGCTCGCCGCCGAAGCCGGCATGAAATACATCGTTCTGGGTTCGCTGGCCTCGGGCCTGCTGCTGTACGGCATGTCGCTGGTCTATGGCGCCACCGGCACGCTGCATCTGGACGTGATCCATGCCTCCATTGCGCAGTCCGACGAGCGCTTGTTGCTGCTCACCGGTGCGCTGTTCATGGTGGCCGGCGTGGCCTTCAAGCTCGGCGCGGCACCGTTCCACATGTGGCTGCCTGACGTCTACCAGGGCGCACCGGCACCGATCGCGCTGTTCATCAGTTCGGCACCGAAGCTGGCCGCGTTCGGCATGGCCTACCGCCTGCTGGAAGCCGGGGTCGGCCCGCTGTCGACCGAATTGCAGTACGTGCTGGCCGGCCTGGCGGCGCTGTCGCTGATCGTCGGTAACCTGATGGCGATAGCGCAGACCAACCTGAAGCGCATGCTCGGCTATTCGACCGTGTCGCATATCGGCTTTCTGCTGATGGGCATCGCCGGTGGCGGTGAACAGGGCTATTCGGCGGCAATGTTCTACGCCATCACCTATGCGCTGATGTCCACCGCCGCGTTCGGTGTGATCATCGCGCTGTCGCGTGCCGGCTTCGAGGCCGAGAGCATCGACGACTTCAAGGGCCTGAACGCGCGCAACCCGTGGATGGCGGGGCTGATGTTGTGTGCGATGTTCTCGCTGGCCGGTATTCCGCCGTTCCTCGGCTTCTGGGCCAAGCTGTCGGTGCTGGGCGCGGCGGTCAACGGTGGTCTGCTGTGGCTGGTGATCCTCGGCGTCATCAGCGCAGTGGTCGGTTGCTTCTACTATCTGCGCGTGGTCAAGGTGATGTATTTCGACGAGCCGGTCGGTGAGCCGCTGCCGCGTCACAACGACCGTATCCTGGGGATCGTGCTGGGCGTGAACTCGCTGGTGCTGCTGCTGCTGCCGGTAGGCCTGGGGCCGATCATGGAGTGGATGCGCAATTCTTTTGCACATTTGTCCTGAAACGGGATACAAAACGGCGCAAAGTGTGTAATATGTGCGTCCTGAGTTGAGTGCAACACCGGTTCGCCGGTTTTGCAGGAGTCGCCAAAGTGCGGCTCGACCGGGAGAATTATTCCGGGCCTTTCCGGAGACGGGACGGCGAGAAGTAAATCAAGGCTTGCATTATTTTCTTGATTACTTCATAATTCCGCTTCTGATGCGGGGTGGAGCAGTCTGGCAGCTCGTCGGGCTCATAACCCGAAGGTCGCAGGTTCAAATCCTGCCCCCGCTACCAGCTTCGGTCTTTAGCAGCACAGTCGTGTTGATGAGGCGAAAGTTGGGCTCGCAGGAACGCTTGCTTCCGTTCCTGCAACCGGAATCCAGTCATCGGATTCATATCGGACAAAGGGCCCAGTCGGGCCCTTTGTTGTTTCCGCAATATGGAAACCCGGCCGGGTGAAGCCGCACTCTTAAACTTCTATGAATCAAGGCGGGCTGTGAGCGACAAGGCTAGTGAAATCGCGAATCTGCTGAGCCCCACCGTGCAGGCGTTGGGGCTCGAGTTGCTTGGTGCTGAATATCTGCCGGCCCCGGGTGGTGCGACATTGCGTCTGTATATCGATGTACCGCTGTCCGAGCAGCCTGCGCGCATGGTCAATATCGATGACTGCGAGCGGGTGAGCCGCGAAGTCTCGGCACAGCTGGACGTCGAAGATCCGATCAGTGGCAATTACACGCTGGAAGTGTCGTCGCCGGGTGTGGACCGCCCGTTGTTCACGCTGGAGCAGTTCGAGCGCGCCATCGGCGAGTCGGCCAAGGTCGGCCTGAAGCTGCCGCAGGAAAAGCGGCGCCGGCTGCAGGGCGAGATCGCCGCGGTCGATGCGCAGGAAGGCACGGTGACGTTTGTTGTCGATGGCAAGCCGTTTGTCGCCGCCTTCGACAACATCGACAAGGCACGCATCATTCCGGACTGGGCCGCGCTTGGCCTGGCTCCCACCAAACCGACCGGTCCGGCACCCAAGCAGGGTGGCAAGGCCAAAAACAAATCCAACAACGAAACGGCGGCGGACAAGCCGCGCGCGGAGTGAGTCGATGAGCAAGGAACTTTTGCTGGTAGTTGATGCAGTCGCCAATGAAAAGGGCGTGCCGCGTGAAGTGATTTTCGATGCGATCGAAGCGGCGCTCGCATCTGCTGCGAAGAAGCGTTATGTCGACCAGGACGTGCTGACGCGCGTGTCGATCGACCACAAGGACGGCACCTATGAAACCTTCCGCCGCTGGGAAGTGGTGGCCGATGACGTGGTGATGGAGTCCCCGGACCGCCAGCTCCGCATGATGGACGCGGTCGACGAGGCTGATGACGTCGAGATCGGCGACTACATCGAAGAACAGATCGAGAACCCGGATTTCGGGCGCATTGCCGCGCAGGCCGCCAAGCAGGTGATCGTGCAGCGCGTGCGCGAAGCCGAGCGCCAGCAGGTGGTCGATGCGTGGAAGGACCGCGTGGGCGAGCTGGTTACCGGTGTGGTCAAGCGTGCCGAGCGCGGCAACATCTATGTCGACCTGGGCGGCAACGCCGAGGCGTTCATTTCCAAGGACAAGGGTATTCCGCGCGATGTGCTGCGCGCCGGCGACCGCGTGCGCGGCTATCTGGCCGAAGTGCGCTCGGAGCCGCGTGGCCCGCAGCTGTTCATCAGCCGCGCTGCGCCGGAGTTCATGATCGAGCTGTTCAAGCTGGAAGTGCCGGAAGTCGGCCAGGGACTGGTCGAGATCAAGGCCTGTGCGCGTGATCCGGGCGACCGCGCCAAGATCGCCGTGCTGGCCCACGACACCCGCACCGATCCGATCGGCGCCTGCATCGGCATGCGCGGTTCGCGCGTGCAGGCGGTGTCCAACGAGCTCAACGGTGAGCGCGTGGATATCGTGCTGTGGAATGAAAGCCCGGCCAACTTCGTCATCAACGCGATGGCGCCGGCGGAAGTGCAGTCGATCATCGTCGATGAGGAAAAGCATTCGATGGACCTGGCGGTGGCTGAAGACCGCCTGGCCCAGGCCATCGGCAAGGGCGGCCAGAACGTGCGCCTGGCCAGCCGTCTGACCGGTTGGCAGCTGAACGTGATGACCCAGGACCAGGTCACCGCCAAGTCCGAGGCCGAGCAGGCCGTGGCCCGCCAGCTGTTCATGGACAAGCTGGAAGTGGACGAGGAAATCGCCGGCATCCTGGTCAGCGAAGGCTTCAACACCGTCGAGGAAATCGCCTACGTCCCGGTGGGCGAGTTGCTGGCGGTGGAAGGCTTTGACGAGGACATCGTCGAGGAACTGCGCGCCCGTGCGCGCGATGCGCTGCTCAATGAGGCGCTGGCGGTGGAAGAGGGAGCGGAGAGCGGCGTGCCGGCCGAAGACCTGCTGGCCCTGGAAGGCATGGATGAAGCCACCGCGTATGCGCTGGCCGGCAATGGCGTGTGTACAAGTGAGGATCTGTCGGACCTGGCTGCTGACGAGATCCTGGAATTCGGCATCGAGGGTATGGATCTGGAGCGCGCCGCGGCGTTGGTCCTGGCAGCCCGCGCCGAGGAGATCGCCCGCCTGGAGCGTGGCGAATGAGCCAGCGATGAACAGTGCCCTGATCCGCTCAGGGCGTAGACTCTGCGCTGCCTTCGTTCGTGACGAGGGGGCGCCAACAAGATCATAGGATCCGAATGTCGCAGCAAACCACCATCCGCAAGCTCGCCGAACTGGTCAATACGCCGGTTGAGAAACTGCTGGAGCAGCTGGCACAGGCCGGCATGAAGTTCAGCGGTCCCGACCAGGTCGTGACCAGCGCCGAAAAAGTGAAACTGCTTGGCTTCCTGCGCCGCTCCCACGGCAAGGACGAGCCAGCGGCAGAAGTTGCCGAAGCGGCGCCGAAGCGAATCGTCCTGAACCGCCGCAAGGTGCAGGAAGTGACGGTCAACGCCGGCCGCAACAAGACCACGGTCAATGTCGAGGTGCGGCAGAAGCGCAGCTACGTCAAGCCGGACGGTGGCAAGGCGGCGATGACGCCGGACGAGGAGCGCGCCGATATCCTGCGCAAGCTGGAGGAGTCGCGGCAGCGCAACCTTGAAGAGCAGCGCATGCTGGCCGAGAAGGACCGTCAGCGTGACGAGGAAATGGTGCGGCAGAAGGAAGCTGCCGAAGAGGCCGAGCGCAAGGCAGCCGAAGAGGCCGCCGCGGAAGCAGCGCGGGCGGCAGAAGCCCAGAAGGCACCGCCGGTCAGGCAGCGGATCGTCGAGACGCTGGAGAAGCCCGAGCGCAAGACCCCGACGCAGCGTGCTGCGGCGGCAACGCCGGCACCCGCGCGCGAGGAGCGCGGCGGAGCGGCGGCCAAGGCCGGCAACAAGTCGCGTGGCTCCGAGGGTGAGGGCGGCAACCGCTTCGGTGGCCAGCTGCACCTGTCTGCCGCCGACCGTGCGCGCCGGGGCAACAGCAACAATTCGCGTGGTCGTCCGGGTGCCCGTGCACCGCACGGCCGTCGTGGCCAGGACCAGTCGCGTAGCGGCAGTGGCAGCCACGCCTTCGAGCGGCCGGTCGCTCCGGTGGTGCGTGAAGTCGCCATCGGCGACACCATCACCGTGGCCGATCTGGCGCAGAAGATGGCGCTGAAGGGCGGCGAGGTGGTCAAGGCGCTGTTCAAGATGGGCGTGATGGCGACCATCACCCAGAGCATCGATCACGACACCGCGGCGCTGGTGACCGAAGAACTGGGCCACACCGTGGTGCGTGCCAACAGCAATGACGCTGAAGACGCGCTGCTGGCAATCGCCGATGCCGACCAGGGTGAGGCGGTGGCACGTCCGCCGGTGGTCACCATCATGGGGCACGTCGACCATGGCAAGACCTCGCTGCTGGATTACATCCGTCGCACCAAGATCGCCACGGGTGAAGCCGGTGGTATCACCCAGCACATCGGTGCCTACCATGTGACCACGCCCAAGGGCGTGATCAGCTTCCTCGACACCCCCGGCCATGCCGCGTTCTCGTCGATGCGTGCCCGTGGCGCGCAGCTGACCGACGTGGTGGTGGTGGTGGTGGCGGCCGATGACGGTGTCATGCCGCAGACCAAGGAAGCCATCCAGCACGCCCGTTCGGCCAATGCGCCGATCGTGGTGGCGATCAACAAGATCGACAAATCCACTGCCGATCCGATGCGCGTCAAGAACGAATTGCTGGCCGAGCAGGTCGTTGCCGAAGAGTTCGGTGGCGATGTGCAGATGGTGGAGATCTCCGCCAAGACCGGTCTGGGCATCGACGACCTGCTGGATGCGATTTCGCTGCAGGCCGAAGTGCTTGAACTCAAGGCGGTGGCCGAAGGCCGCGCCAGCGGCGTGGTGATCGAATCGTCACTGGACAAGGGCCGTGGCCCGGTGGCGACGGTGCTGGTGCAGCAGGGCCAACTCAAGAAGGGCGACTACCTAGTGTGCGGTATCCAGTATGGCCGTGTACGTGCCCTGTTCGACGAGACCGGCAGCCAGGTGGACGGCGCCGGCCCGTCGATCCCGGTGCAGGTGCTGGGTCTGTCCGGCGTGCCGGAAGCGGGTGACGATTTCGTCGTCGTGGAAGACGAGCGTCTGGCCAAGGAAGTCGCGCAGGCGCGTGAAACCAAGCGGCGCGAGTCGCGTCTGGTGGCCACCGCGGGCAGCCGTATGGAAGACATCATGGCGCAGCTGGGCAAGGGCGAAGGCCAGCAGGTGCTGAACCTGCTGATCAAGGCCGACGTCCAGGGCTCGGTGCAGGCGCTGAGCCAGTCGCTGGTGGGCCTGTCCAACGACGAGATCCGCATCAACGTGATCCACTCCGGCGTGGGCGGCATCACCGAATCGGACGCCAACTCGGCGGCGGCCTCCAAGGCCACCGTGATCGGCTTCAACGTGCGTGCCGATGCATCGGCGCGTCGCATCATCGAAACCCACGGCGTGGACCTGCGTTACTTCTCGATCATCTATGACGTGATCGACCAGGTGAAGCAGGTGGCCTCCGGCCTGCTGGGCGTGGAGATCCGCGAAGAGATCATCGGTATCGCCGAGGTCCGCGACGTTTTCCGCAGCTCCAAGCTGGGTGCCATTGCCGGCTGTATGGTGGTCGAGGGTGTGGTCAAGCGGAACAAGCCGATCCGCGTGCTGCGCGACAGCGTGGTGGTGTTCGAGGGCGAGCTGGAATCGCTGCGTCGCTTCAAGGAAAACGTCGAGGAAGTCCGCAACGGTACCGAGTGCGGTATCGGCGTGAAGGCCTACAACGACGTCAAGGCTGGCGACCAGATCGAGTGCTTCGAGCGTATCGAAGTGGCGCGTACGCTGTAATCGTCACAACGGCCGGCCCGCACCGCAGCGGGCCGGCCGATTTTCTCCGTATCGAACCAGAAGAGCTGACAAGTGCCCAAGACTTTCCACCGTACCGACCGTGTTTCCGCACAGATCCGTCGCGATCTGGGCACTTTGGTGCATGCCATCGTGCGCGAGCACGGGCTGCCATCGGTCAGCGTTTCCGATGTGGAAGTCACCCGTGACATGGCCCATGCCAAGGTGTTCGTGACGGCGCTGATGCCGGAACGTTCGGCCGAGGCGGTCCAGGGACTGCGTGAGCTGGCGGGCGAACTGCGCACAGGTCTGGCGCGGGCGATGAAGCTGCGGCACGTTCCGGAGCTGCATTTCCATTACGACGATTCGGTGGATCGCGGCGAGCGGATCGACAATCTCCTGCGCAGTCTTCCCGATACGCTGGCGGCGCAGTCGTCCGCCCCGGACAAAGACGAATAAGTCCGAGACAGCCCGCAAGGGCTGTTCTTTTATCTGCCTTCCGGGCGGCGCACCGCCGTCGGGCGGGCGCTGTTTTCAACAGCGCGTGTGGCCGCGCCATCCGCGCAGATCCGACCCCCAGGTGGTGCATGCGTCCTCGAATCCAATTCCGTCGTCTGGACGGTATCGTGCTGCTCGACAAGCCCGCGGGCATGAGCTCCAACACCGCGTTGCAGGTGGCCCGGCGCCTCTTCCGCGCGGAGAAAGGCGGTCATACCGGCAGCCTGGATCCGCTCGCCACCGGCCTGCTGCCGCTGTGTTTCGGCGAGGCGACCAAAATCGCAGGTCTGCTGCTGGGCTCGGCCAAGGCCTATGACGCCGACATCACGCTGGGCGTGACCACCGATACCGATGATGCCGATGGCGTGGAGCTGTTGCGACGCCCGGTGCCGGACATTGCCGAGGCGGCCTTGTCCACGGCGCTGGCATCGCTGACCGGCCATATCCGCCAGCGTGCCCCGATCTATTCGGCGCTCAAACAGGGCGGTGAGCCGTTGTATGCCAAGGCCCGCCGGGGGGAGGTGATCGAGGCCCCGGAGCGCGAGGTGCACGTGCAGGCGATCGAGGTGCTTGCGCGCGATGGGGAGCGTCTGTCGCTGCGGGTCACCTGCGGCTCGGGCACCTACATCCGCGCCCTGGCACGGGATCTGGGCGAACTGTTGGGCTGCGGCGCGCACATTACCGGGTTGCGCCGGCTGTGGGTGGAGCCTTTTCTGGCACCGCGCATGATCGGGCTGGATGCGCTGCGGACGCTGGCCGAAAGTGGTGACGAAGCCGAGTTGATGGAATGGCTGCTGCCGGTGGATGCGGGGCTGAGCCACTTCCCGCGGATCGAACTTGATGCTGAACAGGTGCGGCGCGTTCGCATGGGGCAGCGTCTGCGCGATCCGGCCTGGCCGGAAGGGCTGGCCGCGCTGTTCGAGCGTGATGGCGGGGCGGTGGGGCTGGCGCAGGTGGAGGCGGGGGGGCGTTTGTCGCCGCAGCGCCTGTTCAACCTGTGAACGGTTTGCCGCATGTCCGGTCATGCGCCTTGTGAGCGGGAGCCGGGATCGTTACAATTTTGCGGCCCTTGATTGGGCACCGTCTGCCGTCGGCAGGCGGATTCCTGAAACGGCGAGCTGCGCGGTGCGTCAACAGAACGTTCCTGCGGGCCACGCATCCATGAGAAAAAGAAATGTCGATCGACACCCAGAAGGTTATTGAAGCCAACGCGCGCGGCGCCAACGACACCGGCTCGCCGGAAGTCCAGGTCGCCCTGCTGACCGCCCGCATCGAACTGCTGACCGGCCACTTCAAGGAACACAAGAAGGACCACCACAGCCGTCGCGGCCTGCTGCAGATGGTCAACCGTCGCCGCAGCCTGCTGGACTACCTGAAGAAGAAGGACGTGGAGCGTTACAAGGCCCTGATTGAAAAGCTCGGCCTGCGTCGCTAAGAACTCCACCGGCCGCGGCGCAGCGATGCGCCGCGGTTTTGCTTTTACCGTTTCAAATTGCAGTAGAGCGGTCGGAACCGTCCGGCCAACCATCGCTGGCAAGGGTCGGCGGCGGTCCATCTGAAGAAAGCATCATCCAAGGACACCCCCCGTGGCAAAAATCACCAAAACCTTCCAGTACGGCAAACACACCGTCACGCTTGAGACGGGCGAAATCGCCCGCCAGGCCGGCGGCGCCGTCATCGTCAAGATGGACGACACCGTGTTGCTGGTCACTGCCGTCGCCGCCAAGAGCGCGCGCGAAGGCCAGGACTTCTTCCCGCTGACCGTCGATTACCAGGAAAAGTTCTACGCCGGTGGGCGTATCCCGGGTGGCTTCTTCAAGCGCGAAGGCCGCGCGACCGAGAAGGAAACACTGATTTCGCGCCTGATCGACCGTCCGATCCGTCCGCTGTTCCCGGAAGACTATAAGAACGAAGTGCAGATCATCGCCACGGTGATGTCGCTGAACCCGGAAGTGGACGGCGATATCGCCGCGCTGATCGGTGCTTCGGCCGCCCTGTCGCTGGCCGGCACGCCGTTCAAGGGCCCGATCGGTGCCGCCAAGGTGGGTTACAAGGATGGCGAGTACATCCTCAACCCGACCGTGTCCGAACTGAAGGAATCGCAGCTGGAACTGGTGGTCGCCGGTACCGCCAATGCCGTGCTGATGGTGGAATCGGAAGCCGCGCTGCTGTCCGAGGACGTGATGCTGGGCGCCGTGACCTTCGGTCACCGCGAGCTCCAGAAGGTCATCAACGCGATCAACGAGCTGACCGTGGAAGCCGGCACCAAGCCGAGCGACTGGGTGGCCCCGGCCAAGAACGAAGTGCTGATCTCCGCGCTGAAGGAAGCCGTCGGCGGCAAGCTGGCCGAAGCCTTCCAGGTGCGCGACAAGCTGCAGCGCCGCGACGCCATCGCCGCGATCAAGAAGGATGTGCTCGAATCGCTGGCCGGTCGTGCCGAGAGCGAGGGCTGGAGCGCCGCCGAGCTGGCCAAGGAATTTGGTGAGCTGGAATACCACACCATGCGCGACTCGGTGCTGGAGACCAAGGTCCGCATCGACGGCCGTGCGCTGGACACAGTCCGCCCGATCGCCGTGAACACCGGCGTGCTGCCGCGTACCCACGGCTCGGCGCTGTTCACCCGTGGCGAGACCCAGGCCATCGTGACCATCACCCTGGGCACCGCCCGTGACGGCCAGGTCATCGATGCCGTTGCCGGCGAGTACAAGGAAAACTTCCTGTTCCATTACAACTTCCCGCCCTACTCGGTCGGTGAGTGCGGCCGTTTCGGTGCGCCGAAGCGTCGCGAGATCGGCCACGGCCGTCTGGCCAAGCGCGGCGTGCTGGCGGTGATGCCGTCGCTGGAAGCGTTCCCGTACACCATCCGTGTGGTCTCGGAAATCACCGAGTCCAACGGCTCCTCGTCGATGGCCTCGGTCTGCGGCTCGTCGCTGGCCCTGATGGACGCCGGCGTGCCGGTGAAGGCTCCGGTGGCCGGTATCGCCATGGGCCTGGTCAAGGAAGGCGAGCGCTTCGTGGTCCTGTCCGACATCCTGGGTGATGAAGATCACCTGGGCGACATGGACTTCAAGGTGGCTGGTACGTCCGAGGGCATCTCCGCCCTGCAGATGGACATCAAGATCGAAGGCATCACCGAAGAGATCATGAAGCAGGCGTTGCAGCAGGCCAAGGCCGGCCGTCTGCACATCCTGGGCGAAATGGCCAACGGTCTGACCGCGCCGCGTTCGGAGCTGTCCGATTACGCACCGCGTCTGCTGACCATCAAGATCCACCCGGACAAGATCCGCGAAGTGATCGGCAAGGGTGGCTCGACCATCCAGGCCATCACCAAGGAAACCGGCACCCAGATCGATATCCAGGACGATGGCACCATCACCATCGCCTCGGTCAACAACGCCGCCGCGCAGGCTGCCAAGGCCCGCATCGAGCAGATCACTTCGGACGTCGAGCCGGGCCGCATCTACGAAGGCAAGGTCGCCAAGATCATGGACTTCGGTGCGTTCGTGACGATCCTGCCGGGCAAGGACGGTCTGGTCCACGTGTCGCAGATCTCCAGCGATCGCGTCGAGAAGGTCGGCGACGTGCTGAAGGAAGGCGATGTGGTCAAGGTCAAGGTGCTGGAAGTCGACAAGCAGGGCCGTATCCGCCTGTCGATGAAGGCCGTGGAAGAAGGCGAGGGCACCCCGGCCGAATAAGGTCGCGGAGTTGCGCTGAGAGAAAAGCGGGCCTTGCGCCCGCTTTTCTTTTGTCCGTCACTTTCCTCTTCACCTACCCGCAGGTAGTCGCTTGCCTGATAGCCGCCCGCAGGCAGGGGCGCGAGCATCGTTGACCTCCATCAGGGACGAGGGGATGGCGGTGGGCGTCGTGGCGCGGGGCAGGGCATGGGCGGTGCGGACGCGGCCTGCAGCCGCAGTGGCACCGTTCGGCGTGGCGGTGGCGGCGCTGTTCGTGGCCGGCACCTGTGCCGCGCTGTACGCACCGTGGCTGTTGCCGGACGCATTTTCGGCAGTGCTGCTTGCCGCCGGCATCGTTGGCTGGTGGTGGGGAGGCATGTGGCGCTGCGCGGGCGCATTGTTGGCCGGCGCGGGCTGGGCGGCGCTGCACGCGGGCTGGGTGCTGGGTGGCCAACTGCCGCCTGCGCTGGAAGGACAGACGCTGCAGGTGAGCGGGGTGGTCGCCGGTCTGCCCGATGCCGAGGCACGCCGTACCCGTTTCCAGCTGCGGGTGGACGCCGATGCCACTCAGGTGCCGGCCCTGCAGGGGCGTCTGCTGCAACTGGCCTGGTATGACGATTTCGGTACGACCGGGATCGGGCCACGCCATGCGCTCAGGGCCGGCAGCCGCTGGCAGTTCCAGGTGAAGCTGCGGGCGCCACGTGGCCTGCAGAATCCCGGTGGTTTTGACGCCGAGCGGCATGCGCTTGCCCGGCGTCTGGTTGCGACCGGACTGGTCAGGCCGGGGATGGAGCAGGCGCTGATGCCGCCACGCGGCATCGATGCGTGGCGCGAACGGATGGCGGCGCGGATCGACGCGGCGGTGGTTTCGCATTCCTCGCGCTATGTGCGGGCGTTGGCACTGGGCGATACGCGGGCACTGGCAGATGGCGACTGGCAGATATTGCGGGCGACAGGCTTGACCCACCTGATCGCCATTTCCGGTTTCCACGTCGGAATGGTCGCCGGCTGCGTCGGTTGGCTGGCCGGGCTGTTATGGAAGTTGGCACCGCGGCTGGGGCGTGTCCTGCCACGACCGCAGGCCGCGGCATTGGCGGCGTTGGCAGGTGCTGTGGTTTACGCCGCGGTGGCGGGGTTCTCCCTGCCGACGGTGCGCACGGTGCTGATGATCGCGGTGGTGGTGGCGGCACGCGGGTGGCGGAGGCCGCTCGACCTGCCCGGTTCGCTGGCGCTTGCGGGGCTGGCGGTCTTGCTGTGGGACCCGCTGTCGATCCTGATGGCGGGGTTCTGGCTGAGTTTCGCCGGCGTGGCCTGGTTGCTGTGGTGCCTGCCCGAACGCCAGCACTGGTTCCGTGGATTCCTTGCGGCGCAGTGGGTGGCCACGCTCGGGCTGTTGCCGTTGACGGTGATGCTGTTCGGCCAGGCTTCCGCTGCCGGTCCGCTGGCCAATCTGCTGGCGATCCCGTGGTGGACGCTGGTGGTGGTGCCGCTGGCCTTGCTCGGTACGGCCCTGGAAGCGTTGCTGCCCGGGGCCGGTGGCTGGGCCTGGCAGTTGTCGGCCGCCTGCTTCGATCTGAGCTGGCCGCTGTTTTCATGGTTGTCCGGCAGCCGCTTCGCGCTGTGGTGGTTGCCGGAGGCGGGGCCGTTTGCATTGCCGCTGGCGCTGGCCGGGGCGTTGTGGCTGTTGCTGCCCAAAGGTGTGCCGGGCAAGGGGATGGCGCTGCTGCTGTGGCTGCCGTTGTTGTGGCCGTCCCGCGAGCTGCCGGCAGAAGGCGAGTTCGAGTTGCAGGTGTTCGATGTCGGGCAGGGGCTGTCGGTGCTGGTGCGGACTGCACGGCACAGCCTGCTCTACGACACCGGCCCGGCGGTCCGGGATGGTTTCGATGCCGGCGAGCGGGTGGTGGTGCCGGGACTGCGGGCACTGGGTGTCGCACATCTGGATGCGGGCGTCATCAGCCATGGCGATGCGGATCATGCCGGTGGCCTGGAGGCGGTCCGCGCGGTAGTGCCGGTTGCGCGCTGGCAGGTGCCGCCCGGATGGGCGCTGGAGGGGGCCACGCCGTGTGTGGCCGGGCAGCGCTGGCGCTGGGATGGCGTCGAGTTCGAATTCCTGCATCCGACACCCGGCTTCCCCTACCTGGGCAATGAATCCAGCTGCGTGCTGCGGGTGGGCTCGGCCCATGGTGTGGCCTTGCTGACCGGGGATATCGGCGAAGTGATCGAGCGGCGGCTGGTCCGCTCCATGCCGGCGCTGCTCAAGGCCGATGTGGTGCTGGCGCCGCACCATGGTAGTGGCGGTTCCTCGCAGGCTTCCTTCATCGCCGCCACGCAGGCGCGGCTGGTGCTGGTTTCGGCCGGGCATGGCAACCGCTTCGGGCATCCGCGTGCGGAAGTCGTGGAGCGCTGGCAGCGTGCCGGCGCCGAAGTGCTGCAGACCGGCAGCAGCGGCGCGGTGCGGGTATGGCTTGGGAAGGCCGGCCTGCAACTGCGTGAGCGGCGCACCTGGCGGCCACGTATATGGGATGCCGCGGAGCGGACGCGGGCGGCTGCTATCCTATCGCCGATCGAACAGGCGGCCGTGGTGCCGGAGGGTTGAAACGTGTGGGAACTGGTCAAGGCCGGCGGTTGGCCGATGGTGCCGCTGCTGCTGTTGGGTGTGCTGGCTTTGGCGATTGTCCTGGAGCGTTTCTGGACGCTGCGGCGCAACGAGGTGTTGCCGCCGGGGCTGGGGCAGGAAGTCCGCAACTGGGCGGCGCGCGGCAAGCTGGATGCTTCGCATATCCAGTCGCTGCGGGCCAACTCGCCGCTGGGCGAACTGCTGGCCACCGCGCTGGAGGCCCGCAACCGTCCGCGTGAGCAGATGCGCGAACGTATCGAGGACACCGGACGCCACTTGGTGCACCGGATGGGCCGCTTCCTCAACGCGCTGGGCACGATCGCCTCGGCCGGGCCGCTGCTGGGGCTGCTGGGGACGGTGATCGGCATGATCCAGATGTTCCTGGGCATCCTCGACCACGGCGTGGGTGATGTGAACCAGCTCGCCGGCGGTATCGGCAAAGCGCTGGTCTGCACTGCCACCGGCATGATCGTGGCGATTCCCGCGCTGATGTTCCACCGTCATTTCCGCAGCGTCATCGATGGCTATGTGATCGAGATGGAGAAGGAGGCCTCGGCACTGCTGGATTCGCTTGATGGCCGTCCGGCGGTGCTGGCTGCCGGCAAGGCGGTGGGTGGCAAGCAGCCGGCGGCAATGGAAAAGGCCTGAGCCGATGCGTATACGCGACAACCGTGCGCAGGATGAGCCGCATATCGATCTGGTTCCGCTGATCGACGTGATCCTGGTGCTGATCATCTTCTTCGTGATCACCACCACCTTCGATGCACGCTCGACCTTGCAGGTGCAGCTGCCGACCGCCAGCGACCAGAAGAGTGCCGAGCCACCGCGTTCACTGAGCGTGCTGGTCAACGCCGATGGCCGTTATTTCGTCAACGACCAGGAAGTGCTGCGCACGGACGTGGAGTCGGTCAAGCAGACGATCGCCCAGGTGGCCGGTGATGACCGCGAGCAGACGGTATTGCTGCGTGCCGATGCGCGTACGCCCTACCAGGCGGTGGTGACGGTGCAGGACGCGCTGGGGCAGCTGGGCTTCCGCCGCATCGCCATTGCCACCGCGCCGGAAACCGGCCAATGAGCGTGGAAAGCACCGCGTGGCAGACCTACAAGCGGTTGCTCGGCTTCGCGCGGCCCTATCGTGGCCTGCTGCTGCTGGCCGGGGTGGGCATGCTGATCGAGGCGGCGGCGGGCAGCTATTTCGCGCTGATGATGAAGCCGATCACCAACAGCCTGGTGAACCCGGCCGACATCAACCTCCTGATGCCCCTGACCATCGTCGGCCTGTTCGTGTTGCGTGGTATTGCCGGTTACCTGACCGACATCGGCATGGGCAAGGCCGCGCGCAGCATCGCCCGCGACATGCGTGTGCGGGTGCTGGCCAAATACCTGCGGCTGCCCGGCCAGCGCTTTGATGTCGAACCGGTGCCATCGATGCTGGTGCGGCTGGGGTCGGACAGCGACCAGGTGGCGCAGGCCGCGGTCGATGCGATGAAGGTGGTGTTGCAGCAGTCGTTGCAGGCACTGGGTTTGCTGGTGGTAATGCTGATATTGAGCTGGCAGGTCACGCTGACGATCTTCGTGCTGGCGCCACCGCTGGCCTGGGTGATGAACAAGGTGGCCAAACGTTACCGGCGCATCAGCCACCGCATCCAGGAAAGTGGCGCGGAGCTGCTGCAGGCCGCGGACCAGACCCTGTCCAGCCAGCAGGAAGTGAAGGTCTATGGCGCGCAGGACAGTGAGCTGGGGCGCTACGCGACACTGGCCGATACCAACCTGAAGCTGGCGATGAAGGTGGAGGCCACGCGCAGCATCTCCTCGGCGATGGTGCAGCTGATCGGTGCCATCGGGCTGGCGGCGCTGCTGCTGATCGCCAGTTACGAAGCTGCCGCCGGGCGTCTGACTGCCGGCGATTTTGTCGGCCTGATGGTGGCGATGATCGGCATCATTCCCGCGCTCAAGCAGCTGACCAATGTGCAGAACATGACCCAGCGCGGCATCGCCTCGGCCCAGCGCCTGTTCACCGTACTGGATGCGGACGACGAGCCCGACCACGGCACGGTGCCGCTGCAGCGTGCCAGTGGCCTGCTGGAATTCCGCCAGGTCACGGCCCGTTATCCGGGGCAGGAGAGGCCGGCGCTGGAGGACATCAGTTTTGTCGCGCGTCCGGGCACGGTCACCGCCATCGTCGGTCGTTCCGGCAGCGGCAAGTCGACGCTGATCAAGCTGATTCCGCGTTTCTACGAGATCGAGGCCGGGCAGATCCTGCTCGATGGGCACTCGTTGAACGACTACAAGCTGGCGGACCTGCGCCGGCAGATCGCCTTCGTGGGGCAACAGGTCACCTTGTTCAACGGCAGCGTCGCGCAGAACGTGGCCTACGGCGAGCTCAGCGGGCGCAGTGCCGGTGAACTGGACAAGGCCATCGCCGGTGCCAATGCGCTGGAATTTGTCGCGCAGATGCCCCAGGGCCTGCAGGCGCAGGTGGGGGCCAAGGGCGGCAAGCTGTCCGGCGGCCAGCGCCAGCGCCTGGCCATCGCCCGGGCGATGCTCAAGGACGCGCCGATCCTGATCCTGGATGAGGCTACCGCGGCGCTGGACAATGAATCCGAGCGGCTGGTGCAGGACGCGCTGCAGAAACTGATGCCCGACCGCACCACGCTGGTGATCGCACATCGCCTGTCCACCATCGAGCATGCCGACCAGGTGCTGGTGATGGACCAGGGGCGCATCGTCGAACGGGGCACCCACCAGCAGCTGCTGGAACTGGGGGGGCTGTATGAGCACCTGTACCGCATGCAGTTCCGGGAACGGCAGGACTGATGGCAAAGCAAGGTCCACAGACACCGGCGTACTGGTACGACGGAGGAAACGTGCCGGTGCCCGCACGCGTACTGGCGCTGCTCTATGGGGCACTCGCCGGGATGCGGCGCGGGCTGTACCGCCGCGGCATATTGCGCAGCCGGCAGGTGCCGGTCCCCGTGATCGTGGTGGGCAACATCACCGCTGGCGGCACCGGCAAGACGCCGTTGACCATCGAGCTGGTGACACGCCTGCGTGAAGCCGGCTGGAAGCCGGGTGTCGCCAGCCGCGGCTATGGTCGTGATGATGCCGGCACCGCCCGCTGGATCACGCCGGAGATGTCGCCGGAACTGGCCGGTGACGAGCCGCTGCTGATCGCCTGGAAAACCGGCGTGCCGGTACGGGTGGATCGCAACCGGGTCGCGGCCGCGCAGGAACTGCTGGCGGCCGGTTGCAACGTGGTCGTCTGTGACGACGGTCTGCAGCACTACCGGCTGGCCCGCGATATCGAGATCGAGGTGGTCGATGCCCAGCGCCGTTATGGTAACGGTCTGCTGTTGCCCGCCGGCCCCTTGCGGGAGCCGGTGGCGCGCGCGGCCAGCTGCGACTTCCGGGTGGTGAACCTGGGGCAAGCCAGTGATGCGGGCGCTGAAACGTCCGCCTCAGGCTTCGGCGAATGGGCGATGCGGCTGCGCATCGACTCGGCGCGTCCGCTCAAGGGCGGGCGCAACCGGAGCTTGCAGAGCTTTTCCGGGCAGCGCGTGCATGCGGTGGCGGGCATCGCCCATCCCCAGCGCTTCTTCCAGATGCTGCGCGCGCGCGGCATCGGCGTGGTGCCGCATGCCTTCGCCGACCATCACCGCTATCAGTCTGCGGATCTTTCTTTCGGCAGTGAGCTGCCGGTTTTGATGACCGAAAAAGATGCGGTGAAGTGCCAGTCGCTGGCGACGGACTGGCACTATGCGGTGCCGTTGCAGGCCGATTTGCCGGCCGCCTTCTGGGTGGCGTTGCTGGACCGGCTGGGAAAGCTGGCCCGCGGGTGATTCGCTGACGGCGGCTGTCGTGCAGTCAGGCTCCGCGCCGCGTGTGCGGTAGGGATGGATTGCCGGCGCTCACCGCCGGCCAAGGAGTGAACATGGATTCGATACCCGATTTTGTCGTCGCCATTCCGGCGCGTTACGCCTCCACCCGGTTGCCGGGCAAGCCACTGGCATTGCTGGCCGGTGAGCCGATGGTGTTGCACGTGGCCCGGCGTGCGCTGGCCGCCGGCGCGCGCGAGGTGTGGGTCGCCACAGATGATTCGCGTATCGCCCGCGTGCTGGAAGATGTGGCGGGTATCCGTGTGGCGATGACCGGTGCCGGTCATGAGTCGGGCACCGATCGTCTGGCCGAATGCGCGCGCCACGCCGGCTGGGGCGACGATGTGATCGTGGTGAACCTGCAAGGTGATGAGCCGTTCGCACCTGCCAGCGGTATCCGTGCAGTGGCGGCGGCGCTGGCCGGCAGCGGTGCGCCGATGGCGACCCTGGCCACACCGGTGGAGGATGCGGCCGCGCTGTTCGATCCGAACGTGGTGAAGCTGGTGCGTACCGCCGGGGGAGATGCGCTGTACTTCAGCCGGGCGCCGATTCCGTGGCATCGCGATGCGTTCGCACACTCCACCGCGCGCCTGCCGGCCGGGGAGTGGCTGCGCCATATCGGCATCTATGGTTATCGCGCGGGGTTTCTCCAGCAGTTCGCGGCGATGCCGGCGGGCCGGCTGGAGCAGGTCGAGTCACTGGAGCAGTTGCGTGTGCTCGAGGCCGGTTTCCGCATTTCGGTGGCGCTGTCGCCGGCGCCGTTTCCACCGGGCATCGATACTCCCGAAGACCTTGAGCGTGCCGATGCGTTGATGAGGGCACAGGCATGAGGCTGCTGGTGGTGTGCCTGGGGAATATCTGCCGCTCGCCGATGGGCGAGGGGGCATTGCGGCAGCAGATCGCACAGGCCGGCCTGGCGGGGCGAATCGAAGTGGATTCGGCGGGCACTTCCGACTGGCATATCGGCCGTGCGCCGGATCCACGCGCCATCGCCTGTGCCGGACGCCACGGTGCCGATATCAGCGCTCTGAAAGCGCGGCAGCTGCTGCGCGAGGACTTCAGCCATTTCGACCTGATCCTGTGCGCCGACCAGAGCAACCTGGACGATGCGCGCGCCATTGCCCCGGCCGACAGCATCGACAAGGCCGTGCTGTGGCTGCCATGGCTGGGGCTGGAAGGGCCGGCATCGGTGCCGGATCCGTACTACGGCGACGAGCGTGATTTCGAACACAGCTGGTCGCTGGTGGATGCCGCGGCGCGGGCCACGGTGCAGCGTCTGTCAGCGACGGTGGACTCCGGCATAATCGGCCCATGAACGATCTGTCCGCGATGGAACTGCCCAGGACCGGCATCTGGCTCAACGCCGCTCCTTCAACCTTGCAGGATTACCGTGGGCGACCACTGGTAATGGCTTTCGTCAACGCCGCCTCGGTGTGGTGTTCGCAGCGCCTGGCCGAGATCGCGCAATGGCAGGCGCGCAATCCCGGACGGCTGCAGTTGCTGGTGATCCATGTGCCGCGCTTCGATTTCGAGCGTGAGCCACAGCCGGCGCTGAAGCTGCTGCGCAGGCACGGGGTGAGTGCGCCGGCCATTCTGGATGCGCAGTGGGAAATCTGGCGCAAGTTCAATGTCGAAGCCTGGCCGACGCTGGTGCTGATCGATGCACAGGGCCAGGAGCGTGAGCGCATCGTCGGCAGCGCGACCGACCTGGAGCGCGCATTGAATGGCCTGTGCGAAGGCCTGATGCGGCCGTTGGACGTGGAGGGCGAGACACGCGAAATCAATGCCGAACCGATCCTGCCATTGCGTTTCCCGGCGGGGCTGGTGGCCACCGATGAGCGTCTGTATGTCGCCGACACCGGCCATCACCGCATTCTGGAGTGCTTACACAACGGGCGCGTGCTGCGCCAGTTCGGTGTGGGTACTGCGGACATGGTGAACGGCTCCGCCGCCGAAGCCGCTTTCAACCGCCCGCAGGGTATGGCGCTGGTGCGTGATGTGCTGTACGTGGCCGACACCGGCAACCATGCGCTGCGCCGGATCAACCTGGTGTCCGGGCAGGTCGATACGTTGTGCGGCACCGGGCGTGCCGGCGACCCGGTGGAAGGCGTGCTGTCGCAGCCCTGGGACAGCCAGTTGAACCATCCGATGGACGTGGTGGTCGCCGACAACCAGGTGCATATCGCCATGGCTGGCGACAACCACATCTGGAGTTATGACCTGGGCAGTCGGGCGCTGCGCTGGCGGGCCGGTGCGGGGGCGAACGAGATCCGTGATGGCAGTGGTCACCTGGCCGCGTTCGCGCAGCCGTGCGGGCTGGTGGCGGTGCAGCAGGTGCTGTACGTCTGTGACGCATTGGGTTCGGCGATCCGCTCGGTGCAGTTGCGTGGTGACCTGGTGCAGACGCTGGTTGGCAAGAGCGTGTGGGAATTCGGCTGCGAAGATGGCGAGCGTACGCAAGCGCGCATGCAGTATCCGCTGGCGCTGGCGCTGGGTGCGGAGTCGCCCCTGCTGTGGATCGCCGATGCCGGCAATGGCAGCCTGCGCACCTTGCGACTGGGGGGCGGCGTGCTTTCCACCGTCGATCTTCCTCGCCGCCTGCATGGCCCGGGCGCGCTGGCGCTTGCCGCAGGTGTGGTATGGATCGCGGAAACCGATGCCCACGCGGTACTGCGTTTTGATCCGGCCACCGGCGAGCTGAGCGACGTGCCGATCGACGGATGAGTGGCGGGCAGTCCAGCGGTTTCGACGGCAAGGCTTTCGCGGCGGCGTTAAGCACCGCGCCGGGCGTCTACCGCATGTATGCCGAAGACGACACCCTGCTGTATGTCGGCAAGGCCGGCGCGTTGCGCAAGCGCGTGGGCAGCTATTTCAACGGTTCGCCGAAGAACCGGCGGATCATGATGATGCTGTCGCAGGTGGCGCGCATGGACGTCACCGTGACCCGCAACGAAGCCGAGGCGCTGCTGCTGGAAAACCAGCTGATCAAGTCGCTGGCACCGCGCTACAACGTGTCCTTGCGTGATGACAAGACCTATCCGCAGGTACTGCTCACCCGCGAACAGTGGCCGCGGATCGCGCTGCATCGGGGGCCGCGCGCGGTTCCGGGGCGTTACTTCGGCCCGTACCCCAGCGTCGGCGCCGTGCGCGAAACCCTCAATCTGATGCACAAGCTGTTCCGCCTGCGCAATTGCGAGGACAGCGTGTTCCGCAACCGCTCCCGGCCCTGCCTGCAGTACCAGATCGGCCGCTGCAGCGCGCCGTGCGTGGATCTGGTCGCGGCCGAAGAGTATGCCCGTTCGGTTCATCGCGCTGAGCTGTTTCTTGAAGGAAAAAGCGACCTGCTGGCACAGGAGCTGGCGCAGTCGATGCAGGAGGCCAGCGATGCACTGGAGTTCGAGCGGGCCGCTCGACTGCGTGACCTGATCACCTCGCTGCGCAGCATGCAGAACCGGCAGTATGTCGATGGCCGTGCCGCCGATCTGGACGTGCTGGCCTGTGCGATGCAGGGCGCCAGCGCCTGCGTGATGCTGCTGTCGTTCCGTGATGGACGCAATCTGGGAACGCGCGCCTTCTTCCCGCGTACCAACGGCGAGGAAAGTGCCGATGAGGTGCTCGCCGCCTTTGTTTCCCAGTATTACGGTGAGCACGCACCGCCCGCGGAAATCCTGTTGGACCGGGAGATACCCGACGCGGATGTGATCGAAACCGCACTGAGCACCGCGGCCGAGCGCAAGGTAGTGTTGAAGTGGAATGTGCGCGGTGAGCGGGCCGGCTATGTGGAGCTGGCCAACCGCAACGCACAGATCACCCTGGCAAGCGAACTCGACAGTCGTGGCGCGCAACAGGCACGCAGCGATGCGGTAAGGGATCTGCTGGGACTGGCCGAGCCGGTCAAGCGTGTGGAATGTTTCGATATCAGCCACACGATGGGGGAGGCGACGGTGGCCTCCTGCGTGGTATTCGATGCTGCCGGACCGGTGCGTGCGCATTACCGTCGCTTCAACATCAGCGGCATCGAGCCGGGTGATGACTACGCCGCGATGCGCCAGGCGATTGACCGCCGCTTCCGGCGTGCGGTGGCAGAAGGCGGGCCGCTGCCTGACGTGCTGCTGATCGATGGCGGTGCAGGGCAGCTGGCTCAGGCTGCCGCTGCGCTGGTCGAACTCGGTGTTGAGGGGGTGATGCTGGTTGGAGTGGCAAAGGGCGTGGAGCGGCGTGCCGGCCATGAGGCATTGGTCCTGCCCGATGGCCGCGAACTGCGCCCGGGAGCGGCATCGCCGGCGCTGCAGTTCATCCAGCAGGTGCGTGACGAGGCCCACCGTTTTGCGATCACCGGGCATCGCGGACGGAGGCAGAAGGCACGCATGACCAGCAAGCTGGAGGATATTCCGGGCATCGGTCCCCGACGCAGGGCCAGTCTGCTGAAACATTTCGGTGGCCTGGCCGGGCTCAAGGCCGCCGGTGAGGCGGAGATCGCGCGCGTGGAAGGCGTCAGCGCAGCCCTCGCCGCACGGATATACGCTAACCTTCATGGACTGTCGGTTCCGGATTCGGCAGCGGAGTAGAGCTGCAATGAATTTGACTGTACCCACCTGGCTGACGTTGCTGCGGATCCTGATGATCCCGGTGCTGCTGCTGGTGTTCTATCTGCCGTATGGCTGGACCAACTTCGCCGCTGCGGCGATCTTCGGTCTGGCGGCCATCACCGACTGGCTGGATGGCTGGGTGGCGCGCCGCTACCAGATGCATTCGGCATTCGGCGCCTTCCTGGATCCGGTGGCGGACAAGCTGATGGTGGCTGTCGCGCTGTTCCTGATCGTGCAGGGGCACCCGACGCCGTGGATGGCGTTCTGGGCGGCGGTCATTGTCGGCCGTGAGATCGCCGTGTCCGCACTGCGCGAATGGATGGCGGAAATCGGCCAGCGCGCGAAAGTCCGCGTGGCGATGATCGGCAAGATCAAAACCACCGCACAGATGGTCGCCTTGCTGTGCCTGCTGTATTCGGTTTCGCCCAACACCGCCATTGCCGACATCTGGATGGGTGTTCCGGTTTTCCACATCGGTGACTGGATGCTGGCCATTGCCGCGGTACTCACGCTGGTGTCGGCATTGCAGTACCTGCGTGCCGCCTGGCCGAGCCTGCGCGAGGATGAAAAAGCCGCCCGCTCGCAGATGAAAAAAAGTTGAGGAAAGGCGGTTGACACATGCGTGAATGCATGTAGAATTTCGCCTCCCAAGCGGGAATAGCTCAGTTGGTAGAGCGCAACCTTGCCAAGGTTGAGGTCGCGAGTTCGAGTCTCGTTTCCCGCTCCAGTCGAGTATCAGTACGAACTCTATGTTCAGCTGATATCGGCGGGATAGGAGTGAATTCCAGTGTGTCGTGGGCGTTGCCGGTCGCAATGCTTGACTGTTCGGAAAGCACTCCATCTTCTTCCAGTGATGTGAAGAAGAATGTTAAAAAGCTGGCGCAATTGATACGAAGTCTGTACAATAAGCCGGACACAATGCGGGAATAGCTCAGTTGGTAGAGCGCAACCTTGCCAAGGTTGAGGTCGCGAGTTCGAGTCTCGTTTCCCGCTCCAAATTACTGAAAAAACCCCGGCAGCGGGGTTTTTTCATATCATCGGAAGTCGCGGCTGTAATCCGGTGATGAAGCGTTTCAAGGCCTGGTAGCAGAGTGGTTATGCAGCGGATTGCAAATCCGCGTACGCCGGTTCGATTCCGACCCAGGCCTCCAACAAGTTATACCGGGACATCCCGGTGCATCATTTGACCCCTGAGAAATCAGGGGTTTTTCTTTGCCTGTTGTCTGGCGATATCCGGATAGACCGCTGCAGATCCCAAGAGTCTGCCGGTATGGCTGGTAGCGTGACTTTCCGGCCATGTACCACCGAAACGGATGCCGCCGTTCTGCTTGAGCGGATCTGGTCGCTTTCCTGCCCGGATAAATGCTAGGGCGCATCCGGAATCTGCCCGCTATCCGGCGATATGTTCTGTTGATACGTCCAGGTGATTGCGACGTTGTGATGATTGGACGGCTGGCGTCCGGGACGCTGCTATCGGGTGTGCTGCCGCGTTGATGTGCTCGATGCTCCGTGGAGCGCTACAGCCCGGTTCGACAAAAGGCGGTCAGGCGCGGCAGAGGCCGTCCGTCTTTAACCTTCCGTGTAAAACCCTGTAATGACCCACCGATTCCTGCTCAGGTCATGCGGTTAATGTAGCGGCATAGGCCGCGTCCGGGGTCATCATCTTCAGCGCCTGATGTGGGCGCTGCTGGTTGTAAAAGGCGATCCAATCGCCAATCACGCGCAAGGCATGGGTCTGGCTCTCGAAGCGATGCCGGTGCACGCATTGCTCCTTCAGTGTTCGGATCACACGCTCCACCATTCCGTTCTGCTGTGGGCAATGCGGGGTGATGAACTCCTGCTTCAAACCGTAGCTACGCACCAAGCGGGTGTAGTCGCGACTGGTGAAGACCAGGCCATTGTCCGAGCGCAGAAGGAACGGTTCGGGCACGCGGCCCAGCGTGCCATAGCGGCTGATCAAGGCCTGCTCCAAGGCGGCGGAGGCAGTGCTCGCCCTGCCGGTGCGCGATAGGTGCCAGCCCAGCAGTTGCCGGGTATGGCAGTCGATCACCAGCGCCAGGCTGAGCCAGCCGTCTTTGCCGCCCCATACACGGCACAGGTCCGTTGCCCAGCGCTGATCGGGAAGTTCGGCGCGGGAAACCTTGGCCTCGATCCGCGGGCGCTGTCCCAAGGCCCGCTTGCGGACCTGCCAACCCTTGAGCTGGAAGATCCGCTGTACCGTGTTCTTGTTCATGCCAAGCAGCGCGGCCACCGTGCGGTAACCAAAC
>DDVW01000070.1:0-49442 GCA_002345545.1 Stenotrophomonas sp. UBA2302 | reverse complement strand
TTCGCTCATCGGTGTCTCCTTTGGAGGGTTGTAACACCTGAGCAGGTTTTCAGTGGGTCATTACAACCCCGCGATCCGCCGGATGGCCGTCGATATGGACGGTGGAGCTCGGGTGTATGCGGTGATTCAGATGCCGGCACCACGGGTCGCGGCAGGGTTCAGCGCGAGGCGGAAGCCGCCGGGCTGCCCAGCGGCGTAGTGGGCCATGCATTGACGATCTTGCAGAACAGGCGCGCTGTCTGCTCGGTGTCGTAGACCGCGCTGTGTGCTTCGTTTGCATCCCACGGAAAACCGGCGGCCTGTACCGCGCGCGCCAGCACGGTCTGGCCGTAGGCCACGCCGGCGAGGGTCACGGTGTCAAACACGCTGAACGGATGGAACGGATTGCGCTTGTGGCCGCAGCGGGCAACCGTGGCGTTGAGGAAGTTCAGGTCGAAATGGGCGTTGTGCCCGACCAGGATCGCGCGCTGGCAGTTGTGCTTTTTCATTGCCGCACGGACGGGGGCGAACACGTGCTCCAGCGCCTCGCGTTCGGGCTTGGCCAGGCGGAACGGGTGGTCGAGTACGATGCCGGTCACTTCCAGTGATTTTGGATCGATCTCGGTGCCTTCTGCGGGGATCACGTGTGCGCTGGCGGTCTGGCCGGGATGAAGCAGGCCGTTTTCGTCGATCTCCAGTGGCACTGCGGCGATTTCCAGCAGAGCGTGCCGGTTCCAGTCGAAGCCGCCGGTTTCCACATCCACCACGACCGGCAGGAAGCCGCGGAAGCGCTGTGCCATCGGCGTGAAATGGGGCGCGGAGGAGGTGGCGTGTTCATCCCGGGTGGAAGGGGTCATCGGCATGCCACGTCTCCGTCCACCAGTGTGTGCACGAGTCTGTCGGCGTACGGCTCCAACCGGATTGAAGCCTCTACGGGAAGGCCGGTTTTGCGACGATCAAGCCAGGTTGATGGACTCGGATATGACATGCGGGATGTGGAACAAGGCGGCTGGCCAGTGTATCCGACCCGTCCATCGCCCTGCAGGCAATGCGACGATCGCGCCATCGGATTTCCGGACTGTCACCGCTGCCGCAGGATAATTGTGGGCGTGTGTTCCACGCCAGATAACCGCCAGCCGCTGCCCGCCGCGAGTGACACGTCCGTCCTGAGTGGGCTTGCGGCTTGGGTGTAGAGTTCTGTCCTGTCTTCGGCTTTTGACGGATTTCCGTATGAATACCACTGCTGCTTTCTATCCCGTGGGTACGTCCGGCCAGTCATGGGGGGCGCCGGAAAGAGCGCAGTGGCTGGCGCGGCAGACGGTGCAGCGCAGCTACGCCGACGAGGTGGTCAGCAAGATCGACGCGCTGCGCGGGCGTTTCGATGTGTCGCAGTACGGTGAGCTGGACTATCCGGGCGGCCCTTATCCGCTGTTCGCGATCCGCAGCCGCAACTGGGACGATGCGTTGCCAGTGATGCTGGTGACCGGCGGCGTGCATGGCTACGAGACCAGTGGCGTGCAGGGTGCGCTGCAGTTTGTCGATCGCCATGCGGATGATTACGCCGGCAAATGCAATCTGCTGGTTGCACCGTGCGTGAGCCCGTGGGGCTATGAGCGTATCCAGCGCTGGAATGCGATGGCGCTGGACCCGAACCGCTCGTTCGTGGCCAACAGCCCGGCGCAGGAATCAGCGGCGCTGATGGCCTTGGTGGCACCGTTGAAGGGCCACTTCCTGATGCATATCGATCTGCACGAGACCACCGACAGCGACGAATCCGAATTCCGTCCGGCGCTGGCCGCGCGCGATGGCCTGCCGTTCGAGCCGGGCGAGATTCCCGACGGCTTCTATCTGTGTGCCGACTCGCTGAACCCGCAGCCGGCGTTCCAGCAGGCGGTGAACGCCGAGGTCGCCAAGGTGACGCATATCGCCCCGGCCGATGCGCAGGGGCAGATCATCGGCTCGCCGGTGGTGGCGCAAGGTGTCATCGAATACCCGCTCAAGGCGCTGGGGCTTTGCGCCAGCATCACCGGTGCACGCTACACCACCACCACCGAGGTGTATCCGGACAGTCCCCGGGCGACGCCGCAGCAATGCAATGACGCGCAGGTGGCAGCGGTCCGCGGTGGACTGGACTACGCGGTGGTGCATCGCTGAATGATCGTGGCTGCGGTTTGAGCGCGATCTTGCCGGAGAGCGGGGGCGAAGCCTAGCGGGCACGGTGCCTAGGTCATCGCAGCGCTTCTGTAAAGCGCGGTACCGACAGCTGGAGCCATCCTGCGCTGTATGGCGACCGGCAATGGGGGGACGCTGGCAGTGGCTGGCTGTTCTCGCCCAGTTACGGTTTTCCACTTGGCGAAGAGGTTTCGGCCTACGTCGAGGCCGGTTACGGTACCGGTGCCCAGCACATGCGTGCGGCCGGTGCCGGTGTAGCCTGGATGGCCACTTCGCGGTTGCAGCTGGATGCCTCCTTCCTGCGCGGGCTGGATGCGGCGAGCAGTGACTGGCAGGGCGGCATCGGACTGGCGCTGTATTTCGACTGAGCCGGCGTCGTTGCAAACCACCGCTACGGGAGGCATCGCAATCCTGCGTATGTGGCGGCAGGCGATGAAGGCGTGCATCGATCGGGAAGCAGGCTGCTACTTGCGCTTGCGCACCAGCAGTGTCGAGGCCTGCAGCACGGCACGGGTGAGCAGCGCCATGCTGTTCACCTCACCCTTCCAGTGCTGCCAGTAGAGCGGCACGTCTTCCCATGCATGGGTTTTGACGTAGACCAGCCGCCCGCTTTCCAGATGCCGGCGCACCAGTGGCAGTGGATTCATGGTCCAGCCCAGGCCGCCCAGATTGGCGTGCACGAAGGCGCGGGTGGAGGGAATCCACCAGGTGGGGGCGTCCAGCGGGTGCTCGACGCCGGCCAGCCGCCGTGCGTAGCGCGCCTGCATGTCGTCCTTGCGGTTGAACACCAGCACCGGTGCCTGCGCCAGTGATTGCGCATTCACCCCCTTGGCGAAATAGCGCGCATGGAACTCCGGGGTGCAGGTGGCGGCGTAGCGGATGCTGCCCAGGGCGTGGATCTGGCAGCCCTGCACCGGTTCGGACAGGGTGGTGACCGCACCGAGCACAGCGCCCTGGCGCAACAGGGCGACAGTGTGGTCCTGGTCTTCGGTATGCAGGTCCAGCGTGGTGCTGGTGCTGCGCGAGAAGGCCAGCACCGCCTCGGGAAACCAGGTTTCCATGCTGTCGTGGTTGACCGCCACGGCGATGCTGGCCCGGGGCAGGTGATTGTCCGACAGGCCGATCCGCTCGAAGGCGTCGCGTTCGAGCAGCGCGGTCTGCTCGGCCAGCTGCACCAGCACCTGGCCCTCGGTGGTGGCGACGGCAGGAATCGAGCGCTTGACCAGCAGCTTGCCGACGCGTTCCTCCAGCGCCTTGATCCTCTGCGAGATCGCCGAGGCGGTGACATTGAGCGACAGTGCGGCACGTTCGAAGCTGCCTTCGCGGATGACTGCGGCCAAAGCCCGCAGCTGGGCGTGGTCGATGCGCATCTATTAAGTTCTGCTAAAGATGGTTAACGAAGTTTAGCTGTGTTTCTTGATGTTGCGCTGCGACAATGTGCGCATTCAGCCAGTGCGGTGTGCGTCCCCGCCACGGCTTTCCCCATGCAGCAAGGCGGTTTTTTCCATGTTTTCGGTTATTTCCACCCAGGCGGCCACCAATGCCTGGCTCAGTGGTGCCGGTATCGGCATCGGCCTGTTCGCCATCGTCGGCGCACAAAGTGCATTCATCCTGCGCCAGGGCATCATGCGGCAGCACGTGATTCCGATCATCGCCACCTGTTTTGTCATCGACGCCAGCTTCATCTTCGCCAGCGTGGCCGGCCTGCGCACGCTCACCGACCAGTTGCCGTGGCTGACCACGGTGCTGCTGTGGGGCGGCGTGGCATTCCTGGGCTGGTATGCATTGCAGTCGGCGCGGCGGGCGGTCATCGGTGGTGGCGGCATGCAGCTGGACGACAACGCCGAGCAGTCATTGCGCACCGCACTGATGGCGGCGGCGGGTTTTTCCATCATCAATCCACACTTCTGGCTGGACATGATGGTGATCGGCTCGATCGCCGAGAATTTCGGCAACCAGCGCATGGCCTTTGCCGCCGGCGTGGTGACCGCCAGTGCCACCTGGCTGACGCTGCAGGGGCTGGGGGCGCGCATGCTGGCGCCGCTGTTCACCCGTCCTGCCACCTGGCGGGTGCTGGATGGCACCATCGCCGCGATCCTGAGCGTGCTGGCCTTGACGCTGGCCATCCGCGGCGTCAACTGAGCCGCTGTCTGCCGCGCCCTTGTCCGGATGGCGATGGCACCGGTTTTCAGTCACGGCGCTGCTGGAACAGCCAGCGCCACATCGCCGGGTTGCGATAGGTCGGGTCCCAGGCGTTGTGGTTGACGCCGGGGAACTCGGTATAGCGCAGGTTGGCCCCGCTCCGGAGCGCGGCCTGGTGCAGCTGCCGCGCATCCTCCGGAGAAACCACCGCGTCGTCGGCCCCATGGAACATCCAGACCGGTACCTCGTGCAGCCGTGTCACCACCGCGGTATAGGGATCGGCTTCATCGGCCACCTGTGCCACCCGCAGGCTGGAGCGCCGCCCATGCGGCGGGAGGATCGCCGCACACACCGGCACCAGGGCAGCGAACCGCTGTGGCTGCAGCAACGCCAGCTCCCAGGTGCCATAACCGCCCATCGACATGCCGGTGAGATAGGTGCGTTGTGGATCGGCGTCGAACTCGGCCATCGCGGCATCCAGAGCGGCCAGGGCCATGCGTGCATTGCGGCCCAGCCACTCCTCGCCTTCGGGAACCTGCGGCAGCACCACCAGTGCAGGGAAGCTGCCGGCGGTTTCCTGCAGCCACGGGCCAAGCCCGGCCTGCAATTGCCGGCGGCCATCGTCACCGCGCTCGCCGGAGCCATGCAGGAACAGCACGATGGGCGTACCCGCGGGATCGCGCCGGGCCGGCACGAAGACCTGGTAGCGGAACAGCCGGCCTTCGAATTGCAGCGAGCGTGCCTGGAAATGGCCGTGGCCGGTGGCGGTCATGTGGGTGCATCCGGAGGCAAGCAGCAGTGCGAACAGCAACAGCAGGCGCGTCATCGCCGGGCTCCGGCAGTGCAGTTGCCGGGAAGCATAGTTGTAGCGCCGCCGTTGCGGGAACCAATACGCCGCTCCCCTACCGGACAGTACCGCGCAGGTATGGCTGTTCCGGGGGAGCTCATACAGCACTTGTTATAATCGACCGAATATGACCAAGCAAAAACCTGTCCTGTGGACACCGGGTTTCATGTTGGCCTGTATCGCCAACTTCCTGCTGGGCATGTCGTTCTATGTGTCGATGCCGACGTTGCCGTTCCATCTGGTGGAGCAGCTGCGGATCGGTGAGGCGACCGTGGGCGGCATCCTGTCCAGCTATGTGATTGCCGCGCTGCTGGTGCGGCCGTTCTCCGGTTTCATCGTCGACCGCTTCAATGCCAAGCATGCCTATCTGGCGGCGCTGGCGGCCTATGTGCTGTTCACCTCCGGCTATCTGCTGGCGCACACCGTGCTGGCGTTCGTGATCGTGCGTCTGGGCATCGGCCTGACCTTCGCGGTGCTCAGTACCGCCGCCAACACCCAGGCGATCGACATCATTCCCTCGGTGCGTCGCGGCGAGGGCATCGGCTTTTTCGGGTTGATGAGCAGCCTGGCGATGGCGCTGGGGCCGATGTTCGGCCTGTGGCTGATGGATCACTATCCGTTCGAGCTGGTTTTCCAGGCGGCGATCGGTGCTGGCGTGGCCGGGCTGCTGGTTGCCAGTCTGGTGCACTCGCCCCGCAAGCAACGCCGCCAGCCTGCCACGGTGCTGTCACTGGACCGCTTCCTGCTGGTGCGTGGCATACCGCTGGCCTTGAACCTGGCGGTGATCGGACTCGGTTACGGCATGCTGCTGGCGTTCGCGGCGATCTACGGCAAGCAGCTGGGCGTGACCAATACCGGTGTCTTCTTCACCCTGATGGCGGTGGGGATGATGGTGTCGCGGGGTTTTTCCGGACGCCTGATCGACAGCGGCAGGGTGGTATTGACCACCAACTGCGGCACGGCCGCGATCATCCTCGGGCTGGGCCTGATGGCGCTGGCCGGCGGTTCGCTGCTGTATTACCTCGCCGGGTTGCTTGCCGGCTTCGGTTTCGGTGTGGTCTACCCGGCCTACCAGACGATGATGGTCAACCTGGGCAGCCATGCGCAGCGGGGTACGGCCGTGGCGACCTATTTCTCGGCACTGGATGTCGGCATCGGCGTGGGCATGCTGGTGGCCGGAGTGATCGCCTCGCGCCTTGGCCTGGCCAGCGCCTTCGGTATTGGCGCGCTGCTCACCCTCGGTGCCGGTGCGATGTTTGCCTGGGGGCTGGCGCGAGACGCGGCACCGTCAAGCGTGTTGCCGTCACCGCCGGTACCGGCCGACGGCGGCGAACGCTGATATGGGAAACTTCCATCGCCGCATACCGCTGGAGGGGCAATGCCGTTGAGGAAACTGCTGGCAATTGCATTGCTGTGCCTGTTGTCGGCGTGCGGCAAGGGGATGGATGGCACCTGGGCCGACGCGATGGGGGCAAGCCGTTACCACTTCCAGTCCAATGGCACGGTGACGGTCGAGGTCATGGGGACGTCGCAGGTGCTGGACTACACCCGTGATGGAGAAAGGCTGGAGCTGCAGCTGCCGGATGGCACTGCGCTGGACTTCACCCTGGCCGGGGACGGCGCACTGCAGGGGCCGTTGGGAATCCGGCTGGAAAAGGTCGACTCCCCGCGCTGATCTGCGGGGCAGTATGGTTCCGGGAGCTGGCCAGTCGGGTTGACGGGCAACTTCCTGTCTTTGTCGACAGGAAAGCCGGCCTGCTCAACCCAGGCCGTGTGCGCTGACCAGCGCCAGCACCAGGAAAGCGGCTGCAAGGCTGGCGAACAGCAGGGGCTTGATGCGGAGCGAGCTGCGATCACCGCTGGCTTCCGTTGCCGTGCGGGTGCGGCGGATGAGCCCGGCAGGAAAGCGGAGGCGCTGCATCGTGTCATCACAGGCGTCGATGCAGGCGCTGCACTCGATGCAGTCGCCGGCAGGCCCGTTGCGGATATCCAGGCCGATCGGGCAGGCGCTGACGCAGGCGTTGCAGTCAACACAGTCACCCAGGTGCATGGCCGAGAAGTTGGGCAGGGCACCGGCGATGGCGGGATGGGCGGCGCGGAAGACGTAATCGCGCGCGGTGTCCGGATCGAGCAGGCCGCGTGGGCGCTCCAGCACGCTTGGGATCACCTCCGGGCGTGCCCCCCGGGGTTCACCGCGCGGCGCGTTGTACTGGATCGAAGGCGTGCAGGCATCGCCGAGAAAGCCCTGCACCCGCGCATAGGGGCACAGGGTGGTGCAGACCTGCTCATGCAGGAACAGCACATTGGCCCAGGTGGCCAGCGCGTAGAAGCCGATCCAGAAGGATTCCCAGCCGCCAAGCGAAAACCCGGCCAGATTGGCGACCAGACCGTTGATGGGCGTGAAATAACCGACGAAGCTGATTCCGGTCCACAGGGCGATAGCCCCCCAGAGGCCGTGCCTGAGAGGAGCCGCCAACGGTTGCAGCGCACCGTCGAAGCGGGTGATCCGCTCCAGACTGCGGAACAGCCGGCTCAGCACGCTCTGCGGGCAGGCGTATCCGCACCAGAGGCGGCCATAGAGCACGGTCACCAGGCACAGGACCGCCGCCAGACCCAGCCCCAACCACAACAGGAACAGCGACTGCTCGGGCTGCACGGACAGGCCGAACACATGGAACTGCCGGGTGCCGATATCCAGCAGGAACAGCGGCTGCCCGTTCCAGCTCAGCCACGGGAGGGTGTAGAACAGGCCGAGCATGAGGACGGCGGCGGCCCCACGTGCCCACGCGCGCTGTCTGGTGGCAGGCAGGGCAGCACTCATTCGTAGGGCTCCTCTACCGCGCGTGAGGGTCGCAGCAGCAGGGCGGTGACCCCGCAGGCGCAGAGCGTGCCCAGCCACAGGCAGAAAAATCCCAGGGTGTAGCCTTGGCCGCGGCTCAGGCTCAGCGAGGGGAAGCCGATCCGCTGCAGCTCGAGCGGGTCCCAGAAGGCGAACATGCCCGATGCCATGGCCGCGGCGGCAAAGAAACTTGGCCACAGCACCGCGCCCAGCGTCCGGACCAGCGGATGGGGCGTGGTGGCTGCGGGCGTGTCGGGAAGGTTCATCGCGTAATCCAGTGGAGCTGCGTAAGGGAATAAAATGCGCACGACGCGCACAGCCGTCGGGCACACGTGGGATGCCAGTGTGCAAGGCTAGGCGGCGTGTTTTTTTCCGTCCTTGATTCTGATCAAGACGGCACAGGCAACATCAGCAGGAGAAGTGTGGTGACAAGGCCGGGTCCGGATATATGTACCGAGCAGGACGTTGAAGCACTGGTGCGGCGCTTCTATGCGCGGGTGCAGGAAGATGCACTGATCGGGCCGGTTTTTGACGCGCGGGTGCATGACTGGGAGGCCCACATCCAGCTGCTGGTGGATTTCTGGTCGGCGCTGCTGCGCGGCACCTCCCGCTTCCGTGGCGCGCCCATGCCCAAGCACCTGGCGATACCGGGGCTGGAATGGGCGATGTTCCAGCGCTGGCTGCAGCTGTTCGAGCAGACCACCGCGGAACTGGGCAACCCACCGATGCAGCAGCTGGCCGATGCCGCCGCGCACCGGGTCGCCAACGCGATCTGGCGGCGCTACCGCGCCCCGGCCTTCCCGTTCCTGTAAGCGGCTGCGGGAATCACCGCCGGCTGAACGGGGGCGGATGCCATCGCCGTTACCGCCATGTGTTTGATCTTGCTCAATGCGGTGGCGGTGGGCCTGCGGCACGCTTTGCCCATGGACACACTCACCAAATCGCCCAATCCGCTCGGCTGGACGTTCGATCCGGAGCTGCTGCGGCGCCATGACCGCCCCGGCCCGCGTTACACCTCCTACCCGACGGCACCGCATTTCCACGATGGTTATGGCGTGGAGCAGTTCCGTGCGGCGATCGCGCGCAGCAATGCCTCTTCCCGGCTGCTGTCGCTGTATGTGCACGTACCTTATTGCACCAGCCCCTGCTTCTACTGTGGCTGCAACCGGGTCATCAGTCGTGACCGCAGCAAGGGCAAGCCCTATGTCGACCGGCTGCTGCAGGAAGCCGAGCGGGTGGGCGCATTGTTCACGCCCGAGCGCGAGGTGATCCAGCTGCATCTGGGCGGCGGTACGCCCAATTTCCTGGCACCCTCGGAGCTGGAGCGGATGGTGGCCGGCCTGGGCCGGTACTTCCACTTCAGTGAAAGCGCTGACCGGGATTTTTCCATCGAGCTGGACCCGCGCTGGGTCAGTGTCGAGGACATCGGGGCGCTGGCACGGCTGGGCTTCAACCGCGCCAGCCTGGGGGTACAGGATTTCGACCCGGAGGTGCAGCAGGCGATCAACCGCATCCAGGGCGTGGATGAAACCCTGGCGATCATCAACGCCTGCCGCGATGCGGGCATGCGCTCGGTGAATGTCGATCTGATCTACGGCCTGCCGCGGCAGACGCTGGAAGGTTTCGCGCGCACGCTGGACACGGTGCTGCAGGTACGCCCCGACCGGCTGGCGATCTACGGCTATGCGCACCTGCCGCAGATGTTCAAGGCGCAGCGGCAGATCGTGGATGCCGAATTGCCCGGCCCGGAGCTGAAGCTGGCCTTGCTCGGGCTGGCGGTGCAGCGCCTGTCGGCCGCCGGTTACCAGTACATCGGCATGGACCACTTCGCCCTGCCGGAGGAGGACCTGTCGCGGGCGCAGCGGCAAGGTTCGCTGCACCGCAATTTCATGGGCTACACCACCCATGCCGACAGCGATCTGGTGGGGCTGGGTGTCAGTGCGATCAGCCGCATCGACAACAGCTACAGCCAGAATCCGCGTGATCTGAAGAGCTGGGAGGCCAACATCGATGCCGGCAAGCTGCCGGTATGGCGCGGGCTTGAAATGACGCAGGACGACCTGCTGCGTGCCGAACTGATCCAGCAGCTGATGTGCCATGGCCGCGTCGATGGGCGCGCGCTGGCCGCCGCCTACGGGCTGGATTTCGAACGCGACTTCGCCGCCGAGATCGGTGCCCTGCAGCAGCTGGTGGATGACGATCTGGCCCAGATCCAGGACGGCGTGGTGTCGGCGACAACGCCGGGACGCCCGCTGCTGCGGCTGATCGCCATGTGCTTTGATCGCTATCTGAAGGCGCCGCAGCAACCGGCGACCTATTCCAAGGCGATCTGACCCGGACGATCTGATCCCTGGCGGCGGACAGGAAGCCGATGCCGGGTATGGCGGGGACAATCGGGGCAGGGGGTCGGCAGGGCAAGGGGCTGTCCGTTGCCACGCGTGACCGTGTGGACGCACAGCTGGTGCGTCCCGCCGGCTGCCGCCCGGGCGGCGATCGGGAATGGCGGACAGGTTCCACAATTCACAAGCGACGCCCGATAAGGCACGCTATGCCGATGCCCGGATGGCGAAACTGGTAGACGCATCAGACTTAAAATCTGCCGGCCGCAAGGCCATGCCGGTTCGATTCCGGCTCCGGGCACCAGTTCGCGACAATCGAGGAATGCATGAGCGACGGCATAACGGCGGCGGTGGCACCCAGAATCGCCATCATCGGCCTGGGATACGTGGGCCTGCCACTGGCCGTCGAATTCGGCAAAACCATCGACACGCTGGGCTTTGATATCGACACCACGCGGGTTGCCGAGCTGCAGGCCGGTCACGACCATACGCTGGAAACCGATGACACCGAGCTGGCCGCGGCGGTGCATGCGCGCTTCACCGCGGACGCGACGCAACTGGGCGACCGCAATGTGTTCATCGTCACCGTGCCGACGCCGATTGACGCCCATGAGCAACCGGACCTGGCGCCGCTGTGTGCGGCCAGCACGCTGATTGCCGCGCAGCTGAAGCCGGGGGATCTGGTGATCTACGAATCCACGGTGTATCCCGGCACCACCGAGGAAGTGTGCGTGCCGCTGCTCGAGCAGGGCTCCGGCCTGCGTTTCAACGTCGACTTTTTCTGCGGCTACAGCCCGGAGCGGATCAATCCGGGCGATCGCCAGCGGCGTCTGCCGGACATCCGCAAGATCACCTCCGGCTCCACCGCACAGGCGGCGCAGGTGGTGGATGCGCTGTATCGCCGCATCATCCGTGCCGGCACCTGGCTGGCGCCATCGATGAAGGTGGCCGAGGCGGCGAAGGTGATCGAGAACATCCAGCGTGACGTGAACATCGCGCTGGTCAACGAACTGGCGCTGATCTTCGACCGGTTGGGCATCGATACGCTGGATGTGCTTGAGGCGGCGGGCACCAAGTGGAATTTCCTGCCGTTCCGTCCGGGCATGGTGGGCGGGCACTGCATTGGCGTGGATCCGTATTACCTGCTGCACAAATCCGAGAGCGTGGGCTATCACCCCGATCTGATCCACACCGCACGGCAGGTCAACAACCGCATCGTCGCGCATGTGGTCACGCGGGTGCGGACTCTGCTGGAAGGGCGCGGCAAACCGCTGCAGGGCGCGCGGGTGCTGGTGCTGGGCATCACCTTCAAGGAGGACTGCCCGGACCTGCGCAACAGCCGCGCATTGGACCTGGTGCAGATGCTGGCCGCGGCCGGCGCGCAGGTGCAGGCGCATGATCCGTGGGCCGATGCGGCGATGGCACGGGACAGTGCCGGGGTGACACTGGTCCCGACGCCGTGCAGCGGGCACTATGATGCGATTGTGCTGGCAGTCGCGCACCGCCAGTTTCGTCATTACGGCGTGGAAGAAATCCGGGCGATGGGTGTACAGGACGTGATCGTTTATGACGTGAAATCGGTCTGGCCCCGACAAGCAGTCGACGACCGGTTGTAGAATCCGCGCCATCCCTGATTCGAGTACGGTAATGCATCGTTATCTGGTCTATGTGCTGGCACTGGTCATGTTGCCGGTTTCTTTGGCGCTGGCCTCGTATTGGCCTGCGTGGTACTGGGGAGTGGGCCTGTTCGGAGTGATGTCGCTGCTGGGCACATGGGACGTGCTGCAACGTCGCAGCGTGCTGCGCCGCAATTACCCGGTACTGGCGCACTTCCGCTACGGATTCGAGTCGATCGGTCCGGAAATCCGCCAGTATTTCGTACAGAGCGACCTGGAAGACGTACCGTTCTCGCGCCAGCAGCGGCAGCTGATCTACCAGCGTTCGCGCAACGAGATGGACGTGGTGCCGTTCGGTACGCTGCGCAGCACCTATGCGGTGGACTACGAGTGGATCAACCATTCGCTGGCCACGACCACCATCCCGCACCATGACTTCCGCGTCACCATCGGTGCCGGCTGTGCCAAGCCGTATTCGGCCAGCGTGTTCAACATCTCGGCGATGAGCTTCGGTTCGCTGTCGGCCAACGCCATCCGCGCCTTGAACAAGGGCGCCAAGCTGGGCGGCTTCTATCACGACACCGGCGAAGGGTCGATCTCGCCCTACCACCGTGAGAACGGCGGCGACCTGGTGTGGGAAATCGGTTCGGGCTACTTCGGCTGCCGTGACGAGAACGGCCGTTTCAGCGAGGAGCGCTTCCGCGCCACCGCCGCCACCGAGCAGATCAAGATGATCGAGCTCAAGCTGTCGCAGGGCGCCAAGCCCGGCCATGGCGGCGTGTTGCCGGCGGCCAAGGTCAGCGCCGAGATTTCCGCCACCCGCGGCGTCCCGATGGGGGTTGACTGCGTTTCGCCGTCAAAGCACTCGGCCTTCTCCACGCCAGTGGAGCTGCTGCAGTTCGTCGCGCGCCTGCGCGAGCTTTCCGGTGGCAAGCCGGTCGGCTTCAAGCTGGCCATCGGCCACCCGTGGGAATGGTTCGGTATCGCCAAGGCGATGCACGAGACCGGGCTGCTGCCGGACTACATCGTGGTCGATGGCGCCGAAGGCGGTACCGGTGCATCGCCGGCGGAATTCATGGACCACGTCGGCGTGCCGATGAACGAGGCACTGATCCTCGTCCACAACACCCTGGTCGGCCTGAACCTGCGTGACCGCATCCGCCTGGGCGCGGCGGGCAAGATCACCAGCGCCTTCGACATCGCCCGCACCATCGCGCTGGGCGCGGACTGGTGCAACGCCGGCCGTGGCTTCATGTTCGCGCTGGGCTGCATCCAGGCGCTGAGCTGCCACAACGACAAGTGCCCGACCGGTATCGCCACCCAGGACCCGAGCCGCTGGCGCCATCTGGAGCCGGAAGACAAGGGCCAGCGCGTGCGCAATTACCACGAGAACACCATGCGCGCCCTGCGTGACCTGTTGGGTGCGGCGGGGCTGAATGATCCTTCCGAGCTGGGCCCGGAGCACATCCTGCGGCGTGTCTCGCCGGTGGAGATCCGCTCGCTGGCCGCGCTGTACCGCTACCTGGGCCCGGGCGAACTGCTGGACAAGGTGCCCGAGCACACGGTGTTCCGCGAGTACTGGGCCGATGCACGCAGTGATTCGTTCACACCGCCGGCGCGGGTTTCCACGTTGCGTACCAGCAAGTTGCAGTGAATCCGGTTGCATCCGTGCCGTGTGCGCGGCTGCCGGCAGCCGTAAAAAACGCCGCCTCTGTTTCACAGGGGCGGCGTTTTCGTTGACGGCAATGAGGCTGGCATGGGTGCGACCGTCAGCCGCGCAGCCGCCGGATCACGCCTTCGGCGGCACGCTGGCCGCTGGCATAGCAGGCGGTCAGCAGGTAGCCGCCGGTGGGCGCCTCCCAGTCCAGCATCTCCCCGGCACAGAACACGCCGGGCAGGGCATGCAGCATCAGGTCCGCGGTCAGCGCCTCCAGCCGCACACCGCCGGCGGTGCTGATGGTTTCGGCCATCGGTCGTGGTCGCTGCAGTGACAGCGGCAGGCGTTTCAGGGTGCGAACCACACGCTCCAGGTCCTGTCCCGCGTCCTTGCCCAGCACTTCGAACACCAGCGCGGCTTTGGCGGCATCAAGCCCGGCGGCGCGGCGCAGGTGTTCGCCGAAGCTGCGCCCCTTGCGCGGCCGCGCAAGGTCGGCATGCAGGCGTTCCGGTTCACGTCCGGGGACCAGGTCCAGCTGCAGTTCCGCTGTGCCGTCACGCAGGAGGATGTCGCGCAGGTCCGCAGCCAGCGCATAGACCAGGCTGCCTTCGATCCCGTAGTCGCTGGCGATGCATTCGCCCTGCAGCTGCCGGGGATGGCCTTGCGGGTCGATCCAGTGCGCGACCACCGGCTTGAGCGGACTGCCGGCATGGCGCTGGCGGAAGTGATCGCTCCAGTCGATATCGAAACCGCAGTTGGCCGGCTGCAACGCTGCGATATCGACCCCGTGCGCGGCGAGGATTCCGGCCCAGCTGCCATCGGAGCCGAGTTGTGGCCAGCTGCCACCGCCCAGTGCCAGCACCGTGGCATCGGCGGTGACGCTGATCGCGCCGGCAGACGTTTCCAGCCGCAGCGTGCCGTCCTCATGCCAGCCGCTCCAGCGGTGCTGGACATGGAAACGCACGCCTTGCTCCTTCAGGCGGCGTACCCAGCCGCGCAGCAGCGGCGCCGCCTTGCGGTCCACCGGGAACACACGACCGGAACTGCCGACATAGGTTTCCACGCCCAGCGCCTGGGCCCAGCGGCGCAGCGCATCGGCATCGAAGCCGTCCAGCCAGTGGCCGACCTCGGCCTGCCGCTCGCGGTAGCGGGCGTCGAACTGTGGCCGTGGCTCGGAATGGGTGAGGTTGAGCCCGCCCTTGCCGGCGATCAGGAACTTGCGTCCGGGTGAGCCCTTGGCTTCATACAGATCCACCTGCAGGCCGGCCGTGCGCAGGTGTTCGGCGGCGAACAGGCCGGCCGGGCCGCCGCCGATCACCGCGACCCGCTGCCCGGCGCAAGCGGGCTCAGCGGGACTGGACATCGAGCAGTTCGACATCGAACACCAGCGAGGAACCGGCCGGGATCGGCCCGGTACGGCGGTTGCCGTAGCCGTATTCGGCCGGAATCATCAGCGTGCGCTTGCCGCCGACCTTCATGCCGGCGACGCCCTCGTCCCAGCCGCGGATCACCTGCTTCTCGCCAAGGTTGAAGGTGAACGGTTCGCCGCGATCGAGCGAACTGTCGAATTTATCGCCGTGCTTGTCGGCGCTGCGCTCGTCGTACAGCCAGCCGCTGTAATGCACGGTGACTTTGGTGCCGGGGACGGCTTCGGCACCGGTGCCGGGCTGGGTGTCGATGCGCTCGAAGCTGGCGATGCTGCCTCCCGGCGGCGGCCCGGGTGGAGTGCAGCCGGCGGCGAGCAGGGACAACAGCAGCGGGATGAACAGGCGGCGCATGGCGGCCTCCGATATGCAGGGCGGGCAAGGGTAGCGCATCGGTGCCGGGTATCATGGTGCGATGGCTAAACTGCTGCTCAATCTGCGCAATGTCGGCGAAGACGAGGTCCGTGAAGTCGGCGAGCTGCTCGACCACCACGGCCTTGCCTGGTACCGCACCGAGCCGAGTCCGTGGGGTATCTCCAACGGCGGCCTGTGGCTGCGCGACAACACCGACCATCCGCGCGCCAAGGCACTGATGGCCAATTACCAGGCCGAGCGCGGCCAGCGGGTGCGTGCAGAACGCGAGGCCGCGTTGCGCGATGGCAGTGCCGAGACCTTTGCCACCCTGCTGCGTCGGCGCCCGCTGTACGTGCTCGCGGGCCTGCTGGGGATGCTAGCGGCGGCGGCGCTGGTGCTGCTGCCGTTCATGCTTTTGCGTGGTTGAGCCGATTGCCGGCACCCCGTTTTTCACCCATGCCGTTGCCGCTGTGCACGGCGCGCTTTCCACCGGAATCCACACATGATCGTCAACACCGCCGCCTACCTCTTTGTTCCGCTGGATGATGCCGAGGCGTTGGCCGGCTCCCTGTTCGAGCGCGCACAGGCCCAGGTGTTGCGCGGCACCCTGCTGGTGGCGGGCGAGGGCATCAACCTGTTCCTGGCGGGCGCACGCGAGGGTATCGATACTTTCTACGCGGCGCTGAAGGAAGATGCGCGTTTTGCCGATATGCGCATCAAGTACAGCTACAGCAGGATGCAGCCGTTCGCCCGGCTCAAGGTCAAGGTCAAGCCGGAGATCATCAGTTTCCGCCGCGATGACGGCCAGCCGCTGGACTATCCGCGCGCACCCAGCGTGAGTCCGGCTACGCTGCAGCGCTGGCTGCGGCAGGGCCACGACGACGTCGGCAAGCGCGTGGTGATGCTCGATACCCGCAATGTGCAGGAATTTGAGCACGGCACCTTTGCCGGCGCACTGACCCTGCCGATCGCGAAATTCACCGAGTTGCCGGCGGCGCTGGAGCCGCACCGTGAAGCACTGGCCGACGCCACCGTGGTCAGTTTCTGCACCGGCGGCATCCGCTGCGAGAAGGCGGCGCTGTGGATGCAGAACGATGGCATGGACAACGTGCTGCAGCTGGAAGGCGGCATCCTCGGCTATTTCGAGGAGGTCGGCGGCGAAGGCTATGACGGCCGCTGCTTCGTGTTCGACGAGCGCGTGGCGCTGGATCCGCAGCTGCAGCCGCTGGTCGACCAGGAAGCGGGGCAAGTCGCCTGAGCGGCGCCTTTCTGGAAATCACTGTTGTGCCGTCGCCGTGCCGTGATGGCTGGCAAAGCGCGGCCGGCAGGCCCATATGCTGGACATCTCCCATGGAAGTCCACCCACGATGATTCCCCTGTCGATTCTCGATCTGGCGCCGGTGTGTGAAGGCGCCACGCCGCCGCAGGCCTTCGCCAACATGCTGGACCTGGCCCGTCATGCCGAAGGCTGGGGCTATCAGCGCTACTGGCTGGCTGAACACCACAACATGCCGGGGATCGCCAGTGCCGCGACCTCGGTGCTGATCGGGCATGTGGCCGGTGGCACCTCGCGTATCCGTGTCGGTGCCGGCGGGATCATGCTGCCCAACCACTCGCCGCTGCAGGTGGCCGAGCAGTTCGGCACGCTCGCCTCGCTGTATCCGGGACGTATCGATCTGGGGCTGGGGCGTGCGCCGGGTACCGACCATGCCACCGCGCGGGCGCTGCGCCGCTATTTCGACAGCGCCGACCAGTTCCCGCAGGATGTGGCCGAACTGCTGCACTACTTCGAGCCGGTGCAGGCCGGGCAGAGCGTGCAGGCGGTACCGGGCGCCGGGGTCGAGGTGCCGGTATGGCTGCTGGGCTCCAGCCTGTTCAGTGCGCGGCTGTCGGCGGCGATGGGCTTGCCGTTCGCCTTCGCCTCGCACTTCGCTCCGGATGCGATGGACGAGGCGCTGGCCCTGTACCGGCGCGACTTCCGCCCGTCGGCGCGGTTGGCGGCGCCCTACGCGATGCTGGCGTTGAACGTGGTCGCCAGTGAGTCGGAGGCCGAATCGCGACGCCTGTTCACCACCCAGCAGCAGAGCTTTGTGAAGCTGCGCCGCGGCCAGCCGGGGCTGATCCCGGCGCCGGTGGCCGACATCGAAACATTCTGGGAACCGCATGAAAAGGCCGGGGTCGAGCGCGCACTGGCGTGCACGGTGCTGGGCGATCCGGCGCAGGTTGCCGAAGGAATGGCGGACTTCGTCAGCCGTCATCAGCCCGACGAGCTGCTGCTGACCGCCAACATCTTCGACCACGCCGCACGGCTGCGCTCCTTCGAACTGGCCATGCAGGCCTGGCAGGCGCGGCACTGAGATCGGTGTGTTGCTGACGGGCGGTGTCCAGCTGGATGCCGCCCGGGCTGGCGGCTCAGCCGGCGTTCCAGCGCTGCAGCAGATCGAGCACGCCGGTGACCAGCTGTCCCGAGCCCAGCCCGAAGAACAGGGCCGCGGCGATAGCGGAAACCCAGTTGAACAGCATCAGCGCGCCATCGCGTTCGATCAGCGCCAGCGCAAACAGCAGCAGCTGGAAGCCGAACAGATAGTTGGTGAACGGGATCGGCAGGGACAGCAGCAGCCCGGTCAGGATCAGCAGCAGGCCGCTGAACATGCGTGCCGGCAGTGGCTGGATCACCAGCGCCAGGCGTGGTTTCAGCATCTGGTCCAGCCGTCGCAGCGGACGTGCGATCTTTCCCAGGAACCGGTGCATGGTCGCGCGCCTGGGGCCATGGCGGCGGATGAAGCCGGGCAACCATGGGCGCGACAGGCCACCGAGCAGCTGCAGGCCGATCAGCAGCACCAGCGGACCGCTGACCGCGCCGCCGATCCCCGGGATCGGGATGAACGCGGGCAGGATCGCAATGAACAGGAAAACGCCAAAGGCACTCTGCTGCAGGTCCTGCAGGATTTTTCCCAGTGGCAGATGTTCCTGCGGATCCCCGTGCTCGAACATCGCAAGCAGGCTGCGGATGCCTTCGTTGCGGTAGCTGCCGCTGCCGCCGGAAGGGTCAGCCGGTGAGCTCATCGGCTTCTTCTTCCGGCAGCTTGCTCAGCAGCAGCTTGTCGATCCGCGCGCCGTCCAGGTCGACGATCTCGATGCGCCAGCCGGCCCAGTCGAAATACTCGCCGGCATGGGGAATGCGGCCGAACTGGTGCGTGCACATGCCGGCCAGGGTGTAGTAATCGCCCTCCTCGGCATCGGGCAGCGCCGCGCCTTCCATCAGCTCGCGCAGGTCATCCACCGGCAGCGAGCCGTCGACCAGCAGCGAGCCGTCGGCGCGGGTGATCACCAGTGCGTCCTCGACGGTGTTTTCCGGCGCCTGCAGGCGACCGACCACCGCGCCCATCAGGTCGCTGATGGTGACCAGCCCCTGGATCTCGCCGTATTCGTCCACCACCAGTGCCATCGACTGCTGCTCCTCGCGGAAGATTTCCAGCAGCTTCATCGCATGGGTGGATTCGGACACATACAGGGTTTCGCGCAGCTCCTGGAACAGCGGCGCGCCCGGATCTTCCAGGTGGGTTACCAGCCTTTTCACTTCCAGGATGCCGATGATGTCCTGGTCGTTGCCGCGGTAGACCGGGTAGCGCGAGAAGGAATGCTCGCGCATGGTATTCAGGTTCTTGGCGGCATCGGCGGTGGTGTCCAGCCAGGCGATGCGGTTGCGCGGGGTCATCAGGCTGTCGGCGGTGCGATCGCCCAGCCGCATCACCCGATTCATCATGTTGCGTTCGTCGGCGTCGATCACCCCGGCCTCGTGGCTTTCGGCCACCAGCATGCGGATCTCCTCTTCCGTCACCGACACCGACTCGGTCTGCCCCAGGCCCAGGACGCGCAATACCAGCTGGGTGGAGCGCGACAGCAGCCACACGCCGGGAGCGGCGATGCGGGCCAGCCAGCTCATCGGTACCGAAACGACACCGGCGATATCCTCCGAGCGAGTCAGTGCGACGCGTTTGGGCACCAGTTCGCCGAAGATGAGCGTCAGATAGGTGATCAGGGCCACGGCCAGCGTCTTGCCGAGGAAGTCGGCATAGGGCTGGGTCGAGCCGAACAGGGAGAAGTTGGCCGACAGTGCCGGGAACAGCGCCTGCAGCTGCGCGGCGATGGCGCCACCGATGGCGTCACCGCCGTAGACACCGGTCAGGATGCCGATCAAGGTGATGCCGATCTGTACCGTGGACAGGAAATTCTCTGGCTTTTCAGACAGTTCCAGCGCACGCGCGGCGCGCTTGCTGGTGCCGGCCATCTGCTTGAGGCGGCTTTTGCGCGAGGTCATCACCGACATCTCGGACATGGCGAAGAAGCCATTGAGAAGAATCAGGGCAATGACGATCAGGAATTCAAACACGGGACTCTCCCCGGGTTGGTGGCAGGGGAGGGTGTGTCAGGCAGGCGGCAACCACGTCACCACGGGTGTGGCACGCTGGGGTTCGCGGCGGGGGATGAGGGTCGTCGTCCATAGGATGCGCCTGGCGGGCGCGCACGCATCTTAGCAAAAGCGGGCTGTGGGGCGTTAACCGGACATCATGCCGCGCCGGGAAAACGTGAAGGAATACCCGAGATGCCATCTAGCAGTCATAATTCACGCCGGTGCCGTCCCTCCCGCGACGGCGAATAGGCTCCCCATGTTTTCGTTGCAGACCATTTTCGGCTCCGGTAAGCAGTTCTACACCTATCTTGATGAGGCCGCGCAGGCGGCTTCCGATGCCGCCAAGGCGTTGCACGCGATGATGCGGGAAGCCGATCGCCAGCCGGCACTGGATGCGTTCAAGCTGGCGCGTCTGCGCGAACGCGCCGCCTCGGACAAGATCAGCCAGGCGCTGGTGGACAGCTTCATGACGCCGATCGAGCGCGAGGACATCGAGGCGCTGGGTTCGGCGCTGTACAAGATTCCCAAGCAGATCGAGAAGTTCGCCGACCGCTATTCGCTGGCGGTGCAGCACCTGGAACAGATCGACTTCGCGCCGCGCGCGGCGATGCTGGAACAGGCTGCCGGGGTGGTGGTGGAGATGGTCAACGACCTGCGCCACATGAACCTGGATCGCATGACCGCGCTGAACGAAAAGCTGCGCGCGCTGGAAAACGAGGCCGACCGGCTGATGCTGGAGCTGTATCGCGACATCTATTCCGGGCGCCTGGACAACCTGCAGATGTTCCTGCTCAAGGAATTCTTCGAGATTCTGGAAAAGGCCATCGACCGTTGCCGTGAGGCGGGTGTGGTGGCATACCAGATCGTGCTCAAGAACAGCTGACGGGGTCTGCTGATGCTCACCCTAGTCCTGGTGGTGATCCTGGCCGCGCTCGTCTTCGAGTTCATCAACGGCTTCCACGACACCGCCAACTCCATTGCCACCGTGGTGGCCACCAAGGTGTTGTCGCCCGGCTGGGCGGTGATGCTGGCCGCCTTCATGAACCTGATCGGTGCGCTGACCGGCACCGCGGTGGCGTTGACCATCGCCAACGGCCTGATCAACACCGAGGTGGTCGATGTGACGCCGCAGGTGATCCTGTGTGCGCTGCTCGGCGGTATCGTCTGGAACCTGATCACCTGGTGGAAGGGCCTGCCGTCCTCCTCATCGCACGCCTTGATCGGCGGCCTTTGCGGCGCCGGCCTGGCCGCCGCACACAACAACTGGGATGCGCTGATCTGGTCGCAGAACCTCGGCAACTGGGCGCAGAACAAGGGCCTGCTGTGGAAGGTGTTCGTGCCGATGATCACCTCGCCGATCGCCGGCTTCTTCCTCGGTGTGGTGGTGATGTGCCTGCTGTGGGCGATCATCGCCGGCATGGCCCGCATTGGCGGCGTGCTCGGTCGCCTGGCGCGTCCGCGCTGGGTCAACGCCTTCTTCGGCAAGGCGCAGATCGTCTCCGCGGCCTACATGGGCTTCGCCCACGGCCACAACGATGCGCAGAAGACCATGGGCATCATCGCGATGACCCTGATCGGTGCCGAGGCGACCGGTGCGCTGAATGACCTGCCGTCGTGGCTGGGCTTCATGCATCCGGACACCCATGGTGGCGACGGCATCGCGATGTGGATCGTACTGACCTGTGCGGTGGTGATGGCGGCCGGTACCGCTTCCGGCGGCTGGAAGATCATCAAGACCCTGGGCCACAAGATGGTCAAGCTGCATCCGATCCATGGTTTTGCCGCAGAAACCAGTTCGGCCACGATCCTGACCCTGGCCGCGCACTTCGGTATGCCGGTGTCGACCACCCACAGCATCTCCACCGCGATCATGGGTGTCGGCTTTGCCAAGAACCCCAAGTCGCTGCGTCTGGGTGTGATCGAGCGCATCCTGTGGGCGTGGATCCTGACGATCCCGGCTGCAGGTGGCTGTGCCTATCTGATCCTGATGCTGTTCAAGATGTTCGGCTGGAACTGACCGGTTCCCGCTTGCGGAAAAACGCAAAGCCCGCCAGTGATGGCGGGCTTTTTCGTTGCTGCGGGTGAAGCGGCAAGGATGTTTGCCGGCGTGGCGCAAGCCGCGAAGCACGGACATCACCAGGTGGCAAGTGCTCCCGGATCGGCAGCATTGCCCGTTTCGCGGCGTATGCCGCTCCTGCACGCAGTCAGACTTCCAGCGAAGCCAGGTCGCCCTTGTTCTCCAGCCGCGCCAGGCGATCCTGTCCGTTTCGGGAATGCTGGCGCCGTCGCCACGGCCGGGAGCGGTGAATTGCCGGGATCAGACTTCCAGCGAAGCCAGGTCGCCCTTGTTCTCCAGCCGCGCCAGGCGGTCCTGTCCGTTTCGGGAATGCTGGCGCCGTCGCCACGGCCGGGAGCGGTGAATTGCCGGGATTCAGACTTCCAGCGAGGCCAGGTCGCCCTTGTTCTCCAATCGCGCCAGCTAGTCCTGTCCGTTTCGGGAATGCTGGTGTCGTCGCCACTGCCGGGAGCGGTGAATTGCCGGGATCAGACTTCCAGCGAAGCCAGGTCGCCCTTGTTCTCCAACCACTGCTTGCGATCAGGCGCGCGCTTCTTGGCCAGCAGCATGTCCATCAGCGAGCGGGTCTGTTCGCCGTCATCAACCGTCAGCTGCACCAGCCGGCGGGTATCGGGATGGATGGTGGACTCGCGCAACTGCTGCGGGTTCATCTCGCCCAGGCCCTTGAAGCGGGTGACGTTGACCTGGCCCTTGAGCTTCTCGCGCTGGATCTTCTCCAGCAGCGAGCGCTTTTCGTCCTCGTCCAGTGCATAGAACACCTGCTTGCCCACGTCGACGCGGAACAGCGGCGGCATCGCCACAAATACGTGGCCGGCATCGACCAGCGCCGGGAAGTGCTTCAGGAACAGCGCGGTCAGCAGGGTGGCGATGTGCAGGCCGTCGGAGTCGGCGTCGGCCAGGATCACCACCTTGCCGTAACGCAGGCCGGACAGGTCGTCCTTGCCCGGGTCGCAGCCGATGGCCACGGCCAGGTTGTGCACTTCCTCGGAGGCCAGCACGCTGCCGGAGGCCACTTCCCAGGTGTTCAGGATCTTGCCGCGCAGCGGCAGGATCGCCTGGAAGTCCTTGTCGCGGGCCTGCTTGGCGCTGCCGCCGGCCGAGTCACCCTCGACCAGGAACAGCTCGGTGCGCGACAGGTCCTGGCTGATGCAGTCGGCCAGCTTGCCGGGCAGGGCCGGACCCTGGGTGACCTTCTTGCGGGTGACCTGCTTTTCGGTCTTGAGCCGCGCGCTGGCGCGGTCGATGGCGATCTGCGCGATCTTCTCGCCGACCTCCACGTTCTGGTTCAGCAGTAGGCTGAAGGCATCATGCGCGGCGCCCTCGACGAAACCGGCGGCCTGGCGCGAGGACAGGCGTTCCTTGGTCTGGCCACTGAACTGCGGGTCGGTCATCTTCAGCGACAGCACGAACGACACCCGGTCCCAGACGTCCTCTGGCGCCAGCTTGACGCCACGCGGCAGCAGGTTGCGGAAGTCGCAGAACTCGCGCAGCGCCTCGGTCAGGCCGGTGCGCAGGCCGTTGGCGTGGGTGCCGTGTTGCGCGGTGGGAATCAGGTTGACGTAGCTTTCCTGCACCAGCTCGCCTTCCGGCAGCCAGGCCACCGCCCAGTCGACGATCTCGGTTTCCTTTTTCAGGCTGCCGGTGAACAGCTCGGCCGGCAGCATTTCGCACTCGCCCAGCTCGGCTTTCAGGTAGTCGCGCAGGCCGTCCTCGTAATACCAGGTGTCGACCTCGCCGGTGGCCTCGTCGGTGAGCTTGACGGTCAGCCCCGGGCACAGCACGGCCTTGGCGCGCAGCAGGTGGCGCAGGGCGCGCACATTGAATTTGGCGGTATCGAAATACTTCGGGTCCGGCCAGAAGTGCAGTCGCGTGCCGGTGTTCTTCTTGCCGACGCTGCCCACTACTTCCAGCGGGCTGGCACGGTCGCCGTTGCGGAAGGTGATGCGATGCTCGCTGCCGTCGCGGCGGATGTGGATTTCCACCAGGGTGGACAGGGCGTTCACCACCGACACGCCGACGCCATGCAGGCCGCCGCTGAAGGTGTAGTTGCGGTTGCTGAATTTGCCGCCGGCATGCAGGCGGGTGAGGATCAGCTCGACACCGGGGATGCCTTCTTCCGGGTGGATGTCCACCGGCATGCCGCGGCCGTCATCGCTGACCTCGCAGCTGCCATCCTTGAACAGCGTGACCTCCACCGTTCTGGCATGCCCGGCCAGGGCTTCGTCGACCGAGTTGTCGATGACTTCCTGCGCCAGGTGATTGGGACGGGTGGTGTCAGTGTACATGCCAGGACGGCGTTTCACCGGGTCCAGACCGGAAAGGACTTCGATGTCGGCGGCGTTGTAACGGGTGTTCATGTGTCTCGGCAGGGCGCAAAACTGACCCGCGAGTGTGCGGGCTGACGGTGATTTTTGCACGCGGGATATTCAGGGCACGGCCGGTCGGGTGCGCGTATCCTGTAGGCGGTTCCAATCCCTGCGCCGCCGTCTGGCGCGCGAGTTTTGAGGAGATGTCCGGATGAAAACATCGAAGATGCTGGTGCTGGCGGCGATTGCCGCCGCGGTGGTCGCCGCTCCGCTGGTGATGGCGCAGAGCGCGGACAAGGAGAAGAAGACGGCAGGCGCCGCCCAGGATGCCCCTGTGGACAAGGCGCAGGTCGAGGCGGAGCAGAAGGCCAAGCGCCGTGCCGCCGCTGCCGCACAGGAAAAGGCCAGGGCCGATCAGCCGGCCCCGCGCGAGGAAGAGGAAGAAGAAAGCCGCCGTCGTTGACGCGGATTTCAAACGGTTTGTGGACGCCCCGGCGCAGGCCGGGGCGTCTTTTTTTGATGTCGCCACATCCGCGCTTGGGTGTTGCTGCGACAACCTTTAAACTAGGGCTTTCCGGGAGGCAAGTGAGCCATGACCCCCCTTATTTTTGTTACCGGCGGCGTGGTGTCCTCGCTTGGCAAGGGCATCGCAGCCGCATCGTTGGCCTCCATCCTCGAGGCGCGTGGCCTGAAGGTCACGATGATGAAACTGGATCCGTACATCAACGTCGATCCGGGCACCATGAGTCCCTTCCAGCACGGCGAGGTCTATGTCACCGATGACGGTGCCGAGACCGACCTCGATCTGGGGCATTACGAGCGTTTCCTGCGGACCCGTCTGAGCCGCAAGAATTCGATCACCACCGGGCGCATCTACGAGAACGTGATCCGCAAGGAGCGCCGTGGCGACTATCTGGGCGCCACCGTGCAGGTGATCCCGCACATCACCGACGAGATCCGCCGCTGCATCGACGAGGCCACTGCCGGCTTCGACGTGGCGCTGGTGGAGATCGGCGGCACCGTGGGCGATATCGAATCACTGCCGTTCCTGGAGGCGATCCGCCAGGTGCGCACCGAGCGCGGCCCGGAAAAGGCCTTGTTCATGCACCTCACGCTGGTGCCCTACATCGGCGCGGCCGGTGAGCTGAAGACCAAGCCGACCCAGCATTCGGTCAAGGAGCTGCGCTCGATCGGTATCCAGCCGGACGTGCTGCTGTGCCGTTCCGAGCAGGCCATTCCCGATTCGGAACGGCGCAAGATCTCGCTGTTCACCAACGTTTCCGAACGCGCCGTGATCAGCGTGCCGGACGTGGAAGTGCTGTACCGGGTACCGATGGGGCTGCACGCACAGGGTCTGGACGAAATCGTGGTCAACCAGTTGAAGCTGGGTGACAAGGCCGCTCCGGCGGATCTGTCCGAATGGGAGGCGGTGCTGGATGCGGCGCTGCATCCGCTGGACGAGGTCACCATCGCCGTGGTCGGCAAGTACGTGGACCACCAGGATGCCTACAAGTCGGTGGGCGAGGCGCTCAAACATGGCGGCCTGCGCCAGCGCACCAAGGTCAACCTGAAGTGGCTGGAAGCGCAGGAGCTGGAGACCTCGGGACTGGCAGGGCTGGAGGATGTCGACGGCATCCTGGTGCCGGGTGGTTTCGGTGATCGCGGCTTCGAGGGCAAGGTGCTGACCTCCCGATTCGCCCGCGAGCACAAGGTGCCGTACTTCGGCATCTGCTACGGCATGCAGGCGGCGGTGGTGGATTTCGCCCGCCACGTGGCCGGGCTGGAAAATGCCAACAGCACCGAGAACGACCGCCAGTCGCCCAATCCGGTAATCGGCCTGATCACCGAATGGCGCACCGCCAGTGGCGAAGTCGAGAAGCGCGACGAGAAGTCCGATCTGGGCGGCACCATGCGCCTGGGGCTGCAGGAGCAGCGCCTGAAGCCGGGCACGCTGGCGCACGAGCTGTATGGCAAGGACGTGGTGGCCGAGCGTCATCGCCACCGCTACGAATTCAACAACCGCTACCGCACCCAGCTGGAAGATGCCGGGCTGGTGATCGCCGGCAAGTCGATGGACGACACGCTGGTGGAAGTGGTGGAACTGCCGCGCGACCAGCATCCGTGGTTCCTGGCCTGCCAGGCGCATCCGGAATTCCTGTCCACGCCGCGCGAAGGGCATCCGCTGTTCGTCGGCTTCATCCGCGCCGCGCGCGAGAAGAAAGCCGGTGGCAAGCTGCTGAAGCAGGCGCAGGCGCAGGCGTAAGTGTTGCCGGAACGGGTGGAGGGGAAAGGCAGACGGGTGGACAGACCTTGCCTTTTCCGCCCATCTTCACCTGTCCCTTGTCTGACCTCCTAGTTAAGCGAGAAACAGCATGAAACTCTGTGGATTCGAAGTCGGCCTGGACCAGCCGTTGTTCCTGATCGCCGGCCCGTGTGTGATCGAGTCGATGCAACTGCAGCTCGATACTGCCGGCAGGCTGAAGGAGATCACCGGCAAGCTGGGGATGAACTTCATCTTCAAGTCCAGCTTCGACAAGGCCAACCGCACCTCCGGCACCAGCTTCCGTGGCCCCGGGCTGGAAGAAGGGCTGAAGGTGCTGGCCGAGGTGAAAAAGCAGATCGGCGTGCCGGTGCTGACCGACGTGCATGAATACACGCCGATGGACGAGGTCGCCTCGGTGGTGGACGTGCTGCAGACCCCGGCTTTCCTGGTGCGGCAGACCGACTTCATCAAGAAGGTGTGCAGTGCCGGCAAGCCGGTGAATATCAAGAAGGGCCAGTTCCTGTCGCCGTGGGACATGAAGCCGGTTGTGGAGAAGGCCAGGTCCACCGGCAACGACGCCATCATGGTCTGCGAGCGCGGCGCCAGCTTCGGCTACAACAACCTGGTCAGCGACATGCGCTCGCTGGCGGTGATGCGCGAGACGCAGTGCCCGGTGGTGTTCGATGCCACCCATTCGGTGCAGTTGCCGGGCGGGCAGGGCAGCAGTTCGGGCGGCCAGCGCGAGTTCGTGCCGGTGCTGGCGCGGGCGGCGGTGGCGGTGGGCGTGGCCGGGCTGTTTGCCGAGACCCATCCGGATCCCTCCAAGGCGCTGTCCGACGGCCCCAATGCATGGCCGCTGGACAAGATGGAGGCGCTGCTGGAAACCCTGCTGGCGCTGGATTCGATCACCAAGAAGAACGGTTTCCTCGAATCCGGCGTGTGACCCCGGGCGCGGATGACCTGCCGCCAGGTCGTCCGCAGCGGTCGTGCGCAAGGTGCGGAATACTGCCCATACCGTTCAGCTGTGTCTGCAATTGCCGCTTTCAACGGTAAGCAACGCGCCGCGCGGATACCGGCTTCGTTTAGACTTGCCGGCGGTTTTACGTTCTTTTCCTGACATCCGATCCACTTCAAGACGAGTCCTTTCCCCCGATCATGACCACTATCGCCAAGATCCACGCCCGTGAAATCCTCGACAGCCGTGGCAACCCCACGCTGGAAGCCGAAGTCACCCTGCAGGACGGCTCGTTCGGCCGCGCGATGGTGCCGTCGGGTGCTTCCACCGGCACCAAGGAAGCGGTGGAGCTGCGTGATGGCGACAAGACCCGTTACCTGGGCAAGGGCGTGCGCGATGCGGTGGCCAACGTCAATGGCGCCATCGCCACGGCGCTGAAGGATTTCGATGCGGCCGACCAGGAAGGACTGGACCGTCGCCTGATCGATCTGGACGGTACCGACAACAAGGGCCGCCTGGGTGCCAATGCGCTGCTCGGGGTTTCGATGGCTGCCGCGCACGCCGCTGCCGCGTCGAAGAAGCAGGCGCTGTGGCAGTACCTGGCCGGCAAGACCGGCGCCACGCCGTCGCTGCCGGTGCCGATGATGAACATCATCAACGGCGGTGCGCATGCTGACAACAACGTCGATTTCCAGGAATTCATGGTGCTGCCGGTCGGCTTCGATTCGTTCGCCGAATCGCTGCGTGCCGGCACCGAGATCTTCCATTCGCTCAAGTCGGTGCTCAAGGGCCACGGCCTGAGCACGGCGGTGGGTGACGAAGGCGGTTTCGCCCCGGACTTCCGCAGCAATGTCGAAGCGCTGGACACCATCCTCGAAGCCATCGGCAAGGCCGGCTACACCGCCGGTGAGGATGTGCTGCTGGGTCTGGACGTGGCGTCCAGCGAGTTCTACGAGAACGGCAAGTACAACCTGGTGGGCGAGAACAAGCGCCTGACCTCCGAGCAGTTCGTCGACTTCCTGGCGGGCTGGGCCGCGCAGTACCCGATCATCACCATCGAGGACGGCCTGGCCGAGAACGACTGGGCCGGCTGGAAGCTGCTGACCGAGCGCATCGGCAGCAAGGTGCAGCTGGTCGGTGACGACCTGTTCGTGACCAACCCGAAGATCTTCAAGGAAGGCATCGACTCGGGCACCGCCAACGCGATCCTGATCAAGGTCAACCAGATCGGCACGCTGACCGAGACCCTGGAAGCCATCGCCATGGCCGACAAGGCCGGCTATGCCGCCGTGGTTTCGCACCGTTCGGGCGAGACCGAGGACACCACCATCGCCGACATCGCCGTGGCCACCACCGCCACCCAGATCAAGACCGGCTCGCTGTGCCGCAGCGATCGCGTGGCCAAGTACAACCAGTTGCTGCGTATCGAGGAAGCCCTCGGCGGCAACGCGCGTTACGCCGGTCGTAACGCGTTCGTCTCGCTCAAGCGCTGAGCCATGCGCAACTGGCGCTGGCTGCTGCTGGTGCTCGCGGTACTGCTGGCATTGCTGCAGTACCGCTTCTGGTTCGGCCCGGGCAATTCGGGTGAAGTGATGATGCTCGAAGCCCAGGTCGCCAGCCAGAAACGCGACAACGAAGGTCTGCAGCAGCGCAATGATGCGCTCGCTGCCGAGGTCAAGGACCTGAAGGAAGGCGAGGCCGCCATCGAAGAGCGGGCACGCAGCGAGCTGGGCATGATCAAGCCGGGCGAGAAGTTCTACCGGGTGGTGGAAAACGCACCGGTGACGACGCGCGCTGCGGCAGGCGGCGGGCAAGGCAATCCGTCCAATCCCTCGGAGGAATTGCCATGAGCGTGACCCAGGTCTGGGCGGTGGTGCCGGCCGCCGGGCGTGGCACCCGCTTTGGTGGCGCGCTGCCCAAGCAGTATCTGCAGGCCGGTGGCCAGCCGTTGCTGGCGCACACGCTGGAAGCACTGCTGTCGCATCCCGGTGTGGCCGGAGTCATGGTGGTGATCGCCGAGAATGACGCGGACTGGCCGGGCTGGAGCGCGTTTGCCGACAAACCGGTGCTGACCTGCACTGGCGGTGAGACCCGCGCACTGTCGGTGCTGGCCGGGCTGCAGGCTTTGCCGGACAGCGTCCGCGCCGACGATTTCGTGCTGGTCCATGATGCCGCGCGCCCGAATCTGGCGGCCGTGGATCTGGGGCGTCTGCTGGAGGTGGGGCGTATGGATCCGGTCGGCGCGATTCTGGCGGCCCCGGTACGCGATACCCTCAAGCGTGCCGGCGATGATGGCGGTATCGACCGCACCGAGCCACGTGAGCGGCTATGGCGCGCGTTGACGCCGCAGTTGTTCCGCCGTCACCAGCTTACCCGTGCGCTGATGGAGGCTTCCGCCGCTGGCGTCGAAGTGACCGACGAGGCGATGGCGATGGAGCGCCAGGGCGCGCGGCCGCTGCTGGTGGAAGGTGACGAGAGCAATTTCAAGGTCACCACGCCAGCCGATCTGGCGCGATTTGAATTCGAGCTGTCGCGTCGCGGCAGCTGATCCGACCGCTGGCGCTGCCGGTGCCGGCTTTGAGCAGAAGTGGCAAATTCCATGAGCAATCCTGTTTCCTTCCCGCCGATCCGCATCGGCCAGGGCTATGACGTGCATGTGTTCGGCGAGGGTGACCACGTCATGCTCGGCGGCGTGCGCGTTCCGCATCGTTGCGGCGTGCTGGCGCACAGCGATGGCGATGTGGTCCTGCACGCGCTGTGCGATGCGATGCTCGGTGCGTTGGCGCTGGGCGATATCGGCGTGCATTTTCCGCCGTCGGATGACCGCTGGAAGGGCGCGGACAGCAGCCGGTTCGTCAGTCATTGCAACGCGCTGCTGGCCGAACGTGGCTGGCAGGTCGGCAATGCCGACATCACCGTGATCTGCGAACGGCCCAAGGTCGGCCCGCATGCGCTGGCGATGCGCGAGCAGGTCGCGCAGTTGCTGGGGATCGAACTGGAGCGGGTCAGCATCAAGGCCACCACCAGCGAGAAGCTCGGTTTCACCGGTCGCGAGGAAGGCATCGCCGCGCAGGTCGCCGTATTGCTGGTGGCGCTGTGAGCGCGCTGCCGCTGGCGTTCGGCGAGCCGCTGCTGAGCGCGGCCATCCGCACAGTGCCGGAAGATTTCCAGGTCGATGAGTTGTCCGCATTCGAGGCGACGGGCGAAGGCGAGCACCTGCTGCTGGAGATCCGCAAGCGTGGCGCCAATACCGTGGCCGTGGCCAAGCGGCTGGCACAGTGGGCGGGCATTCCGGAGATGGGCGTCAGCTACGCCGGCCAGAAGGACCGCCATGCGGTGACCACGCAGCGTTTCAGCGTGCACCTGCCCAAGCGCGTGTCGCCGGACATTGCCACGCTGGAATCCGATGAGATCCATGTGGTCTCGGCCACCTGGCACAACCGCAAGCTGCAGCGCGGCGCGCTGGCCGGCAACCGTTTCAGGCTGGTGCTGCGCGACGTGCAGGGCGATGTGGCGGCGATCGACGCACGGCTGCAGACCATTGCCGCGCGCGGCCTGCCGAACTGGTTTGGCGAGCAGCGCTTTGGCCGTGACGGCGGCAATGTGCCGGCGGCATTGGCGATGTTCGGCGGGCGCCGGGTGCGCCAGGACCAGCGTTCGATGCTGCTGTCCGCGGCCCGTTCGGCGCTGTTCAACCGTGTGCTGGCCGCGCGAGTGGAGCAGGGGAACTGGGACCGGCCGCTGGAGGGCGAGGTATGGATGCTGGACGGCAGCCGTTCGGTATTCGGCCCCGAGCCGATGAGCGAGGTGCTGGCCGAGCGCCTGGCACGTTTCGACATCCATCCCAGCGGGCCGTTGTGGGGTGTGGGCGAGTTGCGCTCCACTGGCGAGGCGCTGGCACTGGAATCAGCGGCGCTGGCCGATGAGCAGGCGCTGGCATTGCGCGCGGGGCTGGAAGCGGCCGGCCTGAAGCAGGAGCGGCGCTCGCTGCGCCTGCGGCCGGCACTGCTGCAGCACCAGTGGTTGCAGCCGGATGTGCTGGAAATCTCCTTTGCGTTGCCGCCAGGCTGCTATGCCACCGCGGTGTTGCATGAGCTGGGCACGATCACCGATGCCAGCCAGGCGCTTGCGGCAAGCTGAGGCTCGACCTCAGCGCCGTGCCAGCAGCACCAGTACCGCACCGGTCCCGCCTTGGGCGGTGGGTGCGGAGTGGAACGCCAGCACGTCGTTGCGCAGCCGCAGCATGCGGTCGACCAGATTTTTCAGCGCCGGTGCGCCGCCATCGGACTGCAGGCCCTTGCCGTGGATGATGCGCACGCAGCCGAATTCCTGGGCGTGCGCCTCCTGCAGGAATTGCCGCAGCAGCAGCTCGGCCTGGAGCGTGGTGGCACCGTGCAGGTCCAGTTCGTCCTGCACCGAATACTGGCCACGCTTGAGTCGCTGGAACATCCGCGGCGGCAGGTTTTCACGACGGTAACTGGCCACGTCGCCGGCTTCCAGCAGTGTGCCGGACTGCAGCAGCCGGGCGAATTCGCCCAGCGCCAGCGCCTCGTCCTGTTCAGCCATGCGCGCGCGCGGCTTCGGGCGCGGCTTGCCGGTCACCGGCGCCTCCACTTCGGGCAGCCGGGTCACCTTGCCGATGGCGGAAAGGAACAGCGCGCTGTCATCTTCATCTTCGGGGTACGACATGTGCACAGCCTACCGTGCCGGACGCGGCGGGCATATGCCGGCGGGGGTCAAGGCGTCCGGTCCATTCCGGTATCATGGGCGATCAGGCCGGTGCGCATCCGCAGAGGTGGCGCACCGGCACGGCAGCAGGAGCGGTGAGGCAAGGTGGGCACCGCCGTTGATTGAGTGAACCAGGTCTTCAATGCGCGTACTTGTATCAAACGACGACGGTGTGGATGCCCCCGGCATCAAGGTGCTTGCCGAGGAACTGCGCAACGCCGGCCATGAGGTCACGGTGGTTGCACCGGACCGCGACCGCTCCGGCGCCAGCAATTCGTTGACCCTGGATCGACCGGTACGGCTGCGGCGCATCGACCACTACACCTGCGCGGTGGCCGGCACCCCGACCGACTGCGTGCACCTGGCACTGACCGGCATGCTCGAGTACGAGCCGGACATCGTGGTATCGGGCATCAACAACGCCGCCAACCTGGGCGATGACGTGATCTATTCCGGCACGGTGTCGGCGGCGATGGAGGGGCGCTTCCTCGGCCTGCCGTCGGTGGCGGTATCGCTGGTCACGCACAAGCATGACGCCCGCCATTTCCGCACCGCGGCCAAGGCGGCGGTGGAGATCGTGGCACGCCTGAAGGCCGACCCGCTGCCGGCCGACACCATCCTCAACGTCAATGTCCCGGATCTGGCCTGGGAAGATATCCGTGGCTTCGAGGTCACCCGGCTGGGCAACCGCCACCGTGCCGAAGCCTGCATTCCGGCGACCGATCCGCGCGGCAACACCGTGTACTGGATCGGCCCGGCCGGCAGCGAGCAGGACGCGGGTCCCGGTACCGATTTCCACGCGGTACGCACCGGCCATATCTCGATCACACCGATCCAGGTCGATCTGACCCGCTATTCGGCGCTTGAAAAAGTCGCCGGCTGGGTGGGCGGGCTTTCGGCCACGCTGGGGACGAAGGCATGACGCCGCGTCTGCGGCTGCAACCGGAGGCGATGGGTATCGGCATGACCTCGCAACGGGTGCGTGACCGTCTCGTGGATCGTCTGCGCGAGGCCGGCATCGCCAGCGAGCCCACGCTCAACGCGGTGCGGGTGGTGCCGCGGCACCTGTTCATCGACGAGGCGCTGGCCTCGCGTGCCTATGAGGACACCGCGTTGCCGATCGGCCACGGCCAGACCATCTCCCAGCCGTGGGTGGTGGCGCGGATGACCGAGGCGGTGCTGGCGGTCGCGCCGAAGACCGTGCTCGAAGTGGGCACCGGCTCCGGGTATCAGGCGGCGATCCTCGCCGCGCTGGGGCTGGAGGTCTACACGGTCGAGCGCATCGGCGAATTGCTGCGGCAGGCGCGCAAGCGCTTCCGCCAGCTGGGGATGAACGTGCGCAGCAAGCACGACGACGGCCGAATCGGCTGGCCCGAGCACGGCCCCTACGACGCCATCGTGGTCACCGCGGCGGCACCGGCGCTGGTGGATGCGCTGATCGAACAACTGGCCGTTGGCGGTCGACTGGTGGCGCCGGTCGGCGGCCCCGGCGGACAGGCCCTCCTGCAATTGACACGACTGGCCGATGGCAGCATCCAGCAGGAGGATCTGGCGCCGGTCAGCTTCGTGCCGCTGCTGTCGGGCATGCTGGACTGAACTCCGGGACACACGAATCATGAAGATTTTCGGGCCGTTGTACGACCGCGCGATGGTATGGGCCGCCCATGAGCGCGCGCCGACCTATCTGACGGTATTGAGCTTCATCGAGGCCATCATTTTCCCGGTGATGCCGGAAGTGATGCTGATGCCGATGTGCGTGGCGCAACCGCGCAAGGGCTGGCGTTTTGCCACGCTGAGCCTGGCCGGCTCGATGCTGGGCGCGATGGTCGGCTATGCGTTGGGCCACTACGCGTTCGAGGCGTTGAAGCCGCTGTTCGAGATGATGGGCATGCTGCCCGCGATCGAATCGGGGATCGCCACGCTGCAGGAAAAGATGGTCCAGTCGCCGTGGGCGGTGGTCACCTTCCTGGTACTGGGCGGCTTCATGCCGATCCCGATGAAGGTCTTCACGTGGGCTTCCGGTATCGTCGGCGTGCCGCTGCCGCAGTACGCGTTGAGCATGCTGATCGGGCGCGGCAAGCGCGTTTATATTCTGGCCGCGGTCATCCGTTTCGGGGGCGCGCGTGCCGCCAGCGCATTGCGGCGCTGGATTGAACCACTGGGCTGGATCGCGACCGTGCTGGTCGCAGGCCTGGTGGGCTGGCTGGTCTGGAGGGCGAAATTCGCATGAGTGCACAGATGATGGGCAAAGAATTCCGCAGCGCGGCGATGGCTGCGCTGATGGTGGTGTTGGCGGGCTGCGGCACGGCGACCGTGGTCAAGCCTTCCGGCGGCGGCAGTGGCGGCACGGCACGGCCCAGCACGCCGCAGGCCTCGGTGGCCAAGCCCGGGCAGACAGCGACTGTGCGGCGCGGCGATACGCTCTATGCGTTGGCGCGCATCCATGGCATCACCCCGCGTGACCTGGCCGCCTGGAACGGCTTGTCCGAGCCGTACACCATCTATCCGGGCCAGACGCTGCGGCTGTACCCGGCGGGCACTGTGGCTGCGGGCAACCGTCCTTCAACCGGTACCACCCCCAGCACCTCGCGGCCGAACACACCGCCGGCCGCCACCACCGCTCCGGTCAACAGCGGCATCAGCTGGCGCTGGCCGGCGGACGGCGCGCTGGTGGGACGTTTTGTGGCGGGTGAAACCACCAAGCAGGGCGTGGACATCGCCGGCACCAGCGGCCAGGCCGTGCGTGCTGCCGGCCCGGGCGTGGTGGTGTATTCCGGCGCCGGGCTGGTGGGTTACGGCGAACTGATCATCATCAAGCACAGCGAGCAGTGGCTGTCTGCCTATGGCCACAACCGCAAGCGGCTGGTGAATGAGGGGCAGAACGTCAAGGCGGGTGACCAGATCGCCGAGATGGGCCGCACCGGCACCTCGCGCGACATGCTGCACTTCGAGATCCGCCACAACGGCAAGCCGGTGGACCCGCTGCTGTACCTGCCGAAAAAGTAAGCCCGGCGACCGCCGCAGGCGCGCCGGTGGCATGCTGGCGTCAGCCTGGAAGGCTTCCAGGAGTGCGGGGATTACCCGTCGCCGCCGTTATGCAAGGTGTTGGTGGCCGGTGTGGCCTGCGCGGGCACGGGATGCTGGCGGCCTTGCCGTTCACTGTGGCGCTGACGGTGCCCGGCGTTGTCGAGGCGCGCCTTGTGGGCTGGCACAATCCCGGGCGTGGCGTTGCCTGATGGCGCTGTAGCCGCTGAACGCATTGCGGCCACGAAGGCGGGCAGAAGCGCACACCTTCGTGGTCATCATGATGACCACGGGAGGGCTGCCAGTACAGGTGCGGCAACCCTCCTGAATCGGCTCAGACGATTCCGGTGGCGTAATACACGCCGATGATCGCGAACACCGCCAGCGTCTTGATGATGGTGATGGCGAAGATGTCCTTGTAGGACTGGCGATGGGTCAGGCCGGTGACCGCCAGCACGGTGATCACCGCACCGTTGTGCGGCAGCGTGTCCATGCCACCGGAGGCCATCGAGGCCACCCGGTGCAGCACTTCCATCGGAATACCGGCGGCCTGCGCATTGGCGATGAAGCTGTCGGCCATCGCTGCCAGCGCGATTGACATGCCGCCCGACGCCGAGCCGGTGATGCCGGCCATCGCGGTCACCGACACCGCTTCGTTGACCAGCGGGTTGGGGATCGAGCCCAAGGCGTTGGCAACCACCAGGAAGCCGGGCAGGGCGGCGATGACTGCACCGAAACCGTATTCGGAGGCGGTGTTCATCGAGGCCAGCATGGCGCCGCCGATGGCCGCCTTGGTGCCTTCGGCAAAGGCGCTGATGACCGGCTTCCACGCGAACGCGATCACACTGAGGATGCCCACCAGCAGTGCGCCCTGGACGGCCCAGATCGCGGCCATCTTCGACACTTCCTGCACCACCGGCGCCGGATTGCCGATCACCGCGGGGATGAAGGACTGGCTTTCGCCGTAGAAACCGGGAATCCAGCGGGTGAACAGGTAGTTGGAGACGCCGACCAGCACCAGTGGCAGCAGGGCGATGGCCGGATGGGCCAGCGCTTCGCCGCGGAACGCCTCGGGCTCGTTGAGCAGCGGCGCGTTGCCGGCATAGCCTTCACCGGCGGCCAGCGCGGCGCGGCGGCGCCATTCCAGATAGCTCATGCCCAGCGCCAGGATGATCAGCGTGCCGATCACACCCAGCGTCGGCGCGGCCCAGCTGGTGGTGCCGAAGAAGCTGGTCGGGATGATGTTCTGGATCTGCGGCGTGCCCGGCAGTGCGTCCATGGTGAAGGTGAAGGCGCCCAGCGCGATGGTGCCGGGGATCAGTCGCTTGGGGATGTTGCTCTGGCGGAACAGCTCGGCGGCGAACGGGTAGACCGCGAACACCACCACGAACAGCGACACGCCGCCGTAGGTGAGCAGGCCGCAGACCAGCACGATCGACAGCATCGCGCGCTGCGCACCGACCAGCCGGATGGTGGCGCTGACGATGGACTTGGAGAAACCCGAGATCTCGATCAGCTTGCCGAACACCGCACCCAGCAGGAACACCGGGAAATACAGCTTCAGAAAGCCGACCATCTTGTCCATGAACAGCCCGGTGAACATCGGCTGCACCAGCGCCGGGTCGGTCAGCAGCACCGCACCCAGCGCCGCCACCGGCGCGAACAGGATCACGCTGTAGCCGCGGTAGGCCACGAACATCAGGAAGCACAGGGCCGCCAATACGATCAGAAACGACATCCACGGCTCCCGGCCAATACGTTGCCGGTGAGTATCGGGAGCCGCGGCGCGGCGGCCCACTGTACGAAGGGACGATACGCGCCCGTCTAACGCTCCGTTAACGTGCGCTCCATGGCGGCATCCGTATGCCGCAACGTCACACCCGGGAGGAGGGAGACACATGAAGCGCAAGTATCTGAGCATCGCCATCGGCGGCATCCTGTTGGCACCGGCCACTTTCGTGCAGGCCCAGGAGCAGCAGGCCGCAGCGGCCGGCACCCAGGCCACGCAGCTGGACGAAGTGACCGTCACCGCGCGCCGTCGCAGCGAGTCCATCCAGGACGTACCGGTGGCGGTCAGCGCCTTCGGCGAGGAGCAGATCAAGGATCTGCAGGCCTCGACCGTGGAAGGCCTGCAGGGCGCAGTGCCGAACATGAACATCGCCCAGGGCCGCGGTTCGGCCAACAGCGTCAACGTCTTCATCCGCGGCATCGGCCAGCCGGACGCGCTGCAGACCTTCGACCCGGGCGTGGGCATGTATGTCGACGACGTGTACTACTCGCGCATCAACGGCGCGCTGTTCTCGCTGTTCGACATCCAGCAGCTGGAAGTGCTGCGCGGGCCGCAGGGCACGCTGTACGGCAAGAACTCCACCGGTGGCGCGATCAAGCTGACCACCAAGAATCCGTTCGACAACGAAGGCGGTGCGGTGGAAGTCACCGCCGGCGACTACGGCCGCCTGGAAGGGCGCTTCTACGTGTCGGGCAAGTTGAGTGACACCGTGGCCGCCAGCATCGCCGGGGCCAAGATCACCAACGACGGCTATGTGAAGGACGCCGACACCGGCAAGCGTTACAACGATGACGACACCGAAGCGCTGCGCTTCAAGCTCGCCCTCAATCCCACCGACAACTTCCGCGCCACCCTGAGCGTGGACACCACCAAGCAGGATGCGGCGCTGACGCTGGGCCGGCCGATGGCCGACCTGAAGCAGACCGATCTGGCACTGGGCACCGTGGTGCTGCTGCCGGGTGAAAAGGGCGAGTGGAACCGTCGCGCGCGGACCTCGTTCGACGACGGCCAGGGCCAGTACCTGAAGCACTCCGGTGCGTCGCTGGCGATGGACTGGGACCTCAACGAACAGTGGACGCTGAAGAGCATCAGCTCCTACCGCAAGCTCAAGACCGAGTCCTATATCGATATCGACGCGTCCGAGTATGAGCTGGGCGATGTGCTGGTGGCGCTGGACCAGGACCAGAAGAGCCAGGAATTCCAGCTGCATTACGACAACGGCTCCAACCTGCATGCCACCTTCGGCGCGTACTACATGAAGGAGAACGTGCCGTCCTACCAGGAAGCCTATGCCGACGACCTGTTCGCACTGGCAGGCACGCCGTTGGACTTCCTGCGCACCATCGATGACGACCTGACCACCACGTCCACCGCCGCCTTCGCCCATGTGAACTGGGAATTCGTGCCGAGCTGGACCGTGGCCGCCGGCGTGCGCTGGACCAAGGACAAGAAGGACTACGACCGCAGCACCAGCACCTTCTGGGGCGCGCCGTTCTCGGCGCTGAACGAAACCGTGGCCTTCGCCGCCAATGCCTCGTGGACTGCGGTGACGCCGTCGGTCAGCCTGCAGAAGGCCTTCAGTGACAACCTGATGGCGTATGTGTCGGCCAACCGCGGCTTCAAGTCCGGCGGTTTCAACGGCCGCGCCAATACCGTGTTCGATACCCAGCACGCCAAGTTCGACCCGGAATACGTGTGGACCTACGAGCTGGGCCTGAAGGGCAGTTCGTCCGACAACCGCCTGCGCGGCAGCGCGGCGGCGTTCTACAGCAACTACAGCGATTTCCAGGCACGCGTGTCGCAGGACGTGGGCACCTTCCCGGTGCTCAACGCGGCCAAGCTCAACATCAAGGGCATCGAGCTGGAAGGCAGCGCGCTGCTGGGCGAGGCCACCACGTTGAGCGCGCAGCTGGGCTGGATGGATGCCAAGTACGACAAGTTCGAGGACTTCCGCCTGGATCCGTCCTACCCGGGCTTCGACCCGAACGTGAACCACGACCACGTGCCGTTCTCGCCGGACTGGACCGCCCGCGTCGCCCTGCAGCACGTGTTTTCGCTGGGTGACAGCGGCAACCTGACCTTCGGCGGCGATGTCTCCTACCGCGGCGATACCTGGTTGTCGGTGGACAACCGCGCGGTGCTGAGCCAGGACGCATACACGCTGGTCGGCGCCTATGGCGTGTGGGATTCGCCGCAGATGGCCTGGCAGGTCCGTGCCGGCGTGCGCAACCTGACCGACAAGCAGTACAAGACCGAAGGCCAGGAGTTCGCCAGCGTCGGCAATATCCAGACCGCCTACTACGGTCTGTCGCGCAACTGGTATGTGTCGGTGCGTTACAACTTCTGATCGGATGACCGGAAGTGACCTTGAGCGGCGGCATGTCTGACGGCATGCCGCCGCTTCCGTATTCTGTAGCCGCCTCCGCTGCGGGAGGCGGGCAATGGCAGGGGATGCGGCAGGCATGTTGAGTCTGGTGACGGTGGTACTGGCGGGGCTGGCATGGCTGGCGCTGATGTTCGGCGCGGCGCTGTATGGCGAGCGCCGGCCGGCGGTGTTCGCCCGTCACTGGCGGCATGTCTATGCGCTGTCGCTGGCGGTGCACTGCACCTCGTGGACCTTCTACGGCACCGTCACCCAGGCAGCGCGCCACGGCTGGCCGCTGCCGCCGACCTTTGTCGGCGCGATCCTGTTCTATGTGCTGGCGATGGGTGTGATGGTGCGGCTGGTGCGGCTGGCGCGCGAGACCAATGCCACCTCGCTGGCCGACCTGATCGCCGCACGGCTGGGGCGTGATGCGTGGCTGGCCGCCACCGTCACCCTGGTTACCGTGCTCGGGCTGATTCCCTATATCGCGCTGCAGCTCAAGGCGGTGGCGATGAGTTTCGGCATGCTCACCTCGCGCACGGTGGCGACCGGCGCGGAGGATTCGATCTGGCAGGACAGCGCGCTGTACGTGGCGCTGGCGATGGCGCTGTTTGCGATGCTGTTCGGCGCGCGGCGCGCGGACATGTCCGAGCACAACCGCGGGCTGGTGCTGGCGATGGCGGTGGAGTCGGTGTTCAAGCTGTGCGCGATGCTGGCGCTGGGCCTGTTCGTCTGGTTCGGGCTGAAGGGGCTGCCGGCGGCAGCGGCGTTGCCGTTGGACGCGCCGGCCGGCGGGTTCGTGCCGCTGGTGCTGCTGGGCGGACTGGCGATGTTCCTGCTGCCGCACCAGTTCCATGTCGGCGTGGTCGAATGCCGCGATCCGGCCGATGTGCGCACCGCGCGCTGGCTGTTCCCACTGTATCTGCTGCTGATCGCGCTGCCGATCCTGCCGCTGGCGCGGGCCGGCAGTGCGCTGCTGGGCGACAGTGTGCCTTCGGACATGTACACGCTGGCGCTGCCGTTTTCCGCCGGGCATGAGGGCATTGCGCTGTTCGCCTTCCTGGGCGGACTGAGCGCGGCCACCGGCATGGTCGTGGTCAGCACGCTTACCCTGAGCCTGATGATCGGCAACCACTGGTTCGCGCCCGGCCTGTTGCGGGGGGCGTGGGCGCGCAGTGGGGGCGATCACCGGCGCCAGCTGGTGTGGCTGCGGCGCGGCGGCATCTGCGTGATCATGCTGCTGGCCTGGGCCTACAGCCGCCTGATCGCCGGTGGCAATGTGCTGGCCGATATCGGCGGGGTGTCGTTCTCGGCGATGGCCACGCTGCTGCCGGTGCTGGGATTTGCGATCTGGCGGCCGCAGACACCGCCGCGTGCAGCCATCGCCGGGGTGCTGGCCGGTTTCCTCACCTGGGCCTGGGTGCTGCTGCTGCCGTCGCTGCTGGCCGATGCGCAACCGCAGCCCTCCTGGTTGCTGGAGGGACCGCTGGGCTGGCACTGGCTGGCACCGGAAGGACTGTTCGGCCTGACCGGATGGACGCCACTGGGGCGTGCGGTGGGCGCCAGCCTGTTCGTCGGCACGCTGGTGACCCTGCTGGCGATGGCCTGGCGGCGCGACACCCCGCGGCATACCCAGCGCAGCCTGGATGCGGACACCTTGCGCAATGCCGGCCGTCGCTTCCTGCCGTTCGAACAGGTCGAGCGCCTGCTGGCCGATGCGCCACGCAACGGGCCGGTGCCGGTGGCGATCGAAGCGCGGCTCGAGCGCGAACTGTCGGCGGTGCTGGGGACGGCGTCGGCACGGCTGCTGCTGGACGCCGCGCGTGGCGAGGACCGCGAACTGGCAGCCGTGGCGGCCATTGTCAGCGAAGCCTCGCAGGACCTGCGTTTCAACCAGCAGGTGCTGCAGGCGGCGCTGCAGAACATGAGCCAGGGCATCAGCGTGATCGATCGCGACCAGCGGCTGGTGGCCTGGAACCGGCCCTATGCGCGCATGTTCGGTTTTCCCGACGAGCTGCTGCAGGTGGGGCGGCCGATCATCGACCTGACGCGCTGGGCGCTGGAGACGATGCCACAGCGCGGCAAGGGCGAACGCGCGATCGACCGGCGGCTGGCCTTCATGCGCGCCGGCACACCGCATCTGACCGAGCGGGTGTTTCCCGATGGTCGCATCGTCGAGATCCGTGGCAACCCGATGCCCGGGGGCGGCTTTGTCGCCACGTTCACCGATGTCACTGAATTCCGCCGCAGCGAGGCCGCGCTCAAGCGCAGCAACGAGACGCTGGAGCAGCGCGTGGGCGAGCGCACCGCGTTGCTGGAGGCGGCCAAGCGCGAGGCCGAGCGGGCAAACGATGCCAAGAGCCGCTTCCTCGCCGCGGTCGGCCACGACCTGCTGCAGCCGTTGCACGCCGCGCACCTGTTCACCGACACGCTGGCGCAGCAGGTGGAAGCGCCGCAGCAGAAGCAGGCGGTGGTGCAGATCCGCGGCGCGCTGGATTCCACCACCGACCTGCTGACCGGCCTGTTCGACATGTCGCGGCTGGAGGCCGGTGGACTGGTGCCGCAGCCGCGCGACCTGCCGCTGGCCGAGGTGCTCGATCCGCTGGCATCCGAATTCCGTGCACTGGCGCAGGCGCGCGGGCTGGCGTTCCACTACCGGCCAACCCGCGCCTGGGTGAACAGCGACCCGCAGCTGCTGCGGCGGGTGCTGCAGAACTTCCTTGCCAATGCGGTGCGCTATACCCGCAGCGGTGGCGTGCTGCTGGGCGTGCGCCGCGAAGGCGGGCGCGTGCGCATCGAGGTGCATGACACCGGCCCGGGCATCGCCGCCAGCGAGCAGCAGCGGATCTTCGAGGAATTCCGTCGCGGCGAGGACAGCAGCGGGCAGGGCCTCGGGCTGGGACTGGCGATCGCCGACCGTATCGCCGGGCTGCTGCAGGCACCGTTGCGGCTACGCAGCGAGAAGGGGCGCGGCACGGTGTTTTCGGTCGCGGTCGCGCAGGCGACAACACGGCCGCAGCCGGCCGAGGCGCGGGCGCACATGGAGGCTGCCCGTGGCGGTATCCCGGTGCTGGTGGTGGACAACGATCCGGCGGCGTTGCAGGCGCTGGCCGGGCTGCTGCGGGGCTGGGGCTATGTGGTGGCCGAAGCGTCTGGCGAGGCGCAGGCGGTGGCCGCGCTGCAGGCGCAGCCGGCGCTGCTGTGGCTGTTCGACTACAACCTGGATGACGGCGATACCGGCACCGCGCTGCAGGCGCGGCTGGGCGAGCGCTTTGGCGCCCGGCCAACCTTGATCCTCAGTGCCGATGACAGCCTGGCCACGCGCCGCGAGGTGATGGAGCTGGGCCTGACCCTGCTGCACAAGCCGGTGCGGCCGCTGGCGTTGAAATCGATCATGGATCGCCTGCTGGCTTCGCACCGGCTGGCGGCGACGACCTGACTGGCGCTGCTGTCACAGTGGCCCGGCATCGGCGCCGGGCCACATGTGCAGGACTCAGGCCGCGCTGGCCGCGGCGCTGAATTCCTCAAAGGCGGCCAGGGCGTTGGCGGCGTACATCAGCGACGGGCCGCCGCCCATGTACACGGCAACGCCGAGCATCTCGCGGAACTCTTCCGGCGTCGCGCCCAGACGCACCAGCGCCTTGGCGTGGAAGCCCAGGCAGCCGTCGCAGCGGTTGGCCACGCCGATGGCCATGGCGATCAGTTCCTTGGTCTTCTCATCCAGCGCGCCGGACGCCATCGCGGCCTTGCTCAGGGCACCGAAGCCCTGCATCACATCGCTGTTGTGGGTGCGCAGGGCGGTGAGGTTGCGCGAGATGTCGCGGGTCAGTTCGGTATAGGACGGGGTGGCGGACATGGTGGTCTCCTTGGGGTGGGTTCGGTGGAACGGTAATGGGACAGCCAGGGCTCAGCGGCGCTGCGTGACCGGTGCGGGTGGTTTGCCGCAGTAGGCCGCGTGCAGCGCCTGCATCACGCCCAGCGCCGGGCTGTCGGCCAGGGCGTAGAAAATGGTCTGCGCCTCGCGCCGGGTACTGACCAGGCCGGCGCCACGCATCACCGCCAGGTGCTGCGACAGGGCCGACATCGACAGGTCGGACTGCGCCTGCAGTTCGCCGACCGAGGCCTCACCTTCCACCAGCCGGCACAACACGCGCAGGCGGGCGGGGTGGGCGAGCGATTTGAGCAGGGCCGCCGCCTGTTCGGCGTGCGTCTGCATCTGCTCCATGTCGATGTGCGTAAAGTCCATGGCGGTGTGCTTGTTCTTTTGTTGCGTATAGTCTAATTTAGAAAAAACTAAATTACAAAGGTGCAGTCATGGACAGTGAAGCCGATGCTCTGCCGACCGTAGAGCCCTTCTTCGACCCGGACACCCAGACCTTCAGCTACGTGGTGTACGACCACACAGGCGGCGCGGCGGCGATCATCGACCCGGTGCTGGACTACGCGCCGGCCGCGGCGCGGGTTTCCACCGCTTCGGCCGATGCGCTGCTGGCGTTCGTGCGCGAGCAGCAGCTGACGGTGGAATGGATTCTTGAAACCCACGCCCACGCCGACCATCTCAGCGCCGCCGGCTATCTGGCCGATGCGCTGCATGCGCCGGTCGCCATCGGGCGCGGCATCGTGCAGGTGCAGCAGCGTTTCAAGACGGTGTTCGGCCTGGGCGAGGGCTTCCGTGCCGATGGCGGCCAGTTCGACCGGCTGTTCGCCGACGGTGAGAGTTTCCGTATCGGCCGGCTGCAGGCGCGGGTGCTCGCCACCCCCGGGCATACCGATGACAGCCTGACCTACGTGATCGGCGATGCCGCTTTCATCGGCGACACCCTGTTTGCGCCGGACACCGGCACCGCCCGCACCGATTTCCCGGGCGGCGACGCGCACCGGCTGTACGCCTCGATCCAGAGGATCTTCCAGCTGCCGGCGGATACGCGCATCTTCCTGTGCCACGACTACCCCGCGGACGGGCGCGCGCCACGGCCGCAGACCACCATTTCCGAACAGAGGCAACACAACGTGCACCTTAAAGACGACACCAGCGAAGCCGCCTTCGTGCGGATGCGCCAGCAGCGTGATGCGACGCTGACACCACCACGGCTGATCCTGCCTTCGTTGCAGGTCAACATCCGCGGCGGCCGGCTGCCCGAGCCCGATGCCGATGGCGTGCGCTATCTGCGCCTGCCGGTGAACCAGCTGGGGGGTGCCTCGTGAGCGGCTGGCTGACCCCGTTGATCGGCGGCATCCTGATTGGGCTGGCGGCGACCTTGTTGCTGTGGCTCAACGGCCGCATTGCCGGTATCAGCGGCATTCTCGGCGGAGTGGTGATGCCACGCGCCGGCGAGACCGCCTGGCGGGTGCTGTTCCTGATCGGGCTGATCGGCGCCGGCATGGCGTGGCTGCTGCTGGTGCCCGGTGCCTACACGCCGCGACAGGGTTTCCCGGTGTGGATGCTGGTCGTGGCCGGCCTGCTGGTCGGCTTCGGCACGCGCATGGGCAACGGCTGCACCAGCGGCCACGGCGTCTGCGGGCTGGGGCGGCTGTCGCCACGTTCCTTCGCGGCGGTGCTGACCTTCATGGTCACCGCCATCGCCACCACCTTTGTTGTGAGGCACCTGCTATGAATTCCCCCCGCACGCTTGTCGCCGCGCTGCTGTCCGGCGCGCTGTTCGGCCTCGGGCTGGCGGTATCGGGCATGACCGATCCGCTGCGCATCCTCGGCTTTCTCGATATCGCCGGGGATTTCGATCCGGCCCTGCTGTTCGTGCTGGGCGGGGCGGTGACCACCACGCTGGTGCTGTTCCGCTTCGTGCTCAAGCGCCCGGCGCCGCTGTTTGCCGACAGCTTCCAGCTGTCATCGCTGCGCACGCTGGACCGTCCGCTGCTGGTCGGCGCTGGCCTGTTCGGCATCGGCTGGGGGCTGGCCGGTTACTGCCCGGGTCCGGCGCTGGTCGGCCTGGGCGTGGCCTCGGCCGAGGCGCTGTGGTTCGTGCCGGCGATGCTGGTCGGCATGCTGTTGCACCGCCTAGTGCGCGGCAGCTGAGCTACCGTTGCGGGCGGTCGCTGCGGGCCGCTCAGGTTTCGATCTGGCGCGCCGGGTCGCTCAGTTCCAGTTCGCGCAGTACCACGCTGGCCTGGGTACGGTTGCGCACCCCGAGCCGTTCGAAGATCGCCGACAGATGCGCCTTGACCGTGCGTTCCTGCACGTCCAGGCGGTCGGCGATCTGCTTGTTGAGCAGGCCTTCGGCGACCAGTGCCAGTACCCGGAACTGCTGGGGTGACAGGCTGGCCAGACGCGCGGCCAGTTCGCTGTCGTGGCTGGAGGACTGCGCGCGTGACACCGCCGCGCGCAACGAGGCCGGCAGCCACTGCTCGCAGGCCATCACGCTGCGGATGGCCTCGCGCAGTTCATTCAATCCCGAACTCTTGGGCAGATAGCCGGCGGCGCCGTGATCGAGCGCGCGGCGGACCACGCGCGGATCGTCATTGGCCGAAACCACGATCACCGCCACGCCCGGATGCTGCGCGCGGATCGCCGCCAGCCCGGCCAGTCCATGATTGCCGGGCATGTGCAGGTCCAGCAGGATCAGGTCGGTTTCCGGCGCGGCATCGAGCGCGGCCAGCACCCCGTCCAGCGATTCGGCTTCGCGCACCTGCAGATCGCTCATGGCTTCGCTGGCGGCCTGGCGCAACGCGGCGCGGAACAGCGGGTGGTCGTCGGCAATCAGCAGGGTCGGCATGGTCACGGTCTGGGTTACTGGGCGGTCCAGCCTCCGTCCATCGGCAGGGAGGCAGCGGTGACATTGTGGGCCTCGCGGCGGCAAAGCCAAACCACCATCGCGGCGATGTCCTCCGGCAGCGACATGCGCAGGCTCGGCTGCTTCTCTTCCAGCAACGCGCGCACGCCGTCCTCGCGGCTGCCACCGTTGCGGTGTGACTGGATCTGCGGCTCGATCAGCGGTGTCTCCACCCAGCCCGGGCACACGCAGTTGACGGTGACGCCGCCGCTGTCGCGGCTGCCGGCGCTGGCGTATTCCAGCGCGGCGACCTTGCTCAGGCCGACGATGCCGAACTTGCTGGCCACATACGGCGCCTTGTTCTTGGAGGCGACCAGCCCGTGCACCGAGGCGATGTTGACCACCCGGCCATAGCCGCGTTCGGCCATGCCCGGCAGCGCCTGCTGCATGGTGTGGAAGGCGGCGCTGAGGTTCAGGGCGATGATGTCGTCCCACTTTTGCGTGGGCTGTTCGGCCAGCGGCGCGGCATGCTGGATGCCGGCGCAGTTGACCAGCACGTCGATCGCGCCCCAGCCCTGCACCGCGTCGAGCAGGCTGGCGATCTCATCGGGGCGGCGCAGGTCGGCGGCGAAGTGGCGGGCCTCACTGCCGGCGGCGCTCACGCTGGCCAGCGCGGCGTCGATCTGCTCGGGCGTGCCCAGGCCGTTGATCGCCACGCGTGCGCCGGCCGCCGACAACGCCTGGGCGATGGCCAGACCGATGCCGGAGGTGCTGCCGGTCACCAGAGCGGTGCGGCCTTGCAGGAAACGGTCCATGGGAAAACTCCGGGGATATAGGGGGAATGGCGGGAAACGTAACAGTCGCGGCGCCAACCGCGCCTGGTACTTAAGTACGATGAGCACCGCAGGATCGCTCTGCTAGGGTGCGTCCATGAGCCAATCCCTGTTGCGTGCCGCCTGCGGCCTATTCGTCGGACTGAGTCTGGCCTCCTGTGCCAGCGGCCCAGCCTCCAAGCCCGTGGAGTCCTCCATGTTCAGCAACGAACTGCGCAGCGAGCACCGCGGCAGTGACGACCTGCTCAGCGCCGGTCTGGGCCTGGCCGGCCTGCGCAGCATGCTGCCGCCGGCCTTTGCCGATGCCAGCGCACCGACACCGGACGAGCTGCGCCGGCGTGCGCTGTGGGGCAGCTGGCGCGGCATCGCCGATCTGGCACCGGGCGGCGGCTATGGCGAGCTGTTCGGCAGCGTCGAAAACGTGCCGGGCCGCGAGTATTCGGCCTATGCGCGACTGCCCGGTGCCGCCCAGCCGCACCGGGTGCTGGCGCAGGTGCCGGACAACTTCGATCTGGCCAAGCGCTGCGTGCTGGTCGCCCCGGCCTCCGGTTCACGAGGGATCTACGGTGCGGTATCGGTGGCGGCGGCCTGGGGCCTGCCCAAGGGCTGTGCGGTGGTCTACACCGACAAGGGCGCCGGCAGCGACTACTACGATCTGGACGCGCAGATGGGCGTGCGCGCCAACGGCAGCATCGGCGCGCTGGGCGAGGCGGCCGATCTGGCGTTTGTGCCGGATGCCCCGATCAACGCCTCGGGCGTGGCCTTCAAGCATGCGCATTCCAAGGACAACCCGGAAGCCGACTGGGGCCGTCACGTGAAGCAGGCGGCCGAGTACGCGCTGCTGGCGCTGGCGCAGGCCTACCCGCAGGCCGCGCCGTTCACCTTCGAAAACACCCGCATCATCGCCGTGGGTATCTCCAACGGTGGCGGCGCGGTGCTGCGCGCGGCGGAGCTGGATGGCGACTGGCTGGACGCGGTGGTCGCCGGCGAGCCGAGCATCTACTCCGACGGCCCGGGCGCACGCGCGCTGTACGACTACAGCACCGAAGCGGCGCTGCTGATGCCGTGTGCGCAGCTGCACATGAGCGATCTGCCGCAGCCGCCGTTGACTGCCGCGCTGCAGGCCGGCGCCACGCTGCGCTGTGCCACGCTGGCCGCCGAAGGCGTGATCGGCGGTGCCACGCCGGCGGCGCAGGCCAAGTCGGCGTACGAGCTGATGCTCAGCAAGGGCTGGACCGACGAAGCGCTGCGCGCCGGTGCGCTATCCACCGGCTTTGACCTGTGGCGTGCGATCGCGGCGACCTATGCTTCGGCGTATGGCCGCTACGGCGTGGGCGAGCACCCGTGCGGTTTCAGCTTTGCCGCGCAGAATCCGGATTTCTCGCCGCGCCACATCACCGCCGCCGAACGTGCGGCGTGGATCGCCGATGGCAGTGGCATTCCCCCCGGCGCCGGCGTCGGTCTGCTCGACAGCAAGGTGATGCTGCCCGACCTGACCTATCCCGGTCTGAAGTGTCTGCGCGGCTTGTGGGACGGACAGGGTGAGGCGGCCAGCCGCGTGCAGGCCGGCATCGCCGCCACCCGCGCCGGATTGCCGCGCCAAGGCCTGCCGGTGATGGTGGTGCATGGCACCGACGATGGGCTGATTCCGCCGGCTTTCAGCAGCGCGCCGTATGTGGCCGCGGCCAAGGCGGCCGGGCGCGAAGTGAACTACTGGCAGGTCCAGCATGTGCAGCACTTCGACGGTTTCCTTGGCCTGCCGGATTACGGCACGCGTTACCTGCCGCTGCTGCCGTATGTGTACGCCGCGCTGGATCGCGTGCAGGCACGGCTGGATCACGGCACTGCGCTGCCGGCCGATGCGGTGATCGCCACCACGCCACGTGCCGGCCAGCCGCTGGACGCCAGCCATCTGGCGCTGCCGCGCTAACGCCGCGGCGACCGCTCCCCGCGTGGCCGTGCGCCGCGCGGATGGCATCATCGGCGCATGGACATCCTGACTTCCCCTTCCCGGGTCATCCCGGCGACGCAGTACCGGCGCGAGCGCTGGCGCAATGGCCTGGGCTGGACCAACGAGATCCTGCGCCTGCCCGAACAGGGCGACTGGCAGCTGCGGCTGTCGATCGCCGAGATCGAGCAGGACGCCGCGTTCTCCGCGTTTCCCGGCGTGGAGCGTGAACTGGTGCTGCTGCGGGGCGAAGGCCTGCGTCTGCGTTTTGCCGACGGTCGCTGTGAAACCCTGTTGCCGCCATATCAACGCCTGCGTTTTGCCGGCGAGGCCGAGGTGACCGGCGAGCTGGTCGACGGTGTGACCCAGGACTTCAACCTGATGTGGCGCCGTGATGCGCTGCAGGCCGAGCTGCTGCACCGGCCGCTGGTCGGCAACATGCTGTTTTTCACCGAGCCGCAGGTGGGTTGGGTGATCCATCTGCTGGCCGGGCAGGCCGCGTTCGAGGGCGACGTGTTGCCGCCACTGGCGACCGGCGATACCGCCTGGTTGGGTGCCGGCGCGCGCACGCGGTTTGCGTTGAAGGGTGGCGGCGAACTGCTGGCGATCCGGGTGTCGCCGGCGTAGCCCGTATATGGACTCC
>DDVW01000069.1 GCA_002345545.1 Stenotrophomonas sp. UBA2302 | reverse complement strand
TTGGAAGTTGAGTCTAAGAAGCCTCAACGGAGCAGCTCAAAGCCTCACCGGAGCAGCAAAAAGCCTTGATAGAGAAGTTCAACACCTCTTCAACGAGAGGCGCGGATCGTCAGGCGCTGAGGGTGGGTATTCCTCTCACTCCGGCATGGGCGGATGACGCAAATGCACGGCACGGGGATGTGGAGGAGTGGCTGCCACCATTTCCGGGCCGGCAACGTGACCTGTCGTGCCGCTGCCTGTCGCATGGCCCCGGGTGTGCTTTCACGCGACAATGCGACGGCGGCACAGCGGTGCCGCGTATCACCACGGATCAAGCACTTTCCCATGCGAACTTTTGTAATGCGGGCGCGGGCGGCGCCGACCGACCGCCAGAAACTGCTGGCTTCGGTGGGGCAGGACGCGCACACCGAAATCCTGGCGCACACGCTGATGAACGCGATCTTCGTGGCGCAGTCGCACCGGGCCGATGTGGTGGTCTATCTGGTGCTGGAAAGCACCCCGGACTTCTCGCGCACCGTGCGCTTCGAGGTCAATGCCATGCACGAGTTCAACGGCTTCCACGAGGCGGCGCTGCTGGGCAAGGTGGCCAAGGCGCTGGACGTGTCGCAGGGCATGGGCAAGGAACAGGAGCGGCCGGTGGAGTCCGGGGTCACGGTGCGTACGCTGAGCTTCGAGCGGCTGATGCAGGAGCTGGCGGTGGACCACCAGCTGTTCCTGATGGACCCCAAGGGCACGCCGATTGGCGAGCAGGTGTTTGCCGACAGGCCGTGCTTCGTGCTGACCGACCATATCCCGATGCCGAAGAAGGTCATCCCCAGCCTGGAACGGATGGGCGCCAAGAAGATCACGCTGGGGGCGACGATGCTGTTCGCCTCGCAGTGTGTGGTGCTGATCCACCACGAACTGGACCAGCGCTGAGATCCATCTGGCCCGGATGGTTTGGGCGCCGCTGAGGGGTGTGTCGGACGGGCGCGGCGCCGATACTTTCGTCACGCGCGTGGCACGGTGTCGGGGTGCGAGAGTGGGTTTTTCCCGTCTTGCACCGGAGTGTCTGGATGACCAGCCGTCGTGATCTGCTCAAGCTTGGCGCCTTGGGCGCCGCTGCCACCGTATTGCCGGCAACGGCGCTGGCACACTCCGCTGCACCGGTGACGCGGGCCGCCCGGCCGCTGCGCATCCTGATCCTCGGCGGCACCGGCTTCACCGGGCCGTTCCAGGTCAACTACGCGCTGGCGCGCGGCCACAAGGTGACCATCTTCAACCGCGGCAAGCGGCCCTCGCCGGAGTGGGCGGGCGAGGTGGAGCAACTGCACGGGGATCGCAATACCGGCGACCTGTCCGCGCTCAAGGGCCGGCAATGGGACGTGTGCATCGACAACCCGACCAGCGTGCCGTTCTGCGTGCGCGATGCCGGCAAGGTGCTGCGCGGCAATGTCGGCCATTACCTGTTTATTTCTTCCATCTCCGCCTATGCCGATGGCAGCAGGCCGGGCATCACCGAGGACGCCGCGCTGGCGCCCTACACCGGCAAGGATGCGATGGCCGAGACGCAGGAAAGCCTGATGGCCGACATGGAGAACCTGTTCGGTCCGTTGAAGGCGTTGAGTGAAGCCGAGGCGCTCAAGCAGTTCGGCGCGCGCACCACCATCGTGCGCCCCACCTACATCGTCGGCCCGCGCGACCAGACCGACCGCTTCAGCTACTGGCCGCTGCGCGTGGCGCAGGGCGGAGAGATGCTGGTGCCGGGGGAGCGCGACGATCCGATCCAGATCATCGACGGCCGCGACCTGGGCGAGTGGATGATCCGGCTGGCCGAGAACGGCACCTATGGCGCCTTCAATACGGCCGGGCCGGACTACACGCTGGGCATGGAGGCGATGCTGCGCGGCTGTCAGGCGGTCACCGGCGGTGGCGTGGACTTCACCCATGTGCCGATGTCGTTCCTGGAAGAACACAAGGTCTGGCTGCCGATCTGGGTACCGCCGCGCGACAACCCCTACGCCGGCTACGGGCAGGTGAGCAATGCCCGTGCGATCGCCGCCGGGCTGACCTTCCGCCCGCTGGCCACCACGGTGACCGACCTGCTGGCGTGGTTCGGCAGCCTGCCGGCCGAGCGTCAGGCGAAATTGAATGCCGGTATCAGCCGCGAGAAGGAAGCCGAGCTGCTCAAACTCTGGCACGCACGCGCGGCCGGGTGACAGGCAGGTTCGGCGCGCGGATGCGATATTGCGCGGTACGGCCGGTTGCAGGCCGGACGAAGACTTGGGAGAGAACGACACGATGGACAGACGGCGTTTCATTGGCGCTACCGCACTGGCAGGGGCGTTGCTGCCGCTGACGGGCATGCAGGGGGCGACGGCGGCCACGCCGCGCGGGCGGCTGCTGCCACCTGCCTTGAACAAGGGCGACACGGTGGGGCTGGTGAGTCCGTCCGGGGCCAGCAACGAACGGCTGAACCTGCAGCTGGCAGGGGAGGCGATGGAGGCGCTGGGCTTCAAGGTGAAGACCGGCGCGCACTACGGCGACCGTTACGGCCATCTGGCCGGGACCGATGCCGGGCGGGCCGGCGACTTGAATGCCATGTTCGGCGACAGGCAGGTCAAGGCGATTGTCTGTGTGCGCGGTGGCTCCGGTGCGGCACGGCTGCTGCCGCTGCTGGACTACGAACGCATCCGCGCCAACCCGAAGGTGCTGCTGGGCTATTCGGACATCACCGCGCTGCATTGCGCGATCCAGGCCAAGACCGGGCTGGTGACTTTCCATGGGCCGATCGCCGCGGCCAGCTGGCCGCGCTTCAACGTCGACCAGTTCGAGCGGCTGTTCTTCCAGCGCGAGCTGATGCAGTACCGCAACAGCATCGTCGCCGGCGACGAGCTGGTGCCGCGCAGGAACCGCACCGTCACGCTGCGCGGTGGCAAGGTGCAGGGCGAACTGGTCGGCGGCAACCTGACGGTGCTGACCGCGCTGGCCGGCTCGGCGTACCTGCCGGATTTCCGCGGCAAGATTCTGTTCCTGGAGGATGTGGGCGAAGCGCCGTACCGCATCGACCGCATGTTCAGCACCTTGAAGCTGATGGGCGCGCTGGACCAGATCGCCGGTTTCATCTTCGGTGACTGCAACGACTGCAAGCCCGGCGACGGCTACGGCTCGCTGACGCTGGACCAGATCTTCGATGACTACATCCTGCCGCTGAACATCCCGGCCTATACCGGCGCGATGATCGGTCACATCCGCGAGCAGTTCATCGTGCCGGTCGGCGGCAAGGTGGAAATGGACGCCGATGCCGGCAGCTTCCGCCTGCTGGAGCCGGTGCTGGCCGCCGGCTGAAGGGCGGCCGGTGCCCTGCCGGGCATGGAGTGGAATGCAAAGAGCCCCGCATGGCGGGGCTCTTTGCTGTCTGGCGGCATGGCGGAAACCGCTTCCGTCATGCCGGCGCGCCACTTACGCCTTGACGGCGGTCTGGGCGGCGGCCTGCTTGCGCTGGGTGTTGCCCTTGGAGCGGAAGGCGGTGACGTTCACACGCAGGGGCGTGTTGCCCAGTACCTCGATGCGCCCGCCCTGCTTGCGGAATGCGGCCAGATCGGCGGCGATGCTTTCGCTGGTGATGTCGAAGCTCACGTTCTTGCTGGCGGCGCTGGTGCGCTTGATCTGCGGGGACGAGGCGGTACGTGCCTTGGTGGCCTTGCGTTGCATGGAATCTCCTTCTGACGATGCGCCTTGGCGGGCCTGTCGACCTGCCGGCGGAACGGCAACGGCGCCGTGAGGCGGGTGTTGCCGGGATCGGAACTTCCCGGGGTGGCGCGAAAACTGCGCCCATACGCGCCCACTATGGCGGCGTGAAGGATGGACGGGAAGTGCGGGCATGATGCCTGAACGAGGCTGAACTTGATGTTATTTCTGTATGAATTCCGAAGAAACCGGCGTCTATGCGCCGATTTCGTGGATTTTCAGCGACGTTCCGCCTGAATTCGCCGGTCTGGCCGGTTCAGGGCGTCGGGCCGGGGAGGCTGCGGCAGCGTTTGCCGGCCTTGGTGGCATACATGGCGCTGTCGGCATGGCGCAGCAGGGCATCGACGGTGGTGCCGTCCGCCGGGAAACAGGCCACACCGATACTGGCGTCGACCCGGGTGATGCCGTCGATGTGGCCGGCGCAGCCGCTCAGCTGCGCGCGCAGCAGCTGGGCGATTTCCAGGGCGAGGGCGCTGTCGCCGCAACCGGGCAGCACCGCGATGAATTCGTCCCCACCGATGCGGGCGATCAGGTCGCCCTGCCGCAGGCCCTGGCGCAGCTGCAGCGCCACCTCGCACAACAGCTGGTCGCCGGCCTGGTGGCCGAGACGGTCATTGGTGTCCTTGAAGCCGTCCAGATCGATATACAGCAGGGCCAGCCCTTCGCTGTCCTCGGCCGCGCGCAGCAGTGCCTTGTCCAGCTCGCGCTGCAGGTGGTGGCGGTTGGGCAGGCCGGTCAGCGGATCGTGACTGGCCAGGTGTTCAAGCTGCCGCTCGAAATTGCGCAGGGCGGTGACCTCGTGGCCCACGCCGATGCGGATGCCGTATTCCGGCAGCCATTTGGCCGACCACTGGATGTCGACCACGCTGCCATCGCGGCACAGGTAGCGGTTGCGGAAATTCTGCCGGGCGCGGCCTTCCATCACTTCGCGTGCGGCCTGTTCGGTGGCGGCGCGGTCGTCGGGATGCACCAGTTCCAGCAGCTGGCGGCCGACAACCTCGTCGGGGCGGTAGCCGAAAATACTCTCGAAGGCGGCGTTGACCATCAGCAGGCGGCCATCGGGCGCCACCACGCACACCGCGTCCGGGAGCAGGTCCAGGATCTCGCCCGAGGGTGGCAGTTTGAAATGCATGGGACGTCGGAAGGCTGGTCGCAGGAGTGGTGGGAACGGATGACCGGGTGTCACGGGGGAACGCCACTGTAAGGGATGCGGCCGGCAGGGAGTGTGCTGGCGATGGGCGGCGGGCATGCCGCGCTCAACCGCCGGCCGGTTGCGGGCAATTGCCGCTGCCGGGTTTGCTACCCTGTGGCTCTTTCGGCCCTGGGTCGCTCCGGTATTGCCAATGGTGTGGTTGCGCGTTGTCCCTATTCTGCTGCTGATCGTCCTCAATACACTGCTGCATTGCATGCCGCTGTTCGTGGTGGCGCTGGTCAAGGCGGTGCTGCCGTTCGCGCCGGTGCGGCGGGCCTGCAACCCGTTGCTGACCGGTCTGGCCGAGAGCTGGGTCTCGGTGAACAGCGCGATGATGGCGATGTTCACCGGCACCCGCTTCAGCGTGGAAGGCCAGGCCGACCTGCTGCGTGACGGCCACTATCTGGTGCTGGCCAACCACCAGAGCTGGGTGGATATCTTGGTGCTGCAGAAGGTGTTCAACCGCCGCATTCCGCTGCTGCGCTTTTTCCTGAAGCGCTCGCTGTTCTGGGTGCCGGTGCTGGGGCTGGCGTGGTGGGCGCTGGATTTCCCGTTCATGGGCCGCTACACCCGCAAGCAGATCGCCAAGAACCCGGAGCTGGGCCGACGCGATATGGAAGTCACCCGCAAGGCCTGCGAGAAGTTCCAGAGCATTCCGGTGGCGGTGATGAACTTTGTCGAGGGCACGCGTTTCACCGCCGCAAAGCACGCCGCGCAGAACTCGCCGTTCCAGCACCTGCTCAAGCCCAAGTCCGGTGGCGTGGCGTTCGTGCTCGATGCGATGGGCAAGGGCCTGAACGCGCTGCTGGATGTGACCATCGTCTACCCCAAGGGCATCCCCTCGATGATGGACCTGATGGGCAACCGCGTGCCCGAGATCAAGGTGCTGATCCGCCAGCATCCGATCCCGGCCGAACTGATCGGTGGCAACTACCAGGATGACCGCAGCTTCCGCGCGCAGTTCCAGCAGTGGATGAACGGCCTGTGGCTGCAGAAGGACGCCGACATCAGCGCGCTGCTGGCCTCCCGCAACTGAGCGCAGCCGGATGGCAGCACAAAGGCCCCGGAAGGGGCCTTTGTTGTTTGCGGGGTCGGGTGGGGGGTGACAGGGCGGCTGGCTGCGGCGGTGGACGTCACGCGGCGGCTGATCAGGCCTGCCGTGGTCCGTCGGCGGTTTCCAGGCGCGTTCCCGGCACGCAGTCACGCGTGCGCAGCAGCTGCAGCATGGCACCGCCGTTGGCCAGGAACGCGGCATCGGCCGGCACCGCCGCTTCCTGTGCCAGCGCGTGCAGCTGCTGGTGGCCGCTCAGCTCGGGGTGCAGCTCCAGCCGCTCCAGCAGGCGGTACAGCAGCGCTGACAGTTCGGAGAAGGCGATGCGGCCGTCCGCCTGCCGCCGGGCCAGCAACAACGTCGGCTGCGACGGGAGCGAGGTGGGCCGGTGGTCCGGGCCGATCTGGTGCACCGGCCACTGGTAGGCCAGCGCCCGGCACCACGGTGAAAGCACCGGCACGCCCGCGAGCAGGTCGCCGTCCGGGTCATGCGGCGGCATCGGTGCATCGCTGATCTGCAGGGCAAGTTCGATCCATTCGTAATGGGCCAGCTCCAGCAGCCACGGGGCACCGCTGTCGGTGGGCCGGGTATCGAGGAAATGGATGAACTCCTGGCCGATCTCCGGGAACAGCGGCGAGCGCGCGCGATGCTCGCGGCAGAACGCGCGCACCAGCGACAGCCAGTGCTGCTCGCCCAGCGTGCGGGCGATGACCGGGAAGTTGGCCGCCAGCAGGCTCTGGATATTGTTGAAGTACAGCTCGCGATAGACCTGCAGGCGGCGCGCATCGATCCGCGCCGGTGCCGGTTGCTGCTGCGGATCACGCAGGTGGGCGGCGAAGCGCAACTGCAGTTCGCGCAGCGACTCAGCCATGGGTGGAAGCCGTCACCGGAACGGCAGCCTGCTGCAGCTGGCGGATCTGGTCGACTTCGGCCAGCAGCTCGGCCAGTGGCGGGAAATTGAAGTCGCGCTCCAGCAGGGTCGGGCGCACGCCATGCCGTGCGTAGGTGTGCGCCAGCAGTGACCACACATCGTCCTTGACCGGCATGCCGTGGGTGTCGATCTTCAGGTCGACGGCTTCGTCGTGATGACCGGCGACGTGGTAGCTGGCAATGCGCGCCGATGGCAGCCGGGCGAGGAACTCCCGCGCGTCATAGCCGTGGTTGATGGCGTTGACGTAGACGTTGTTCACATCCAGCAGCAGGTCGCAGTCGGCCTCGTCCAGCACCGCGTTGATGAAGCCGGCCTCATCCATGTCGGCGGCGGGCACGGCGTAGTAGGAGGCGTTCTCCACCGCGATGCGGCGGCCGAGGATGTCCTGGGTCTGGCGGATGCGCGCGGCCACGTGCCGCACGGCTTCTTCGGTGAAGGGCAGCGGCAGCAGCTCGTACAGATGGCCGTCATCGCTGCACCAGCTCAGGTGCTCGCTGTACAGCGCCACCCGGTGCCGGTCGAGAAAGCCGCGGGTACGGGTGAGGAAGTCCACATCCAGTGGCGCCGGGCCGCCGAGCGACAGCGACAGGCCGTGGCAGCTCAGCGGGTGCCGCTGCGACAGCTCGGCCAGCGCCTCGCCCAGCCGGCCACCGACGCCGATCCAGTTGTCCGGCGCACATTCGAGGAAATCAAACGCATCGGCCGGTGCCGCCAGCAGGGCGTCCAGCAAGGAACGTCGCAGACCCAGCCCTGCACCGGCCGGAACCGGCCAGTGCGGAGTGGAGGTGGGTGACTCAGTGGTTGCCGCCACACTTGCCCTCGCCACACTTGCCTTCGGCCTGTGCCTTGGCTTCGCCGGTGGCCTTGTCTGCGGCCTTGGCGTCGGCAGATGTGTCCTTGCTGGCGCCGCATTTGCCCTCGCCACATTTGCCTTCGGCGTGGGTCTTTGCATCGTCGGTCTTGTTGTCGCTGGCGCCGCACTTGCCTTCGCCACACTTGCCCTCGGCGCTGTGCTTGGCGTGGGCGTCTTCGGTCTTGGTGTCTTCGCTGGTGGCCTGCGTCTCGGCGGTCGGCGGAGTCTGCACGGTGGCGCCGAGTGCGTAGCCTTGGGCCAGATCGTTGATGGCGAAGGCCGGAGCCGAGGCCAGGCCACCGATCAGGGCGGCACCGAGGGCAAGGGAAGTGGTTTTGCGGATGTCGATGGCCATGTCTGCGCTCTCCGGAAAGGGTTGGGCCGGGGGAGAGCGGAGAGTAGCAAGCATCCATGCGCGTCGGCGTGGTTTTCCGCGCACGCATACGGGCACGGCGCGGCCGGGCGATGCCGGCAGCGCCGTGCCCGGGCCGCGACTGTGCTGCAACGGGACAGCGGCCAGCGCCGCTGCCGGTCCGTGTTCAGGCGTGGTCGACGGTGCTGGTTTCGTCGCGCTTCTCGCGCGGCGGCAGCGGCGCATCGCCGTGCACGAGGAACCACACGTTCTCGGCGATATTGGTGGCATGGTCGCCCACGCGCTCCAGGTTCTTGGCCATGAACAGCAGGTGCGTGCATGGGGTGATGTTGCGCGGGTCTTCCATCATGTAGGTGAGCAGTTCGCGGAAAAGCGCGGTGTACTGCGCGTCCAGCCGGGCGTCGTCGGCCCGCAGCTGCAGGGCGGCCTCGGCATTGTTGTCGCGATAGGCCTCGAGGGCGCGGCGGACCTGCTGCGCGGCCAGTTGGCCCAGCGCCTGCAGTCCCTGGATATGCGGCAGCGGCGGCATGCTGGCCAGTGCGATGGAACGCTTGGCGACGTTGGCGGCGTAATCGCCGATGCGCTCGATATCGGCGGGAATGCGCAGGCCGGCGAGGATCTCGCGCAGGTCGCGTGCCATCGGCCCGCGCAGCGCCAGCCGCATCACGTCGTGGCTGATCTGCTGCTCGAGTTCGTCGATGGCGTCGTCGTTGGCGACGATGCGTTCGGCGGCCTTCTCGTCACGCCGTTCGATCACGTCCAGCGCCGCTTCCAGCTGGGCGACGGACATCTCGCCCATGCGCACGATTTCGGCGACCAGGCGCTGCTGTTCCTCGTCGTAGCTTCTGACGATGTGGTCGTTGGGAAGATTGTTCATGGGTGTCTCTGGGCTATGACAGAAGCGGGAGTAGGGAAGGCTGCTTTTATCCGAAGGAACTGCGGGGGCTGCATTGGCATTTCATTCGTTCCGGTCGTGGCGACGGCAGCGTCTACGCGCAGACGGAGCAGCGGAGGGAACGCGGCTGCGCGGCAGTGCCGCGCAAACAGCCTGCCTCAGCCGAAGCGGCCGGTGATGTAGTCCTCGGTCTGCTTTTTCGACGGGTTGGAGAAGATCGTCTCGGTGCGGTCGTGTTCGATCAGATCGCCCAGGTACATGAAGGCGGTGTAGTCGGACACGCGCGCGGCCTGCTGCATGTTGTGGGTGACGATGGCGATGGTGTAATCGTCCTTCAGCTCCTCGATCAGCTGCTCGATGCGGCTGGTGGAGATCGGGTCCAGCGCCGAGGTCGGCTCATCGAGCAGCAGCACGTCCGGGCGCAGCGCCACGGCGCGGGCGATGCACAGGCGCTGCTGCTGGCCGCCGGACAGGCCCAGCGCGCTCTGGTTGAGCTTGTCTTTCACCTCGTCCCACAGCGCGCCCTGACGCAGCGCCTGTTCCACGCGCACGATCATCTCGGCCTTGGACAGCTTCTCGTGGTGGCGGATGCCGTAGGCGACGTTCTCGAAGATGGTCATCGGGAACGGCACCGGCTTCTGGAACACCATGCCCACCTTGGAGCGCAGGCGGTTCATCGGGTACTTCGGCGAGAGGATGTTCTCGCCATCCAGCAGCACCTCGCCGCGGGCCTCGAGCTTGGGATACAGCGCGTAGATGCGGTTGAAGATGCGCAGCAGCGTGGACTTGCCGCAGCCGGACGGACCGATCAGCGCGGTCACGCGCTTTTCCGGGATCTCCAGGTGGATGTTCTTCAACGCATGGAACTTGTCGTAGTAGAAATCCAGGCCGCGCGCGGCCAGCTTGACCGGTGCGGTGGGCTGCAGCGACTGGTGGGCGGCGGGCACGCTGATGCGCTGCATCGGCACGGCATTGCTGAGGTCGTTCATGGCATGGTCCATGGGATCAATCGTTCAAGTTCAGTCGTTTGAAATGCGGTTGCGCAGCAGCAGGCCGCGCGCGGAGAGGCTGACCAGCAGCACGAACACGGTCAGCACCAGTGCGCCGGCCCAGGCCAGCACCTGCCAGGATTCGTAGGGGCTGCCGGCGTACTGGTTCATCACCACCGGCACCGAGGCCATCGGCTGGAACACGTTGGAATTCCAGTACTGGTTGCCGAAGGCGGTGAACAGCAGCGGCGCGGTTTCGCCGGAGATGCGCGCCAGTGCGAGCAGGATGCCGGTGACGATGCCGGCCATCGCGCTGCGATACAGCACCTGCATGATCACCTTCCACTGCGGCACACCCAGCGCCAGCGCGGCTTCGCGCATCTGCACCGGCACCAGTCGCAGCATCTCGTCGGTGGTGCGGATCACCACCGGCAGCACGATGAAGGCCAGCGACAGCGCGCCGGCAAACGCGGAGAACTGGCCGCCGGTCTGCATCACGTACAGCGTGTAGACGAACAGGCCCAGCACGATCGACGGTGCCGACAGCAGGATGTCATTTACGAAGCGCACCACCGTGCCGGCCTTGCGGGCATTGCCGTACTCGGCCAGCCAGGTGCCGGCGGCCACGCCCAGCGGCGTGCCGATGGCGATGGCCAGCGTGCACATCACCGCGCTGCCGAAGAAGGCGTTGAGCAGGCCACCCTGCTGCATCGGCGGCGGCGTCATCTGGGTGAACAGGTCGATGTTGATGCCCGGCAGGCCCTTGGACAGCAGCGTCCACAGGATCCAGCCGAGGAAGAACAGGCCGAACAGCGCGGTGGCGCAGCCCATCAACAGCGCCACGGTGTTGGTGATGCGGCGGCGCAGGTACAGCGATTCGGACGAGGCGGTGGACATCAGTTGCCCTCCTTGCGGGCCAGGCGCATCAGCATCAGGCGGGCGATCGCCAGCACCACGAAGGTGACGATGAACAGCACGAAGCCGAGCAGCAGCAGTGCCGAGCGGTAGGTTTCGGTGGCCTCGCCGAAGTCGTTGGCGATCAGCGCGGCGATGGTGGTGCCCGGCTCCAGCAGCGACGGCGTCAGGCGCACGCTGTTGCCGATCACGAAGGCCACCGCCATGGTTTCGCCCAGTGCGCGGCCCAGGCCGAGGAAGATGCCGCCGATCACCGCCGAGCGGGTGTAGGGCAGCACGATGTCCCAGCTCACTTCCCACTTGGTCGAGCCCAGCGCATAGGCCGATTCCTTCAGGCGGGTCGGCACGGTGAGGAACACTTCGCGCATCACCGAGGAGATGAACGGGATGACCATGATCGCCAGCACGAAACCGGCGGTGAGCATGCCGATGCCCAGCGGCGGGCCCTGGAACAGCTTGCCGATCAGCGGCAGCGTGCCGAGGTGGTCGTTGAGGAACGGGGTGACGTATTCGGTCATCACCGGCACCAGCACGAACAGGCCCCACATGCCGTAGATGATCGAAGGAATGCCGGCCAGCAGTTCGATGGCGGTGCCGATCGGACCGCGCAACCAGCGCGGCGCCACTTCGGTGAGGAAGAAGGCGATGCCGAAACTCACCGGCACCGCGATCAGCATCGCGATCACGGCGGTGACGATGGTGCCGTAGATCGGCGCCAGCGCGCCGAACTTGTTTTCAACCGGATTCCACTCGGCCGAATAGAAAAAGCTCAACCCCTGCGCCTGCAGGGCATGGCGGCCACCCCACAGCATCGACAGTGCGGCGCTGGCGAGGGCGACCAGCACGAAGGCCACGGTGGCGATCAGGAACCAGCGGAACAGCCGGTCGTTGCGGGCGTCGCGCAGGTCACGCGAACTGGGCGAAACAAGAGGCGGTGCGATGGCATTCATGGCAGCGGCGGGGGCCCAGGAGGATGCGGTGGTGTTTCTGTCCCCGTGGTCGGGGAGTACAGATTTTCGAGGTCGTTGTCCCCGACTGCGCGGGGACGACGCAATGACATAGGCGGGCGCACCGGTGGTGCGCCCGCGTCATTGCGTCACTTGAACTCGGCGGCCCAGTAGCTTTCGATCTGCGCCACCAGCTCGGCCGGCAGCGGCACGTAGTGCAGTTCGTTGGCCTGGGTCTGGCCGTTCTCGAACGCCCACTTGAAGAAGGCGCGGGTCTCGGCGCTGCGCTTGGCGTCCTTCGGCTGCTTGTGCATCAGCATGAAGTTGGTGGCGGTGATCGGCCACGCGTTGGCGCCCGGTGCATTGGTGATCACCAGGTTGAAGTCCTTGGCGTTGGCCCAGTCGGCGCTGGCCGCGGCGGCGGCAAAGGTTTCAGCGGTCGGCTGCACCCAGTTGCCGGCAGCGTTCTGCATCGAGGCATACGGCATGTTGTTCTGCAGCGCGTAGGCCAGTTCGACATAGCCGATGGCACCCTTGATCTGCTTCACGTACGAGGCCACGCCTTCGTTGCCCTTGCCGCCGACGCCGTCCGGCCACTGCAGCGAGGTGCCTTCGCCGACGCTGTCCTTCCACTGGCCACTGACCTTGGACAGGTAGTTGGAGAAGTTGAAGGTGGTGCCCGAACCGTCGGAGCGGTGCACCAGCGAGATCTTGGTGTCGGGCAGGGTCACGCCCGGGTTGGCATCGGCGATGGCCTTGTCGTTCCACTTGCCGATCTTGCCCAGGTAGATGGCCGCCAGCAGCGGGCCGTCCAGACGCAGCTGGCCCGGCTGCAGGCCTTCGAGGTTCACCACCGGCACCACGCCGCCGATGGCCGACGGGAACTGGCCGAGGCCGGCCTGCGCCAGCTCTTCGGTGGACAGCGGCTTGTCGGAGGAACCGAAGTCCACGGTGCCGGCCTTGATCTGGGCGATGCCGCCACCGGAGCCGATGGACTGGTAGTTGACCTTGGCGCCGGTGGCGGCGTTGTAGTCGGCCGACCACTTGGACACCAGCGGGTAGATGAAGGAGGCGCCGGCACCGGCGATTTCGACCGACACCTTGTCGGTGGCGGCCGGTGCGTCGGTCGCGGCGTTCTGCGGGGCGGAAGCGGCCTGGTTGCCGTTGTCGCCACAGGCCGACAGGCCCAGGGCGATGGCCAGCGAAAGGGCGGCAAGACCGGTCGTGTGCAGCTTCATGCGTCACTCCATAGCGGGAGAAGGGCTGGCGGTACCAGCGGATGCGGCTATGAAATGATGTTTTTGTTACAGCCTGATTACATCGTCAAAGAAATCTGGAAACGGCAATGGAATCAAGGTGTTTGATGTCAGGCGGGATTGCCGCTGGTTCCGGCAACGGAGTCGTTGATGACACACGCGGCGACATAAACCTCGAAAGCCGGAGCGGATCCGTTCGCAGGGGGCCACGCATCGTGCCGGGACATGCCTGGCCGCGTGAAGGCAGCAGTTTCGCGGGTGTGGGCAACCTCAATGCTCCACCGGCAGCGGGCCTGGAGGCGGTCAGTGGAAAGGGATCCGCAGGGCAACTGGTTCACACGCTTCGCGGCTTACGCCGCTCCTGCAGCAGTGGTGAACGGTATTGGCCGGCTCGCGGCTTGCGCGGTTTGCCGGAAGGCAAAAAGAAGGCGCGGATCGCTTGATCCGCGCCTGAGGCGACAGGGGAGAGAGGGACCTGCCGTCTCGTTGCTCAGTACTGCAGGTTCTGCTGCCAGTAGGTTTCGATCTGGCGCACCAGGCTGTCGGGCAGCGGCACGTAATCCAGCTGGCGGGCCTGTTCGTCACCGTTGGCATAGATCCAGCGGAAATACTCGACCGCGGCCTTGGCGCCTTCAGCGCTCTTGGGCTGCTTGCGCATCAGGATGAAGTTGGTGGCGGTGATCGGCCAGGACTGGTCGCCCGGGGCGTTGGTCATCACCAGATGGAAGTCGCGGGTGCCGGCCCAGTCGGCGCTGGCGGCAGCGGCGGAGAAGTTCTCCTCGCGTGGCTGCACGAAGTTGCCGGCGGCGTTCTTCATGCGCGAGAAGGTCAGGCGGTTCTGCAGTGCGTAGGAGAACTCGACATAGCCGATGGCGCCCTTGATCTGCTTGACGTAGGCGGCCACGCCCTCGTTGCCCTTGCCGCCGATGCCGACCGGCCACTGCACGCTGGTGCCTTCACCGACGCTGGTCTTCCAGTCGGCGTTGACCTTGGACAGGTAGTTGACGAAGTTGAAGGTGGTGCCCGAACCGTCGGAGCGGTGCACGACGGTGATCTTGGCATCGGGAAGGTCCAGGCCGCCGTTGAGCGCGACGATGGCCGGATCGTTCCACTTGGTGATCCTGCCCAGGAAGATGTTGGCCAGGGTCGGGCCGTCGAGCTTCATCGCACCGGCCTGCACGCCGGCGACATTGAGCACCGGCACCACGCCGCCGATCACCGACGGGAACTGCACCAGCCCCGCGGCGGCCAGTTCTTCCGGCTTGAGCGGCGCATCGGAGGAACCGAAGTCCACCGTGTTGGCCTTGATCTGGGCAATGCCGCCGCCCGAGCCGATCGACTGGTAGTTCACCTGCTTGCCGGTGGCGGCGTTGTAGTCGGCCGACCACTTGGTCATGACCGGATAGATGAAGGAAGCGCCGGCGCCGGTGATGTCCGCCGCGTTGGCGGCGAACACGGAGGATGCGGCGAGGATGGCAACGGCGGCGCGCGACTTGAAGGTGTGGATCACGAAGGGCTCCTGGAAGAGAGAGGTGCGGAGGTTCCGCCCGGCACCTATTGCATAGCCCTTCGATGACAGCGGCGGGTCGCCCGTATGACGTTGCGGTGACAGCACGGTTGCCGCCCGCTGCCGGTATGGCGAGGGACGTGGCGCTGCCGTATCGCTGCGGTGGTCGAGCGGACGTGGCGTCTGCCCTCGCCATTGTCCTTGCCCTTGCCGCGCGCGATGGCAGGGGCGGAGGTCACCCGCATGTCATTGCGTTGAAGTGAATCTGTCACATTCGCCTGTCAGCCTTGGCGCTCCTTTGACGGGTCCCTCAGTGCTTCACCGGTGCGGCCCAGTACAGCCAGCAGTTCCAACGACAATCTGACCGGAGAGTTTCCCCATGCGTTATTCCCTTCTGGCTGCCGCACTCGGCGTCGCCCTGGGTACCACCAGTTTCACCGCGGCGGCCGACAGCCGTGACCAGCAGATTGCCGAACTGCGTGAGCAGATGGCGGCGATGCAGGCCAAGCTGCTGGAACTGGAAGAGCGCAGCGATGCCCAGTCCGGGATCAACATCGACACCGCCGGCGCGCTCGACAAGCTGGCCAACAACAGCACCAAGGTCGAAACCAAGGGCGGGCTGAAGGTCACCTCGGCGGACAAGAAGTTCGAGGCGTCGCTGGGCGGGCGCATCCATTTCGACGCCTACGCGTTTGACCGCGATATCGCCGACACCACCGGCACCAGCGAGTTCCGCCGCGCGCGCCTGACCCTCGGTGGCAAGGCCTATGGCTGGGAGTACAAGCTGGAGCAGGATTTCTCCGCCGGCAGCAATCTGGACGGCCTGCGTGATGCCTACATCGCCAGGTCGGCACTCGGCGGCAAGTTCACCATCGGTCACTTCAAGCCGTATCGCGCGATGGAGGAGCTGACCAGCTCCAATGAGCTGCTGATGATGGAGCGCCCGTTTGCAACCGCCACCGGTCTGTTCAGCGGCCGCCAGTTCCAGCAGGGCGTGGGCTACCTGCGTGCGGGCGAGAACTACACCGCCGGCCTGAGCGTGTTCAACCTGCGCGGTGCCGCCAGCAGCCGCACCGAGGGCACCGGCATGGCCGGCCGTGTCACCTACGCGCCGATCAACGATGAGAACCGCACCCTGCACCTGGGCGCGTGGTTCAGCCATGAGAACGCCAACAAGGGCTCGGGTGACCTGTCGGCAACCGCCAATTACGCCGGCCGCCGCGGCCCGTCGCAGAAGATCGCCACCACCACCGGTGCCGGCCGCAGCCAGGTCGATGTGTATGCGGTGGAAGCGGCCGGTTCGTTCGGCCCGGCGTTCTTCCAGGCCGAGTATGCCGACGCCACCTTCGGCCAGCCGGGTACGCGCGATCAGGACGTCACCACCTACTATGTGCAGGGCAGCCTGATGCTCAATGGCGGGCACAAGGGCTACAAGGCCGGCACCGGCGTGTTCGCCTCGCCGAAGGTGGGCAACCACGGCCTGTGGGAGCTGACCGCCCGCTATGACAGCGCCGAGAACGACACCCTCGACTACGGGGTCAGCAGCTGGCTGATGGGCGTGAACTACTACGTCAACCCAAGCCTGCGCTTCATGCTGAACTACACCAAGGGCGACAACGAGATCACCGGCGACAAGACCGGCCAGTACGCACTGCGCACCCAGTTCAACTGGTAAGCCGCGGGTATCGGCTGGATGCAAACCCGGCAGTTGCTGTCTGCGTGAAGTGGTTCGGCTGCTGGAAAACAACAACGCCCCGTCAGGGGCGTTGTTGTCTGGTGGAGCGGGGCAAGGGCTGCACGCGTTTGTGCATCAACGCGTTGTCCAGTGCGACGCCGTCGAGGTGTACCGTTTGCCGCCGGTCCACGGTGAAGCCGTGCGTTGCGAAAAATCCTTCCGCACTGCGGCTGACGTGGGCATGCAGGGCGCTGAGGCTGCGCTGCGCCGCCTGCTGTTCGATATGCCGCATCAAGGCGCCGCCTACGCCGCGCCGGGCGTGTCCGGCGTCGACGAAGAAGTGGTCGATGAGTCCGTCCGCCTGCAGATCGGCATAGCCGGCCATCACGTCCCCGCGCATCGCGATGAAAGGCCGGAGGCGCTGGATACGCGCATTCCACGCGGCGATGTCCGTGGCAGTGCCGGCCCAGGCCGCGCGCTGCCTGTGGTCGTAGTCGGTGGCGGTCAGGCCCTCGATCGCACGGATGAATATCTGTCGCAGTCCCGGTTCATCGCCGCTGCCGAAGGCGCGGATGGTGATCTGCGGGTGAGCACTTCCGGAGTGTGGAGGCACCGGCTGCTGTCTGCGCATCTGTATCGTCCTGTTCCGGGGAGCGGAGGGAAATCTTCGACCGGGCTACCAGTCGATGGTTCCGCGGATCACGGTCTGCACCTGGCCACCGGACCAGACCTCGCCGTCCGCGTCGATGTGCAGTTCCAGCAGCGCGTCATGGCCGACCTCGCGGCCCTGGCTGGCGGTGTAGCGTTTGCCGCTGCCGGGCAGCGCGTTGCGTTCGTCCAGCCACGCGGCCAGCACCGCATTGGCCGCGCCGGAGGCGGCATCCTCGAAGCGGCGGCCGTTGCCGACAAAGGCACGCACGACCAGTTGGTAGCTCTCACCTTCGCTGCGGGCGTAGGCGAACACGCCCATCGCGCCGGTGCTTTCGGCCAGCGTGGCGATCGCGTCCCAGTCCGGGGCGAGCGTGCGCAGAGTGGCTTCATCGGCCACTTCCACCAGCCACCAGCGGCGACCGCCGTCCATCAGCACCGGCGGCAGCCCGCCCAGCGGCCAGCCACTGATCGCCGGTTGCAGGCGCGGATCGTCGGCGCCGACCACTTCGGCCACCGCCGCACGCGGGGTGCGGATGGCGATGGTGCGCACGCCGTCGTGCTCGCTGATGCGCAGCGGCAGTTGCCCGGCGATGCCGTCCTGGATCAGCTGGCCGTCGAGCGGCGCGGCGAGGCCGGCTTCCAGCACCGCGTGTGCACTGCCGACGCTGGGATGGCCGGCGAACGGCACTTCCTTCTGCGGCGCGAACATGCGGATGCGGTAGCTGGTGCCCGGCACGGTGGGGGCGCTGATGAAGGTGGTCTCGGGCAGGCGGGTCCAGCGGGCGATGGCCTGCATCGCGGCGTCATCCAGACCGTCGGCATCGAGCACCACGGCCAGCGGATTGCCGGTGCCGGGGCGCGGGGCGAAGACATCCAGTTGCAGGAAGCGGCGGGTGGTCATGGCGGGGTGTCCGTAATCAGTGGAGCGGGTGGGTAATCAGCGGGCAGGCGGGGGGCGCATGTGGTGCAGGAAGGCCGCTCACCATTCCAGTTGCCCGGAAATCACCTGCTGTACCTCGCCGCCGATCCAGATGTTGGAATCGCCGTCGACTTCCACCCGCACCTCGCCGGCGCGGCCCAGCTCGCGGCCCTGGCTGGCCAGGTACTGCTGGAACGGCTTGATCCGGCCCTGGGCCAGCAGCTGCGCGGCGACCAGCGCATTGGCGCTGCCGGTGACCGGGTCTTCGTTGATGCCGACGCCGGGGGCGAAGGCGCGCAGCACATATTGATAGCCCACGTCCGGACGGTCGGCGGCGGTGAACACGGCCAGCTTGCCGCGCCCGGGCAGGGCGGCGATGGCGGCCAGTTCCGGCTGGTAGCGGCGCAGCGCGGCTTCGCTACCGGCTTCCAGCAGCCACCAGTCCGGGCCGTTGTTCCACAGTTTCGGGGCATGGCCGGGCTTGGCCAGCGCTGCCAGGCCTTCGGGTAGTGCCGGTACTTCGATGGCGCGGCGCTCGGCCTGCGGGCTGCGCACGTGGATCTGGCGGAACCAGCGGCCGCCCTGCACCCGCACCGGCAGCAGCCCGGCGGGACATTGCTGGACCAGCTGGCCGGCATCATCGGGCGTGGCCAGTCCCAGCTCGACCGCCGCCCACGCCGCGCCGACGCTGGGGTGGCCGGCGAACGGCAGTTCGCCCTTCGGGGTGAAGATGCGGATGCGGTAGCTGGCACCTTCGTCCGGCGGCAGGAAGAAGATGGTCTCGGACAGGTTCAGCCATGCGGCGATGGCCTGCATGGCGGCATCGTCCAGACCTTCGCTGTCGACGATGACGCCCAGCGGGTTGCCGGCGCCCGGGCGGGCGGCGAAGACGTCCAGTTGCAGGTAACGGCGTGCGGTCATGGCGGAGTGCATGGAATGGGGCGGGCCAGCTTAGGCAAGCCGGGCCGAAATGTCCCCCCGCGCGGCCGCAGGACGGGGCGGAACAGATGGCGGTTTGCGCGCTGGAACAGGCCCGGCCCGGGTCTGCCGGAGGCGATCACCTCGCAGCGGAGGGGGGCAAACAGGAAAACGGCGGGCTGCCCGCTTCAGATAGCCGCAACAAAAACGCAGCCATGTGATTCACAGCGCATATGCGGCAATACACCGGGAAAGGGCCGTGGCATCCGCGCGGGCGGCCGGTCGGCGATCACATCCGGTCCGTGCCTGGGAGGACGCAGCCGGCAGCGATGCGTGTGCTGTCTTCAGCCCAGAACGAAGGCGGCGACCACGCGGCGGTCTTCGGCCGCCAGTACGTTGAAGGTGCGTGCGGCCGAGGCGTTGGTCATCACCTCGATGCCGATGCCCTTGGTGAGGCAGGCGGCCATCACCGCCGCGGGCGGGAAAACCTGGCGTTCCCCGGTGCCGAGAATCACCAGTGCCGGCTCCATCGCCAATACCGCGTCCAGATGTGCCGGGGTGAGTTGCGTCTGCGAGGTGACCGGCCAGTCTTCGACCAGCTGGTCCGGTGCGAGCAGGAAGCTGCGGCTGAGGACGCGGTCGTTGACCTTGGCCTGGTGCCCATCGGCGGAGCGCAGGCTGTAGGCGTAATCAGGCAGTTCCCGGCTGAGGTGCATCTGCAGGTGCCTCGCCGGTCAGCCGCGGGGCAGCACGATCTGGCGCTGCTCCTTGCTGGGGCGGTACAGCACCGCCACATGGCCGATGCGCTGCACCAGTGCACAGTCGCTGGCGGCGACCAGCTCGGCAATCATCGTGTCGCGTGCTTCGCGGTCTTCGGCGCCGACCTTCACTTTGATCAGCTCGTGGCGTTCCAGTACTTCGTCCAGCTCCGCCAGGAATGCTGGCGTAACCCCCTTTCCACCGATCTGCAGCAGGGCTTTCAGGTCGTGCGCAGCACCGCGCAAAAATCGGTTCTGGGCCGGGGTCAAGGCGATAGACATACAGGAACACAGGTAATCAAGGGGGTTCAGGGTATCATGGCGGCCCCCTCCGGCTCTGTTTCCGATGGCCTCCCGCAGTAAAAGCAGTCAACGCTGGTTGAAAGAACATTTCTCCGATCCCTTCGTGAAGAAGGCGCAGGCGGAAGGCATGCGTTCGCGTGCCGCCTACAAGCTGGAGGAGATGCTGGCGCGTGACCGCTTGCTGAAGCCGGACATGGTCGTGGTCGACCTCGGCGCCGCGCCCGGCGGCTGGTCGCAACAGGTGCGCAAGCAGATGGGCGACAGCGGCCGCGTGCTGGCGCTGGACATCCTGGAGATGCCGCCGCTGGCCGGCGTGGAGTTCCTTCATGGGGACTTCAGGGAGGAAGCCGTCCTATCGCAGTTCGAAGCCATGCTCGGCGGTCAGCCGGTAGACCTTGTGCTGTCGGATATGGCCCCCAATAAAAGTGGTATGACGGCGGTCGACCAGCCGCGGATGATGTACCTGGCGGAGTTGGCACTGGATTTTTCCGACAACCACCTCAAGCCCGGTGGGGCGTTCCTGATCAAGCTGTTCCAGGGCGTCGGCTTTGATGACTACGTGCGTGAAATGCGCCGTCGTTTCGACAAGGTCGTGATCCGCAAGCCGGAGGCCTCCCGCGCCCGTTCGCCGGAAGTCTATGCCCTCGGGCAGGGCAAGCGGGCACAGATCAAGTAAGCTAAACCATACGCATTGCGTCAGAAATTAGAGGAACATCGGAGCCGATGAGGATGAACGACCTGACCAAAAACCTCCTGCTATGGGTGGTTGTCGCCGTCGTGCTGATGGTGGTGTTCCAGAGCTTTGCGCCGCGCAACAGCGCGGTGACGGCCGGTGACGCACGCAATTACACGCAGTTCCTGCAGGAAGTGGATTCCGGCCGCATCAAGTCGGTGGAGTACACCGACAAGACCACGCTGACCACCAACCACCTGCGCTTCAAGCGTGCCGATGGTTCGGAAGGCCAGCTGTTCGCGCCGGCCGATCCCAAGCTGCTGGACCAGCTGTATTCCAAAAACATCGAAGTGGCGCGCCAGGAGCCGGCCACCGGTCCGGGTTTCTGGGGGCTGGTGCTGCAGTTCCTGCCGGTGCTGCTGCTGATCGGTTTCTGGATCTTCATGATGCGGCAGATGCAGGGTGGGGGAGGTGGCGCCAAGGGCGCGATGTCCTTCGGCAAGTCGCGCGCCAAGCTGCAGGGGGAGGACCAGATCAAGGTCACCTTCGCCGACGTCGCCGGGTGTGACGAGGCCAAGGAGGAAGTTGGCGAACTGGTCGAATTCCTGCGTGATCCGACCAGGTTCACCAAGCTCGGCGGCAAAATTCCGCGCGGCGTGCTGATGGTCGGTCCGCCCGGCACCGGCAAGACGCTGCTGGCGCGCGCCATCGCCGGCGAGGCCAAGGTGCCGTTCTTCGCGATCTCCGGTTCGGACTTCGTCGAGATGTTCGTCGGCGTCGGCGCCAGCCGCGTGCGCGACATGTTCGAGCAGGCCAAGAAGCACGCGCCGTGCATCATCTTCATCGACGAGATCGATGCCGTGGGCCGCCACCGTGGCTCGGGCATGGGTGGTGGCCACGACGAGCGCGAGCAGACCCTGAACCAGATGCTGGTCGAAATGGACGGCTTCGAGGGTGGTGAGGGCGTGATCGTGATCGCCGCCACCAACCGTCCGGACGTGCTGGACAAGGCGCTGCTGCGTCCGGGCCGTTTCGACCGCCAGGTGATGGTGGGCCTGCCCGACATCAAGGGCCGCGAGCAGATCCTGCGCGTGCACCTGCGCAAGGTGCCGGCCGCCGATGACGTGCGTCCGGAAGTGCTGGCGCGTGGTACCCCGGGTTTCTCCGGTGCCGACCTCGCCAACCTGATCAATGAAGGCGCCCTGTTTGCGGCCCGTCGCAACAAGGACGAGGTCGAGATGAAGGACTTCGAGGACGCCAAGGACAAGATCTACATGGGTCCCGAGCGCCGCAGCATGGTCATGCGTGAGGACGAGCGCCGCAACACCGCGTACCACGAGTCCGGCCATGCGGTGGTGGCGATGTCGCTGCCCAAGGCCGACCCGGTGCACAAGGTGACGATCATGCCGCGCGGCTGGGCGCTGGGCGTGACCTGGCAGCTGCCCGAGCACGACCACATCAGCAAGTACAAGGACCGCATGCTGGAAGAGCTGGCGATCCTGTTCGGTGGCCGCATCGCCGAGGAGATCTTCGTCGGCCAGATGTCCACCGGCGCCTCCAACGACTTCGAACGCGCAACCAAGCTGGCCCGCGGCATGGTCACCAAGTACGGCATGTCCGATGTGCTGGGCACCATGGTCTATGCCGACGATGAAGGCGGCTACGGCATCCAGAGCAAGACCATTTCCGAGGCCACCCAGCAGAAGGTGGATGCGGAGATCCGTCGCATCCTCGACGAGCAGTACGCCGTGGCCTACAGGATCCTGGATGAGAAGCGCGACATCGTCGAGGCGATGACCGCCGCGCTGCTGGACTGGGAAACCATCGACGCCGAGCAGGTCAAGGCGATCATGGAAGGCCGCAAGCCTTCGCCGCCGGCAGGATGGGTGGAAAAGGGCGGCGGCAACGGCCCGGCCGGAGATGACAAGGGCGGTGACGAACAGCGCCCGGTCGCGCCGATCAGCAGTGATCCGGCCAGCCAGCACTGACCGCCAATGTGATCTGCAGCAAACGGGCCGGCCTTCCGGCCCGTTTGCGTATGCGTAGTCGCAGGCACTGGGAGAGAATAGGCGCATCTCCCGCTTTTCCCGGTTCCCGTGATGAATACCCCCCAGCCGCCGCAGCCACCGCCGCTGCACCTGCCCGAAATGGTCATCGCCACCGTCGCCGGCGTCAGTTTCGGGGTGAAAACCGGCAACTACTTTGCCGGCATCTTCGTCGGTGTGGTGCTGGGCGTGGTGCTGAGCATCATCGGCAACCGGGTCCGTTCAAGGAACAAACCGTGATGTTCGACGTCGCTCCGACACTGGATTGCCGTGGCCGTGTGCTGCGGCTGGATCGTGCGCAGGTGATGGGCATCGTCAATGTCACCCCGGATTCGTTTTCCGATGGCGGCTTGCACTTCGATCCCGCAGCAGCGATCGCCCATGGACTGGCGCTGGTCGAGCAGGGTGCCGATCTGCTGGATGTCGGTGGCGAGTCCACCCGTCCCGGCGCTGCGCCGGTGTCGGCGCAGGAGGAGATCGCGCGCGTGGTGCCGGTGATCGAGGCGCTGGTCGCGCAGATACCGGTGCCGATCAGTGTCGATACCTGCAAGCCGGAAGTGATGCGCGCCGCGCTGGCGGCCGGGGCCGGGATGGTCAATGACGTGCAGGCGCTGCGCCAGCCCGGCGCGCTGGAGGTCGCGGCCGATTCCGGCGCCGTAGTGGTGCTGATGCATGCGCTCGGCGGGCCGCATGACGCGGGTGTGGCGTGGCACAGCGATGATGTCGCCGGCGAGGTGCAGCGTTTCCTGGCCGAACGCATCTTTGCCGCGGAAATGGCCGGTATCGCCCGCAGCCGGCTGGTGGTTGATCCGGGATACGGCTTCAACAAGGATGCCGCGCAGAATTTCGCACTGCTGGCGGCGCAGGAAAGCCTGCTGGCACTGGGCGTGCCGCTGCTGGCCGGGCTGTCGCGCAAGCGCTGCATCGGCGATGTCACCGGGCGTGCGGCCGCTGCCGAGCGCGTGGCCGGCTCGGTGGCCGCGCATCTGCTGGCGGTACAGCGCGGTGCCAAGCTCGTGCGCGTGCACGACGTGGCCGCCACGGTCGATGCGCTCAAGGTGCTGGCGGCACTGGATGCGGTGCCAGCGCCACGTGCCGACAGGCCGGTGCTGCCACGCTGGCCGGATGAGGACTGATGGCGGTCGATACCCGGCCGCTGGCCATCGCGCTGATGGGGCCGACCGCCTCAGGCAAGACTGCTGCGGCGATCGCGCTGGCCAAGGCGTATGACGGCGAGATCGTCAGCGTCGATTCGGCGCTGGTGTACCGCGGGCTGGAGATCGGCGCGGCCAAGCCCGATGCCGCCGAGCGCGCCGGTATTCCCCACCACCTGCTGGACGTGCGCGATCCGTGGCAGAGCTATTCGGCCGCCGAGTTCGCCAGCGATGCGGCGGTGACGGTGCGGGAGATTGTCGCGCGCGGCAAGCTGCCGATCCTCGCGGGCGGTACCGGGCTCTACTTCCGCGCCTTGCTGCAGGGTCTGTCGCCGATGCCGGAGGCCGATCCGGCGATCCGTGCGCACATCAGCGCCGAGGCGGAACTGGTCGGCTGGCCGGCGTTGCATGCGCAGCTGGCGCAGGTCGATCCGGCAGCGGCCGGACGCATCCATGCCACCGATCCGCAGCGGATCCAGCGGGCGCTGGAAGTCTTCCGCCTGACCGGCAAGCCGATCAGCTACTGGCAGGCACTGCCGGGTGTCGCCCGGCTGCCGGCGCGCGTGTTGAAGCTGGTGCTGGCGCCGGCCGAGCGCGCGGTGCTCCACCAGCGCGTCGAAAAGCGTTTCGACCTGATGCTCGAACACGGCTTCCTGGATGAAGTGCGCCGCCTGCGCGCGCTGCCGCAGATGAGGCAGGTGCCGGCCCCGCTGGATCTGCCGGCGGTGCGTGCGGTGGGCTACCGCCAGGCCTGGCAGTATCTGGACGGGCAGGGCAGCGCCAGCGAGTTCCGCGACAAGGGGATATTCGCCACGCGCCAGCTGGCCAAGCGGCAGTTGACCTGGCTGCGCGGCGAGCTGGATGCGCGCTGGTTCGACCCGGCACGCGACATGCCCCGCCTGCAGGACGCGGTGTCGCTGTTTCTGGGCCGCTGAGGGCATGCCGCCCGGTGTACCATCTGTGCTCCGGACAGGCAGGGGATGCCGCCATCGGTCCGGCATAAAAACAATAACGAGGAGTAGACGATGTCCAAGGGGCAGTCTTTGCAGGATCCGTTTCTGAACGCATTGCGCCGTGAGCGGGTGCCGGTGTCGGTGTACCTGGTCAACGGCATCAAGTTGCAGGGCACCATCGAATCGTTCGACCAGTTCGTGGTGCTGCTGCGCAATACCGTCAGCCAGATGGTCTACAAGCACGCCATCTCCACGGTGGTGCCGGCCCGCAATGTGAAGGTCGGACCGGGCGGTGGGTATGTGCAATCGGCCGACGGCAGCCAGGCAGGCGATGACGACAACAACGAATAAGCAGGGCCCGGCGCGTGTTTGACCGTTCAAAAAAAGGCGAACACGCGCTGTTGATCCAGCCGCACAGCGGACGGCTGGAAGAAGAAGTGCTGGAAGAGTTCACCGACCTGGCCCGCTCCGCCGGTGCCAGCATTGCCGCGACCATCACTGCGCGCATGGAATATCCGAACCCTTCCACCCTGATCGGCAGCGGCAAGCTGGAAGAGGTGAAAGCGGCGGCGGATGCGACCGGTGCCGACCTGATCCTCGTCAACCATTCGCTGTCGCCGGTGCAGGAGCGCAACCTGGAGCGTTTTCTCGAACGCCGGGTGATCGACCGCACCGGCCTGATCCTGGACATCTTCGCGCAGCGGGCGCACAGCCACGAAGGCAAGCTGCAGGTCGAACTGGCCCAGCTGCGCCACCTGGCCACGCGGCTGGTGCGCGGCTGGACCCACCTGGAGCGCCAGCGTGGTGGTTCGATCGGCCTGCGAGGACCGGGTGAAACCCAGCTGGAAACCGACCGCCGCCTGCTGCAGAAGCGGGTGGAACAGTTGCAGAAGCGGCTGGAGAAGGTCGAAGTCCAGCGCAACCAGATGCGCCGTGCGCGGGTGCGCAGCGAGCTGCCACGGGTGGCGCTGGTGGGCTATACCAATGCCGGCAAATCGACCCTGTTCAATGCGCTGACCGGTGCCGAGGCCTATGCCGCCGACCAGCTGTTCGCCACGCTCGATCCCACGGTGCGGCGTATCGCCTTGCCGGGCGGCCATGTGGTGCTGGCCGATACCGTCGGCTTCGTCCGCGACCTGCCGCATGAACTGGTCGCCGCCTTCCGTTCCACCCTGAGCGAGGCGCGCGAGGCGGACCTGCTGCTGCATCTGGTGGATGCGGCCGATCCGTTGCGCGAGGAACGCATCGCTCAGGTCGATGAGGTGTTGCAGGCGGTCGGCGCCGGCGATCTTCCACAGATGCTGGTGTTCAACAAGATCGACCGCATCGAGGGCGCGGAGGTGCGTCACGACGCGCAGGACGGTATTCCCGATGCCTCGCGCCGCGAGCGGGTATGGATCTCCGCGCGTGATGGCCGCGGCTTGGACCTGTTGCAGGCCGCGCTCGGCAAGCGGCTTGGCTTGCAGCATGTGACCGGCACCGTGCGGATCCCGCCCGGCGCGGGNNGGCTGGCTGATCGAGGTGGATATCCCCATCGCCGAAGCGGAAAAGCTGGCCGGTGGCCGCGACGGCGAGGCGATTCGTGCGCTGCTGCCGGAGCGGGCGCCGGAATGGTGATCCCCGGCGCCATGCCGGGGCGATAAATGGCCGCGTTTGCCCACGCCTGCAAGCGTGAACGGCAAAAGTAGGCTACAACGCGGTGGTTCTTCGACAGGAGTTCCCATGGCTGTTCCCTCCGATCTCGACCTGGACCACTTGGCCCTGCGGCTGGGTGAGCGTCTTCGCGCCGCCCGCGACTTTGTTGTCACCGCCGAAAGCTGTACCGGTGGCTGGATCGCCAAGGCGATGACCGGCGTGGCCGGTTCGTCGGAATGGTTCGACAGCGGCATGGTCGCCTACAGCTACGAGGCCAAGCAGGCCTTGCTGGGGGTGAGCCCGCAGACGCTGGAGCGCGAGGGCGCGGTAAGCCGCGAGACGGTGATCGAGATGGTTTCCGGAGCGCTGGTGCGCTCGGGTGCCAGTGTCGCGGTCGCGGTGACGGGAATCGCCGGCCCGGGGGGCGGCAGTGCGGACAAGCCGGTCGGGACCGTGTGGATCGGCTGGAAGCGCCGGGGCGGTTATACCCGTTCGGAGCTGTTCCATTTCGACGGTGACCGTGATGCAGTGCGCCGGCAGACGGTCGCTGCGGCGTTGCTGGGGCTGGAGACACTGTAACAACGGCTGCGGTAGTTGACGCAGAATCTGTTAGTAGCAATACTACTAAACATGAATCTGACCGACACCCAGCAGGCCATCCTCGATCTGATCGCCGAGCGCATCGAAGCCGAGGGCGTGCCGCCTTCGCAGACCGAAATTGCCCGGGCCTTCGGCTTCAAGGGCGTGCGTTCGGCCCAATACCATCTGGATGCACTGGAAGCGGCCGGCGCCATCGAGCGGGTGCCGGGCCGTGCGCGCGGCATCCGCCTGCTGCACGCGCAGACGGAGCCGCAGCAGGCCGCGAACGATGACCAGGTGCTGCGACTGCCGGTGCTGGGCCGGGTGGCTGCCGGGCTGCCGATCGGTGCCGACATCGCTTCGGACGACTTCGTGGTGCTGGACAAGGTGTTCTTCTCGCCGGCGCCGGATTACCTGCTGAAGGTGCAGGGGGATTCGATGATCGACGAAGGCATTTTCAATGGCGACCTGATCGGCGTGCATCGCACCCGTGATGCGCGCAGCGGGCAGATCGTGGTGGCGCGCATCGACGAGGAAATCACCGTCAAGCTGCTCAAGATCGGCAAGGACCGCATCCGCCTGCTGCCGCGCAATCCGGATTACGCCCCCATCGAGGTCTTGCCGGACCAGGACTTCGCCATCGAGGGGCTGTACTGCGGGCTGCTGCGACCGAACCGCTGAGGCGGGTGGTTTCCCGCAGCCACGATGATGTGTTTCTCCTATGGGCGCAGGGGGCAAGCGCCGCTGCCGGTATCCTTGCCGGCCCGATAGTCTGGCCGTGTCGCATGCAGTCTCAGCCTGTGCGATACGCCTTCGATACAGTGAGCCCATGACGAAATCTACGAAATCAACGACGAGGAAGAACCCGATGGACGAGAACAAGAAGCGCGCGCTGTCCGCTGCACTGAGCCAGATCGAAAAGCAGTTCGGCAAGGGTTCGGTGATGCGCATGGGTGACCGCGTGGTCGAGCCCGTCGAGGCGATCCCGACCGGTTCGCTGATGCTGGATATCGCGCTGGGAATTGGCGGCCTGCCCAAGGGCCGCGTGGTCGAGATCTATGGTCCGGAATCGTCCGGCAAGACCACCTTGACCCTGCAGGCCATCGCCGAATGCCAGAAGCTGGGTGGCACCGCCGCCTTCATCGACGCCGAGCACGCGCTGGACCCGATCTACGCCGGCAAGCTGGGCGTGAATGTCGATGACCTGCTGCTGTCGCAGCCCGATACCGGCGAGCAGGCGCTGGAAATCGCCGACATGCTGGTGCGTTCCGGGTCGGTCGATATCGTGGTGGTCGACTCGGTTGCCGCGCTGACCCCGAAGGCGGAAATCGAAGGGGAGATGGGCGACCAGCTGCCCGGCCTGCAGGCACGCCTGATGAGCCAGGCGCTGCGCAAGCTGACCGGCAACATCAAGCGCTCCAATACCCTGGTGGTCTTCATCAACCAGTTGCGCCACAAGATCGGCGTGATGATGCCGGGGCAGAGCCCGGAAGTGACCACCGGCGGTAATGCACTGAAGTTCTACGCCTCGGTGCGCCTGGATATCCGCCGTATCGGCGCGATCAAGAAGGGCGACGAGATCATCGGCAACCAGACCCGGATCAAGGTGGTCAAGAACAAGCTGGCGCCTCCGTTCAAGCAGGTTGTCACTGAGATCCTCTATGGCGAAGGCATCAGCCGCGAGGGCGAGCTGATCGACATGGGCGTGGAGGCCAAGCTGGTGGACAAGGCCGGTGCCTGGTACAGCTACGGTGAGGAGCGTATCGGCCAGGGCAAGGACAATGCGCGCGGTTACCTGCGCGACAACCCGCAGCTTGCGGCCAAGCTTGAGGCCGAGCTGCGCGAGAAATTCCAGCCGGCGGAAGCCGCCCGCGAGGAAGGCGACGGCGCCGCGGACGAAGAGTGAGTTTTTCCGCAGGACGGGACGCGCATCGTCAGTGACGCAGTCCCGTCCTGCGGACTTTGAGTCCAGGAGGAAAGGCGCCATGGATGGCGCGATCCTGGAAAGGTGGCCGATGTGATGGATGAGATTGATGCAGGCTCTGCCGGTCGCGGAAAACGGCGACGGGAGCAGACGCCGCTGCAACGCGCACTGGGTCTGCTGGTGCGACGGGAACACTCGCGCAAGGAACTCGGGCGCAAGTTGAAGGCACGCGGGCTGGATGCCGAGGCGGTGGATGCGGCGATCTCGAAGCTGGCTGATGAAGGCTGGCAGGACGATACGCGGTTTGCCGAAGGGCTCGTGCGCAACCGTGCCAGTGGCGGCTACGGCCCCCTGCATATCCGTGCGGAACTGGGAACCCATGGCCTGGACAATGCGGCGATCGAGGCGGCGATGGCTACTTTCGAAGGTGACTGGGCCGAAAACGCCAGGGAGCTGGTGTGCCGTCGCTTCGGGCCGGAGGGGCCGCAGGAGCTGGCGCAGCGGCGCAAGGCGGCGGACCTGTTGATGCGGCGCGGGTTTGACGGCAGCTGTATCCGCAGCGCCACCCGTTACGAGGCTGAGGACTGAGCGGTCCGGGCCTGATACCCTTTCAGGGTTTCGGTTTCCCGAATTCCCGCGTCCTTGAGGACGGTCGGGACCCGCTCGCCCGCTTATTGCCAGTCCCCCATGAATACTCCTGCCAAATTCACCACCTCCCAGATCCGCGCCGACTTCCTGGAATTCTTCAGATCCAAGGGTCACACCATCGTGCCTTCGGCGCCGCTGGTGCCGGGCAACGACCCGACCCTGCTGTTCACCAACTCCGGGATGGTGCAGTTCAAGGATATATTCCTGGGTGCGGAAAAGCGCAGCTATGTGCGCGCGGCCGACGTCCAGCGCTGCCTGCGTGCCGGCGGCAAGCACAACGACCTGGATTCGGTGGGTTATACCGCCCGTCACCACACCTTCTTCGAAATGCTGGGCAACTGGTCCTTCGGCGATTACTTCAAGAAGGAAGCCATCGCCTGGTCGTGGGAGCTGCTGACCAAGGTCTGGGGGCTGGCGCCGGAGCGCCTGCTGGTCACCGTCTACCACACCGACGACGAGTCGTATGAGCTGTGGAACAAGATGATCGGCCTGCCGCCGGAGCGCATCGTGCGCATCGGCGACAACAAGGGTGCGCCGTTTGCCAGCGACAACTTCTGGCAGATGGCCGACACCGGCCCCTGCGGCCCGTGCACCGAGATCTTCTATGACCACGGTGAACACATCGCCGGTGGTCCTCCGGGCTCGCCGGATGAAGACGGCGACCGCTACATCGAGATCTGGAACAACGTCTTCATGCAGTTTGATCGCCAGCCCGACGGCACGCTGGTGCCGCTGCCGGCACCGTGCGTGGATACCGGCATGGGCCTGGAGCGCCTGGCGGCGATCCTGCAGAACGTGCACACCAACTACGAGATCGACCTGTTCCAGGCGCTGATCCGCAAGGCGGCCGAGCTGACCGGTATGGCGGACCTGGAGAACAAGTCGCTGCGGGTGATCGCCGACCATATCCGCGCCTGTTCGTTCCTGATCGTCGATGGCGTGCTGCCCTCCAATGAGGGCCGTGGCTATGTGCTGCGCCGGATCATCCGTCGCGCCCTGCGCCACGGCTGGATGCTGGGTGTGCGCCAGCCGTTCTTCAGCAAGCTGGTGCCGACGCTGGTCGAGCAGATGGGCGAGGCCTATCCCGAGCTGGCGACGCAGGCCGACACCGTGGTGCGTGCGCTGCAGGCCGAGGAGGAGCGTTTTGCCGAGACGCTGGATGCCGGCATGAAGATCTTCGACGAGGTCGCAGCCAAGGTCGCTGATGGTGTGATCCCCGGCGCCGATGCCTTCCGCCTGTACGACACCTACGGATTCCCGGTCGACCTGACCGCCGACATCGCCCGCGAGCGTGGCATGACGGTGGATATGGACGGTTTCGAATCGTCGATGGAGCACCAGCGCGAGACCGCGCGCGCCGCCGGCAAGTTCGGTGGCGGCGTGCAGCTGCCGGCCGACCTGGTCGCGACCCTGTCGCCGACGGTGTTCCAGGGCTATGACGCACTGCAGGCCGACGGCCTGGAAGTGGTCGCACTGATCAGGGACGGGCGTCCGGTGGATGCGGTGCAGGCCGGTGACGAGGTGATCGTGTTCACCGCGCAGACTCCGTTCTATGCCGAATCCGGCGGTCAGGTGGGCGACACCGGCGTGTTGTCGGCCGCCGGCGTGACGCTGGCGGTAACCGATACACAGAAATTTGCCGGCCAGTTCCATGGCCATGTCGGCCGGCTGGAACAGGGCGGCATCAAGCTCGGTGACGTGCTGTCGGGCGCGGTTGATGGTGTACGCCGCAGCGCCACCATCCTCAATCACTCGGCCACCCATCTGTTGCATGCAGCCCTGCGCGAAGTGCTGGGCACCCACGTGCAGCAGAAGGGCTCGCTGGTGGCGCCGGATCGCCTGCGCTTCGACTTCTCGCACTTCCAGCCGATCACGGCCGAAGAGCTGGCCATCATCGAGCGCAAGGTCAACGAACAGGTACGCGCCAACCATGCGGCCGAAGTGCATCACATGGGCATGCAGGAAGCGCTGGATTTCGGCGCAATGGCGCTGTTCGGCGAGAAGTATGGCGAGAACGTGCGCGTATTGAAGATGGGCGGGTTCTCCACCGAACTGTGTGGCGGCACCCATGTGTCGCGCACCGGCGACATCGGCCTGTTCAAGATCACCTCCGAAGGTGGTGTGTCCTCGGGCGTACGCCGCATCGAGGCGCTGACCGGGCAGGGGGCGCTGGATCATGTCGCCGGCGAGGAGCAGCGCCTGCATGATGCCGCGCAGCTGCTTGGTGGCAGCGCCGCGGATGTGGTCGACAAGATCCGCCAGCTGGGCGAGCGCCAGAAGAAGCTGGAACGCGAGCTGGAGTCGCTCAAGGCCAAGCTGGCCTCGGGTGCCACGGCCGACTTGGGGGCTTCGGCAGTCGAGGTCGGCGGCGTGAAGGTGCTGCTGGCGCGGCTGGAAGGCTTTGATGTGAAGGCCCTGCGCGAAGCGGTGGATCGCCTGAAGCAGCAGCTGGGTGACACGGTCATCCTGCTGGCGGGCGTGCAGGACGGCAAGGCGGCGCTGGTGGCGGGTGTCAGCGGCGCCGCGCTGGGCAAGGTCAAGGCCGGGGAGCTGTTGTCGCATGTTGCCAGCCAGATCGGTGGCAAGGGCGGCGGCCGTCCGGACATGGCGCAGGGCGGCGGCGAAGACGGGCCGAAGCTTGTCGCCGCGCTTGACGGTGCGATGGCCTGGCTCAAGCCGCATCTGGCCTGAATATGAGAAGCTTGACGCCTTGAAGCGGTTTGCGCCCTGCCGTTACTATTGGGAGTCATTTCCCTTTGTCGTGGGGCGCATTGCTACAGCGCGCCAATGCCGGTGGGAATCCAACCGGTTCCATGGAGATTTGTAAAATGTTGATCCTGACTCGCCGTGTAGGCGAAACCCTGATGATTGGTGACTCGGTCAGCGTGACCGTGCTCGGCGTCAAGGGCAACCAGGTGCGTATCGGTATCACCGCGCCGAAGGATGTGGCCGTGCATCGCGAGGAAATTTTCCAGCGTATCCAGCGCGGTGATGAGCCGGCTGCACCGGGAAGTGAAGAAACTTCCAAATAAGGGTTTACCTTTCACCCTGATAAACGTTATCCTTCGCGCCCCGCTTCGGAATACACGGCGCGGCGAGAAAAACGGAGTGATGCCCGAGAGGCCGAAGGGGCTCCCCTGCTAAGGGAGTATAGGGTCAAAAGCTCTATCGAGGGTTCGAATCCCTCTCACTCCGCCAGTTGCGAAAAAGCCCCTGCTTCAGGGGCTTTTTGCTTTTCCGCTTCTGCGTTTTCAGCACGCAGTGAAGGTGCTTTCTGTCTGCAACGGAGGAGCTTGCGGGAGTGGACCGGCTTGCTGTGGATGGGGCATTTTCTCCAGCTGCATGGCAGTCCTTCCTGTTGTCCGCAAGGGCTGATACTGTCGTCTTCGCCGCGGGCCTGTACGGGTTTGTGCAGGTGGATGGCGCTGCGGGTTGATGATGCCGCAGAGGGGCTGATCAGCTTCTTGTCGTAAGGGGCTGTCTCGCCAGGAAGTGCTGCGCGTGATCTTGTCATGCTGATCACAAGGCCGGGCGAAGAGGTCGTTTTTGGACATGATGGGCGGTTCGGCTGTGCACGAGCCATCCACGGTTCACGGGTCAGTGGTTGACCCCTGCTGTCAGCGCCGACGCAAAGCTGACTCACCCGCGCCGGCTGAAACCGGCACGCCTGGCCGAGGATGAGGGATGGGACAGTCGGAGAGTCACTTCTGCATCAGCGGCAGGGAGTTGTAGAGGATGGGCTGATCATTCAATAGATCGTGCCAGGCGCGTATGGGTTTGGAATCTCACTGCCGGCAGCTGGGTGAAAGATCTCTCCAGTCCTTGGCTGTCACGTGTGGAGATTGCGTTGCAGGAACGCTGTGGCGAACGCAGGGTTTCTTCTTGTCGAAGAGCGGTGCCGGTGGTGCCGATGCGGCGGCCTGCGATGTGTGTGGCGGGCGGGCCGAATATCGGCGTCCAGATTCATGGGCCGGAAGTCCCAGCCTGGGCGCGCGTCGTGCAATAGCGGGATGCAGAAACAGAAACAGCAGGCGATGCCTGCTGTTGTATTCAATGCAATGGTGCGCCCGGAGAGATTCGAACTCCCGACCGCCTGGTTCGTAGCCAGGTACTCTATCCAACTGAGCTACGGGCGCGGATTACATTGTTCTGTTTTGGATGTGTGGAATGGAATTCCACTTCTGACGTGGTGCGCCCGGAGAGATTCGAACTCCCGACCGCCTGGTTCGTAGCCAGGTACTCTATCCAACTGAGCTACGGGCGCGTCGTCAGGAGCGAGATTATGCTGACATGCTGCGAGTGCGTCAATGCTTTTGTGAAATTTCCCTGACTATCGTGCTGTTGTCAGGACTGACGCTACGTTCTGCGGCGCTTTCATCCAGTGGAAGTGATCGGCGCTTGTGCCGAGCTCGCGGGATGACATTTCATGCAGCCGATATCTGGCTGCAGGCATCTTCGCCAGCAGCTGCCGCATCGAGCTGGCGGGCGCCAGCCAGTCCTGGTCGAAGATGATGGCGGAGATGGAGGCATTGATCCCGCGCATGCCGGCCTCAAGGTCGTCAGCCAGATTTCGCGCGGCATAGCGGTTGCTCAGACCGACGCGTGACCAGTCATCGATCAAGCCACGCGCTTCGGTGCCGCCGAAACCGAGGCGGCGGCCGGGCAGGGCGCCCCTGCGTCGGGCCAGCCATGGTAGGAAGCGATACGCCGCCGGCAGCAGATAGCGACGCGGGGCCGGGAAGCTGCGCCACCACGGTGTACCGCTGGCAACCAGCCACAGGGCCTCCAGCGTGCCGCCATGCAGCCCGGCATGGCAGCAGGCCAGCTGTCCGCCGAGGCTGTGGCCGCCGAGCCGGAATGGCAGTCCGGGTGCAGCAGCGCGTACCGCGGCCTCGGCAGCAGGCAGGTCGAACTGCAGCAGTTCGCGGTAGCCCCAGTTATGGTGCCGGTCCGCGCGCAGGCGGCTGCTGCCGTTGCCGCGCCATTCGTGCAGGAACACGGCGATGCCTTCGGCGGCCAGCGCGTCGGCAAAGGGCTGGTAGTGACGGGCGGCAACGCCCAGCGCGGGCAGCCACAACAGGCTGGCGGTCGCCTGTGCCGGCAGGTGGGCAAGCAGTTCGAACTGATGCCCGTCCGCGCTGGTGATGGGCAGACGGGCGCAGGTGTTCATGCGCGGAATGCGGCGCCGATGTGGTCGAGCACCATGACTTCGCTGCGGCCGGGCTGATAGCCGCCATGCAGGCCGCGTGCGATGTAGTCGATGGCCGCCTCGCAGGCTGCGGGCATGGCCCGTCCGCGACACAGCTGCGCGGCGATGGCCGATGCCAGCGTGCAGCCGGTGCCATGGGCATCGACAGGCAGGCGCGGATGGTCGAACTCCCTGTCATTGGTGCCGTCGAAGTAACGGTCGATGACGCGCTCGCCTTCGAGCAGATGGCCGCCCTTCAGCAGAACTGCACGGGCGCCCATGTCGAGCAGGGCGCGGGCGGCGCTTCGGGCGTCGGCAGCGTTGCCGATGCGGCGGTCGAGCAGCAGCTCGGCTTCCGGGGTGTTGGGGGTGAGCAGGGTGGCCAATGGCAGCAGGCGTTCACGCATGGCCTGCAGTGCACTGTCCTCGAGCAGCTTGGCGCCGCTGGTGGCGACCATCACCGGGTCCAGGACGATCTGCGCCGGACGGTAGCGCTCCAGTGCATCGGCCACGAGATGGATGACATCGGCATTGGCGAGCATGCCGAGCTTGACCGCGTGGATGTTGAAGTCGTCGAAGCAGGCGTTGATCTGTGCGCGCAGAAAATCCAGCGGTGGTACATGCACTGCAGTCACGCCACGCGTGTTCTGGGCGGTGAGCGCGGCAATGGTGGAAAGGCCGTGTACCTGGTGTGCGGCGAATGTCTTGAGATCGGCCTGGATGCCGGCACCGCCACCGGAGTCGGAGCCGGCGATGGTGAGGGCGGAAACGGAGGTTGAAGGACTCATGCCGCGATTGTGCAATGTTTGGCGTGGACGTGTCCTACCTGCGCGGCTGTTGTGTCCACTGGTAATACAGCACGTAGCCAAGGCCGGTGATGCCGGTCAGCAGCGCCGGGGCAAGCAGTGCGTCGTACTGCCAACGTATATACAGCCAGGTACCGATACAGCCACCTGCAAGAAAGCCGGTGATGATCAGGCCGCTGAGGGTCAGGCGCCGCATCGGCAGTGGCAGGCCGCGCAACAGGTGACCTAGGCCGATGCCCAGGTCGGTGAACATGCCGCTGAGATGGGTGGTGCGCACCACTGCGCCGCTGAAGGTGGTGGCCATCGCGTTCTGCAATCCGCAGGCGGTGGCCGCGGCAAGTGCGCCCCACAGCGGCTGCTGCCGGAACAGGGGAATGGCCAGCAGCAGCAAGGCCGATTCCAGGGCCAGCGCGACGCCATAACGGCGACCGATCTGCAAGGTGCTGTCCTGGATGATCAGGCCGCTGAGCATCGCGCCGGCCGAGAACGCGATCAGCAACCCCCACAGCGGACCGACCTGTCGCCAGTCACCCTGTGCCAGTGCAATGCCGAGCTGGCTGGTGCTGCCGGTGACATGGCTGACCGCGTGGTTGATGTAGCCCAGAAAGCCGACCGCATTGACCATGCCGGCCACGCAGGAGAGGGCGATCGCGCCCACCCACACCCAGCGTGGCAGCCGCATTCCCATGCGTAGACCTCAAGGCACCGACGGCGGGCCGTTGTGTTCGATAGCGGAAAACGCCGCGGTCTGCGGGTCGTAGACCGCCCCCCAGAACTGCGCACCGCCATCGCAGACGCGGACCGCTTCGCGGGAAGGATCGATGTCGTTGTGGTCGGGCAGGGTGAAGGCGTTGATGTAGATCAGGCGTTTGTCGCNNGCCCAGTAGCCGGTGACTTCACCGGCGTGCCGGGCGGGACTGTCGCGCGAGCAGGTGTCCAGTACCTGTGCGGCCACCACGGGTCGGGTGACCACCCAGGACTGTCCGGCCTTGAGCGCCGTCGATACGCTGGCACCGGGCTTGACGTTGGCCGGCGTACAGGCGGCCAGTGCCAGCAATGCGCCGGCAAGTGGAAGGACGTGCAGCGGTTTCACAGAACCTCCGATGCGTAATCGGCCAGGCGCGAGCGCTCGCCCCGGCGCAGAGTGATATGCGCACTGTGTGGCCAGTTCTTGAAGCGGTCTACCGCGTAGGTCAGGCCGGAGGTGGTTTCCGTCAGGTAGGGAGTGTCGATCTGCTCGACATTGCCTAGGCAGACGATCTTGGTGCCGGGGCCGGCGCGGGTGATCAGCGTCTTCATCTGCTTCGGCGTGAGGTTCTGCGCCTCGTCCAGGATCAGGTAGCGCGACAGGAAGGTGCGGCCGCGCATGAAGTTCAGCGAACGGATCTTGATGCGGCTGGCCAGCAGGTCGTTGGTCGCCGCGCGCCCCCAGGTGCCGCCTTCCTGGTTGTGGGTGAGCACCTCCAGGTTGTCGGTCAGTGCGCCCATCCATGGCGTCATCTTCTCCTCCTCGGTGCCGGGCAGGAAGCCGATGTCCTCGCCGACGCTGACCGTGGCACGGGTCATGATGATCTCGCGGTAACGCTGCGTGTCCATCGTCTGCGCCAGGCCGGCGGCCAGTGCCAGCAGGGTCTTGCCGGTGCCGGCGGTGCCGAGCAGGGTGACGAAATCGATCTCCGGATCCATCAGCGCATTGAGCGCGAAATTCTGCTCGCGGTTGCGCGCGGTGATGCCCCATACCGAATGCGAGCCGTGGCGGTAGTCGTTGACCAGCGACAGGGTGACGCGGCCATCGCCCTCCACCTTGGCCACCTTCAGTTCGACTTCGTCATCGCCGGGCAGGTAGGCGTACTGGTTCGGATACCAGTCCTCGTCGTCAGCGGCAGTGATCTCGTAGCTGGTGCGGCCCTTGTCGCTCCAGCTGCGCAGGTTCTCGGCATGCTTCTTCCAGAAGTCCTCCGGCAGCTCGCTGGCGCCGGTGTAGAGCAGGTTGAAGTCGTCCAGCGCGCGGTCGTTCTCGTAGTCCTCCGAATCGATGCCGGCGATGGCGGCCTTGATGCGCAGGTTGATGTCCTTGGAGATGAACACCACCGGGGTTTCCGGGTGCTGTTCCTTCAGGGCCAGGATGGCGCCGAGGATGGCGTTGTCCGGGATCACCTTGCCAAAGCTCTTGCCGGCCTCGAAATGGCTGGTCTGGAAGTACAGATTTCCGGCACTCTGGGCGCCGCGCAGCTGCAGGCCCTGCGGACGTGCCAGCGGCACGCCGTTCTGCACGCTGCCGATGCCTGCCGCTTCGATCAGCTCATTGAGGAAGCGGCTCACCTGGCGGGCGTTGCGGCTCGCCTCGGTGGTGCCCTTCTTGCCGTTGTCCAGCTCCTCGATCACCTGCATCGGCAGGTAGACATCGTGCTCCTCGAACTTGAACAGCGCGGTGGGATCGTGCATCAGCACGTTGGTGTCCAGCACGTAGATGCGCTTGCCTCGGGTCATCGTCGGTTCCTTGTGGCGGGACAGGGTCACGCCATCGCACCTGCGGGGCAGGCCGATGGGGCGAGTGGGAGTGGCAGGGGGCTCACGTGTTCCGGGCGGCCTTCAGGGCTTCAAGCACGGCAGCGGCATGACCGGCGACTTTCACTTTGCGCCATTCCTGCACCAGTGTGCCCTCGGGCGAGATCAGGAAGGTGCTGCGCTCGATGCCGCGCACCTGCTTGCCGTACATGTTCTTCATTTTGATCACGTCGAAGGCGTTGCACAGCGCCTCGTCGCTGTCGCTGATCAGCGGGAACCTGAAGCCCTGCTTGGCGCAGAAGTTGTCGTGGGATTTCACCGAATCACGCGAAACCCCGAACACCCTGGCGCCGGCACGGGTGAACTCCGGCAGCAGCGCATTGAAATCCAGGCCCTCGGTGGTGCAGCCGGGGGTACTGTCCTTCGGGTAGAAGTACAGCACCAGCCAGTGGCCGGCCTGTGCGGCGAGGGTGGTGCTGTCGCCGCCGGACAGGGCCAGCGGAAGAGCGAGGGTGGTGCTGTCCAGGGTATCGCCGATGTTCATCAGATCCTTTCCGGAGCCTGGGGTGATTCGATTGCGGTTACATGAAACGCCGCACACCCGTGATGGGTGCGCGAAACCATCAGAACTTCATCGGATCCATGATCGCGTCCAGGTTGAGGTGGTCGCAGAATTCAAGGAAGTCATCGCGCAGCGCGGCGATATGCATATTCGACGGGACGCCGATGGTGATCTGCGCCGAGAACATTTCCGCGCCGGTCTGCATGGCCTGGTAACGGGTGCTCTGCAGGTTCTCGATGGTGATGCCCTGGCGGTCGAAGAAGTCGGCCAGCTGGAACAGGATGCCCGGCTTGTCGGCGGCGATGACTTCCACGATATAGGGCAGCAGATTGGACTGGATCTGCTTGGCCTCGGTGCGGTACCACACCAGTTTCATGCTTTCCTCGCGCTCCAGGCGCGTCAGCATGGCTTCCAGCTTGGCGATCGCATCCCACGAGCCGGTCGCCAGGGTGGTCACCGAAACGTCGCGACCGACGGTGGAAAGGCGGGCGTCGGCCAGATTGCAGCCGCTGTCGGCGATGCGACGGGTGACGGACAGCAGGGGGGACTCCGGATGCGTCGTATAGGCGTTGATCAGGAGGTGGTTTTCGGTCGGCAACGGCCGCGGTGTGGTGTCGGTCAAGGTGGTTCCGGTGATGCTTGAGAGGCTGAACGGCACCGGCAGCGGTCCGTTTACTGGTGTCCAGCATACTTGCCCCTCCTTTCGACCGGCAAGTAACATGCTTTTGGTCACCAAAGCTGCCGGTTGGCCGGCCTCTTCACCTCCATTACGGGCAGCCGCTCCCTTGCCGATCCCAGTCCTTGCCGCCGCATTTCCCGCTTCACTGCGCACCGGTGGTGCGTCTAAGCGCGGTATGGGCTTGGCATGTGCTGGGATGTCCCCGGTCGCCGCTCCGGAGGCCGCATTTCTCCGGAAAGGAAGGGGTCGTGCGCCACTTCCGGCTGGTATCGGATTTCCGGGCGGCATGTGTTGCCACCAAGCGCCGCCGTCGCGACAGTACGCTCCATCCCATTGCCGATCATCCCGCCGCCCGTATCGGCAGGCGGGAAAGCTATCCAGCCACTGCACCGCAGTGGCCTGAACCAGGAGATACACCATGCGTCAAACCTCAACCTTCCGCGTGCTTTCGCTGACGCTGCTGGCCGTTGCCACCATCGCCACCACCACCGGTTGTTTCAAGCGCGGAGCCAAAGGTGACTACGCCCTTGCCCCGGAATCGCGTCCGCTGGAAGTGCCGCCGGATCTGAATCTGCCCAACACGGCCGGTGCCGCAGCGGTGCCGGCACTGGCGTCGGCGGTCAAGCCGTCACCGGCAGCTGCGGCCACCAGCGCGCAGAGCGGTTTCGCGCTCAGTGGCAGCCGTGACGAGGTGTTTGCCAAGGTCGGAGAGGCACTGGCAGGGATCGAAGGGGTGAATATCGCCAGCCGGGCGCAGCTGCTGGGTTCCTATGACATCGGCTATGAGGGCAGCAACTTCCTCGTGCGCGTGGTGGCCGTGGATGCCGGTGCATACGTGTCGGCGGTGGATCCGCGCGGTCTGCCGGCCACCGATGCGGCGGCACTCAAGCTGGTGGAGGCATTGAAGGCGCGCCTGGGCGGCTGAGTCCGGGCGGATGCCGGAAAAAGGAACGGGCGCCGAGGGCGCCCGTTTTCCATGGTCACACTGGACTGTTTCAGCGTTCCAGGAGCTTCAGCTTGTCCGGCTTGCCGTCCCACTCGGCGGCGTCGGCCGGCGGGTCCTTGCGCACGGTCAATACCGGCCAGGAGCGCGACAGCTCGGCGTTGAGGGCGACAAAACCTTCCTGCCCGGCGGGCACGTCGTCTTCAGGATAAATGGCGTTGACCGGGCACTCCGGTTCGCACAGCGTGCAGTCGATGCACTCGTCCGGGTCGATGACCAGGAAGTTCGGGCCTTCGTGGAAGCAATCGACGGGACAGACTTCAACGCAGTCGGTGTGTTTGCACTTGATGCAGTTTTCAGTAACGACAAAGGGCATGGCAGGGTCCGGCAGTTAGCCGCCTAATTCTAGAACAGATGCCGCCTCGGGGCATGGCTGTTCTCAGGATGGGGGTGGGTAGGGCGAATGCAAGCAACACGCCGGGGTGCTGTTCTGCGGGTACCGCTGGTGTGGCTGCCCGGTCGCCGTTGCCATCGGGGGCGAGGTTTGTCCGCAGCCGCCATCGGCCGGGGGAAAGGCCTGTGCTCCGGGATCGTGCTGCTGGCGTGCCGGCTTCTGCCAGGCGCAGAAACACAAAAACCCCGCACGGGCGGGGTTTTTGCTGGAATCTGCCGGGCGACTGGCGCTCCCTAGGGGACTCGAACCCCTGTTTTAGCCTTGAGAGGGCCACGTCCTAACCACTAGACGAAGGGAGCGTATTGGTCGCGTCCGGCGAGCGCGCTAGTATATGCGTCCGGTTGCCGCTCGGCAATCCTGAAATTTCAACGGGAAGCGCCACCATCAATTCCACAGTTACAACGCCGTTCACGCTGCGCACCGTTGCGCGCGACCAGCACTGCATCTCGCGCAAGGACATCAGCCCCAATGCATTGCGCGTGCTCTACCGGCTGCGCGAAGCGGGCTTTGGTGCCTACCTGGTGGGCGGTGCGGTCCGTGACCTGCTGGTCGGCGGGCAGCCCAAGGATTTCGACGTGGCCACCGATGCCACGCCGGAGCAGGTCAAACAGCTGTTCCGCAATTGCCGGCTGATCGGCCGCCGCTTCCGCCTGGCGCATGTGGTGTTCGGCCGCGAGATCATCGAAGTGGCCACCTTCCGCGCCAACAGCGATGACGGCAGCGGCGACCGCGAGGTCGAGAACGGCATGCTGGTGCGCGACAACGTCTACGGCACGATCGAAGACGATGCGGTCCGGCGCGACTTCACCTGCAACGCGCTGTATTACGCGATCGAGGATTTCTCGGTGCGCGATTACACCGGCGGGTTCGAGGATGTGCTGGCGCGCAGGATGAAGCTCATCGGCGATCCGGAGCAGCGTTATCGCGAAGATCCGGTGCGCATGCTGCGCGCGGTGCGCCTGGCCGCCAAGCTGGGCTTCAGCATCGAGGCCGCCACCGCCGAGCCGATTCCGCGCCTGGCCAGCCTGTTGAACGAAGCGGCGCCGGCGCGCCTGTTCGAAGAGGTGCTCAAGCTGTTCCTTTCCGGTCACGGTGTGGCCAGTTTCGAAGGGTTGGAGCGTTTCGGCCTGCTGGCGGTGCTGTTCCCGGAAAGTGCGGCGGCGCTCAAGAGCAATCGCACCGGTGCGCTGCGCCGCATCCTGATCGAGGGGCTGCGCAATACCGATGCGCGGGTCGCCAATGATGAACCGGTGTCGCCGGCCTTCCTGTTCGCGCTGCTGCTGTGGCCGGCATTCTGCCGCTCGCTGATGGCGCTGCAGAAACAGGGCGTGGCGATCGAGGAGGCGCAGCGTCGCGCCGCCGACCGGGTGACGATGCACCAGCTCGGCACCATCGCGCTGCCACGCCGGTTCTCCCTGCCGATGCAGGAAATCTGGCTGCTGCAGTCGCGCTTCGGTTCGCGCCAGCGCAAGCGCGTCTACCGCACGCTGGCGCATCCGCGTTTCCGTGCGGCGTTTGATTTCCTGGTGCTGCGCGGGACGGCTTCGGCCGAACATGCCGAAGACATCGCTTTCTGGCGCGAGACGCAGCAGCAGTCCGGCCACGACCAGGACTCGGCGCAGGACGAACTGGCTGCTGAAGTGCTGGTGGAGGGCGATGAACCGCGTCGCCGCCGTCGCCGTCGCCGCCGTGGGGCACCCACCGCGCTGGGCGAATAACGCCAGATGGATTCCGTGCTGGCCTGCGTCGGGCTGGGGGCGAACCTCGGCGATGCCTGTGGAACGGTCCGCGCCGCCATGCAGGCGCTGGCGCAGTTGCCATGCACGCGTTTGCAGGCCGGTTCCAGCCTGTACCGCACTCCGGCCTGGGGCAATGAGGCGCAACCGCCTTTCATCAATGCGGCGGTGACGCTGGCGACGACGCTGGCACCACTGGAGCTGCTCGACCAGTTGCTGGCCATCGAACAGCGCTTCGGCCGTGTCCGCCTGCCGGGCGAACGCTGGGGTCCGCGCACGCTGGATCTGGACCTGTTGCTGTATGCCGACCAGGTCATCGACCTGCCGCGGCTGACGGTGCCGCACCCGTATCTGCATGAGCGCGCGTTCGCCTTGCTGCCGCTGGCTGAAGTGGCGCCCGAGGCGCTGATTCCCGGGCATGGAACGGTCCGTGCGCTGCTGGACGGCATCCAGACCTGCGCTATCGAGCGGATAGGGGGATAATGGCTGGCTTATCACCAACCGTTATCCTGACATGAGCATCCACGCTGACAGCAAGCCCTGGACGGTTCCAGCCCTGGTCGAAGCCAAGCGCAACGGCCAGAAGCTGGTGATGTTGACCGCCTACGATGCCGGCTTCGCCCGCGCCTTCGATGCCAACGGTGTCGACCTGATCCTGGTCGGCGATTCGCTGGGCATGGTGGTGCAGGGCCATGACTCCACGCTGCCGGTCAGCGTCGAGGATGTGGTCTACCACACCGCCGCGGTGAGCCGCGTGCTGCAACGTGCGCTGCTGGTTTCCGACCTGCCGTTCGGCGCCGACGCCACGCCCGAGCGGGCGCTGGATGCCTCCCTGAAGCTGCTGCAGGCCGGCGCGGAAATGGTCAAGCTCGAAGGTGCCGGCTTCAAGCTGGACATCATCCGTTACCTGGTGGAGCGTGAAATCCCGGTGTGTTCGCACCTGGGGCTCACCCCGCAGTCGGTATTGCGGCTTGGCGGATACCGGGTGCAGGGGCGCGGCGATGCCGCCCGGCAACTGCTCGACGATGCCAGGGCGGTGGCCGATGCCGGTGCCAGCCTGCTGGTCCTGGAGTGCGTGCCGACGCCGCTGGCCGGGCGCGTCACCGCCGAAACCGCGATTCCCACCATCGGCATTGGCGCCGGCCCCGAATGCGACGGGCAGGTGCTGGTGCTGCACGATTTCCTGGGTCTGGACAGCGGCCACCGTCGTCCCAAGTTCGTCAAGGATTTCCTTGCCGAAGGCGGTTCGGTGGCGGGCGCGGTCCGCGCCTATGCCGACGCCGTACGCGCCGGAACCTTCCCCGACGCAGAGCACGCATACGCATCATGATCGAAACCGTCACCGAACTTTCCCGGCTGCGCGCCCTGGTCCGCGGCTGGAAGCGCGAAGGCCTGCGCGTGGCGCTGGTGCCCACCATGGGCAACCTGCATGCCGGCCATTATTCGCTGGTGAAGCTGGCACGCCAGTATGCCGACAGGGTGGTGTCGAGCGTCTTCGTCAATCCGACCCAGTTCGGCCCGAACGAGGATTTCACCCGCTACCCGCGCACGCCCGAGGCCGATACCAGCGGCCTGGAGCAGGCCGGCTGTGACGTGCTATGGCTGCCGACGGTCGAATCGATGTACCCGTTTGGCGTGGAGCTGGCCGCCAACGTGCATGTGCCGGGCGTGAGCGCACTGCTGGAGGGCGCCCACCGCCCGGGTCATTTCGATGGCGTGTGCACGGTGGTCACGCGGCTGTTCAACCAGGTGCAGCCGGATGTGGCCGCGTTTGGTCGCAAGGACTACCAGCAGCTGGCGGTGATCCGGCAGATGGTGGCTGATCTGGCGTTCCCGATCGAAATCGTCGGCGGCGAGATCGTGCGCGAGGCCGATGGCCTGGCGATGAGCTCCCGCAACCAGTACCTCACCGCCGATGTACGGCCGCAGGCTACCGTCATCCGCCAGGTGCTGCTGGAGATGCGTGACGCCTGTCTGGCCGGGACAGCGCACGGCCAGGTGGAGGCCGAAGCAACGGCCAGGCTGCAGGCGGCGGGTTATCAGGTGGACTACGCCACGGTGCGGATGCCGGACCTGGGCGAGCCGGGTGATGGCTGCGGTGGTGCCCGGGTGGCACTGGTGGCGGCCAAGCTGGGCAGTACCCGCCTGATCGACAATATCGAGTTCTGAACCTCGCCCCGTGAGACTCCGCATGTCCATCAATGGCGTGCGGGAGGACGGAAAATGGCGCCGCTATGGCGCCATTTTCGTGTGCGGCAAGCGCCGCTGGGGACGCCATGTTGCAGTGCGGGCAAGTGCCGCCGCCGGTGCTAGACTGCGGGTTTTCTCCCTGCAGTTCTGTATCGCCATGCAACTTTCCCTGCTCAAGACCAAGATCCACCGCGCCACCGTCACCCACTCGGAGCTGAACTACGAAGGCTCCATCGCGATCGACGACAACCTGCTGCAAGCCACCGGCATCCGCGAGTTCGAACAGGTGCACATCTGGGACGTCACCAACGGTGCCCGTTTCAGCACCTACGCCCTGCGTGCCGAGGCCGGCAGCGGCATCATCTCGCTCAATGGCGGTGCCGCGCGTCATGTGCAGGTGGGCGACATCATCATCATCGCCGCCTTCGCCAGCATGAGCGAGGAAGAGGCCGACCGTTTCCAGCCGAAGCTGGTCTACGTCGATGGCGACAACCGCATCACCCACACCAACAACTCCATTCCCACACAGGCCGCATGACCACAAACAACGGATTCGACCTATTGCACGCCCACGCCCAGCGACTGCAGGGCACGGACATCCCCACGCTGTTGGCCGCCGAGCCGGACCGGGTGAAACGCCTGGCGCTCAAGGTCGGTCCGTTGTACGTGAACTTCGCGCGGCAGACCTACGACCGCGCCGCGCTGGATGCGCTGCTGGAACTGGCCGCGCGGCGTGATGTCGCCGGCGGTTTCGCACGCCAGTTTGGCGGTGAGCGGATCAACATCACCGAAGACCGCGCGGTACTGCACAGCGCCTTGCGCGGTGATGTCGGCACCACCCCGGTCGCGCTTGCCGCACGTGCCGAAGCCAGTGCGGTGCTGGCGCAGATGGGGGCGCTGGTCAAGGCGCTGGAGGCCGGCACGGTCACCGATATCGTCAGTGTCGGCATCGGCGGTTCCGATCTCGGCCCGCGCCTGGTGGCCGACGCGCTGCGCCCGTCCAGCGGTGCACGTTTCCGCGTGCACTTCGTCTCCAATGTCGATGGCGCGGCGATGCAGCGCACGCTGGCCACGCTGGATCCGGCCACGACCGCCGGCATCCTGATCTCCAAGACCTTCGGCACCCAGGAAACCCTGCTCAACGGCAGCATCCTGCGCGACTGGCTGGGGGGCAGCGAGCGCCTGTACGCGGTCAGCGCCAATCCCGAGCGCGCCGCCAAGGCCTTCGACATTGCCGCCGAGCGTGTATTGCCGATGTGGGACTGGGTGGGCGGACGCTATTCGCTGTGGTCGGCGGTCGGTTTCCCGATCGCGCTGGCGATCGGCTTCGAGCGTTTCGGCCAGCTGCTGGAAGGCGCCGCGGAAATGGACGCGCATGCGGCCGGTGCGCCGCTGGAGCGTAACCTGCCGGTGCTGCATGCGCTGACCGATATCTGGAACCGCAACGTGCTTGGCCACGCCACGCACGCGGTGATGACCTACGACCAGCGCCTGGCGCTGCTGCCGGCCTACCTGCAGCAGCTGGTGATGGAAAGCCTGGGCAAGCGGGTGAAGCTGGATGGCAGCCCGGTCGATGCCGACACCGTGCCGGTGTGGTGGGGCGGAGCGGGCACCGACGTGCAGCACAGCTTCTTCCAGGCGTTGCACCAAGGCAGCAGCATCGTGCCGGCCGATTTCATCGGCTGCGTGCACAGCGACCATCCGTATGCCATCAACCATCAGGCGCTGCTGGCCAACCTGCTGGCGCAGACCGAGGCGCTTGCCAACGGGCAGGACAGCGAGGACCCGCACCGCCAGTATCCGGGCGGCCGTCCCAGCACCTTGATCCTGCTCGATGCGCTGACGCCGCACGCGCTGGGCGCGCTGATCGCGATGTACGAGCACGCGGTGTATGTGCAGTCGCTGATCTGGGATATCAACGCGTTCGACCAGTTCGGCGTCGAGCTGGGCAAGCAGCTGGCCAGCCAGCTGTTGCCGGCCCTGCAGGGCGAGGCGGTGGAAATCACCGATCCGATGACCCGCGAGGTGTTGGCGCAGTTGCGCTGATTGTTGTTTTCAGCAATACGGAAACGCCGCGCCTGTAGCGCGGCGTTTCTTTTTTGGCCGATTCCCGGTGCCGGAGCGCAGTGGACTGGCTGCAGGAATTGCCACGTCCGGCTTTCAGCTTTCTTTGCCTCGCGGTTGGCGCGCTGCAGTGAATGCTCAGCGATTGGGATCACGCTCCGGGCTGGGCCGCTTGAGCAGCTTGCGTTGCAGCGAGCGGCGATGCATGCCGAGCAGGCGCGCGGCAGCGGAAACATTGCCGCCGGTTTCATGCAGCGCCTGCTGGATGTGCTCCCACTGCAGGCGGCTGATCGGCGTCATCGCGTCCGGTGGTTCCACTTCTTCGGGTTCTTCACCGGCCTCGTCGTCCTCGCCGAGGGCGCGCAGGATCATCTGCACCGTTGCCGGCTTGGGCAGATAATCATCGGCGCCCAGCTTGATCGCTTCCACCGCGGTGGCGATGGAGGCGTAGCCGGTGACCAGCAGGATGCGCATATCCTGACGCAACTCGCGCAGCGGCTGGATCAGGTTCAATCCGGACTCGCTGCCGAGCTTGAGGTCGATCAGCGCGAAGGCCGGAGGCGCTGCCGTGGCCGCTTGCAGTGCGCTGTCGATGTCGGTGGCGGTGACCGTCTCGATCCCGCGACGGGCCAGCGTGCGTTGCAGGGTGCGCAGGTACAGCGGGTCATCGTCGACCAGCAGGCCGTGTGTCACAGGGTCATTCATGCATTTGTTCCGGAGTTGTCCAGCGGCAGGCGGAAGCCGACACGCGCGCCCTGGCCTTCGGCTGGGCGCATCCACAGTTCCCCATGCAGCCGCTCAATGGTGGCATGGGAGAGAGCAAGGCCGACACCCATGCCACCGGCCTTGCCGCTGTTGAACAGGGTGCCGGGCAGGGCGGCATCGCCGGCATTGAAGCCGGGGCCATAGTCGCGCACCTCGCCAAACAGCTGCCCATCCTGCAGCCGCAGGTCCAGAGCCACCTGCGGACGCCCGGCGTGCTCGCCGGCATCGGCGGCGTTGTTGAGCAGCACCTGCAGCAGGTGGCCGATGCCCGGATCCAGCTGCAGTTGCAGCGGTGCGTCAGGGTTACGTTGCAGCTTGATGGTCGGCCGCACCAGTCGCCATTGTTCAAGCACATGGCCGATCGAGGCACGCTTGCGGCCAGGGCGCGCACCTTCGGCGGGAGCGGCCAATGCCAGCACCCGCTCACGGCATTGGACCAGCAGCTCGCGCAGGGTTTCCAGATCGTCGCGCATCTCCGGATCGCCGCCACACTGCTCGGCGATATCGTCGGTAAGCAGGGTCATCGTCGCCAGCGGGGTGTTGAGCTCATGCGCAACCGAGGCGGCGTGGGTGGCCAGCGCGACGATGCCCTCGTTGCGCACGAAGCGTTCGCGCAGCAACGCCAGCTGGTTCTCGCGCTCGCGCAATGCGGCTGCCAGGCGGGTGGAAAACACCAGCACCACGACGCTGGACAGCAGGAAATTGGCTGCCGCGCCCCACAGGTGCAGGCTCATCGAATCGAAATGACCGCCCTTCAGTGGCAGGCCGAACACCGCGCTGAGGGCGTAGCCGGCCACGCAGGCGGCGGCCACCGCATGGGTCCAGCGCAGCGGCAGGGCCAGTGCGGCCAATGCGATCAGGATCAGGAACAGTGAGCCGAACGGGTTGGCGATGCCACCGCTCCATCCCACCATCCAGGTGAGCACGGTGACATCGACGAGGATGTGGCCGAAGGCGGTGACCGGCGCCGGATCGCTGTCGCGCACGCGCAGCTGTACGTACAGGTTGAACAGCGCCAGTACGGATACGCCGGCCCACAGCGGCACATGAGGCAACTCCAGTCCCAGCAGCCAGGTGGCGACGAGGATGGTGGTGGCCTGGCCGGCGGTGGCCAGCCAGCGCAGGCTGCACAGGGTGCGCAGGAACGAGGTGTCGGGGGAATTCATGTGCCCATCGTAGGGTGTCATCGGGGTCAGGCCCAGCATGATTCATACCCGCTGCTGGAGGGGCGCGCTAAAATGCCCGCATGCATGATGCCGTGACCCGACCGACTCCGCCCACCGACGCGACCGCGTGGCCCCGCCGTATCACCCAGTCCGTGGATATCGGCGGGGTGAAAGTGGGCGGTGGCCATCCCGTTGTCGTCCAGTCGATGACCAATACCGATACCGCCGATGTCGCTGCCAGCGTCAGGCAGGTGGCCGAGCTGTGGCGCGCCGGTTCGGAGATGGTGCGACTGACCGTCAACAATCCCGAGTCGGCCGCGGCCATCCCGCGCATCGTCGAGAAGCTTGCGATGATGGGGATCGACGTGCCGCTGATCGGTGATTTCCACTACAACGGCCACCAGTTGCTGAGCAATGAACCGGCGTGTGCCGAGGCGCTGGCCAAGTACCGCATCAATCCGGGCAACGTCGGTTTCGGCAAGAAGAAGGACACCCAGTTCGCGCAGCTGATCGAGTTCGCCATCAGGTACAACAAACCGGTGCGCATCGGTGCCAACTGGGGCTCGCTGGACCAGTCGCTGGCAGCGAAGCTGATGGACGAGAACAGCCAGCGTGCGCAGCCGTGGGATGCCGGGCGGGTACTGCGCGAGGCGCTGATCCGCTCGGCCATCGACTCGGCCGAGACTGCCGTCGAGATTGGCTTGCCACGTGACCGTATCGTTCTGTCGGCCAAGGTCAGCGGCGTGCAGGAACTGATCGCGGTCTACCGTGACCTCGCCAACCGCTCCGACTTCGCCTTGCACCTGGGCCTGACCGAAGCCGGTATCGGCAGCAAGGGCATCGTCGCCTCGTCGGCGGCGCTGGCGGTGCTGTTGCAGGAAGGCATCGGCGACACCATCCGCATCTCGCTGACGCCCGAGCCGGGGCAGTCGCGTACGCAGGAAGTCATCGTCGCGCAGGAGCTGCTGCAGACCACCGGGCAGCGTGCGTTCACACCAATGGTCACCGCCTGTCCGGGCTGCGGCCGTACCACATCCGAGTTCTTCCAGGAGCTGGCCAAGGTGGTGCAGAACCACGTGCGCGAGAAGATGCCGGTGTGGCGCGTCAGCCATCCGGGCGCCGAGAACATGACCTTGGCGGTGATGGGCTGCATCGTCAACGGCCCGGGTGAGTCGCGCCATGCCAACATCGGCATCTCGCTGCCGGGTACCGGTGAGGCGCCGGCGGCGCCGGTGTTCGTCGATGGCGAGAAGAAGGTGACGCTGCGCGGTGAAAACATCGCTCATGAATTTGTCGCGCTGATCGACGAATACGTCGATACGAAATATGCGCGCAGTGCGGACTGAGGAAGGGGGCGATTCCCGCCTGATGCGGCGGCCGGCGCGGGTGGTGGCATGCCGGCCGTGCCGCACGGGACACCGGCATGGCGCCTGAGGTTCCTGCCCGCAGGCGCGGGGAGGGTGGCGACAGGCTCGCCGCTGAGGCCGAGGTCGATCGTGAGGTGGCCGGTCCGCACCGCTGGCGGACCGGCAGTGCACGCTGGTTGACGGTGCTGTTCACCGGCGTGTTGCTGCCGCTGACGGTTTTTATCGTGCTGGTCGATGCCATCGGTGAGGGGAAGCCCCTGCCTGTGGACACTGCGCTGCTGATGTGGATGCAGGCACGTGCATCGCCGGCGCTGGATGGGTTTTTCGTGGTGGTTTCCAGGTTCGGCTACGAATGGGGCGTGATCCCGCTCGACCTGCTGCTGGTGGCGGGATTGCTGTGGCGCCGCCGCTGGCGTGATGCCGCCTTTGCCGCAACCGCCCTGGCCGGTGCGGCCCTGTTGAATCTGGGCAGCAAACAGCTGTTCCAGCGTGTCCGCCCGGATTTGTGGGAATCGATCGCACCGGAAAGCACTTTCAGTTTTCCCAGTGGACACGCGATGGGGGCGATGGCGTTGGCGCTCACGCTGGTGCTGCTGGCCTGGCCCACGCGCTGGCGGCACCTGGTTGTTTTGTTCGCCGTCGTTTTTGTCGCGCTGGTCGGGATCTCGCGGGTCTATCTGGGTGTGCATTTCCCGTCCGACATCCTTGCCGGCTGGTGCGCGGCGCTGGCGTGGGTGCTGGGAATGCATCTGCTGATGTACCGGTGGCGCAGATCAGGGCCGGATGGATGATGCCGGGATCAGGGATTTCCCTATTCCGGCCGGGTCATATCCTTATGCTGGCAATGGGGGTGCTTGTGCATAGTGGGCCCGCTGCCGCCATGGGCGATGCCTGAGCGACTCCGGCGCCGGCTCGTGGTCATGCCCGTCCTGGCCGATAATGGCCGGATTGAACAGGATGATCGATATCGGGGAGGGAGATCGATCATCCTCTTGTATACGGGATATGGATGGATCCAGCCTGTTGGCTAGTCTTCGGGGAGTGTTGCCATGACCGTCGAAGTTTTTCTGGTGGACGACCACGCGCTGGTCCGCACAGGTATCAAGATGATCCTGTCCGGGCAGGCCGATATCACGGTAGTGGGCGAAGCCGAAAGCGGTGAGCAGGCGCTGCCGGAGATCCGCAGGCTCAAGCCGCATGTGGTGCTGTGCGACCTGCACCTGCCCGGTTTGAGCGGGCTGGAAATCACCGAGCGTATCGTCAAGGGCAATTACGGTACCCGGGTCATCATCGTCTCGGTACTGGAAGACGGGCCGATGCCCAAGCGCTTGATGGAGGCCGGCGCATCCGGCTATGTCGGCAAGGCGGGGGATGCGCAGGAGTTGATCCGTGCGATCCACAGTGTCGCGCAGGGCAAGCGCTATCTGGCCAGCACCGTGGCCCAGCATCTTGCGCTTGCGACCATCGGCCCGGAGTCGCCGTTCGATGCGCTGTCACCCCGCGAGATGGAAGTCGCCCTGCTGCTGATCCAGGGCTACCGCCAGGAAGAGGTGGCGCGTCGCCTGAGCCTGAGTGCGAAGACGGTGAACACACACAAGGCGCGTCTTTTCGAAAAGCTCATGGTGCACGATGGCATCGCTCTGGCCCGCTTGGCGACACAGTACGGGGTGGTTGAACCGGTGAAGAGTCTCTGATCCGGCCAACATCGCATCCACACTCGTCGAGCGCTGGCAGGCGACTGCCCAAACAGAAAAGCGGCCTTGAAGGCCGCTTTTCTGTTTTCCAGGAAGGAGAAGGTCAGGCGCCGTGAGCGGTCTGGCTTTCTTCTTTTTCCGCCTTGTCTTCAGCGGAATCGGCAACGGCTGCGGTCTGTTCTGCCGGCTGCGGCTCGGCGCTGGCCGCCACTTCCGTGGTAGTTTCCGGCACCGGCTCGTTGCTGGCAGCCTCCACCGCTGCGTCCTGTGCGGGGATGAACAGCTGGCCGTTTTCCGGTGCCGGTGCGGTCTGCGGCGCGATAGCAGGCTGCACTTCGGCGAGGGTTTGTGCAGGCACATCCTCCACAACCGGGGCAGGTGCCTCAGTACGGGTTTCGATCGCCGGAGTGGCCGTTTCCGCAGCGGCAACCGGGGTGGGTTCAGCCGTGGCTGCAGGTTCGGACGGGGAGGCCGCAGCGGCGCTGTTGTTCTCCGAGGACGGAGCTTCCTCTGCAGCCGGGAGCGTGGTGGCGACCGGAGCGGAGGGGGCGATTGCTTCCGTAGCGACAACAGCGGTGGCGACTGCTGCCGGCACGACCGGCTTCGGAACCTGTCCGCTGGCGATTGCCGGAGCTGCGCCGGGCTCATCGTCGAAGTCGAATTCCGGCTGCGCACCGCGCGGCGGGGTGATGTCCGCCGTGGTCGCCGCAGCGCTTTCGTCTGCAGCGTCCTCGTTGCTGCCGAGCATTTCCTCGTCAGCCCCGCTGTTTTCACCTGTCTCGGCGTTGTCGCTACCACCACGACGGCGGCGGCGGCCACCGCGACGCCCGCGACGGCGACGGCTGCCACCATCGCCCGTACCTTCGCCATCCTCGGCAACGGCCGGGTTGGCTGCGCTATCACCTTCATTGGTGGTGGTGCGGGTGGTCGGATCCTCGTCAGCGACCAGTGGCTGGATAGCCTCGGCCACCTGCGGTTTGCCCTGCTGCGGCGCCAGCGGGGTCGCCGTGGTCTCGCTGGCGGCGACGATGGCTACCGCTGCCACAGTTGCCGGCAGGGTATCCACAGGAGCCTGTACAGCCGGCGCGGCTTCGACCAGCGGCTGACGGGCCTGCTTCTCGGCGGACGCTACCGGGAGATTTTCAGCCTCATGCTGCTTCGGTGGACGTGGCTGCTTCTGCTGCTTGGGCTGCTGTTCGTTGTTGCGGCCCTGCTTCTGCTGCTCGTTGTTGCGCGGCTGCTTGGGCTGCTTGGCCGGCTGGGCATTGCCCTGTGCCTGCGGCTGCGGGCTGGCTGCGTTCTGGCGGCGTTCCTCGCGACGGTCGTCCCGGCGTTCATCACGACGGTTGCCGTTGTTGCGGGCCTGCGGCTGGCCGTTGCCATTCTGGCGACGCTCCTCGCGGCGCGGGTTGCGGTCATTGCGGTTGTTGCGGCCACCTTCCTGGCGCTGCGGCTGTGCCGCCGGCGTTGCCGTAGCGGCTTCACCGCCGAAGATCCGCTTGAGCCAGCCCATCACGCCACCTGCCGCCGCCGGGGCGACCGGGGTCGCGACCGGTGCCGGCGCCGCTTCCGGAATCTCGCGGACCGGTGCCGGCTGGCTGTGCTTGACCTGGGTCACCGCCGGAGCCGGCGGGATGTTGAGCTGGGCCTTGGTCAGCGCATGCACCGGCAGCTTGCGCGGGGTACCACGCTGGTAGCTCGGCCGTGCACTTTCCTCGCCCAGCTCGTTGTCGCGCAGGCGGGTGACTTCGTAGTGCGGGGTGTGCAGCTGCTCGTCGGCGACGATGACGATCGGGGCGTCGTGCCGCTTCTCGATTTCGCGCAGTGCGCTGCGCTTCTCGTTGAGCAGGAAGTTGGCGATCTCCACCGGCGCCTGGACCAGCACCTGCCCGGTGTTCTCCTTCATCGCATGCTCTTCGGCGACGCGGATGATCGACAGCGACAGCGATTCGACGCTGCGCATGCGGCCCTGGCCGTCACAGCGCGGGCAGACGATCTGGCTGGATTCGCCCAGGCTCGGACGCAGGCGCTGGCGGCTCATCTCCATCAGGCCGAAGCGCGAGATGCGGCCCAGCTGGACGCGGGCACGGTCGTACTTCAGCGCGTTCTGCAGGCGGTTCTCGACTTCGCGCTGGTGCTTGCTGCTGGACATGTCGATGAAGTCGATGACCACCAGACCGCCCAGGTCGCGCAGGCGCAGCTGGCGGGCCACTTCTTCGGCCGCTTCCAGATTGGTCTGGAACGCGGTGTCCTCGATGTCGCTGCCCTTGGTGGCGCGCGCCGAGTTCACGTCCACGGCGGTCAGCGCTTCGGTCTGGTCGACCACGATCGAACCGCCCGAGGGCAGGCGCACGTTGCGCTCGTAGATCGCCTCGATCTGCGATTCGATCTGGAAGCGGTTGAACAGCGGGATGTCGTCCTTGTAGTGCTTGAGCTTGCGCAGCGTCTGCGGCATCACCTGCTGCATGAACTCACGCGCGGTCTCGTACAGTTCCTCGGTATCGACCAGGATTTCACCGATGTCCGAACGCAGGTAATCACGCAGGGCACGCACGATCAGGCGTGACTCCTGGTAGACCAGGAACGGCGCCGGCTTGGTCAGCGCGGCTTCGGCGATCGAGCGCCACACCTGCAGCAGGTAGTCCAGGTCCCACTGCAGCTCTTCGGCATCGCGGCCGACGCCGGCGGTGCGGATGATCACGCCCATGTCGTCGGGGATGTTCAGCTTGTCCAGCGCTTCCTTCAGCGCGGCGCGGTCTTCGCCCTCGATGCGGCGCGAGACGCCACCGGCCGACGGCGAGTTCGGCATCAGCACCATGTAGCGGCCGGCCAGCGAGATGAAGGTGGTCAGGGCGGCGCCCTTGTTGCCACGTTCTTCCTTGTCGACCTGGACGACGATTTCCTGGCCTTCGCGCAGCAGTTCCTTGATGCCGGCCTTGTTGTGGTCGACGCCGGACTGGAAATAATCGCGGGAGATTTCCTTCAGCGGCAGGAAGCCGTGGCGGTCACCGCCGTATTCGACAAAGGCGGCCTCGAGCGATGGCTCTAGGCGGGTGATGCGGCCCTTGTAGATGTTGGACTTCTTCTGTTCCTTGGACGGCTGTTCGATGTCGATGTCGTACAGGTTTTGCCCGTCGACGATGGCCACGCGCAGTTCTTCAGCCTGCGTGGCATTGATCAGCATTCGCTTCATTGTGCGTTCCTCGCGCGCTGCTACCGCGCGGAACGCCATGGCGTTTCGCCTCTGGACACGGGTCGCCGCCCATTCGCGCAGGCGCGGACAGGGCGACTTGGGTTTCCAGCGCTACGACACCACGGCAAGCCGCGGGAGCGCTTCTATTTTTGGGTTTCAGGTGTTTCAGGGCCGGCGGCCGCATCCGGCCGTGGCCGGGGCGTCGCACGGGACATATGTTTCGCCGAGCACGGATGCTTTTGGCATCCGGCGATGGCCGGGAACGCCGGCGAGCCGCTAACATGGCCGCCCCGGGGGCGGTGGCCGCGCACTGTGCCGGATTCGTCGGGAGCGGGGCTTCTGGCCCTGACCAACTTCCAACGAAATCAATCCCTTATATCGCCGCCCGAGTGTAACAGAATAATAGGCCCATGACCGACTCCGAATACCGCTCCACAGCGCCTGCGGGCAAATCCAGTGTGCGCATGATCAAGGTTCCTGAAGACCGGGCCGGACAGCGGCTGGACAACTTCCTGCTGGGCCAGCTCAAGGGCGCACCGCGCAGCCTGGTCTACAAACTGGTGCGCAGCGGCCAGGTGCGGGTGAATGGGGGCCGCGCCAAGGCCGAACGCAAGCTGGAGGCGGGCGATGAGGTCCGCGTACCGCCGGTCAATCTCAATGAGATCGGCGACAAGGCGCCACCGCCGGCCGGTTTCCTGCAGCGGATGGAGGCGGCCATCGTCTTCGAGGACGCCCGGTTGCTGGTGATCAACAAGCCGACCGGGGTCGCCAGCCACGGTGGCAGCGGTATCAGCCACGGTGCGATCGAGACCATGCGGGCGCTGCGGCCGAACCTGAACCTGGAGCTGGTGCACCGGTTGGACCGGGATACCTCCGGCCTGCTGATCCTGGCCAAGAAGCGCTCGGCGCTGGTCGAGCTGCAGGCGCTGCTGCGGGAAGACCATGGCGGCATCCAAAAGCGCTATCTGACCCTGCTGGCCGGGCGCATGCCTGATGGCGTGATGAGCGTGGATGCGCCGCTGCATGTCGGCCTGCGCCAGGGCGGCGAGCGGCACGTGCAGGTCAATCCGATCGGCAAGCCGTCGCTGAGCCATTTCCGGGTGCTGGAGCGGCGCGGCGGCCATTCCTATTGCGAGGTGCGGATCGAAACCGGGCGTACCCACCAGATCCGCGTGCATGCCCAGCATATCGGCCACCCGGTCGCCGGTGACGACAAATACGGTGATCCTGCCGTCAACAAGCGCTTTCGTGAGCAGATCGGGCTCAAGCGCCTGTTCCTGCATGCCGCGTCGCTGGAATTCGCGCTGGATGGTGGCAAGACACCTTATCTATTGAATGCGCCGTTGGCACCGGAGCTGGCCGAGGCGCTGGATCGTTTGGCCTGATCGCGGGATGACCTCGGTCACGGACCGGTCGCCGGCAGCGTGGCAATCGGTCGCCGGTCGGCGCGTCATCACCATCTGAACAGCACCAGGCTGATGGCGATGCTGGCCATGCCGATCACCAGCCCGTAGACGGTTTCGTGGCCTTGGGCATAGCGCTTGGCGGCGGGCAGCAGTTCGTCCAGCGCGAGGAACACCATGATCCCGGCGATCAGGCCGAACACGGCGCCGAAGGTGCCCTGTGAGAGCGAGCCGGACAGCGCAAAATAGCCGATGCCCGCACCGACCGGCTCGGCCAGGCCCGACAGCAGGCTGGCACCGAAAGCGTAGCGTTTGCTGCCGGTGGCGAAGTACACCGGAACGGCGATGGCGATGCCTTCGGGGATGTTGTGGATGGCGATGGCGAAGGCCAGTGACAGCCCGACCGAGGGACTTTCCAGTGTGGCGAAGAAGGTCGCCAGTCCTTCGGGGAAGTTGTGCGCGGTGATGGCGGCGGTGCTGAGCAGGCCGAGCCGGCGGACGGTACCGGGTGCCTGTTGCCTGAGCGCGGGATCCTGCTTGTCCAGGGTTTCATGCGGATTGGGCACGAAGTGGTCGAGCAGTGCCACCAGCAGGATGCCGGCCAGGAACCAGAGCGTGGCGTAGGTGAAGCCCAGCCGTTCGCCATGGCCCACCGTGAGCGAGGCGATGGCTTTGTTCAGGATTTCCGCCAGCGACACGTAGACCATGGCGCCGCCGGCGAACGCCAGTCCGAATGCGAGCAGGCGTGGATCCGGGCGTCTGGAGAACACCACCATCAGGCTGCCGAGCGGCGTGGCCATGCCGGCGGCAATCGTCAGCGCGAACGCCATCCACAGGTTTTCGGCAGGGATGGCGATCATGGCGGCAGGCGGCGATCAGCCGCCGCGGCGCATCCGCTCCTCGATGGCGAAGCATTCATCCGGCTTGGGCTGCGGCGGGTTGAAGCTCACCGGCACCTGGATGGTGGTGGGAGCCGGCTGGCCATTGCGGGTGGCGGCCTTGAACTTCCACTCGCGCACGCGGGCGATGGCCGAGTCGTCCAGCTGGCTGTTGCCGCTGCTGGTGATCAGCGCCACCTCGGTCGGGCTGCCCTGTACGCCCACCACCACCTTGAGCACACTCTTGCCACCGACGCCGGTACAGGCCAGTTCGGCCGGGTAGTCCGGTGGCGGGGTCTGGATGGCGGCCACTTCGGTCGGGGCGACCACCGACGTGGCCGGCTGGTCCGAGGAATTGCAGGCTGCCAGCGATACGCAGGCAGCGAGGGAGCCCAGCAGCAGGCGCAGTTTCATGTCATTGCTCCAGTAGTGCGGAAGCCTTGGCGGCACAGATGAAATCGTTCTCGCTCAGGCCGCCCACATCGTGGGTGGAGAAGCGCACCACGGCACGGTCGTAGTGCACGCCCAGGTCCGGATGATGGTCTTCGGCATGTGCAATCCATGCCAAGGCGTTCACAAAGGCCATGGTGCGGTAATAGTTGTCGAAGCGGAACGTGCGCAGCAGTGCCTGGCCGTTCTCGGCCAGTTCCCAGCCGGGAACCTGCGGCAGCAGCTCGTTCACGCGGGCCTGGCCGAGGCGGTGCTCGCTGCCTTTGCGGGGCGTGCAGTGGGCTTGCGCCAGGGGAATCAGGTCAGGGGCCATGGGAACCTCCATCAAATTGGGAACCGGCGATGCGGCCGATGGAATCTGTGTCCCATCAGCGTCCGCCAAGACACGGCTAGAATACCCGCATGATCCAGATCTCAGATACCGCCCAAACCCATTTCCGCAAGTTGATCGAACGCGAGGCGGTGCCCGGCATGGGCGTGCGCCTGAGCGCGGTGGAGCCGGGAACGCCCCGCGCCGATGCGCGTCTGGAGTTTGCCGAGCCCGCCGATCTGACCGGTGACGAGTGGGCCATCGACTGCGAGGGTTTCACGTTGTATGTGGCCGCCGGCAGCGTCGGCTGGCTGGACGGTGCCGAGATCGACTACGTCACCCAGGCGGCGGGCACCCAGCAGTTGACCATCAAGGCGCCGAAGATCAAGGGCGAGGCGCCGGGTGAAGCCGCCTCGATGGTCGAGCGCGTGCACTGGGTGATCGAGAACGAGATCAATCCGCAGCTGGCCTCCCACGGGGGCCGCGTGGCGGTGCAGGAAGTGTCTGCCGAGGGCGTGGTGTTGCTGCGTTTCGGCGGTGGTTGTCATGGCTGTGGCATGGCCGATGTGACCTTGAAGCAGGGGATCGAGAAGACCCTGATGGCGCGGGTGCCGGGTGTCACCGCGGTGCGCGATGCCACCGACCATGCCAGCGGCCAGGCGCCGTACATCCCGCGCGGCTCGTCGCGTTGAGCTGACAGGTCCCCCGTGCCGGTGACATCCGTTACCGACCTGATCGATCTGCTGGTTGCACGCCGGCAGGCCAGCATCCTGCACGACCGCCGCACCGGCATGCCGTACAGCTGGAGCCACTGGCTGCGCACGCGGGTATCCCGGGCGGAATCGGCATTCGCACAGCTTGAATTGGCAGAGGTGATGGCCGCGCGGCCACGGCCGCCGCATGCGCCGGCACCAGCACCGCGTTCTTTCGGCTGCACGCTGCTGTTGCTGCTGTGGCAGGGGGGCGATCCGCCGCCGCGCGACCAGCGGGTGCTGCGCGGATTCGCCGCGCTCACCAGTGCGGGGCTGCATCTGCTGTTCGCCCTGTTGCTGCTATGGGTGGCACTGGTGCGCAGCACCGCACCGGAGGCGTCTGCCGAAGAAGGCGAGCGTGTAGGGGTCGAATACATCGGCCGTGGCACGCCGCAAGAACAGGGGGGCGGTGTGCCGCAAGGCCAAGAGCTGCCTGCCGCCGCGCAGGCGGCCAGCCCGGCGACCGCTTCGGTGGATGCGGCGCCCGCGCGGCCATCGGCCACAGCGACTTCTGAAGCCAGTGCTGCGCTGGTCGCCGGTGCCGAGGCCCCGGCAATGCCGGTTGATATGTCCAGGCCATCCGTCGAACTGCCGGCCGCACAACCGCTGCAGGTGACCCAGGTGGAGCAGCCGACCAGCGACTTCGTGTTGCCGCCGCCCACCGTTCGTGCGCCGTCGATGACCGTACCCGCCATGGAAGTGCCGCAGACGCAGCTGCAGGTGCATGAACGTACGGTGGAGACAGTGACGGATCGCCCCCGGGCGGTGCAGGGCGTACGTCCGCGAGAGGAAGTGCCGCCGCAATTGCGGGCGGCGGAAGTACAGGTGCGTGAGCGGCAGATTGAAGTGGCCGTGCCGCAGCCGGTTGCGATGGCGCAAGTGCGCGCGCCTGCGCTCGAAGTGGAGCTGACGGGCCCCGAGGTGGCGGTGCGTGAACAGCCGGTGCAGGTGGCCAGCCCCCAGCCGGTGGTGATGGCGCAGGTACGCACGGGTGAAACCGGCGCCGTGCAAGTGAAAGCACCAACAGTGGCGGTGCGTGAGCGGCAGCTTCCGGCGGTGGCGGACACACCGGCGTCGATGGAAGGCGCGGGGTCCCCGGCCAGCACCGCCACGTCGACACAAAAGGAAGCCGGAAAAGAAGCTGCGTCGACGGCCGCCGCCGTGCCGACGCCGGGAACCAGTCCGGGTGCCGGGCCGCAGCCGCAGGATCGCAGCGGCGGCTGGGATGCGCCCACGCGTTCGGATGACTGGGGCGCGGCGCGACGGCAGGTGGCGGGCAGCGCCGGGGCCGGGGCGGATCGCGGCCAGGGACTGTTCAATGCCGATGGCAGCGTGCGCGTGGGCGATGGCAATACCGCGCAGGAGGACCGGCGCGGTGCCCCGGGGGGAGACTCGGACAGCTGGAGTCGCGAGCGCATCGCCCAGTCGGGCACCTGGCTCAAGCGCCCGCCCTACGACTACACGCCGACCTCGTTCGACAAATACTGGGTGCCCAGCGAATCACTTCTTGCCGAATGGGTGCGCAAGGGCATCAAGAACATCGAGATTCCGATTCCCGGCTCAAGCAGCCGGATTTCCTGCGTGGTGTCGCTGCTGCAGTTCGGCGGTGGCTGCGGCCTGACCGACCCGAACATGCAGGAGCAGCCGGCCGAGGCCCGGCCGCCACCGGATATCCCGTTCAAGAAGGAACTGCAGGAAGACAACGGCAGCCGCTGAGCATGGCGCAGAGTTGGCGCGCGACTGGCGCGGCCGCCGCACGTGCCGACCGTTGCCGGCAACCGGTAAAGACCGATACGGAGTGCGCCGGCACAGGGATGCCGGCGCGAAGGCTCATTTCAGCCCGTGCAGGTCGCGCAACTGGCCGGGGCGGGAACCGAAATAGGCTGCCAGATCGGCAATGTCCTGGTCACCCAGGCCGGCTGCCTGTGGCGACATCAGCATGTGGTTGCGGTCGCCGCTGCGATAGGCCTGCAATGCATGGGCGAGGTAGTCGCCATATTGCCCGCCCAACTTTGGATAGGTCGGGTCGATCGGGTTGTTGCCGTCGGCGCCGTGGCAATCGATGCAGCTCTGCCCGGTGGCCGCGCCTTTGGCCGTCGCCAGGCGCTCGCCGACGCCGCTGCGGCCCTGTGGCAGACCGGCCGAAGAACGGGAGCCGTGTTCGCCGCTGGCATGGCCGGGGTCGGCGGCGGATTTTCCGGCGGATTCCACCGATGACTGTGAACAGGCCGCCATGGCGAGGGTGGCGAGCAGGGCGATGGACAGGCGCAGGGTGTGCGTTGCTTTCGTCATGGTCGGCGCTTACTCGAGGGTGGACAGGTAGGCGGCGAGGTCAGCGATATCCTGCGTGCTGAAGCTCATCGATTGCGCCTGCATCGTCGGATGCTTGCGCTTGCCTTCGCGGTATTCCATCAGCGCCTGCGTCAGGTACGGCGCGGACTGCCCGCCGATCTTGGGCACGCGGTAGCTGGGATAGGCGTTTTTGTAGCCGGTGAGGCCGTGGCAACCCTGGCAGGTGTAGGCCAGGGTTTTTCCCGACTCCACATTGCCGGTGCTGGCCTGGGGCGTGGCGGCGGCTGAGTCAGACTGCGGATCGGCTTTGGCGGTCCCGAAGGCCGGTGCGAAAGCCAGAGCGAAACAAGCGGCAAGCAGTTGCGGGCGCATGGTTTCCTTGTCCGTTGAGCGGGTCTGGGGTTCCGCCGTGGGGACACGGAACGGCCCGAGTATAGCCCGCGTATTTATCCGTTCGGAACCCGTGTCTGATGGTGCGCTGCACCAGCCGGTTTCCGTTCCGGCCGTAATATCCATGACTTTCGGGGCATGGTGTTGTTGTGGGGTGGTGCAATACTTGGCTACAACACCATGCCTATGCATCCCAGGGACAAGACGATGTCGCGACTTTTCACTCTGCACGGCCGCACCGGACGCTGCGCCGCCGCACTTTTGATTTCCTCCGCCGTGCTGCTGGGCGGGTGCAAGGCTGGCGGCGAGGAGGCCCAGGCCAAGACGCCGGAGGAACAGAAGGCTGTGGATGCGGTGCCGGTGGAAGTGGCCAAGGCTACGCATCGTGCGATTGCGGCCAGCTACACCGGTACCGCGACGCTGGAGGCACGCGCCGAATCACAGGTCGTGGCCAAGACCTCCGGTGTCGCGCTGGCGGTACTGGTGGAAGAGGGCCAGATGGTCCGTGCGGGCCAGCCGCTGGTGCGACTGGACCCGGATCGTGCGCGTCTGGCCGTGGCGCAGAGCGAGGCGCAGATGCGCAAGCTGGAGAACAGCTATCGCCGCGCGCAGAAGCTGGTGGAGCAGCAGCTGGTCAGCGCCGCCGATGTCGACCAGCTGCGCTTCGACCTGGAAAATGCCCGCGCCCAGTACCGCATGGCGACGCTGGAGCTGTCCTACACGACGGTGGTGGCACCGATCTCCGGCGTGATCGCTTCGCGCGATATCAAGCCGGGCAACTTCGTGCAGATCAACTCGCCGATCTTCCGTATCGTCGATGCCGCGCAGCTGGAGGCCACGCTCAACGTGCCCGAGCGCGAGATCGCCAAGCTCAAGCCGGGGCAGGTGGTGGAACTGGTGGCCGACGCGCTGCCGGGCCGCACTTTCAGCGGCACCGTGGACCGGGTTTCGCCAGTGGTGGATACCGGCACCGGCACCTTCCGCGTGGTCGCCGCCTTCTCCGGTGAAGCGGGCCTGCAGCCGGGCATGTTCGGCCGGCTGGGCATCAATTACGACCAGCGTGCCGATGCGCTGGTGGTGCCGCGCAACGCATTGCTGGAAGACGGCGGGCAGCCGGCCGTGTATGTGGTGCGTGATGGCAAGGCGCTGCGTACCACACTCACGCTGGGCTACGACGATGCCGGCTGGGTCGAGGTGCGCGAGGGCCTGAAGGCTGGCGATGAAGTGGTGATTGCCGGCAAGGCGGCGTTGCGCGAAGGCAGTGCGGTGCAGGTGATCGGCAAGGACAAGCCGGTTGAAGTCGCCGCCAAGGCCGCGGCTGCGCAGGCGACCAAACAATGAGTGGGCCGGCTCCGTCAGCCCCCGGCGGTGGCTTCGATCTGATTGAATTCGCCACGCGCCGGCGCGTCACCATCGCGATGATGACGCTGACCCTGGTGCTGTTCGGCCTGATCTCGCTGCAGAGCCTGAAGGTCGAACTGCTGCCGGACCTGAGCTATCCGACACTGACCGTGCGCACCGACTATGAAGGTGCGGCGCCGGCGGAAGTGGAGACATTGATCTCGCAGCCGGCTGAAGAAGCGCTGGGTATCGTCAAGGGCCTGCGCAAGCTCAAGTCGATCTCGCGTACCGGGCAGAGCGATGTGGTGCTCGAGTTCGCCTGGGGCACGGACATGCAGCAGGCCGGGCTGGACGTGCGCGACAAGATGGAGACGCTGCAGCTGCCGCTGGAGGCCAAGCCGCCGGTGTTGCTGCGCTTCAATCCGTCCACCCAGCCGATCATGCGTCTGGCGCTGTCGTCCAAACAGGAAGAAGGCAGCGAGGCCGATGCGGTACGCCGGCTGATGGAGCTGCGCCGTTACGCCGACGAGGATCTCAAGCGCAAGCTCGAGCCGGTCACCGGCGTGGCCGCGGTGAAAGTGGGCGGTGGTCTGGAAGACGAGATCCAGGTGGAGATCGACCAGCGCAAGCTGGCCCAGCTCGGCCTGTCACTGGATACGGTGATCCAGCGTCTGCAGCAGGAGAACGTCAACCTCTCCGGTGGACGGCTGGAAGAAGGCTCGCAGCGCTACCTGGTGCGCACCGTCAACCAGTTCGCCACCGTGGAGCAGATGCGCGAGATGCTGCTGACCACCACCGGAGGCTCCGGTGATGCGGCGGCCGCCGGCGAGAACCGGCAGCTGATGACGGCCATCCTCGGCAGCCGCGATCCCAATGTGATCGCCGCGCTGCGCAACGATGGCACCGGCGGCGGTGTGGCCACCGTGCGGCTGAAGGATGTGGCCAACGTCCACCAGGGCTACAAGGAACGCGAGGCGGTGATCCGTTCCGGCGGGCACGAGGCGGTGGAGCTGGCGGTCTACAAGGAGGGCGATGCCAATACCGTGTCCACCGCCGATGCGCTGGAAGCCCGGCTGGAAGCCATCCGCAAGCAGATGCCCAAGGACATCGAGATGACCGTGGTGGAAGACCAGTCGGTCTTCATCCGCCACGCCATCAAGGACGTCAAGATCGATGCGGTGATCGGCGGCCTGCTGTCGATCCTGATCATCTTCCTGTTCCTGCGCGATGGCTGGAGCACCTTCGTCATCTCGCTGTCGCTGCCGATCTCGATCATCGCCACGTTCTTCTTCATGGGCCAGCTGGGGCTGAGCCTGAACGTGATGTCGCTGGGCGGTCTGGCGCTGGCCACCGGTCTGGTGGTGGACGACTCGATCGTGGTGCTCGAATCCATCGCCAAGGCACGCGAGCGCGGCATGGGCGTGCTGGAAGCGGCGATCAAGGGCACCCGCGAGGTGTTCATGGCGGTGGTGGCCTCGACCCTGACCACCATCGCGGTGTTCCTGCCGCTGGTGTTCGTCGAGGGTATCGCCGGGCAGCTGTTCCGCGACCAGGCGCTGACCGTGTCCATTGCGATTGCGGTGTCGCTGGTGGTGTCGATGACGCTGATCCCGATGCTCAGCGCACTCAAGGGACGCCCGCCGCTGGAGTTCCCGGCCGAGGACCCGCGCCAGCCGTGGCACCCGGCCAGCCGTTGGCAGAAGCCGATGGCCTACACCGGTCGCGGAATCGGTGCGCTGATCCGTTACAGCTTCTTCGGCGTGGTGTGGCTGGTGGTGCGTGTTTTCCGCGGCATCTCCGCCGTGGTCGGCCCGGTGATGCGCAAGGCCAGTGATCTGGCGATGGCGCCCTACGGCCGTGCCGAGGCCACGTACTTGAAGGCATTGCCGGCGGCATTGAAGCGGCCGTGGCCGGTGCTGGGCTTTGCCACGCTGGCCTTCGGCCTGACCTTGGCCGCGCTGCCGCTGCTGGGGGTGGACCTGCTGCCGCAGCTGGCGCAGGACCGTTTCGAGATGACCGCCAAGCTGCCGCCGGGCACGCCGCTGGCGCAGACCGATGCGCTGGTGCGCGAGGTGCAGCGCACGCACGCCAACGAAGAAGGCGTGCGCCTGCTGTACGGCGTTTCCGGTACCGGCACACGGCTGGATGCCAGCCCGACCGAGAGCGGCGAGAACATCGGCAAGCTCTCGGTGGTGATGAGCGATACCCGCTACGAGCCGGCGCTGACCGAGAAGCTGCGGCAGACGATGAAAGCCTGGCCGGCCGCGCAGGTCGATTTCGCCCGCCCGGAACTGTTCGCGCTGTCGCCGCCGCTGGAGATCGAAATCGAGGGCAACAACCTCGATGACATCCGCATCGCCGGCAACCGTCTGGCCGAGCTGCTGCGCGGCAACGCGCACTATGCCGACGTCAAGTCGACGGTGGAGCAGGGCTTTCCGGAAATCCAGATCGTGTTCGACCAGGAGCGCGCCGCCGCGCTGGGGCTGACCACCCGGCAGATCGCCGATGCGGTGGTCAACAAAGTGCGCGGCAATGTCGCTACCCGTTACAGCTATCGTGACCGCAAGATCGATGTGCTGGTACGCGTGCAGGAATCGGAGCGTTCCTCGGTGGACGATATCCGCCGCCTGATCGTCAATCCCAGCGGCGCCAAACCGGTCGAGCTGGGGACGGTGGCCGAGGTGGTATCCACCACCGGCCCGAGCGAGATCCATCGCGCCGACCAGCGCCGCGTGGCCATTGTCTCGGCCAACCTGCGCGACATCGACCTGGGCACGGCGATCACCGAAGTGCAGGCGATGGTGGCGCAGAACCCGCTGGGCACCGATGTGGGCATGCATATCGGCGGCCAGGGCCAGGAGCTGGGCGAGTCGATCCGCTCGCTGCTGTTCGCCTTCGGTCTGGCGGTATTCCTGGTCTATCTGGTGATGGCCTCGCAGTTTGAATCGCTGCTGCATCCGTTCGTCATCCTGTTCACCATTCCGCTGGCGCTGGTTGGCGCGGTATGTGCGTTGCTGCTGGCGCGCTCGCCGGTGTCGGTGGTGGTGTTCATCGGCCTGATCCTGCTGGTCGGGCTGGTGGTGAAGAACGCGATCATCCTGATCGACAAGGTCAACCAGTTGCGCGAGGAAGGTGTGGCCAAGCGGCAGGCGCTGGTGGAAGGTGCGCGCTCGCGCCTGCGCCCGATCATGATGACCACGCTGTGCGCGGTGTTCGGCTTCCTGCCGTTGGCATTGGCGGTCGGCGAGGGCGCGGAGGTGCGCTCGCCGATGGCGATCACCGTGATCGGCGGCCTGCTGGTCTCGACCCTGCTGACCTTGCTGGTCATCCCGGTGGTCTATGACCTGCTGGATCGCAAGCCCGATGGGTACTACGCCGAGCGCGGGCGACGTGCGCGCCAGGTGGCAGCCCAGGCCGGGCAGGTGCTGGCGCACGAGCAGGACGCCATCGATGGCGCGGCGAAGGGCTGAGGCGGATGAACATCACCGAGCTGTCCATCCGTCGTCCGGTCACCACCATCATGCTGTTCGTGTCGATGGTGGCGATCGGCCTGATCGCCGCGTTCCGGTTGCCACTGGAAGCCGAGCCGGAAGCGACGATCCCGTTCTTCTTCGTGTCGCTGCCATACCCCGGTTCCACGCCGGAAGAGGTCGAGCGCAACCTGCTGCGTCCGGTGGAGGAAGCCATCGCCACGATGCCGGGCATCAAGTCGATGAACTCCCGCGCCAATGCCGAAGGCGGCACCATCCAGGTCGAATTCAGTGACTGGAGCCGCGATATCGCCATGGCCGCCTCCGAAGCGCGCGAGCGTATCGATGCGATCCGCGACCAGCTGCCGGATGATTTCCGCCGCTATTTCGTGCAGCGCTGGAGCACCAGCGACCGCGAGGCGATGAGCCTGCGGCTCAACAGCAGCGAGGACCTCACCGCGCGCGTCGACCTGATCGAACGCAGCATCAAGCAGCGGCTGGAACGGCTGCCCGGCGTTGCGCGCATCGAGGTGGAAGGTGTCGCCAAGCAGGAAGTGCTGGTCGCGCTGGACAAGGATCGCCTCAGTGCCCACGGTGTCGCCCTGAACGAGCTGGTGCAGCAGCTGCAGGCGGCCAACTTCTCGGTGTCGGCCGGCCAGATCAACGAGGCCGGGCGCCGCCTGCGCGTACAGCCGCGGGGCGAGCTGCTGGAGCTGCAGGCGCTGCGTGACCTGCGCATCAACAATCGTGGCACGCGCCTGTCGGACATCGCCGAGGTCAGCTTCCAGCCGCAGCGCATGAACTACGTGCGGCAGATGGAAGGCAAACCCAGTGTCGGCGTGGACATCTACAAGGAGCGTTCGGCCAATCTGGTGGACCTGTCGCGCGCGGTGCGGGCGGAGATCAAGGTGCTTGCGGCCGATCCGACCATGCGCGGCATCGATATCGAGATCGCCGACGACCAGGGCCAGGCGGTGACCAGTTCGCTGCTGGCACTGGCCGAGGCCGGTGCCATCGGCCTGCTGCTGTCGGTGATCGTGCTGTACGCGTTCCTGCGCCACTGGCCCTCGACGCTGATGGTGTCGATGGCCATTCCCATCTGTTTCATCATGACGCTGGGCTTCATGTACTTCACCGGCATCACCTTGAACATCATCTCGATGATGGGCCTGCTGCTGGCGGTGGGCATGCTGGTGGACAACGCGGTGGTGGTGGTGGAGAGCATCTACCAGGAGCGCGAGAAGCTTCCGGACCAGCCGGCGCTGGCCTCCATCGTCGGCACCCGGCATGTGGCCATCGCGCTGTCGGCCGGCACGCTGTGCCATTGCGTGGTGTTCCTGCCGATGATGTTCGGCGAGAAGAACATCATCACCATCTACCTGTCACAGCTGGCAGTGACCATTTCCGTGTCGCTGCTGGCCTCGTGGCTGGTGGCGGTGAGCCTGATCCCGATGCTGTCGGCACGGATGAAGACCCCACCGGCGGTGAAGTCCCCTTTCATCAGCCGCCTGCAGACACGCTATGCCAAGGCGCTGCGCTGGACGCTGCTCAATCGCGGCTGGAGCGTGGCCGGCATCGTGCTGATCTCGCTGGTCAGCCTGTGGCCGATGACCCACACCCGTGGTGGTGGCGATGAAAGCGATCCGGACGAGATCAACATTTTCTACCAGTGGAAGGGCTCGTATTCGAAGGAGGAGATGGGCAAGGAAGTCGCGCGGGTGGAGGATTTCGTCAACGCCCACCGCAAGGATTTCCATATCAAGCGCGTCTACAGCCGCTACAGCGAACAGGGCTGGGCGCAGACCCGCCTGTTCCTGGAGATCGATGATGCCGAGCTGAGCAAGAAGATCGAAGAAGAGGTGCGCAAGGGGCTGCCGCAGTCGGCGCGGGCGAAGATCGGTATCGGCTGGCCGGGCGGGCAGGGCAATGAAGGCCAGGGCATCCGCTTCAGCCTGATCGGCGATTCGACCCAGACCCTGAAGGAGCTGGCCGACGATATCGTGCCGATACTGGCGCGCGACCCGAAGCTGCGCGATGTGCGCGTGGATACCGGCGATGCCAATGCCGAGCTGGCGGTGCAGGTGGACCGTGAACGCGCGGCGGCCTATGGCTTCAGCGCGCAGCAGGTGGCGCAGTTCGTCGGCATGGCGCTGCGCGGCTCCTCGCTGCGTGATTTCCATCGCGACGATGTGGAGATTCCGGTCAACGTGCGCTTTGCCGGTTCCGAGCGCTACGGCATCGAGGACCTGTCCACGTTCATGGTGCGCACCTCCAAGGGCGTGGAAGTGCCGCTGCTGGCGATGGTCGATGTCAGCGTCAATCCCGCGGCCAACTCGATCCAGCGCCTGAACCGGCAGACGATGCTGCGGGTGGAGGCGGGGCTGGCCAAGGACGTGGCGATGGATGCCGCGCGCAAATCGGTGGAGACCACGCTGGACAACGTACAGTTCCCGCCGGGCTATGGCTACACGTTCGCCGGTGGTGGCTTCAACATCAACTTCGACGGCATGGACCAGATGGTAAGCGCCATCTTCATCGCACTGATCCTGATGCTGGTGATCATGGCGGCGGTGTTCGAATCGCTGCTGTTCCCGGCGGCGATCATGTCCTGCGTGCTGTTCTCGATCTTCGGCGTCTACTGGCTGTTCTGGCTGACCGGTACCGAGATGAACATCATGGCGGTGATCGGCATTCTGGTATTGATGGGCGTGGTGGTGAACAACGGCATCGTGATGATCGAGCACATCAACAACCTGCGACGGCGCGGCGTGGCTCGCACCGATGCGCTGGTGGAGGGCAGCCGCGAACGGTTGCGCCCGATCATGATGACCATGGGCACGGCGATTCTGGCGATGATTCCGATCGCGTTGAACACCGAAACCGCCGATGGCATGCCGCCGTATCACCCGATGGCACGCGCCATTGCTGGTGGACTAGCGTTCTCCACGGTGGTCAGCCTGCTGTTCCTGCCGACGATCTACGCGATCCTCGATGACCTGCGCATGGGCACGGCTCGACTGGTACGACGCGCCCGCGGGTTGCCGGCGGATGGTCCGGTGCTGGAAGGCTGATCGAGGCTGCAATCGGTGAAATAAAAAGGCCCGCAGTGATGCGGGCCTTTTCTTGTGCGCCGAAGCAGGGGTGTCAGCTGGCGAGCTTGCCGTAGACGGTGAAACCGGTCAGCCACAGACCGAGCATGCTGCCGAGGTTGGTCAGCATGAAGGTCAGCACGATGCGGGTGACGCGATTTCGGTACCAGCCCTTGAGGGTCTGCGCATCGTCACGCAGCTGCAGGAAGTCGCGATAGGCCGGTTTGCGCAGGCGGGTTTCCACCACTGCGGCAAACGCGCCAGTGGGAATGCTCAGGCGGAACGGCTTGAACGGCGCCACCGCGATCGCGGTCAGGATGCTCAGCGGATGGCTGCCGGCCAGCAGCGCGCCCAGGCCGGCCAGACCGCCGGTATACAGCGCCCAGATCGCCAGCATGTGCGTGCCCATGTCCAGCCCGCCACGCCAGAAGCCGATGCCGATGCCAGCCAGCACCACCGCTAGGATGGTCAGGGTGATCCACGGGATATTGCGCTTCTTCGGTACGGCTTCGAGCTGTTCGCGCAGTGCTGCCGGGGCTTCGGTATCGCCCTCCAGATAGCGGGCAAGTCCGGCCAGATGGCCGGCGCCAACCACCGCCAGCACATTGCGCTGTTCGCTGTTGTGTTCCTCACGCAGGCGGGTGGCCATGTAGCGGTCGCGCTCGCCGATGATGGCCTCGTACAGCGCCGGGCTTTCACTGGCGAACTCGCCGAAGCTCGATTCCAGCATGTCGCCCTGCTTGAGCTTCTCGATTTCCGCCTCGCCCACGTCCTCCGAGGAGAACAGCCCGGCGCCCAGACCCATTACCAGTTTGATCTTGCCGAAGAAGCCCAGCCGCTGCGAGGCGCGGCGGAAGGTCAGGCCGACATCACGGTCGATCAGATGCACCGGCAGGTCGCGCTCCTTGGCTAGCAGCACCGCGCGCTTGAGTTCGGCGCCCGGCTCGATGCCCAGCTGTTCGGCCAGACGGCGCTGGTAGGTGGCCAAGGCGAGATTGGCGGCGAACAATGCGATCCGGTTCTTGCGGATCACTTCGATCAGGTCGAGCTTGGCCAGCGCATCGGGATTGGTCAGTGCCTGCAGCCGCTGCGGGTCCAGTTCCACGGCGACGGCATCGAACTGGCCGCTGCCGATGGCCCGTTCCACGGCCTGCACGCTGGCCAGCGACACATGCGCGGTGCCCAGCAGGGTGTAGCGCACGCCGTCGCGTTCGACGATGCGTACCGGCTGGCCGGCGAGCAGGTCGCTGTCAGCGTCAAAAGAGGTGTCGGTCATTGCTTCATTCATTGTTGGGTGCGGTGTTGGCGCCGTCGCCGAGCGCACGTTGCATCTGCACGGTATCCAGCCAGCGGCCGTGCTTGCGGCCCAGGCCGCGGAACACGCCGATCAGCTCGAAACCGAAGCGCTCGTGCAGCCTGATCGAGGCGGTATTGGCCGGTTCGCCGATCACCGCGACCATCTGCCGGAAGCCGCGTGCGGTGCATTCCTCGATCAGCGCCTGCATCAGCGCGCTGCCGATGCCGCGGCCCTGGAAGCGGCCATCCACATACACCGAGTTCTCCACCGTCCACTGGTAGGCGATGCGGGCACGGTAGCTGTTGGCGTAGGCGTAGCCGGCAACCTCGCCGTCGATCGTGGCGACGAGGTAGGGATAGCCGCGCGTGGTGATGTCGGCCATGCGCTGGGCCATCTCCGCTTCCCCGGGCACCTCGTACTCGTAGGTGTTGACCAGCTCCCGCACCTCGACCGCATAGATGGCGGTGATGGCGGGAATGTCGGCGGGGATAGCCGGGCGCAGCTGGACAGTCATGGGGAGTCTGCGGGATCAGTCGATGTAGCGCTTGAGCAGGTCGCCGTAGGCATCGATGCGGCGATCACGCAGGAATGGCCAGATGCGGCGTACGTGTTCGCTGCGCTGCAGGTCGACATCGCATACCAGGAGGGTCGGCTCGCCACCGGCTTCGGCCAGAAACTCACCCTGCGGGCCGAGTACGTGGCTGTTGCCCCAGAAGTCGATGCCGGAGGCGCCCAGCGGCGAGGTTTCGTGGCCGACGCGGTTGCAGCTCAGCACCGGCACGCCGTTGGCCACGGCATGGCCGCGGTGGCTCAGCACCCACGCATCGCGCTGGCGGTTCTTCTCGTCCTGCACATCGTCCGGATCCCAGCCGATGGCGGTCGGGTACAGCAGCAGTTCGGCGCCGGCCAGCGCCATCAGGCGTGCGGCTTCCGGATACCACTGGTCCCAGCACACCAGCACGCCGAGGCGGCCGACCGAGGTGTCGATCGGGGTGAAGCCCAGATCGCCCGGGGTGAAATAGAACTTCTCGTAGAAGCCCGGATCATCGGGGATGTGCATCTTGCGGTACTTGCCCAGCAAGCTGCCGTCCTTTTCGAAGACCACGGCGGTGTTGTGATACAGGCCGGCGGCGCGGCGCTCGAACAGCGAGCCGACCAGCACCACGCCGTGCTTCTTGGCGATCGCACCCAGCCGCTCGGTGCTCGGGCCGGGAATCGGCTCGGCCAGGTCGAACTCGTCCACCGATTCGTGCTGGCAGAAATACGGGCCGTTGTGCAGCTCCTGCAACATCACCAGCTTCGCGCCCTGTGCGGCGGCCTCGGCCACGCGGGCCTCGATCACGTCCAGATTGGCGGCGGCATCGCCGTGGTTGCGTTCCTGGATCAGGGCGACGGAAAGGGTGTGACGGGAGCTCATCCGATTACAGATCCTGCAAGGGGAAGGCGCATGGTAGCGCGGAAGCCACGGCGGATTGTCCGCGGTGGCTGAACATGCGCCGCTTCAGGCGGTAGCGCTGCGGCGGCGCGGGAGGTGGCGGATCAGCTGACCAGCAAGCCGGCCGGCAACTGCATGGTGATGCAGTGCAGGCTGCCGTTCTGCCAGATCAACGGGCGGCACGGCACCTGCACGATCTCGCGGCCGGGGAAGGCCGCGGCCAGCACATCGCGCGCTGCTTCATCGGCCACGTCGCCGTAGGCCGGCATCAGCACCGCACCGTTGATGATCAGGAAATTGGCGTAGGAGGCGGCCAGGCGGCGGCCCTCATCCAGTGCCGGCTGCGGCCACGGCAGCGGGAACAGGCGGTAGGGCTTGCCATCGGCGGTACGCAGCGCGGCCAGTTCGGCGCCCATCGCCTGCAGTTCAGCGTAGTGCGAATCCTGCGGGTCATCGCAATTCTGGTAGATAATGCTGTCGGCCGAAGCAAAGCGGGCCAGCGTGTCGATGTGCGCGTCGGTGTCGTCGCCTTCCAGATAGCCGTGGTCCAGCCACAGCACGCGATCCTGCCGCAGCCAGGCGGCCATATCGGCGCTGAGCGAGGCGCGCTCGCGGTCCGGGTGGCGTTCGTGCAGGCACTGCCAGGTGGTCAGCAGGGTGCCTTGACCGTCGGTCTCGATGCCGCCGCCTTCCAGTGCGAACGGGATGCTGCGCACGTCGGCATTGTTGAACACACCGGCGTCATGCAGTACGCCCACCAGCTGGTCATCGAGGCTGGCTTCGAACTTGCCGCCCCAGCCGGTGAAGCGGAAATCCAGCAGCTGGAAGCTGCCATCATCGCGCTGCAGGCTGATCGGGCCGGAGTCGCGCAGCCAGGTGTCGTCATAGGCGGCGGTGACAAAACGTACGCGCTGCATGTCGATCCGGTTCGAGCGCAGCCGCATTTCGGCGTAGGTCTCGACATCGTCATCGGCCACGCAGATCAGCACCGGCTGGAACCGGGTGATGGCGGCGACCAGTGCGATGTAGGTCTCTTCAACCTCGCCCAGACGCTCGGCCCAGTCGGTGCCGGCGTGCGGCCAGGCGATCAGAACACCGGACTGGGATTCCCATTCGGCCGGAAAGCGGAGTGATTCGTTCATGTTCTCGTGCATGCAAAGCCCGGCGCGGATGCGCAGGTACAGATGACGGCGGGCATGCCGCCGTCACGGTGGGGCGGGAGGTGTCAGCGGATCGGCGGCTTCGGCCCGATTTCATCGGCACTGGCCTTGTGCGCGACCACGTCGATCACGCGCTGCTTCTCGAAGTAGACGACAAAGGACGGGTAAACCCAGCGGTTGATGGTCGGCCACTGGCGTTTCTGCCCGCCGCGCGGATCCAGCCGCTCCTGTGGCGCGCCGAACCGGCTTTCGACCTGGGCCATGGTCTGGCCGCGTGCCGGCTGGGCGTCGGCCGGTTGCTCCTGCACCCGTTCGATCAGCAGGGTGTCGGCCATCGCGGTAGGCGTGGCGCCCAGCAATGCAATCAAGGCCAGTGTGTGGATGGTGTGCTTCATGGTCGCTGCTCCCCAGAGGACGAGTGACGATTACAGCAAAAAATGGCGGCCAATGAACGGCACTGCGGCGCGGATTGCCGATGCCGTTCGATGGAGGTGGGTGTCGCGGATACAAAAAACCGCCCGAAGGCGGTTTTTCGAGAAGTCGGAAACCCTGCGGTTTCCAGGGCCGGCTTGCGCCGACCGGCTCAGCGCTGGCGAGCCTTGAAGCGCGGGTTCGACTTGCAGATCACGAAGATCTTGCCGCGACGGCGCACAACCTTGCAGTCACGATGACGGGCCTTCGCCGACTTCAGGGAGGACAGGATTTTCATGGCATACCTCGGCGGATAACTGTTGGAGATCTCAGGAGCGCGGCCGCGGATATGCAGATTGACGCTCGTCAAGCCCGCCATTCTACCGGGCCAATCCACGCCGGTTCAAGTGTTTGCGTGGCTGAAGTCTGCGGGGAAGGCGGGCTGGGGGCTAGAATGCCGGCTTCCCCGTTCCAGATCCAGGCCTTCCGGATGAGCCAACTTGCCCCTGTTCTCACGATTGACGGCCCTTCCGGTGCCGGCAAAGGCACCGTGAGCCGTATCGTCGCTGCCCGGCTGGGGTGGCACTACCTCGACTCCGGGGCACTGTACCGGGCGGTGGGGGTGGCGGCCAGCTGGGCCGATATCGACACCTCCGATGCTTCGGCGCTGGTGCGTTGCACGTTCGACACCCGGGTGCAGTTTGTCGAGCAGGGGGAAAACCTGCGGGTGATCGTCAATGGCACCGATGCCACCGACGAATTGCGGCTGGAGACTTCCGGGGCGTTGGCCTCGGCGGTGGCGGCCATTCCCGAGGTGCGGGCGGCGCTGAAAGAGCGACAGCGCGCATTCAGGGTCCAGCCGGGGCTGGTGGCCGACGGCCGTGACATGGGTACGGTGATTTTCCCGGATGCTCCATTCAAGATTTTCCTGACCGCGAGCGCCGAGGAGCGGGCGCTCAGGCGCCATAAGCAGTTGAAGGAGAAAGGGGTTTCTGTTAGCTTTGATGACCTCCTGCGCGAGATCATGGCCCGCGACGCCCGTGATGCACAGCGCGCAGTGGCGCCCCTGAGGCCGGCCGATGACGCCGTCCTCATCGACACCAGCGGTATTGGCATTGATGAGGTCGTTGCCAAGGTGCTGGATCTGGTTTCCGCCCAGGGAGCCTGATCCACTACGACTGCGTTGAGTGTGGCCGGATGGAATGGCCGCAGTCGCAGAAAGTGATGTTGCAACAGCCCCGCTGCGCAATGGTGTGTAGCGGGTTTTTCCATTCACGTGCGGCCGCTTGCACAGGGTCGACCAACAGGCTGGGCAATCCGGATTTCCCGCAACAGATCCGCTGTCCGTGTGTTCAACTGAGTAAATCTAATGACCGAATCATTTGCCGAACTGTTTGAAGCCAGTCAAGCCAACCTGGCCAAGCTGAAGCCCGGTGCCATCGTCATCGGTACCGTCGTTGACGTCCGCGGTGACGTGGTGGTTATCAACGCCGGCCTGAAGTCCGAAGGCATCGTGCCGATCGAACAGTTCCGTAACGACGCTGGTGAGATCGACGTGGGCGTGGGCGACGAAGTCAAGGTCGCACTCGACTCGCTCGAGAACGGCTTCGGCGAAACCATCCTGTCGCGCGAGAAGGCCAAGCGCGCCATGGTGTGGGACGAGCTGGAAGAAGCGTTGGAGAACAACGAAACCATCACCGGCCGCATCAGCGGCAAGGTCAAGGGTGGTTTCACCGTGGACATCAAGGATGTCCGCGCATTCCTGCCCGGTTCGCTGGTGGATGTGCGCCCGGTGCGCGACCCGGCCTACCTGGAAGGCAAGGAGCTGGAGTTCAAGCTCATCAAGCTCGACCGCAAGCGTAACAACGTGGTCGTTTCCCGTCGTGCGGTTGTCGAGAGCGAGCACTCGGAAGAGCGCGAGCAGCTGATGGACAAGCTGCAGGAAGGCGCGATCCTGAAGGGTGTCGTCAAGAACCTGACCGACTACGGCGCGTTCGTGGACCTGGGCGGTATCGACGGCCTGCTGCACATCACCGACATGGCATGGAAGCGCGTGCGCCATCCGTCCGAAGTCGTGAATGTCGGCGACGAGCTGGACGTACGCGTGCTGAAGTTCGACCGCGAGCGCAACCGCGTTTCGCTGGGCCTGAAGCAGCTGGGCGAGGATCCGTGGGACAATATCGCCCGCCGTTACCCGGCCAACTGCCGCGTGTTCGGCAAGGTCTCCAACGTCACCGATTACGGCGCGTTCGTCGAGATCGAGCCGGGCGTGGAAGGCCTGGTGCACGTCTCGGAAATGGACTGGACCAACAAGAACGTCAACCCGTCCAAGGTTGTGCAGGTCGGTGACGAAGTCGAAGTGATGGTGCTGGATGTGGATGAAGAGCGTCGCCGCATCTCGCTGGGCATGAAGCAGGTTGCCGCCAACCCGTGGGAAACCTTCGCTGCCATCTACAAGAAGAACGACAAGGTGTCGGGCCAGATCAAGTCGATCACCGACTTCGGCATCTTCATCGGTCTGGACGGCGGTATCGACGGTCTGGTGCACCTGTCCGACATCAGCTGGAACACCACCGGCGAAGACGTCGTGCGCAACTTCAAGAAGGGCGACACGCTGGAAGCCGTGGTGCTGGCAGTGGACCCGGAGCGCGAGCGCATCTCGCTGGGCGTCAAGCAGCTGGAGCAGGATCCGTTCGGCCAGTACATGGCGGCCAACCCGAAGGGCTCCAAGGTTGAAGGCGTGGTGAAGGAAGTCGACGCCAAGGGTGCCGTGATCGACCTGGGCGAGGGCGTTGAGGGCTACGTGATGGCCCGCGACATCTCCCACGACCGTATCGACGACGCCAGCCAGCACCTGAAGGTGGGCGACAAGATCGAAGCCAAGTTCGTGGGCATGGACCGCAAGGGCCGCAGCCTGCAGCTGTCGATCAAGGCCAAGGACGAAGCCGAAACCGCCGAAGCACTGGCCGAGTTCAACAAGACCTCGACCGAAGCGGCGACCGGCACCACCAGCCTCGGTGCGCTGCTGCGTGCGCAGCTGAACAACAAGTCCGAGTAATCGGGCGGCTGTTGTGATGTGACCTGGACGGCCCGGACTTGAATCCGGGCCGTTTCAGGGTAAGACCCTGCCATTGACGAGTACGCAATGACCAAGTCCGAACTGATCGAAATCCTTTCACGCCATCAGGCGCATCTGAAGGCGGACGATGTCGATCTGGCGGTGAAGACATTGCTGGAAATGATGGGCGGGGCGCTGGCCTCGGGTGAGCGTATCGAGATCCGTGGTTTCGGCAGTTTTTCCCTGCATTACCGCCCGCCGCGCATGGGCCGCAACCCGAAGACGGGTGAGTCGGTCGCGCTGCCAGGCAAGCATGTCCCGCACTTCAAGCCTGGCAAGGAGTTGCGTGAGCGTGTCAGTGATGTGATGCCGCTGGAAAGCAATCCGGCTTGAATCCTGTCGCCGCCTGCATGTGGCGGACGGTAAGCTACGGACTTCTGTTCCGGGAGTGTATGGCCGCATGAAGGCTGTTCGTTTGTTGCTGCTGCTGGCGGTGCTGGTCGGCGGCCTGGTGATTGGCTCGCTCAACTCGCGGCCGATTGAAATCAGCTTCGCCTTCTGGGTACTGAAGACCACTTCGGGCATCGCCATCATCGGTTCGCTGCTGCTGGGCGCCCTGGTGGGAGGCGGTATGGTGATGGCTGGACTGGTCATTCCCCTTTACGCCCGGCTGAGACGCGCGAACAAGGCCGCGATAGCGGCTGGAGCCGAGCCGGCGGCGCCCGTGCAATCTCCTTCACCTTTCGATGAGCGTTGATCGCAGATGGCCTTTATCAGTGAGTGGTTCTGGTTTTTCCTGTTCCTGCCGATTGCCGCGATCAGCGGCTGGGTGATTGGCCGTCGTGGTGGTCAGCGGCACAGTGAAAACCAGGTCAGCCGGCTCTCAAGCACCTACTTCCGTGGCCTGAACTATCTGCTCAACGAGCAGCCGGACAAGGCGATCGAACTGTTTTTGCATATCGCCGAGCTGGACAAGGAAACCTTTGAAACGCAGGTCGCGCTGGGACACCTGTTCCGCCGACGGGGCGAGGTGGATCGTGCCATCCGTTTGCACCAGGGGCTGGTCAGCCGCAACGACCTGAGCGATGCGCAGCGGGTGCAGGCGCTGCTGGCGCTGGGTGAGGACTACATGAAGTCCGGCTTACTGGACCGTGCCGAAACCGTGTTCACTGAACTTGCGGAACTGGACCAGCGTGCGCCGCAGGCGCTCAAGCACCTGATCGGCATCTACCAGTCCGAGCGTGACTGGGAAAAGGCGATCGAGAACGCCACCCGTTATGAGGAAGTCACCGGCGAGCCGATGGGCAAACTGATCGGGCAGTTCGAATGCGAGCTGGCCGAGCGCCACCGTGCCGCGGGTCGCCTGGAAGAGGCGCGTGCGGCAATCATCCGTGCCAACGCTGCCGATGCGATGAGTGTGCGGGCCGGCATCATCGAGGGCCGCCTGGAAAGCGACTTCGGCCATGATGAAGCGGCGGTGCGGGCATTCGAGCGCGCTGCGCGCAATGATCCGGACTACCTGCCGGAGATCCTGCCGCAATTGCTGCAGAACTACCGCAATGTCGGTGACATCGCCGGTGCCCGTGCGTTCCTTGCGGAAATGACCGAGCACTATCGTGGTATCGCGCCGGTGCTGGCGTTGACCCGCCTGATGGAAGAACAGGAAGGCACCGCGCCGGCACGGGCCTATCTGGGCCGGCAACTAAAGGACCGGCCGTCGGTGCGTGGGGAGTCGGCGCTTATCGACCTGACTCTGGCCGAGGGCGCGGATCCGGTGGCGACGCTGCAGGACCTGAAGCACATCACCGATCAGCTGCTGGTACGGAATCCGGCCTACCGCTGTACCCGCTGCGGATTCGGGGCGCGTACCCACCACTGGCAGTGCCCCAGCTGCAAAGAATGGGGGACGGTGAAGCCACTGCTCAACTTCGCGGTGCTTTGACGCGTGCAAGCCAGGTATCTGCTTCTGCTGGCACTGACCTCCCTCTCCGCGGCCCTGCTGACGTGGGGGGCGATCCATTACGCGCATTGGCGCCAGTTGATGGACCTTCCCGGCGCGCGGCGCAGCCATCAGGTGTCCACGCCACGTGGCGGAGGTATCGCCATCGTCGTGTCGCAGTTGCTGGCATGCGCTGTTGCGGTGGTCGTTTTTCCTGCCGCTACCGCCTCACTGCTGGTTTTTGCGCTGGGATTGTTGCTGGTGGCAGGTATCGGCTGGTGGGACGATCACCGCCCATTGCCAGCGCTTACGCGCCTTTGCGTCCATCTGCTGGCCGCGCTTCTGCTTGGCGGACTGGTCTGGGTCGCGACCGGCAGCCTGCTGAAGGCGGTGTTTTGCTCGGGTCTGACGGTTTCGTTGATCAACATCTGGAACTTCATGGATGGGATCAACGGTCTGGCAACCACGCAGGCGATCCTGGTAGGGATCGGGGCGGGGCTGTTGTTGCCGGCACCGTTGTCCTTGGCCGGCTGGCTGCTGGCGGCCGGCTGCTTCGGATTTCTTCCCTTCAATTTTCCGCGCGCACGGATATTCATGGGGGATGTCGGCAGCGGCGCGCTGGGCTATCTGGTCGCGGCCATCATTGCGCTGGGCCTGTGTACTACCGAGGTGGCGCCGGGACTCTGGCTGGTGTTGCCGGCCGCCTTTCTTGTTGATGCAGGCTTCACACTGCTGTTGCGGATGTTCAACGGTGAGGCCTGGATGCAGGCCCATACCCAGCATCTCTACCAGCGATTTGTGAAGCGCGGCGCAGGTCACACCGTGGTCACGCTGGGTTACGGAACCTTCAGTGTGCTCGGGCTTACAATCGCCCTGTTTTTCTCTCAGCTCCCCCTGGCTTGGGGGTGGACTGCAAGTGTGCTCTGGTTGCTGGCAGGTATGGTGATCTGGATCTCCCTGCGGGCACGGCTGCCTTCATAAGGATGACGCTGAACATGACACCCTGGCGCGAGCGATTTTCTGGCGGCCTGTTGCGGCACGCGGTGATGCTCCATGACCTGCTGATGGTCTGGCTGTGCTGGCAGTTGCTGTTTGCCGGCCGTTACGCACTGTTGCCCTCCCCGCCGCCGCAACCCTGGTTTTCATTCAACGTGCTGGTGGCGCTGGCGTTGCAGGCTTTCGCCTTCTGGAAGGTGGGGCTGTACAGAGGACTTTGGCGCTTTGCCAGCATTGCCGATCTGGTCAATATTTTCAAAGCGGGGTTTGTCGGCCTGCTGCTGATCGTGGTGGTGCTCTCGTTCCGCCGGTTGGAAGGAGTGCCCATCTCCGTGCTGCTGGTTTACCCCTTCGCCCTGTCGGCGCTGCTGGGTGCCCCCCGGCTGATGTACCGGTCGTGGAAGGACTACCAGGCGCTCAATTCCGATGCGCGCGCGCGTCGCGTTCTGGTGCTGGGCGCCGGGCAGGCGGCCGAGTCACTGGTCAAGGATCTGCGCCGCTCCGGTGATTACGAACCGGTCGGGCTGCTGGATGATTCCCCGCACCTGCAGGGAGCCATACTGCACGGTGCCCCGATTCTCGGCACCCTGGATGATGTTGTCCTCGTCGCCAGGGAGACCGATGCGAAGTTGCTGGTCATCGCCATTCCCACGCTGGATGCCGCCGGCATGCAGCGCGTGGTGGGCTTGTGTGAAAGCACCGGCCTGCCGTTCCGTACCGTGCCGCGACTCACCGATGTGCTCGAGGGAAAAACGGTGCCGGGGCAGTTGAAGGAGGTGGCCATCGAGGACCTGCTCGGGCGCAAGCCGATCCTGCCGGATTGGGAACTGATCCGCGGCTGGTTGCGGGGCCGGACCGTGCTGGTTACCGGCGGTGGTGGTTCCATCGGCTCGGAATTGTGCCGCCAGTGCGCGCGTCATGGTGTTGCCCGGATTGTGGTGGTGGAGATCAGCGAATTGCTGATGATCAACATCCAGTCCGAATTGCGTCGGAATTTTCCGGACCTGCAGGTACAGGGGGTGCTCGGAGACTGCGGTGATCCTGCGGTCATCCGCCATGCGCTGGACAGCTATCAGCCAGACACGGTTTTCCACGCGGCTGCATACAAGCAGGTGCCGCTGCTTGAGGGGCAGCTGCGTGAGGCGGTGCGCAACAACACGTTGGCTACCGAGTGCGTGGCCGCTGCCTGCGTGGAGCGCGGGGTGGAGAAGTTTGTTTTCATTTCCACCGACAAGGCGGTGGATCCGGCCAATTCCCTGGGTGCAACCAAGCGCTACGCGGAGCTGATCTGCCAGAGTCTGGACCGGCGCAGTGACACCACCCGTTTCGTGACCGTGCGCTTTGGCAATGTGCTGGGTTCGGTGGGCAGTGTGGTGCCGCTGTTCCGCGAGCAGATTGCCCGGGGAGGGCCGGTCACCGTGACCCACCCTGACGTCACCCGGTACTTCATGACCATTCCCGAGGCCTGCCTGCTGATCCTGCAGGCGGCTGCCTCCTCCTCCCGTGGTGCGATCTACATGCTGGACATGGGGGAGCCGGTGCTTATCCGGCACTTGGCCGAACAGTTGATCCGTCTGGCAGGCAAGGTGCCGGGTGTCGACATTCCCATTGTCTACACCGGGCTGCGGGCAGGCGAGAAACTGCATGAGACCTTGTTCTACACGGACGAGAACTGCCGCCCGACAACCCACGCCAAAGTCCTGGAAGCTGGAGCACGCGAATTTTCCGCAGAGCAGGTGCTGGGCAATGTAGCCGAGTTGAGGAGGGCAGTGGCCTCCTACGATCTGACGACCTTGCATTCCGTTCTGAGAGCCACGGTTCCGGAATACAGGCCACTGGACTCGCCGGTGGTACACAGTACAAGTGCCAAGATAGTTGCATTTCCCATCAAGGAAGCTGGAAGGAAAAATTGATGCCAGAGAGTGTGAGGTGCGTGAAAAAGGCGGTTTTCCCGGTAGCGGGTCTGGGAACCCGGTTTTTGCCGGCAACCAAGACCATTCCCAAGGAAATGCTGCCGATCATTGACCGGCCGTTGATCCAGTACGCGGTGGACGAGGCGATCGAGGCGGGATGTGACACGCTGATCTTCATCACCAACCGCTACAAGCATGCGGTGGCCGATTACTTCGACAAGGCCTATGAGCTGGAGCAGAAGCTCGAGCGCGCAGGCAAGATCGAACAGTTGGAGCAGATCCGTCATGTGTTGCCGGAAGGCGTGCGTGCGGTATTCGTGACCCAGGCTGAAGCACTGGGGTTGGGGCATGCGGTGCTGTGTGCGAAGGCTGTCGTCGGGGACGAACCGTTCGCGGTGTTGTTGCCGGACGACCTGATCTGGAACCGTGGCGACGGCGCGCTCAAGCAGATGGCCGACCTCAACGCCGTCAGCGGCGCCAGTGTCATTGCGGTGGAAGACGTGCCGCATGACAAGACCGGCAGCTACGGCATCGTGGCGACTGACAAGTTTGATGGCCGCAAGGGCCATATCACCCAGATCGTCGAGAAGCCCAGGCCCGAGGATGCGCCGAGTGATCTGGCGGTGGTGGGGCGTTACGTGCTCAGCCCGAAGATCTTCGAGTTGCTGGAAGCAACCGGGACAGGTACCGGCGGCGAGATCCAGCTGACCGATGCGATCGCGCAGCTGCTCAAGACCGAGCAGGTGGACGCCTATCGGTTTGAAGGCACCCGTTTTGACTGCGGCACGCATCTGGGACTGGTGGAAGCGACGATCCGTTTCGCACTGGAAAACCCCAAGCTGGCCGGTCCGGCGCGCGAGGTCATGCAGAAGATGCTGGCCGAGTAAGTGCAGTGCTTGCCGGACGCTGGTCGTCAAAGTTGAAAGGCAGAAGGGCAGCCGTTGGCTGCCCTTCCTGTTTTCTATGCTCTGCAAAGCGGTGTGGCCGGTTTCCATGGCATGACGCCGTGGCATGAAAAGAAAGGTTCTTCTCCCAACTGA
>DDVW01000047.1 GCA_002345545.1 Stenotrophomonas sp. UBA2302 | reverse complement strand
GCAGGACACCCCGCCGCCGCCGGTCAAGAACCTGGCCCCGCCGAAGCCCTCGCCGCTGCCGCCGCCGCCGGAAGCCCCGGTGGTCGACGTGCCGGAACCGCGTCCGAATGACGTGGTGACGCCGCCGGCTCCGCCTGCGCCGCCGGCTCCGCCGGTCGACATCCAGGCCAGCGTGGACATCTCGTCCAAGAACATGAACCCGCCGCGTTACCCGCCGGCCGCTTTCCGTGCCGGTATCCAGGGCGAGGTCATCCTGATCATTGATGTCGATGCCAACGGCAACGTCACCAATGTGTCTGTCGAGAAGTCCAGTCGCAACCGCGATCTCGACCGAGCTGCAATGGAAGCGGCGCGCAAGTGGAAGTTCAATCCCGCCCAGAGCGGTGGAACGAAGGCAGCTGGTCGCGTCCGCGTCCCGGTCAACTTTGCGCTGAGCTGATCCACGTGGCGGCCGGCGCGGCCGCCACCGGAACAGGTCACTTTAGCAACACCCTTTAACACCACACACAACAAAGGTAAGCGTCATGCTGCAGGAAATTTTCATCGCCGCTGCTGCCGGGGGCAACGCAAACAACGCCCTCTCGCAGATGGGTTTCGAGCACTTGCTCCACGAAATGACTTCCCAGCCGGGTGAGTTCGCCGTTTCGTGGGTGGTGCTGTTGACTCTGGTGTTCATGTCGGCCATGTCCTGGTACTGGACCGTCATCAACATCTTCCGCAGCACCCGTCTGAAGTCCGCCGCCGCACGCGTGCCGGGCCTGTTCTGGGATGCACCGAACGCACAGGACGCCATCCGTGCAATGGAAGAACAGCCGGCTTCCGAGCCGTTCTCCAAGATCGCCCTGGATGCTGCCCAGGCGGCCGCCCACCACCAGCAGGCCGGTACTTCCGAATCGCTGAGCCGCTCGGAGTTCGTTGACCGTGCCCTGCGTCAGGCGGTGACCCGTGAATCCAACAACCTGCAGGGTGGCATGATCCTGCTGGCCACCGTCGGTGCGACCGCGCCGTTCGTGGGTCTGCTGGGTACCGTGTGGGGCATCTACGGCGCGCTGATCAAGATCGGTGCCACCGGTTCGGCCTCGATCGACGCCGTTGCCGGCCCGGTGGGTGAAGCCCTGATCATGACCGCGATCGGTCTGTTCGTGGCTATCCCGGCCGTGTTCGCCTTCAACTTCTTCAGCAAGATCAACAGCGCGACCGTCAGCAAGTTCGACACCTTCGCGCACGATCTGCACGACTTCTTCGCCACCGGTTCGCGCGTTCGCTGATCCGGCAAGCCAAGCAGTCCTCGCAACGATATAGACGGAGCCCGTTATGGCTTTCAGTAGTGACAACAGCAGCGGCCCCATGGCCGACATCAACGTCACGCCCCTCGTGGACGTGATGCTGGTGCTGCTGATCATCTTCATCATCACGGCTCCCCTGATGTCCCACAAGGTCCAGGTCGAGCTGCCGCAGGCCAATCTGAATATCAATTCAGAGGACGCCGAAAAGCGTATGAGCCCGATCACCGTGGCAGTCAAGGAAGACGGCTCGATCTACTGGAACGATGAAGAGGTCTCCAAGGAGACCTTGGAATCACGCTTCGCGACCGCGGCACAGCAGACGCCGCAGCCGCCGCTCAACTTGCGTGGTGACAGGACCACCAAGATGAAAGTGATCAACGAAGTGACCAAGATCGCGCAGGGCCAGGGCATGCTGGACGTCGGTTTCGTTGCCACCAAAGAAAAGGGGCAATAAGCCATGTCTTTCAGTAGTGGTGGAAACAAGGGCCCCATGGCCGACATCAACGTCACGCCCCTCGTGGACGTGATGCTGGTGCTGCTGATCATCTTCATCGTGACCGCGCCGATCATGACGTATCCGATCGCCGTGGACCTGCCGCAGCGGGTCATCAACCCGCCGCCGCAGCTGAAGGAACCGCCGCCGCCGATCGACCTGCGGGTGGACGCCAGCAACCAGGTCTACTGGAACAACAGTCCGGTAAACGTGTCCGAGCTGCAGCAGCGGATGGAAGAGGAAGTGCAGAAGGATCCGACCAACCAGCCGGAGCTTCGCATCGACGCCAATCCGGATTCGGAGTACGAGGTCATGGCCAAGATTCTGGCCCAGGCCAAGAACGCCCGGATGATCAAGATCGGTTTCGTGCAGTGACGTAATACCAAGTCATGACGCGACTGGAAGACGCCCCCGAGCAATCGGGGGCGTTTTTTATGTGGATAAAGACGTCCGTGGATTCGCGTCGACGGCGCGGCCGGACCCGTTGCCCGGGGGATTCGATCAGGCTCCGGTTGCAGCGAGGATCAGCGCGACCGGTGGATCACGTGCCCGCTGCTTTCAGGCGTCGTGCGGCCGCGCTGCGGCGATCGCGGCCAGATAGCCGCCGACGGTGGCTTCCAGCCCCTCGTACAGCGCTTCACTGATCAGCGCGTGGCCGATGGAGACCTCCAGCACATCCGGCACCTCGCCGAGGAAGGTGCCCAGATTGTCCTGCGACAGGTCATGGCCGGCGTTGACCCCCAGACCGGCAGCCTGGGCGCGACGGGCGGCATCGCTGAACAGGGCCAGCGTTGCCGGCAGGTCACCTTCGACAAAGGCTTCGGCATAGGGACCGGTATAGAGCTCGACACGGTCGGCGCCCAGCGCCGCGGCCTGCGCGATATCCGGATTGCCGGCATCCACGAACAGGCTCACGCGACAGCCGTACTGCTTGAGGGTGGCGATCAGTGGCCGCAGGCGTTCGCCATCGCGGCTGAAATCGATGCCGTGATCGGAGGTCAGCTGGCCGTCGCCGTCCGGCACCAGGGTGACCTGCGCGGGGCGGGTCTGCTCGCACAGCGCCAGCAATCCGGGATAGCCGGGCCGGGGCGGCGCGAACGGGTTGCCTTCGATATTGAATTCGACGCCGTGCTGGCAGGTCAGTTCGGACAGGGCATAGACATCATCGGCGCGGATGTGGCGCTGGTCCGGACGCGGATGCACGGTGATGCCGTGTGCACCGGCGCGCAGGCAGGTCATGGCCGCGCGCACCACATCCGGATCGCCGCCACCGCGGGAGTTGCGCAGCACGGCGATCTTGTTGACGTTGACACTGAGCTGGGTCATGACGGCGACTGCTCCCGGGAATGGTCCGGTGCCGCTGCGGCGCCGGTACGGTACTTCTCGCGCAGTGCCTGCAGCTCGGCCGGATGCAGGGCGCGCGGGGTGGCGGAGATGACGCCGCCGACGCGGGCGATGTACAGGCCCCTCACCCACAGCAGCATGAACACCAGCGCCGCCAGCAGTGCCAGCGCCAGCAGCCAGGCCTGCGTGGTGGAAATGGCGAGCAGGAACGCCCCCAGCGCGAGCAGCAGGAACAACCAGTACATGATGACCTCCCCTTCCAGCAGTGAAGTGTAACGGCGTCGGTGGTCGGGGTTCCACGTCGGCCGCGGCCGCTTCAAAGCAGCGGCGAGGCCAGCCGTGCGAAGGCTTCCGGCAGGCGGTGGCGCCAGAGTGAACGCACCCGCTCGGGTTTCACCTCGGTCGCCCGTTCGAACTCGGCGCGGAGGATGGCATCCAGCTGCCGTGTCAGCGTGCGATCGGTGTACATCATCGACAGCTCGAAGTTCAGCCGGAAACTGCGGTGGTCGAAATTGGCGGTGCCGACGATGCAGGTGTCGTCATCGGCGATGAAGGCCTTGCTGTGCAGCATGCGCGGACCGTATTCGTAGATGCGTACCCCCGCCTCCAGCAGCTCGTTGTAGTAGGAGCGTGCGGCCAGGGTGACCAGCCACGAGTCACTCTGCCGGGGGACCAGCAGGCGCGTGTCCAGCCCGCCCAGGGCCGCCGAGGTCAGCGCCATGCGCGCGGCCTCGCCGGGGACGAAGTACGGGGTGACCAGCCAGACCCGGTGCCGGGCCTCGTGGATGGCGGCCACGTGCAGGCGGTGGATGGGCTCCCATGCCGAGTCCGGCCCGGAGATCAGCACCTGCGCATTGATGCTCCCCTGCGCGCGCGCCGGCACGTTGGCGGGGAACAGGTCGGCCTGTTCGAAACGCGTATTGTCCTGGCCGGTGGCGTAGATCCAGTCTTCCAGGAACACCAGTTGCAGGTTGTGCACGACGTGGCCGCGGATACGCATGTGCAGGTCGCGGTAGGCATCGGCATTGCGGCTTTCGTCTTCGGCATCGGTGATGTTGATGCCACCGGTGAAGGCGACTTCGCCATCGACGATGACCAGCTTGCGGTGGGTGCGCAGGTTCAGCCAGGGGCGCTTGAACGGCTTGAGCAGCTGCTGGGGATGGAACCACGCGACCTCGCCGCCGGCGTCCAGCAGCGGTTGCAGGAAACGCCGCTTGATCTTCGATGACCCAACCGCGTCGAGCAGCAGCCGTACCTTGATACCGCTGCGCGCGCGCGCGACCAGCGCATCCCGCAGGGCGGTGCCGGCATGGTCGGGTTCGAAGATGTAGTACTCCAGGTTCACATGGCGGCGGGCGCCGGCGATGGCCGCCAGGATCGCCGCATAGGTGGCCGCACCGTCCACCAGCCAGTCCACCCCGGTCGCGGTGCTGGGCGCCAGGCCGGTGGTGGCCTGCCCTACCCGCGTCAGTTCGTCGCAGTGCTCATCCGGCGGGCACACGAGGCTGTAGGTGCTCATGCCTTCGCGCGAACGGCCGCGGCGCAGGCGCTGGCGGGTGATCTTCTGCGGCCCGAACAGGTAGAACACCAGCAGGCCGATATACGGCAGCGCCGCCAGCGACAGCAGCCAGCTCAGCGTGGCCACCGGCTCGCGTTTCTGCAGCACGATGAAGCAGGCCAGCAGCAGCAGGTAGACCACGTAGGTGATGACCAGTGCTTCGGTCAGCCAGGTGATGGAGGACAGGGATGTCCACAGGGAATGGAGGGTGTCGTGCATGGGGCGATTCTAGCCACAGGCGGTGTGCAGGATGCGGTTGTCACCTTGCTGAAGCACACGGTCGCGACAGATGCGACGGCGGCGCGCTAGCGTAGGCGCATGCACACACCGACCCCGATCAAGGGCCGCGGCAGCAGCAGCCACCTGCCCGGCCGTTTCGAAACCCGGACCACCGAAGCGGTCGATGACGGCTGGGCGGTGGACGGGAGCGAGGAGTTCGCCGCACCACGCCTGCGTACCGACGTGCGTGCGGAAACCGCGCGCAGCATCATCAGCCGCAACACCTCGCCGGATGTGGGTTTCAACCAGTCGGTCAATCCCTATCGCGGCTGCGAGCACGGGTGCTCCTACTGCTTCGCCCGACCCACCCATGCCTACCTCAACCTGTCGCCGGGCCTGGATTTCGAAACCAGGATCTTCGCCAAGACCAATGCCGCCGAGCTGCTGCGCCGTGAACTGGCCCGGCCCGGCTACGTGCCGCAACCGATCGCGCTGGGCATCAATACCGATGCCTACCAGCCGATCGAGCGCAAGCTGGGGATTACCCGCCAGCTGATCGAGGTGATGGCCGAAACCAGACATCCGTTCTCGCTGATCACCAAGAACGCACTGGTCGAACGCGACATCGACCTGCTGGCGCCGCTGGCCGCGCAGCAGCTGGTGAGCGTGCACTTCTCGGTGACCTCGCTGGATCCGCATCTGTCGGCCAAACTCGAACCGCGCGCCTCGGCACCACACGCACGCTTGCGGGCGATGCGACGGCTGGGCGAGGCCGGCATCCCGGTCGGGGTGATGGTCGCGCCGGTGATTCCGTGGATCAACGACGCCGAGCTGGAATCGGTGCTGGAAGCCGCCCGCGAGGCCGGCGCGGGCAGTGCCGGCTATGTGCTGCTGCGGCTGCCGTATGAAGTGGCGCCACTGTTCCGCGACTGGTTGCAGGCGCACCATCCACAGCGTGCCGAGCATGTGATGAGCACCCTCAACCAGCTGCGCGGCGGCAAGGACTACGACAGCCGCTTCGGCAAGCGCATGCGCGGTGAAGGCACTTACGCCGACCTGCTGGCCAACCGTTTCAAACTCGCCAGCAAGCGGCTGGGCTTCAACGCCTCGCGCCAGCAGTGGCCATGGCTGGATTGCAGCAAGTTCATCGCCCCGCTGCCGCCGAAGAAGCCGTCGCCGCAGGGGGAACTGTTCTGATCCAGGAAGTTTTTCCGGGGCGGGCTTGGCTGTCACCCAGATAACTTGGAGACGGTGCTCAGTTGCACCACTGGGTTTCGCAGGGGACACCATCGCCATCGCCATCCATCTGGGTGGACGGGCAATTCCGGATGAACCAGGTAGCCTCCGCGCATGAAGTCATCTGCGAGCAATGGGTGCGTCCATCACAGCGATAGCGGGGCGTGGATTGCTGGGAGGGACGGGCGTTGTCCTTGCTGCCCGTTGCCGTCATCGCAGATGTCGCCGACAGCAAGGGGGTCAGGCGTGGCAGCAGCAGAGTGACGGCAATGACGACAACCAGTGCGCCAGCCATCCACGACAGGATCGGAAATGAGCGCTTGGGTTGCCTGGAACGGGCTGTCCGGGATGTGGCCTTGGGCTGCAGTGCCGCCGTGCGCTGCACGTTGATGCCTCGAGGCTTCTCAGCGGAGGTGTCGATCTCGAACGAGATCAACTCACCGACGCAGGGGGCCGGTCCGCCGCGTGGAAATGCCGAGATATGGATGAACAACTCGAGATCTTTGCCGGCAGGACGGACAAAGCCGAAGCCGCGCGCTTCGTTCCAGCGTACGACCGTACCGTGAGTGCGCATTGGACGTGTCCTTGTCATTGCGGTTGATGTGGCCGCACGCGGTGGCTGCATGCCGACGCCATTCTATCCATGCACACGCAGTCCGCACGCGGGAGATGGCCCGCATGCGGATGACAGCCATGGCTGGAGCCTGCTTCAGGCGGTCTTGGCGTCGAACTCGGTGTGGTAGCGGGTGGCTTCGGCCACTTCGTTGCGGCTGCCGAGGAACACCGGCACGCGCTGGTGCAGCTGCTCCGGGGCGATGTCGAGGATGCGCTGGCGGCCATTGGTGGCGGCACCGCCGGCCTGCTCGACCAGCATCGCCATCGGGTTGGCCTCGTACATCAGGCGCAGCTTGCCGGCCTTGGACGGGTCCTTTCTGTCCCACGGGTAGATGAAGATGCCGCCGCGGGTGAGCAGGCGGTGCACGTCGGCCACCATCGAGGCGATCCAGCGCATGTTGAAGTTCTTGCCGCGGCTGCCTTCCTTGCCGGCCAGCAGGTCGACCACGTAGTCCTGCATCGGCGCTTCCCAGTGGCGCTGGTTGGACATGTTGATGGCGAACTCCTGGGTATCGGCCGGGATCTGCATGTCGCGCTGGGTCAGCACGAACTCGCCGGTCTCCCGGTCCAGGGTGAACGCATGGGTGCCATGGCCCAAGGTCAGCACCAGCATGGTGCTCGGCCCGTAGATGCAGTAGCCGGCCGCGACCTGCTCGGTGCCGGCCTGCAGGAAGTGCTCATCCCCAGGCTTATCCACACCCTTGGGTGCGCGCAGCACCGAGAAAATGGTGCCGACGGAGACGTTCACGTCGATGTTGGAGCTGCCATCCAGCGGATCGAACAGCAGCAGGAAATCACCGTGGGGATATTCGGCCGGCATCGGCTGGCTGTGGTCCATTTCCTCCGAGGCGCAGGCCGCCAGATGGCCGCCCCAGGCGTTGGCTTCAAGCAGGATGTCGTTGGAAATCACGTCCAGCTTCTTCTGCGCCTCGCCCTGCACGTTGCCGGTGCCGGCATCGCCGAGCACGCCGCCCAGCGCGCCCTTGCTCACCGCGATCGAGATGCTGGTGCAGGCCCGTGCCACCACCGCCACCAGCTGGCGCAGGTTGGCGCTGATGCGCTGGGTATGCTGTTCTTCGATCAGGAAGCGGGTCAACGATGTACGGGACATGGACGGCAACTGCCTTGGGAAAAATGGGACCGCTATTGTCATGGCTGGGCCGGTTTTTTTCGAGTCTCGGTCAAATTCTGACGTTGGCTGGACAAGGGTGGACAACGCGCCCCCACCCTCGCCTCCACCGCCGGCTGTGGATAAACGGTGCCGGACCGGTGCTGCGGACATTGGCTTTATCCACAGGCCCCGTACCATGCAGGACCTTGCCGGGAGATCACGATGGATTGGAACCAGGTCACGCACGGTCTGTTGACCGCCTTGGGCATCGGCCTGCTGGTCGGCGCGGTGCGCGAGCGCCAGCACGGTGGCCGGCACAGTCTGCAGGCGGGGGTGCGCACCCATACGCTGACGGCGTTGCTGGGCGCTGCGGCACTGCTGCTGGGCCAGGCGGTGTTCGTGGCGGCGCTGTTGTCGGTGGCGGTACTGGCGTGGACCAGCTATCGCATCACCGCCCGCCAGGACCCGGGCCTGACCGGCGAGATCGCGCTGTTGACCACCGTGCTGCTGGGCGGTCTGTCCCTGCAGCAACCGGCACTGGCCGCAGCACTGGGCGTGGTGGTGGCGATCCTGTTGTGGGCCAAGGCGCCGCTGGCGCGGCTGAGCCGTGAATGGATCAGCGACCAGGAAATGCGCGATGCGCTGCTGCTGGCCGCCTGTGCGCTGGTGGTGCTGCCACTGCTGCCGGATACCGCGGTGGACCCGTGGGGCGTGCTGGTGCCGTCCAAGCTGTGGCAGATCGTGGTGCTGGTGATGGCCGTGGGCATGCTCGGGCATGTCGCGCTGCGGGCGGTGGGGGCGCGCTGGGGATTGCCGGTGGCCGGTTTCTTCTCCGGTTTCGCCTCCTCCACGGCGGCGGTGGCCGGCTTCGGCCGCAGCTGCCGCGCCGCGCCGGCGCTGGTGCCGCCGTCGGTGGCGGCGGC
>DDVW01000048.1:36592-76804 GCA_002345545.1 Stenotrophomonas sp. UBA2302 | reverse complement strand
GGCGCTGGTGCTGCCGTCGGTGGCGGCGGCGCTGCTGGCCAATCTGGCGTCGTTGCTGCTGTTTGCGGCGGTCATCGGCACCAGTTCGATCGAGCTGCTGCGCGCCACCGCCTGGCCACTGCTGGCGGCGGCGCTGACACTGCTGGCCGGTTCGGCGCTGGGCCTGCGGCATGTGGCCGATGAAACGGTACCGCAGGGGCCGGCGAGCAGCGCCTTCCAGCTGCGCCATGCGTTGATGATCGCGCTGGCCATTGCGGTGGTGCTGCTGCTGTCGGAGGGGTTGCGGCAACTGTTCGGGCAGGCCGGTGCGCTCACCGGTGCCACCCTTGCGGCGTTGGCCGAGCTGCATGCGGCGGCGGCCAGTATCGCCGCGCTCACCGCCTCCGGCGGGCTGGAGCTAGGCCAGGCGCGCTGGGGCGTGGTGGCGTTGCTGGCTTCGGCATCACTGTCCAAGTCGGTGCTGGCCTTCGCCAGTGGTGGGGCGCGTTACGGCGCCGGGGTCGCCATCGGCCTGGCGGCGATGGTGCTGGCCGCGGTGCTGGTGACCTGGGGCGTGACCGGCTGACGGATGCGTCTTTCGTGGTGGCCACAAAAAAGCCCGGGCAGGCCCGGGCTTTTTTGTGCAATGGCGGCAGTCGATCAGCTACGGCTGACCGCGCACACCGCCTTGGCCACGTAGTCCAGGTTCTTCTGGCTCAGTGCGGCCACGCAGATGCGGCCGGTGCCGACGGCGTAGATGCCGTACTCGTCACGCAGCGTGTCCACCTGGGCGCGGCTCAGGCCGGAATAGGAGAACATGCCGGCCTGCTGCTGGATGAAGCTGTACTGCGGCGCACCCTGCTCGGCCAGCTTGGCCACCAGCTCGGCGCGCAGGTGGTGGATGCGGTTGCGCATCTGGCCCAGCTCTTCTTCCCACATCGCGCGCAGTTCGGTGCTGCCGAGCACGCCGGCGACCAGTGCGGCACCGTGGGTGGACGGGCTGGAGTAGATGGTGCGGATGATGCGCTTGATGTGCGACTGCACCGCTTTGGTCTGCGCGGCGGTGGCGGCCACCACCGACAACCCGCCCACGCGCTCGCCATACAGCGAGAACGACTTGGAGTAGGAGTTGGCGACGATGAAGCTGTCGATGCCGGCTTCGGCGACAATGCGCACGGCCACGCCGTCCTCGGCGATGCCCTTGTCGAAGCCCTGGTAGGCCATGTCGATGAACGGGAACAGCTGGCGTTCCTTCAGCAGCGCGGCGACCTGCTTCCACTGCGCTTCGGTCAGGTCCGCACCGGTCGGGTTGTGGCAGCAGGCGTGCAGCAGCACGGTGGTGCCCGGTTCCAGCTTGGCCAGATCGGCGAGCATGCCGTCGAAGTCCAGGCCGTGGCTGGCGGCGTCGAAATAGGTGTAGTCGACGACCTTGAAACCGGCGGCGGTGAACACCGCGCGGTGGTTTTCCCAGCTCGGGTTGGAGATGGCCACGGTGGCGTGCGGCAGTGTCTGCGCCAGCAGCTCGGCGCCCACGCGCAGCGCGCCGGAACCGCCCACGGTCTGGGTGGTGGCGACGCGGCCGGCAGCGACCAGTTCCGACTCCTTGCCGAACACCAGCTCGCGGGTGGCGCTGGTGTAGGTGGCCAGGCCATCGATCGGCAGGTAGCCGCGCGGCTTGGCGTCGGCGGCCAGCTGCTGCTCGATCTGTTTGACGGCGCGCAGCAGCGGGATACGGCCTTCTTCGTCGTAGTAGATGCCCACGCCAAGGTTGACCTTGGTCGGACGGTTGTCAGCGTTGTATGCCTCGGTCAGACCCAGAATCGGGTCGCCTGGAACCTGTTCCACGTTTGCAAAGAAGGACACGGCGATACTCGTATCAAGTGGTGGGAGGGGGATGCCTGGCGCGGACGCTCCGGCGCACAGAACCGCACCATCCTAACAGGGCTGGAAGCCTGTGGCCGCAGGCGTTTCAGCTGGAACTTCGGGGCCGGGCCGCTGCCGTTGCCGCGCGGTATCGGCGATCATTGCGCGATGACAGCATGTAAGCGGTTTTTCGTGTTCCCCGGGCTGCTGCTGGCCTTGCCCGGTGCGGTGCAGGCGGCCTCGCCGCAGACCCTGGACCGGGTGCAGGTGGAAGCGGCGCGGGTCCACGCGGTGGAGGCGTTCGACCTGCCCGCGTCGTTGACCACGGTGACGGCGCTGGAAGACGCCAATGGCCGCGGTGCCTTGGTGTCCGAAGTGCTGGCCGGGGTACCGGGCCTGCTGCTGCGCGAGCGGCAGAACTTCGCCCAGGACACGCAGCTGTCGATCCGCGGCTTCGGCGCGCGCTCCACCTTCGGGGTGCGCGGCGTGCGCCTGCTGGTGGACGGGGTGCCGGCGACGATGCCCGACGGCCAGGGCCAACTGGCGCATTTCAACCTGCTTGGCGCCGAACGCATCGAGGTGCTGCGCGGGCCGTTCTCGGCGCTGCACGGCAACTCTTCCGGTGGCGTGCTGCAGCTGTGGAGTGGCGACGGCCAGGCCGGTGATCCGTGGCGGCTGCGCAGCAGCGTCGGCAGCCATGCCAGTTCCAGCACCGGTGTGCAGCTCAAGGGCCAGGCCGCGGCGATGCGCTACAACGTGGCCGCCAACCACTTCCGTACCGCCGGCTGGCGTGAGCACAGCGCCGCCCGGCGCGAATCGCTCAACGCCCGGCTGGGATTCGATCTGGCCGCCGGGCAGCGGCTGGATCTGTTGTTCAACGTTTTCGACGCACCGCAGGCACAGGACCCGCTGGGCCTGGACCGCGAGCAGGTCCGCCGCAACCCGCGCCAGGCCACTGCGGTGGCGCGGCAGTACAACACCCGCAAATCGGTGGCGCAGCAGCAGGCCGGCGCGGTCTACACACTCGAGCGCGAGCGGCAGACCTGGCGGCTGATGGGCTATGCCGGGCAACGCGCGGTCGAGCAGTTCCTGGCGATCCCGCCGGGGCCGCAGAACAGCCCGCTGCACTCGGGCGGGGTGATCGATCTGGACAGCGGCTACGGCGGCGTGGACGCGCGCTGGGCCTGGCACGGCACACTGGCCGGGCAACCGCTGGAGCTGGTGTTCGGTGCCAATACCGACCGCCAGCGCCAGCATCGCAGCGGTTACGAGAACTTCGTCGGCAGCACGTTGGGGATCAAGGGGCGGTTGCGCCGCGACCAGCGGGACCGGGTCGAAAACATCGACCAGTTCGTGCAGGCCTGGTGGCAGTTCAGCCCACGCGCCTCGGTGCTGCTGGGTGCGCGCCACAGCCAGGTGCGGTTCCGCTCCGAGGATCGCTACGTCACCGCGGCCAATCCCGATGACAGCGGCCGTCGCGACTACGCGGCAACCACGCCGGTGGCCGGGCTGGTGTTCCATGCCGATGACAACCTGCGGCTGTACGCCTCGGCCGGGCGCGGCTTCGAGACGCCGACCTTCAACGAGCTCGGCTACCGTGCCGATGGCGGTGCCGGGCTGGCGCTGGATCTGGCATCAGCCACCAGCCGCAATTACGAGCTCGGCGGCAAGTGGCGATCACAGAGCGGCGCACAGCTGGCGCTGGCGCTGTTCCGCGCCGACAGCGACGACGAGCTGGCGGTGGCGGTGAATGCCGGCGGCCGCAGCAGCTATCGCAATATCGGTGCCACCCGCCGCCAGGGCGTGGAGCTGGAGTGGCGGCAGCCCATCGGTGCCGCGCAGGAGCTGCAGCTGGCCTGGACCTGGCTGCAGGCCACGGTGCGCGAGGGTTACCTCACCTGCACCGGCTTGCCCGCCCCGTGCCTGCAACCGGGCAATCCGGTGGCGGCGGGCACGCGCCTGCCGGGCGTGCCGCAGCAGCAGGGGTTCGCGCGCTGGCAATGGCAGCCGGGGTCGTGGCAGTGGGCGGCCGAAGCGGTGGCCGCCAGCGCGGTCGGGGTCAACGATCTGGGCGATGCCCGGGCGCCCGGCTATGCGTTGTTGAACCTGGAACTGGCGCGGCACTGGAACACCGCCAGCGGCCCGTTGCGCGCGTTCGCACGGCTGGACAATGTGCTGGACCGGCGCTACATCGGCTCGGTGATCGTCAACGACGGCAACCGCCGTTACTACGAGCCCGGCCCGGACCGCAGCGTTACCGTGGGCCTGCAGTGGCAATGGGCGCGCTGAGCCGGCCGCCGATCCCGCGTGCGGCCAGTCGCATGCGCTGCGCGGCGGGCGCGTAGAGTCGCTTTCTTCTTCGGTTGCAGGGTTGCGGTGGTGGAGTTACAGCAGGGGTTCGTCCTGACCCGGCATTGGCGCGATACCCCGGCCGGTACCGAGGTCAGCTTCTGGCTGGCCACCGATGACGGCCCGCGGCAGATCCGCCTGCCGCCGCAGGCCTCGGTGCTGTTCATTCCCGAAGCGCAGCGACTGGCGGCCACGGCGCTGTTGAAGGACGAGCGCGGCATCGAACTGCGCCCGTTGCCACTGCGCGACTTCCAGCATCGGCCGGTGCTGGGGCTGTATACCCGCCAGCACCGGCAGTTGATGGCGTTGGAAAAGCGCCTGCGCAAGGCCGGCATCGATGTCTACGAAGCCGATATCCGCCCGCCGGAGCGCTACCTGATGGAGCGCTTCATCACCGCTCCGGTGTGGTTTGGCGGTACCGCGGACGCGGACGGCGGTTTGCGCCAGGCGCGGATGAAGCCCGCCCCGGACTACCGCCCGACACTGAAGCTGGCATCGCTGGATATCGAGACCACCGCCACCGGCGAGCTGTACTCCATTGCCCTGGAAGGTTGCGGCGAGCGGCAGGTGTACATGCTCGGCCCGCCCAACCGCAGCGCGGAGGTCGATTTCAGACTCGACTACTGCGATACCCGCGCGCAGCTGCTGGAAGCGCTCAACCGGTGGCTGGCGCGGCATGACCCCGATGCGATCATCGGCTGGAACCTGGTGCAGTTCGACCTGCGCGTGCTGCACGAGCATGCGCGCCGGCTGGGTGTGCCGCTGCGGCTGGGCCGGGGCGGCGATGTGATGGGCTGGCGCGAACATGGCAGCCGCAACCACTACTTCGCCGAGGCGGCGGGGCGGCTGATCATCGACGGCATCGAGGCGCTGCGCTCGGCCACCTGGAGCTTTGAATCCTTCAGCCTGGAAAGCGTGGCGCAGAGCCTGCTCGGCGAGGGCAAGGACATCGCCACGCCGTACCAGCGCATGGACGAGATCAACCGCATGTTCGCCGAGGACAAGCCGGCGCTGGCGCGCTACAACCTGCGCGACTGCGAACTGGTCACGCGCATCTTCGCCAAGACCGGACTGCTGGACTTCCTGCTGGAACGCGCCAGCGTCACCGGCCTGCCGGCCGATCGCAGCGGTGGCTCGGTGGCCGCGTTCACCCATCTGTACCTGCCGCCGATGCACCGGCTGGGCTTTGTCGCGCCCAATATCGGCGACAAGCCGCCCGAAGCCAGCCCCGGCGGTTTCGTGATGGATTCCCGTCCGGGCCTGTACGAATCGGTGCTGGTGCTGGACTACAAGAGCCTGTATCCGTCGATCATCCGCAGTTTCCTGATCGACCCGGTGGGCCTGATCGAAGGCCTGCGCCAGCCCGATGACAGCCAGTCGGTGGAAGGCTTCCGTGGCGCGCGTTTCTCCCGCAGCCGGCACTGCCTGCCGGCCATCGTCGCGCGCATTTCCGAGAACCGCGAGGCGGCCAAGCGCGCGCACAACGCGGCGTTGTCGCAGGCGCTGAAAATCATCATGAACGCCTTCTACGGCGTGCTCGGCTCCAGTGGCTGCCGCTTCTTCGACACGCGGCTGGCGTCGTCGATCACGCTGCGCGGCCACCAGATCATGCGCCAGACCCGCGAGCTGGTCGAAGCCAAGGGCTATGCGGTGATCTATGGCGATACCGATTCCACCTTCGTCTGGCTCGGCGGCGCGCATGCCCGTGAGCAGGCCGACCGCATCGGCCAGGAACTGGTGCAGCACGTCAACGACTGGTGGCACACGCATTTGCGCGACCGCTTCGGCCTGCACAGCGCGCTGGAGCTGCAGTACGAAACCCACTTCAGCCGCTTCCTGATGCCGACCATCCGCGGCACCGAGGAAGGCAGCAAGAAGCGCTATGCCGGGCTGGCGATACGCGCCGACGGCAGCGAGGAGATGGTCTACAAGGGACTGGAAACCGTGCGCAGCGACTGGTCGCCGCTGGCCCGGCAGTTCCAGCAGGGGCTGTACCAGCGCATCTTCCGGCGCCAGCCGCACCGTGACTATGTGCGCGACTACGTGCGCCGCACCCTCGGCGGCGAGCTGGACGAACTGCTGGTCTACCGCAAGCGCCTGCGCCGGCAACTGCACGACTACCAGCGCAACGTGCCGCCGCATGTGCGCGCCGCGCGTCTGGCCGACGACTACAACGACCGCATGGGCCGCCCGCGCCAGTACCAGCGCGGCGGCTGGATCAGCTACGTGATCACCGTCAACGGCCCGGAACCGCTGGAAGTGCGGCACTCACCGCTCGACTACGAGCACTACCTCAGCCGCCAGCTGCAGCCGGTCGCCGATGCGATTCTGCCGTTCGTGCAGGACGATTTCGGCGCGCTGGTCGAGCGCCAGCCCGGGCTGTTCTGAAGTGGAGCGTGGCGCTTCCGGGATGACCCACCGGCCAGCCCGCTCGTACCGGTGACGCTCCCGGCGATGCGCCTGCCATGCCACTGCACAGCGTCTGGTGGAGCGGGCCATCCACCGCCCCACCGCAGCGTGGGCGTCAGCCGGCCAGCACCGCCGCTTCCTGCGCCAGCTGTTCGATCCGGGCCCAGTCACGCGTACGCAGCAGCTCGCCGGTGGTCAGCCACGAACCGCCCACGCACAGCACGTTGGGCAGGTGCAGGAACTGCGACGCGGTCTGCGCGCTGATGCCGCCGGTCGGGCAGAAGCGCACATCGCCGAACGGCCCGTTCCAGGCCGACAGCATCGCCGCACCGCCGGCCTGTACCGCCGGGAAGAACTTGAAGGTGTCCAGTCCGTGCTCCAGCCCGCGCATCAGCTCCGAGGACGTGGCCACGCCGGGCAGGAACGGCAGGTCGACATCGCGCGCGGCCGCATACAGCCGCTCGGTGGCGCCGGGCGAGACCGCAAAGCGCCCGCCCACGGCCTTGAGCTGCTGCAGCTGCGTTGCATCGAGCACGGTACCGGCGCCGATCACCGCCTCCGGCACGGCCTCGACCATCGCCTTGATCGCCTCCATCGCCCGCGGCGTGCGCAGCGTCACTTCGATCACCGGCAGGCCGCCGCGGAACAGGGCGTTGGCCACCTGCACCGCATCGTCGATGTCGTCAGGGGTGAACACCGGGATCACCGGGGCCAGTTTCAGGACTGCGCGCACGCGCGGATCAGCGCCGGACATCGAACTTTCCTTCGCCCACCAGGGCCATCACGTCGGCCACGCCGACCGGGTTGAAATCACCGGGAATGGAATGCTTCAGGCAGCCGGCGGCCAGCCCGAAGCGGATCGTGGCCTCGCTGTCGAAGCCTTCGATCAACCCGTGCAGCACGCCGGCGGCGAACGCGTCACCGCCGCCGATGCGGTCGACGATGCCGGTCAGTTCCTCTTCCGGCGCCACCGCGCGGGTGCCATCGCGGCCGAGCAGCATCGCCCCCAGCGCATGCCGGTCGACACTGTGCGCGGTGCGCTGGGTGCAGGCCATGTACTGCAGGCGCGGGAAGGCGGCAAAGGCCATCGCCGCGGCCGCGTCCACGCGCGCCTGCGCGTCGGCCTGCGGGAACTGCCCTCCCAGCACCACGCCGATGTCGCGGTAGTCGGCGAACACGATATGCGCGCAGTCGAACAGGTCGCGCAGGATCGCCTGGGCGTCGCCCCCCCAGCGTTCCCACAGCTTGGGCCGGAAGTTGCCGTCAAAGGACACCTTGATGCCCAGCGCCACCGCCGCGCGCGCGGCGTCCAGCGTGGCTTGCGCCGCTTCCGGGCCGAGCGCCGGGCTGACCCCGGACAGGTGCAGCCATTGCGCGCCGTGCAGCAGCGCCGGCCAGTCGTAGCTGTCGGCAGTGGCATTGGAGAAGGCCGAATCGGCACGGTCGTAGACCACTTCACTGGGCCGGTGGCCGGCGCCGGTGGTCAGGAAATACAGGCCCATGCGGCCGTCGCTGCGGCGCACGCGCGCGGTGTCAACGCCATGGCGGCGCAGCTCGCCGGTTACCGCCGCGCCCAGCGGGTTGTCGGCAACCACGCCGACCATCGCCACGGCATGGCCGAAATGCGCCAGCGACACGCCGACATTGGCCTCGGCGCCGCCGCAATGCACGTCCAGGGTGGGGCTCTGCAGCAGCAGCTGGTTGCCGGGGGCGCCGAGCCGCAGCAGCAGCTCGCCGAAACATGCAATCTGTGGATACATTCAGGAGACTCCGGAGCGGGATCACGGGGTGAGGCAGGTGGGAACGGCCAACCCGGCCTTGCGGCGGGCCAGTTGCAGCTCGTAAAGCGATGGTGCGTCGCTGATGGCCTGGTTCAATGCCTTCAGCACCGGCACCGGGCGGTAGTTGACCGAGAACGGCCGGTTGCCCGAGACACCGATTACCCGCGCATCCGGGCCTTCATCGATGCCTTCCAGGCGCACAGTTTCGTAGGGTGCCGCGCCACCATCAACCAGTACCCGCAGATTCCAGGTGGTGTTGTAGCGGCCGTGGCCCGGCTCCCAATAACCGGCACCGCTGCCGTTCCAGACCGGATAGGCCGGCTTTCCATCTTTGCCGCGTTTTGCGGTGACATGAAAGGTCACCGCATCGAACAGGTTCTGATGGTTGGCGCCGGCGTGCTGGTCGATCACCGGCTCACGCCACGCACGGGCACGCAGGAACACGTTGCGGGTGGCCTGGGTGTTGATGCTGAAGGTGTGGATCACCGGGTTGAATACGTCGATATCGCGCACCAGCACGTTGTGCACATTGCCCACGTGCACGGCGTAATGCGCGCGGCGCTGGCCTTCGATCACCACGTCGGAGATGGTCAGGTTGGCGCTGTCGTAGGTCAGCACGCCGGCATCGGCATCGCGGGTTCGGATGTTGCGGATCCAGCCATCGAACACGCCGCTGAAATGGATCGCGTTGTAGCCTTCTTCCTGGTGGTGGCCGAAGCTGGAGCCGGCCGGGAAGACGAAGCCGATCTCCTCGATGCCTACATTACTAAGGTGCTGCCAGCGACCCAGATCGGCGCTCAGCGCGGCGTTGATGTCGTGCAGCAGCGGGCTGGAAAGGGTGGCGGTGTCGCCATCAAGCGCGGTGATGCGCACCGTCTGCAGCGCCAGCGCGCGATCCGGGAAATTCCAGTGGTTGGCCCCCACCTTCAGCTCGCGATAGGCCGCGCCATAGAGTTCCTTGACCAGTGCGCCGTCGCGACCGTTGCGGTTGAACCAGCGGATCTGCACCACATCGCCGGTGTGGACGTTGCCCGGTGCCGCCAGCTGGATCGTCGATTCGCCCTGCTTGCCGGCGCGGACCTGGCCGATGCGGGATTCTTTGGATGGCCGGTCATAGCCGGTCAGATAGGGCGAGGGCCGGTTGCCCTGCGGGGCGACCCACAGAAAGCCGCCGGTCCACGAGTATTCGGAGAACAGCGCGCGCACGTTGTTTTCCGGTTCGACCTGGTACTTGTTGTTGCTGACCAGGTACTCGCGCAGTTCCTTGAGCTCCTGGCTCTTGTCGACCATCCGCAGCGGGCGCGGGAAGAACAGTTCGGTGCCACCGGCGCCGCTGCCATAACCGCGGATCACGATGTCGCTGCGATCGATGCGCAGCACTTCGCTGACGATCAGCCGCCCGGGCGGCAGCTGCACGATCACCGGCCCGTCCACCTGGCGTGCGGCGGCCAAGGCCTTGAGCAGCGCCGCCGAGTCGTCGCGCTCGTCATCGGCGATCACGCCATGGTCGCGGACATCGATGACCTGCCCGCGCGCGGCGGGAACCGGTTCCAGCCCGTTGCGATAGCCGGCGTGGGAGAAATCCGGCAGCGGCGAGTCACATTGCTGCCCCGGGAGCGTGATCGATAGCGTGCCGGAGGCAAATTCCTGGGCTGCAGCGGTGGTGGCGAGGCCGGCAGCCGTCAGCAGCACGGCGGCAAGGCAGCGCCCCCTGGGGCGTTGATGGGGCTTGGCGGGTAAGTGGGGCACGCGTAATCCTCCAGGGCGTAAATTTTATGACACCGATAGTCAATCCACGCTATCAGCAGAACGTGTTTCGACACAACCTTCGGGAAAGCAGCGGGTTGCACGATGCTGCGATGCAAGGTGCATATGTAGGACGGCTGGCTAAAATCGCAAAATGACCATCGGTGTCATACAAGCAGCAAGCTGAGTCCACGTTAGAGGGAACGGCCGCTAGCGGTTTATTTTTATTTCGGAGGGGTAGTGGAATGACGAAGTTGGCAGTAGGCAAGGCAACGATGACAGTTCTGACAGGCGCGATTGTTGCGGCCCTGTATGCGGTTCCGGCGTTGGCCCAGGAGGCCACGAGCGATCCGACCGCCAGTACCTTGGATGCGGTGACGGTGACCGGCTCCCTTGAGACCCAGCGCGACTCGATCGCAGTCAAGCGTGATGCCTCGGTGATCGTGGATGCGGTGGTCAATGACGAAATCGGCGCGCTGCCGGACAATTCGGTTGCCGAAACTCTGGAGCGCGTGGCCGGCGTGACCGCCGACCGTTTCAAGGGCTCGGCCTCGGAGATCTCGATCCGCGGCCTAGGTCCGTATCTGGGCTTCTCGACGGTCAACGGCCGCGAGGTCTCCAGCGGTGGCGGTGACCGCGCGGTGTCGTTCCAGCAGTTCCCGTCCGAACTGACCAATGGCGTGCTGGTCTACAAGACCCAGCAGGCGGATTTCATCGAAGGCGGCATTTCCGGTGTGATCGAGCTGCGCACCGCGCGCCCGCTGGATTTCAAGAAACGCCGTATCCAGGTCGAGGGTCGCGGCAACTACCAGCCCAATGCCGACCGTGCCGGTGAAGACCCGGGCTCGCGTTTCTCCGGTTCGTATGTGGACCAGTTCGATACCGCGCTTGGCCGCGTCGGTGTGGCGCTGGGTGTGGCCACCACCGATGGCTCGGCCCCGGAAGATTTCTACACCGCCTCGTCGAGCTTCCGCCCGTGTAACAGCATCAACACCACGCCGGGGGCGGTTTCCGGTGGCCTGACCGGCAACTGCACCTATAGCGCCAACAGTGCCAACCCGGTGTATTTCGTCCCTAACCAGTTCAACTTCCGCCAGTTGCAGACCGAGGACAAGCGTCGCGCGTTTGCCGGCAGCGTGCAGTGGCAGCCGAGCGACCGTTGGGACATCAATCTGGATACCCAGCTGTCCAAGCGCAGTTCCTTCGAGGACCGGCATGATCTGGTGGTCGCCGAGGGCCGCCGTGGTATCGCCCCGATCGAGATGAACGACAAGGGCGCGTTGATCCGATACGCCGGCAACGGCTATTTGGAATCGCACGGTGCGCAGCGCAACCGTGATGAGAAGTACACCGGCGTAGGCCTGTCCGGCAGCTTCAAGGCCACCGAGAATTTCACCATCAATGGCGACCTGTCGTATTCCAAGACGCACCGCGAGCAGTTGGATATCGCCACCCGTCTGCGCAGCAACACGATCTATGGTCCCTCGGGTCGTGTGGCCTATGTGGTGGACCAGTCCACCGATATTCCGACCGTCGAGTTCCTCAAGCCGATCGATCTGAACGACCACAACGCCTTCACCGGCAATGCGTTCGCGCGGCGCCAGGCCGAAGACCGGGTAGACGAGATCAAGGCCGCGCGCGTGGACCTGACCTGGGACCGCTACGGTGCATGGCACCAGTTCAAGTTCGGTGGCCGCATCTCCGATCACGACCGCGTCACCGATCTGGAAAACAACAACAATGTGGACCCGGTCGCCACCGCAGCGATGCTGGCCGGCAACACCCAGTGTCGCCTGGACGACAACATCGTTCGCGACTGGGGCAAGGGCAGCGGCACCAACATCAGCAGCTGGGCGCAGTTCGACACGCGCTGCCTGTACAAGGCGTTCACTGGTTCGGATGACCTCGGTCCGGCCGCCGATCCGCGCAGCGCTGGCGACCTGGACATCAACGAGCGCATCTACGCCGCCTATGCGATGGGCAGCTTCAGCAGTGAATGGGGTTCGGTGCCGGTCAGCGGCAACCTCGGCGTGCGCGTGGTCAGGACCGAAGTGGAATCCACCGGTTACCGTGGTGCCTATTCGCTGATCACCTCGGTAGACCCGGTGACGGGTGTGCCGTCGTACCGTCTGGACCCGGTCGCCGGCAGCTTCGATGCGGTGACCATGGACCACAGCTACACCGACGTGCTGCCGAGCTTCAACATCAGCGCCGAAATGCGTCCGGACCTGTACCTGAAGGGTGCGGTCTACAAGGCGATTGCCCGCTCCAACATCGAAGATCTCGGTGCCGGCCGCGTCCTGATCACCGATGGCAATGCGGCCACGCCGGAAGAAGCACTCTCCGGTGCATCCGGTGGCAACCCGCGGCTGGAGCCGCTGCAGGCCTGGAACCTGGACCTGTCGCTGGAGTACTACCAGAACCAGTACACCAGCTACTCGCTGGCGCTGTACTACAAGAAGCTCAAGGCCGGCGTGGTGGCTGATGGTGACTATGCGGTCAACGAGGATTTCGTGATCGACGGCATCACCTACAACGTGCCGGTGGCCCAGCAGGGCAACAGCAACAACAGCTCGAACCTGCGTGGCTTTGAAGTAACCGCCAACCATGCGTTCACCTATCTGCCGGGCATCTGGAGCGGACTGGGCCTGCAGTTCAACTACAACCACGCCCAGTCCAACTTCAAATATCCGGACCCGGCGGCGGTTGACCCGCAGACCCACCCGGCGATGGCGCTGTTCACCGATCCGGCCGGGATAATGGGCCTGTCGCGTCATACCGGTTCGCTGAGCGCGTACTGGGAAGGCGATGACCTGGCGCTGCGTGCGGTCTACAAGTACCGCTCGGGTTACTTCAAGCCGTCCGGCCTGACCGCCAACCGCTTCGTCGACGATGCCGGCTTCCTGGATCTGTCGGCCACTTACAACATCAACAAGCAGTGGCAGTTGAAGGCGCAGGCGATCAACGTGACCAACGAGCACCAGCTGATGTTCCGCCCGGTGGAAGGCAGCATCGCCGAATCCAGCTACTTCGGCCGCAGCTACTTCTTCGGTGTGAGGTTCCGTTACTGATGGCGCTCCGGCGAGCGATGACACTGGCGCTCGCGTTGGCCCTGGGCGGCGCGTGTCCCGCCCAGGCCCTCGCTTCAGCCCCGGTGTGCGAGGGCGGTGACGGCTACGCTGCCGCCTTCGACGGTGGCCGCCTGTTCCTGTGGCGGCCGGACTGGTTGCAGCAGACCAAGCTGCGTCTCGACAGCGATGCCGACCTGGCCCCGGCCAAGGCGGCCTTGATGGAACAGGCGCAGGCCGCGCTTGGCCATCCGCGTTACAGCGTGGTGGACAAGACCCGCTTGCCCGCCAGCGGCGACCGCCACGACTACATGAGCATGGGACCGTACTGGTGGCCGGACCCGACCAAGCCGGATGGTATCCCGTATATCCGCCGCGATGGCCGCTTCAATCCCGAGCGGAATTCAGCCGCCTTCGACGTGACCCGTCTGGAGGCGATGAGCTCGGACGTGCAGGCGCTGGCCTTGGCCTATTACTTCAGCGGCGAAGACCGTTATGCCGACAAGGCTGTCGAACAGCTGCGCAGCTGGTTTCTCGATCCGGCCACGCAGATGAATCCGAACCTCGAGCATGGCCAGGCGATTCCCGGCCGGGTGGCCGGGCGTGCCGAGGGCGTGATCGATGCGCACCGCCTGCCACGAGTGATCGAATCGATCGGATTGCTGCAGCGGGGCGGCAAACTGACGGCTGAAGAGCTGGCCGGCCTGCAGCACTGGTTCGGTGAACTGGCAGGCTGGATGCAGAGCAGCAGGATCGGCAAGGAAGAGCGGGCCGCGCGCAACAACCATGGCCTGTACTACGACACCCTGCTGAGCCATTTCGCGTTGTTTTCCGGTGATGTGGTGCTCGCCAAGGCTGTAACCGAGCGTGCCGGAACCGTCCGCTTTGCGCCGCAGATTTCGTCCAAGGGCGCCCTGACCGAAGAGCTGAGCCGGACCCGCTCACTGCACTATGTAACCTGGACCTTGGACGCAGCGTTTGATCTGGCCGATCTCGGCCGCTGCGTGGGCGTGGATCTGTGGGACTACCAGGCCCGCAATGGCAATGGCAGCCTGCGCAATGCTGTCGAGTTCATTGCTCCCTACAGCACCGATGTTGCCAGTTGGCCGTATCCGGAGCTGGACAAGAACGACACGCTCGACTTCTACAAGGTGATGTTGCGTGCCGGTTGGTACTGGGACGAGCCGCGCTATTTCGACAACGCCCGTGCCTTGCGTCCACGCAATGAAGCGGTGGAATTGAACCTTCTGATCCCGGCCCGTTAGGGGGGCGAAACGGTTTCTCTCCGGATCTTCGGGTCAAGGGCGCATCTTGATGCGCCCTTATTTTTATGCATTGTCGAGAGCTGGCGCAGAAGTGCCAGTGTCATTCCAATGACATTCCGGTTTGCGGCTGTCAGCAGTGACTATGACGCCCAACACGGTTCTGGGCCTCCCCCGGGGACAGATGACGGCCTGCTGCCCCGCGGTGAAGGCGGTGTTCGTGTCGGCAATTGCATGGTGCTTGCGGGCCATATTAGGCAACAGCAATGCCGATAGCATGACGAAGCCTACGCAACAAATGGATGAGCGTGATGGCTATCGGTGTCATTCGGAATGGTTGTCCCGTTCATCATGGCCCGATCAGACTCTGGAATGTCCTTGAGACAAGGCTTTTCCGTAAATTTTCCCCTGTTGCAGTGCAAGATGCTCCGCTTTAACGCAGCTGCTACTTTCCGCCTTGACCAGCGGTGTCATAACCCCGGCGCAGACCGGACACACCGCATCTCATGTAAACCTTGGAGAGAGGGGAAGCACATGGATCCACGTAATACGAAGAAAAAGACACCGGTTACCTTGCTCGCACTGGGCATCAGCCTGGTCCTGCATTCCGGCGCCGCACTGGCCCAGCAGGCCGATGGCGGCGCTGCCACCGAACTGGATACCGTCACCGTCACCGGCTATCGCGCCAGTGTCGAGAAGGCGCTGGACATCAAGCGCGGCGAAAGCGGCGTGGTCGATGCCATCGTCGCCGAGGACATCGGCAAGTTCCCGGACAGCAACCTGGCCGAATCGCTGCAGCGCATCCCCGGCGTGGTGATCACCCGTGATGGCGGCGAAGGCCGCAACATCTCGGTGCGTGGCCTGGGCCCGGATTTCACCCGCGTGCGCATCAACGGCCTGGAAGCCTTGAGCACGGTCGGCAGCAGTGACGGCCAGGGCGGCACCAACCGCGGCCGCGGCTTCGACTTCAACGTGTTCGCCGCCGACCTGTTCTCGCAGCTGATCGCGCGCAAGACCGCCTCGGCCGATGTCGAGGAAGGTTCGCTGGGCGCCACCGTCGACCTGCGCACCGCGCGCCCGTTCGACTACGACGGCCTGACCATCGTCGGCAACGTGCAGGCCGGTTACAGCGACGCCGCACAGGCGGCGATGCCGCGCTTTGCCGGCCTGATCGCCAACAGCTGGGCCGATGGCAAGGTTGGCGCGCTGCTGTCGGTGGCCTACTCCGAGCGCGAGACCGTCGAGGAAGGCACCGGTACCGTGCGCTGGGCCGGTGGCGACAAGAACGGCGGCTTCAACGCGGCCTCGCCGTTCACCGATGCGCTGCGCCCGGACGTGTACGCACCGCGCTTCCCGCGCTACACGCTGATGGAGCATGACCAGAAGCGCCTGGGCGTGACCGGCGCGCTGCAGTTCAAGCCGACCGACCGCACCACCTTCAGTCTGGACGCGCTGTACTCCAAGATCGACGCCAAGCGCGACGAGAAGTACATCGAGGCCAATGGCCTGAGCAAGTCGTCGAGCGACGGCAAGAACCAGATCCTGGTCAACAACGGCGAAGTGCGCAACGGCGCGCTGGTCTACGCGGAAATGGACAACGTCGATATCCGTGCCGAGAACCGCCACGACGAGTGGAGCACGGACTTCTACCAGATCAGCCTGGACGGCGAGCACCGCCTGACCGACAACTTCACCCTCACCGGCAAGATCGGCACCTCGCGCTCCAAGCACGACAACCCGGTGCAGGCCACGGTGATGATGGACAAGCTCAATGTCCAAGGCTACAGCTACGACTACCGCGGCAACGCCAACAAGCCGGTGTTCAATTACGGCGTGGATCCGACCGATCCCAACGGCTGGACCCTGTCCACCATCCGCCTGCGTCAGAACTACGTGACCAACGAGTTCGACAACGGCCAGATGGAGTTCTCGTGGGTGATCGGGCCGTCGCTCACGCTGGAAGGCGGCGTGCAGGCCAAGAACTTCGGCTTCGAGTCGATGGAGCGCCGCCGTGTCGGCAACGAAACCGCGGTGCCGACCTTCAACGGCTCCAAGATCGTGCCGGTCAACATGACCCAGCTGGCCGCGCTGCAGGGCATGTCCGGCGCTCCGGGCACCTGGGTGGTGCCGAACTTCAACGGCATCGCCAACGAGTTCGACATCCTCAGCGGTGAGGGCATCTACGCGCTGGTCGACTACAACGCCAGCATCCGCAGCGTGCAGGAGCAGGATCGCGGCGCGTGGTTGATGGGCAAGTTCGGTTTCGATATCGGCTCGGTGCCGGTCTCGGGCAACCTCGGCGCGCGTTACGTCAAGACCAAGCAGACCTCCACCGGTGTAGCCTCGGCCAGCGGTACGCCGGTCACCACCACGGTGTCGCGCGAGTACAACGACTTCCTGCCGTCGCTGAACCTGGTGGCCGAGATCACCCCGGATTTCCTGATCCGCTTCGGTGCGGCCAAGGTGATGTCGCGTCCGGGCCTGGGCAGCCTGACCCCGGGCGTGAACGTCAGCGTCAGCGGCAGTGCCAAGACGGTCAGCGGCGGCAACCCGCTGCTGGATCCGGTGCGTGCCAAGACCGCCGACCTGGGCTTCGAGTGGTACTTCAATGAAGGCGCGATGGTCGGTGTGGGCCTGTTCTACAAGGACATCGAGAGCTTCATCCAGAACACCCGCGAAACCCGTCCGTTCTCGAGCAGCGGCCTGCCGGCCAGCCTGCTGGAGAACCTCAACGCGGCTGTCACCGACGACTTCGTGTTCAGCACCCCGGTCAACACCCCCGGCGGCGACCTGACCGGCGTGGAGTTCAACTACACCCAGCCGTTCCACTTCCTGCCGGGCAAGTGGTCCAACCTCGGCACGCAGCTGAACTACACCTACGTGGATTCCAAGATCCAGTACGTGACCTCCAGCGGCGTGATGGCGCAGAAGGCCAACCTGACCGGCCTGTCGAAGAACGCGTGGAACGCCACCCTGTTCTACGAAGGCGAGAAGTGGTCCAGCCGTGTCTCGGCCACCAACCGTGACGACTACCTGATCCAGGTGCCGGGTACCGAGAAGGGCTTCGACAGCGACGGCCTGGGCGTGCATGGCCAGAGCGGCACCACCTTCGTCGATGCCTCGATCCACTACCGCATCAGCGACCAGCTGGAGATCAGCCTGGAAGGCGCCAACCTGACCAACGAGGCGCAGGAATCCTGGGTTGCCAATCCGACGGTGTCGCTGCCGCTGGAATACAGCGAAACCGGTCGCCAGTACACGCTGGGCCTGCGTTACAAGTTCTAAGCGTTCCAACAAAGCGTCAGGGGCCGGGTTGATCACATCACCCGGCCCCGCTTTCCTGCCGCCAGGACGAGCCTGGCCGTTGCCGGCGGCCAAGTCGCGCGGGTCGCTCAGGCAAAATGCCGGGCCTGTCCCGATCGCGATCATCATCGATGCCATCCCGATGCGGTCGCCGCCGCCTCTGTTTTTCTGACACGTTGACCCAATCCCTGCGGGGAGGAGCCCAGTACATGGATCGTCGTATGCGCCAGATTAAAAAGACACCGGTTACCTTGCTTGCCCTCGCCATCACCACGGCCCTGGCCAGTCCGGCCGCGCTGGCACAGCAGGCCGCCGCGCCGGCCAGCCCGACCGAACTGGATGCGGTGACGGTCACCGGCTATCGCCAGAGCCTGCAGAAGTCGCTGGATGAAAAGCGTTACTCGACCGAGCAGGTCGATGCGATCTACGCCGAGGACATCGGCAAGTTCCCCGACCAGAACCTGGCCGAGTCGTTGCAGCGCATCGCCGGTGTGTCGATCGATCGCGAGGGTGGTGAAGGCCAGCGCATCTCGATCCGCGGTCTGGGCTCGGATTTCACCCGCGTGCGCCTGAACGGGCTGGAAGCGCTGGCCACCGCCGGCAACGGCAGCAGTGGCGTCAACCGCAGCCGCGGTTTCGATTTCAACACCTTTGCCTCGGAGCTGTTCTCGCAGGTCAAGGTCAACAAGACCCAGTCGGCGCAGATGGACGAAGGCTCGCTGGGCTCGACGGTGGACCTGCGTGGTTCGCGTCCGTTCGATTTCGACGGTTTCCAGGCCTCGGCCAGCGCCCAGGCCGGTTACAGCGAGCTGGCCAAGGATTACGACCCGCGCGTGTCGGCGCTGGTCAGCAACACCTGGGCCGATGACCGTTTCGGTGCGCTGCTGTCGGCGTCCTACAGCAAGCGCAACGTCTACGAGGAAGGCTACAACCCGGTGCGCTGGGAGCATGGCAACCACCGCAATTCCAACCAGTCCAACGCCAACAACAACGGCACCTACGGCTTCTGTTCGCCGGCCGGCTACAACCCGCAGACGCCGCGCAACCCGCTGGCCAACGAGACCCCGGCCGGCACCGGCAGCCAGTCCAACCAGGACCGCAACAACGGCTGGGGTAGTTACGGCATCAGCGCCACGCATTGCGGTACCGGCATCGAGCGCCCGGCGGCGACCGCCGGGAACATCGCCGCCTACGAGACCGCCACCAACGCCTGGATCCCGCGCTATCCGCGCTACATCCGCACCGCGCACGAGATCGAGCGGCTGGGCGTGACCGGTGCGCTGCAGTTCAGGATCTCCGACGACACCCTGCTCAGCTTCGATGCGATGTACTCGCAGCTGGACAAGGACCAGCGCGAGGATTCGCTCGGCGCCAACCTGCACCGCGCCGCCAACCTAGGTGGCAAGACCCAGATCGTGGTGCGCGAGGCCGAGGTGGACGCGCAGAACCGCCTGGTCTATGGCGTGTTCGACAACGTCGATTTCCGTACCGAGTCCAGCCAGATCCAGGAGTCGACGAAATTCCAGCAGTACAGCCTGAACCTGGACCACCACTTCAACGATGCGGTGAAGCTGGAAGCGCAGGTCGGCCACTCCAGCTCGGATTACGAGCGTCCGGTGTTCTCGCTGGTCAGTTTCGACAACAGCAACGTCGACGGCTTGGTGATGGACATGCGCAACGGCGGCGACATGCCGGACATGACCTTCCCGTTCGCGCTCAATGATCCGGCGGCATGGTCGTGGCTGGGCTATGGCGCGGTGCCGGTCAACAGTAACGGCACCGCACGCGGCAGCAACATTAGTGAAGTGCGTCTGAATCCGAGTTACGTCAGCAACGCCTTCGACACCGCCAAGCTCGACCTGACCTTCAACCTCAACCCGACCTTCAGCCTGCGTACCGGCCTTGCCTACAAGGACTACGACATGGAGTCGGAGGAGTACCGCCACATCAGCTACGGCCGCCTGGCGCAGGCGCTGCCGGCCGGTGTGAGCATCGCCGACCTGAGCACCACGCTCAGCGGCTTCGGCAAGAACCTGTCGGGCAATGTGCCCGGCGGCTGGCTGGTGCCGGACTTCGGCAAGGTCGCCGAGCTGCTGGACATCAACTGCAACTGCGACACCGGCGTGCAGGGCGGCGATTACCGTCTGGCCGGTGTCGGCCACTTCGGCTCGTCCAACAACAACTTCCAGGTCAACGAGCAGAGCCTGGCCGGCTACCTGCAGCTGGATTTCAATACCGAACTGCTGGATCGCGCGTTCCGCGGCAACCTCGGTGTGCGCGTGGTCGATACCCAGATCAGCGCCTCGGGCTGGGCGCCGTGCAACGCCGCCAGTGCGGCCAACAACTCGGCCAACTGCGAGTCGTTCTTCGGTGTGGCCAGCGCCACCGCCGCGGCCGGCGAGCGTTCGCTGGTGCGTTCGGTGGTCAACCACAGCTACCAGGACGTGCTGCCGTCACTGAACCTGGCCTGGGACGTGGCCGAGAACGTGGTGCTGCGTTTTGGCGCGGCCAAGACCATGGCGCGGCCGACCCTGGCCTACCTCTCGCCCAGCGTCAGCGGTGGCCCCACCGGCTACTTCGACGATGGCCGCGTGTTCTCCATCAACCTCGGCAATCCCAAGCTTGATCCGTTCCGCTCCACCAACTACGACCTGAGTGCGGAGTGGTACTTCGCCGAGGGCGCGCTGCTGTCGGCGGCGGTGTTCTACAAGGACATCGAAAGCTATGTGCAGCGCACCCGCCTGCTGAGCACCTGGGGTGACATGGGCTACTCGCTGGACCTGCTGCCGGCCGGCTTCAGCGCCGACACGCTGTTCAACGTGCAGAGCTACTACAACACCCCGGGTGGCCCGCTGAAGGGCTACGAGCTGACCTACCAGCAGCCGTTCACCTTCCTGCCGGGCATCTGGAGCAAGTTCGGCATCCAGCTGAACTACACCCACGTCGAGTCGAGCATCAAGTACATGTTCAGCACGGCGGCCAACAGCAACGCCAGCGTCACCACCACCTTCACCGACAACGACCTGGTCAATCTGTCGCCGAACTCGTACAACGCCACCCTGTACTACGACGACGGCAGTTTCAGCGCGCGAGTTTCCACCAGCTACCGCGACGGCTACATCGGCGAGATCCTCAGCCGCGAGAACGTCTGGGACCTGGACGGCAACCAGCTGACCACCGCCGACGTGACCGGCAAGCACAGCGTTCGCAACGTCGACTTCAACATGTCCTACCGGCTGAGCAAGAAGCTGTCGTTGACCTTCGAGGCGATCAACCTGCTCGACACGCCGGACCGCCGCTATGTCGATTCGTCGCTGCAGCTGGCCGACCGCTACACCGTCACCGGCCGCCAGTACTACCTCGGTGCCCGCTACAAGTTCTGACGTGGCAGCGACCCCGCATCGCAGCAGACGGCCCCTCGGCGGTCTGCTGCGATCGTGGTGGTGGCGCTTGCCGGGACTGCTCGGTGCGCTGGTGCTCGCGCTACCGGCCACGGCCATGGTGTTGTCCGTGACTGCGGACGGGTCGGCGCAGTACCACAGCGTGCCGGCGGCGGTGGATACCGCAGTGGCACGCGCGCTGCCGGCGGCCACCGCCACCGATCCGCAGGCCGAGAACATGCTGCTGCTGCAGACCGCCTCCGGCGGCTGGTCCAAGCACTACCGCGACAAGGCGGTGGACTACCGTCGCCCGCTCGATGCGGCCGAACGTGCTGCGCTGCGGGCGCCCGCGCGCAAGGACGACGCCACCATCGACAACAAGGCCACCACTTCGGAAATCCGCTACCTGCTGCAGGCCCATGCGCGTACCGGCAATCCCGCCTACCTGCAGGCCGCCGGTCGTGGCGTGGCCTATCTGCTGGCCGCGCAGTATCCCAACGGCGGCTGGCCGCAGTACTACCCGGACCGCGCGTTCTACCGCCACCAGATCACCTTCAACGACGATGCGATGACCCGGGTGCTGGAGCTGCTGCAGGACATCGTCGAATCACGCGATGAACTGGCACGGCTGGCACCGGAGTTCGGTGTCGCGGCACAGGCCGCGCTGGAACGTGGGCTGGACTGCGTGCTCGCCACCCAGGTGCATATCGACGCAACCGCGACCATCTGGGCGGCGCAGTACGACGAGGTCACGCTGCTGCCGGCCAAGGCGCGCTCCTACGAGCTGCCGTCGCTGGCGGTGTCCGAATCGGTCGGCGTGCTGCGGCTGCTGATGCGCCAGCGCGATCCCACGTCTGCCCAGGTGGCCGCGATCGAGGCGGGCATGGCCTGGCTGCAGGCGCACCGGCTGCCGGACCGGGCGATGGAGAAGATCGACGATCCCGCGCAGGAGACCGGGCGCGATGTGCGCATCGTGGCCCGGCCCGGCGCATCGCTGTGGGCGCGCTTCTACGACCTGGAGCGCCAGCAGCCGATGTTCGTCAACCGTGACGGCGCGCAGGTTGCGCAGTTCGCGGACATTCCCAACGAGCGCCGCGTCGGCTATGCGTGGTATGGAGTCTGGCCGGAGAAACTGCTGCGCAGCGAATGGCCGGCCTGGCGCGCGCGCCGGGGCATACCGGCAGATGACACCCCGCCGCAGGCACGGCACTGAAGGCAGTGAAGAAACATGCGTGGAAAGAGTGAGCTGATGAACCCGAAGACTTGTTTGCGTCCCACCCTTCTGGCCTGCGCGCTGGGCCTGCTGCTGCAGGCGCCGGCGGCACTGGCGGCCCCGGCGAAGCTGCTGTTCCAGGTATCCGCCGAGCAGGGCTTTGTCGCCGATCACGCCGAAGGCGAGGCGCAACCCAATTTCCAGGACCGGGTGAAGATCGTCGCCGATGGTGCCCGTGGCCAGGCGATCGAATGGGCCGATGACGGCGTGCTGTCGTGGAGTGCGCCGGGCAACATCCAGGCCCAGCGCGGCACGCTGTCGTTCTTCTGGCGTTCGCGCTACGCGGTGGGCGAGGCGCCGTTCGTGATCTTCCGCGTCGGCTATGCCGACCACAGCAGCTGGGACATGGCGTGGCTGCGCATCGACTGGAACGGCCACGGCTTCGATGCGTTTGTCACCGACGCCAACCTGGCGCGCACCCGCGTCTCCTTCAAGCTGGACAGCAATCCCTCACCGCAGCAGTGGCAGCACATCGCCTTCGGCTGGGATGAGGACCACGGCGTAAAGCTCTTCGTCGATGGCAAGGAAGTGGCGCGCGCTGACACCACCGGCGACTACGATGCCGCACTGGACCAGCTCGGCCTGGCCGGCCGGGTGATGGCGCCCTACCAGGTGCAGAGCCGCTACAACTTCCTGCGCGGCAGCGACTTCGACGAGATCCGCGTCTACGACCGCATGCTCGATGCCGCAGGTGTGGCCGCCCTCGCCCGCCATGCCGAACCGCGCAGCGCCGAAGCTGCCGCGCCCTCGCAACGCAGCTGGTGGCATCGCCACGGCTGGGACGGCGCCGCGCCGCCGGCGCTGGAGTCGGCAACCACGACGATCCGCAAGGTCGAGTTCGCCGACGTCAAGGACCTCAAGCAGTGGATGTGGAAAGGTACCGACGGCATCGCCGAGACCACCTGGCCGGGCGTCTACAACCGCTCGCGGCTTGTCGGCCGTAACGACTATTTCCAGCTGCCGGACTGGAACACCTATGTCGAGGGCGGCCAGCAGCTGGACCTGAGCATTCCCGACGGTGAAACCATCAACCGGGTGGAGATCCGCGGCGCCGCGTTCGGCACGCTGGCCGGCACCGCCGGAACCCTGTTCACCCGCCCCGAAGGCGTGGTGCGCAGTGTCGACAGTTTCGCCGCACAGCGCGGCGGTCAGCTGCATTTCCGCAACACCGAGCAGGAAACGCCGATCCAGGAAATCTGGGGCTACCACGTCAGCGATGCGGCCGAGCCGGACGGCACGGTCAAGCAGCGCTACCTGATCGACAGCAGCGTGCTGCCGGACTACACCAACATCACCGATCTGCGTGCGTACATCGACGGGCGCTATCCGCAGGCCGAGCGCAGCACGGTGATGGCGTTGCCCAAGGGCGCCGGCTCGCGCAAGCGCAGCACTGACACCTTGCCGGCCGAGCCGCTGCCGATCGTGCATGTGCTCATTCCCTCCGGCGTTGGCGATGCGCCGGCCGCGCAGCCGCTGATCCGCAGCTGGGCCTACAGCTGGGAAAACATGCATGACGGCCTGGATGGTGTGGCCATCGATATCCCCGCGCTGGACCTGCCGGCCACGCATGACGGGCTCATCCCGCTGAACATCCGCATCAAGGACCCGATCTGGCCGGCGCGCGACATGATCGACGTGTCGGTATCGGTCAAGCCGGGTGAGAAGCGCACGCTGTGGCTGGACCTGCGCGACCGCATCCTCACCGCCGACAGCCTGTGGATCTCGATCGCCTCGGCCGCGCCGGGCTTCAACGCCACCTCGCTGGACGGTGCCGAGGTGCGGCTGGTGTTCAAGGAGCGCGAGCAGGCCAAGCAGGAACACGTCGCCGACCGCTTCAACCAGGTGCGCGACAACTGGGGCTTCCTGGTCGAGGAACACACCACCTCCAAGCGCCAGCGCCTGTACGCGCGCGTCTACGCCGACCTGAGCGATCTGCTGCGGGTGGACCCGGACCACGAACTGGGCCGCCTGTACTGGAACTACATCAGCTACAACAGCCAGGGCAAACCGCCATTCGAACAGCCGCAAGCGCCCAAGGGCGTGCCCCTGTGGGCGTTCCGGCAGACCGAAGACCTCAAGTTCGTGCGCCGTTTCATCGACTGGTGGATCGACCACCGGCAGGTCGCCTACGGCGATTTCGGTGGTGGCCTGTCCGACGACTCGGACCTGGTGCAGCAGTGGCCGGGGCTGGCGTTGATGGGCGTGCAGCCGGACAAGCTCAACGCCTCGCTGACCTCGCTGTCCGATGCGATCTACCGCAACGGCATGTTCGCCAACGGGCTGAGCACCATCGAAACCGACGAGCTGCATTCCTACGAGGAAGGCATCAACGCCAACAGCGCGATGCTCTACCTCAATTGGGGTGATCCGCTGACCGTCGAACGGCTGATGGAGACGGTCAAGGCGTTCGATGAGCGCATCATCCTGCCCAATCCGCAGGGCCACCTGCTGTTTTCCAGCAACTGGTTCGGCGGCAACAAGGTCTACCGCGAGCCGAACTGGCAGTGGCAGAAGCCCTATTCGTTCCCGGCGCTGCACCCGGCGTTTCTGATCGGCGAATACAACGCCGATCCGACCGGTCGCAAGCTGGTCACCGGCCTGGCCGACAGCTGGCTGGCGCATGCCTATACCGACGACAAGGGCCGCTTCACCCTGCCCAACGAGATCAACTGGGCGACCGGGCAGACCCGCGGCGGCGAGTTGAACCAGGGCTCGGGCAGCGGCGATGTGATGCACCTGTTCTGGGCGGCATGGCGCTGGAGCGGCGATGACAAGTACCTGCAGGCGCTGGACTACCGCGTCGCACGCGGCGGCCCCGCTGCGCTGTCGAATCTGGGCGAGAACTTCATCGATACGCTGGGCCACGCGCAGGACTGGGGCAAGCAACTGGTCGCCGAGGCGGACAAGGGCGGCGGCAGCGGCTTTGCCAACGTCATCGCATGGCAGCAGACCGTCGACAAGAAGTACCTGGAACAGCTGCACGCCGAGGGTATCCAGGCCAAGGCGCAGCGCGAGTACATGAACACCGAAGGCCACTGGTGGTCGGACCGGGTCGAGGCGCCGAGCGAATTCCTGCAGCGCACGCGGCTGGGCGGCATCGCCCTGAAGCGCAACCAGAGCTGGCCCGGGCATACGGTGAGCTGGCGCTTTGCCGACGATGCCGCGGCCGAGCAGGTCGCGCTGCTGGTGGATGCACCCTCGCCCGAGCGCTTCACCGTGACCGCCTACAACTTCAGTGGTCGCAAACAGGCCGTGCAGATGACCGGCTGGAACGTGGCCGCTGGCCTGTGGCAGGTGCGCAGCGGCATCGATGCCGATGGCAATGGCCGCATCGATGGTCGCCCGCAGCGGCGCGAGATCACCTTCGAAAAGAGCATGGCCACGCCGCTGGAGTTCGTACCTGGCAAGACCCTGCTGTTCGAATTTGAACGGATCCAGGCGGGCACCCCGGTCAGCGAACGTGCCGATCTGGGTATCGGCCGCGGCGACCTGCGTATCGACGGCGACACGCTGCAGCTGACCGTGCACAGCCTCGGCCATGTCGCCACCACCACCGGTGTTGCCGTGGTACGCGATGCGTGTGGCCGGGAAGTGGCGCGGACGGCCATTCCGGCGCTGCCGGCGCCCAGCGACCTGCTGCCCAAGACTGTGACCGTACAGTTGGCCCTGCCGGCCGGTTTCGTGCGTGCCGGTGCCCGTGTGCAGGTGATGCAGGACGGTGAGGCGGAGGAAGTAACCGCGCTGAACAACACACTGCCGCTGGACTGACGGTGTGCGAAGCGTCGTCCGCACCCGGCTGGTGCGGGCGGCGCTGCTTATCCGCCGATCACTGCCGTGCTGCTGCGTGCCGGCGTCGGGCCGTCGTCGGTCTGCAGGTCGCGGATTTCGCGCCGGTACCAGTGCGGGTGTTGCGGATCGGGCAGGAACACCGTGCAGCGCTGCATCACCCGCTGGTAGACGTGCACCGACACCGCGATCTGGTCGGGACTCGGATTGCAGATGGTGTGGTACTCGTGCGGTGGGATCAGGCAACCGGCGCTGCCGGGTCCGGCCAGCAGCCCGCGCCCGGCACGGAACTGGAAACGCTCGCCGGCCTGCGCCTGCAACGCATACTGGGTGATCTGCAGGTTGCCGCTCCACACCCCTTCCACGCACCACAGTCCGCTGTGTGTAACGGCGCGCGATAAATCGCCCGCCTGAGTTGAGATAAATGGACAGGGCGTAATCTTGCACGCCCTGCAATAAAATTGCACAGGGCGGAATCCCTCCCGCCCCACGCAGATCACCCGGTCGTGTAGATCCGCTCCGTCCGGGCGACAGGCTTCCCGGCCCCGATCGTGTACTTGATAGGGACGCTACGGCCGGGGAACCGGTCGAACAGCCTCCGCATCTCCGGGTGGTCGTTGATCGTCAGGATGGCCCGGCCCTTGGTGCTAGCCATGACCTCGGCCAGCTCCTCGTACTGCTCGATGCCAAACCCTTGGCCGTAGCCCTCGGTCTCCCAGTACGGCGGGTCCATGAAGAACAGCGTGCCGGGGGTGTCGTACTTGGCCATGCACCGCTGCCAAGGCAGGTTCTCGACCACCACCCGATGGAGCCGCAGGTGAGCATCGCTGAGATCCTCCTCCAGCCTCAGAAGGTTGATCCGCTTGGGTGACGACCCGAATCCTGGCGTCTGGCCAGTGGCCTTGCCGCCGAACGCCAGGCGCTGCAGGTAGAAGAACCGCGCCGCCCGCTGGATATCGGTCAGGGTCTCCACGTTCTGCAACTGGCACCAGCGGAACATCTCCCGGCTGGTAAGCGCCCACCGGAACTGGCGGACAAACTCCTCCAGGTGGTTGGCCACCACGCGGTAGAGCATCACCAGCTCGCCGTGGTTGTCGTTCAGCACCTCCACCTTCGCGGGCTCTCTGGCGAACAGCACGGCCGCACCGCCAGCGAACGGCTCCACGTAGGTCGAATGGGGGTTTTCAGAGAGCAGCGGCAGCAGGTGCTGCAGCAACCGGGTCTTACCACCCGGCCAGGGAAACAGCGTCTTGGTTTTCATGGTCTCAGCCTTTGCGATGTTGGTCGCCGAGACTTGCCGCGCCTCCGGAGGCAAACAGGGTCTCGGCCAATACCACGCGGCTGATCGCGTGTGTTGCGGTGGCGGTCCGGCACTTGCCGGTGTCGGGCCGCCGCCCTGTTTTAGTCATGATGCCGCGGTCGGGTGGGCCGCAGAAAAGACCACGCTGGCTGCTGCTGACCTGCGCCGCGATCAACCAGCAGGAAATGGCACGGGCGGCGGGGTAAAGGTCAGCCCATCTGGATGCCGGCAGATGCCTTTGGTGATGCGACTAGCACGCACAAAGGCGTTGGCGTCGTATGCCCCTTGCACGTTCCCGCCGATGGTGACATCCGCGCTTCCTGCGAACAAGCCGCCCGCCAGGGTATGCGTCAACACCTGCACGCCATCTACGTATCCGCGAAACACATTGGACGCATCTCGGCACCACTCCAAGTGCGTGAGAGCGGAAACTGGCACAACTCCTGCGGCGCTCATGACGTCATTGGCGGACTGGTAACCACCACTGGTGGTCAGCACAATGCCGAGCGCGCTGCTCGCACCGATGTGCAGAATAAATGAGCTGTTATTGACTGTGCCCCACTTGCCAAAAACCATATCGGTGTTCGCAGATGCAGATGGCCGAAAAACCCATGCCTCGGCTGTCCACAAACCCGCGCCGAAGCTGAAGTCACCGTGAGTCGGCGTGTAAATGTAATCGCCCGCGCCATCGAATTTGCCAGCACTGTACCCGAGTGACGTGTCGATCTTCGCATTGCCACTAGCCGTCCACGCCTTCCCCTTTGCATCAGTGAAAGTAGTGCTACCGTCCGGGCCGCCGAAATTCAAGAGGCTGACGACGTTCGCCCAATTCGGATCATTAGCCGCCGAACCGGCGGCCATCATCACCCGCCGCAGCATCACGCACTCTCCTGCATCGCGTACTCCACCGTGACTCCATCGGTCATCGTCTTGTACGACAGAATCGTCACGCCGCCAGCCGCGCTTTTCACTGTCGTGTCGCTACCGCCGAGGGGCTTGAAAGAAGCAGGAAGCGTCAGCGTGCGGCCGCCAGTTGCATCTTGCACGATGCGGATTTCCCCTTCCGTTGTGTACCCGGCCGGGGCCAGGTTGGACAGCGCCAGCGTGGCGTTTCCCGTGAGCGTGAGCGTGTGATTGCGGCGCAGGCCGTGTCCGCAATCCACGGTTGCCACCCCGCTGCTCAGCACCACCGCATGCACTTTCATACCGAGCAGCTGCTGCACGGTGATCTTGATATCGCTGCCGGCCGCCACTGGATTGCTTGCGGTGTCGGTGCCGCCGGCTATCGACGTGGCCGGGATGATCTCGGTGCCGGCCAGGGCAGCGAGCTGAGGGTTTGCGTCAAAGCGTTTCGTGGCCATTGTGCTATCCGAGGTAAGTTTCGCCGTTCTGATCGGCATAGACGTCGCCGACTTCGTCGACGTAGTCGCTGTAGTGGGTGACACGGTAATCGCACTCGATGACCTGCATCTGCCAGCTTGTGAGGCCATCGCGCACAGCCTCCACTTCCACGCGCAGCAGCCCATCGGCAGCGGGGGCGTGGCTTGCTGTGGTGCCGGTGACGCCGGTGACGGTGTGATCGAGCACGCCGCCCAGGTACCAGCGCACGGTGTACGTGGTGCCGGCTTCGGGGCCGATGCTTGCCGCGGACTGATCGACCAGCTGCTCGGCTGATGCGATGCGATCGCGATGCAGCCACGCCACGTCCGCGGTCTCGAAAACTTCCAGCGGCGCGGTGCCGCCGTTGAGCGTGACCGCGGCCGGTGGATACGGCCGGGCGGCGCGGCTTGCGAATGCCACGGTGGCAGCGCCAGCGGCTGAAAGCTCAAGCCTCTGGCTTGACGTGCGCGGCAGCAGCTTGGCCGAAATGGTCGCGCCGGCACTGTAGCGCGTGGCATCGACCGCGATGGAGTCATCGATCACCCACAGCCGTGAGCCGGCGGCGTGCTCAGCCGGAACGGTGTCCGCGCAGCCGCGTCCGAGTGTGACCGTGCCGGCGATGAGGTCCACGGCATCGAGCCGGCAGATTTCATTGCCCCACAACACCATCGCACCGATCGCTGCATCTTCCAACCCGCGTGCGGCGGTGATGCCGATGACTGCTTCCAGGTGACCCGCAGCCGCGGCAGTGAGCGCGGTTGCACTCCAGTCCGACTCGGCTTGCTCATCGAAACCGGCGCCAGCATCAACGTGCAGGCTGTAGTCGACCTCGCCACCGGCCGGCGTGGCCACAGCGAACAGGAAGCCGGCATCGGCTGGCATGACGGCCAGCTCGCCGGGCGGCTGCAGTGCAGCCAGAAGCGCGTAGGGCATCTCTTGCACAGTGGATGCAGCCACCGGCTTCGGCACGTCGTCATCGCCAGGGTCCGCGCCCGGATCGGGCGTCACGTACACGGACTGCGGCAGACCGAAGGTGTCCTGCAGCAGCGTGAGCGCGATCGCGCCCGAGCGCAGGGTGCCGCGATCGGCATCACCGATGCGGCAATACATGCTGGCGATGCCGCGCTTGGCCGACTGCAGCTCGATCACCTGCCCTGGCCGCCACGCATGCGCGATGCGCGTGGTCTTCGTCGCGATCCGGCGCAGCGGGCGCGCCTTCGACTGCAGAATGCTGCCACCGACACGCAGCGCCAGTGTTTCTTCGGGAATTTCGCGGTGCGTGGCCACTTCGCCGACGACCGCACCCACGGCCTGGATACCGCCGAGGGATTGCACCGGCGAAGTCGAACGATCCTCGCGGCGCTGCGGGTCGCGCCATTCGACAATGACCTGGTTCACCGCGTCTTGCAGTGTGCCGGGCTGCTCGCTGTACTCGATGATGTCGTCATCCGTGAGCACCGGCAGCGTGCTGGTGTCGTAGTCGCCGCGAATCAGATCCAGATACCACAGCCCGTCCACCGGGCTGCGGGAGAGATTGGCTCCGATCACATTGCAGATGCGCTGCTGGAAGGCTTCCACCGACTCGGTGGTCGAGTCCCACTCTGTGCATAGACCGAAGCCTTCGGCGTAGAGCGTATCGGCTGCGGCACGGAAGCTGGCGTCATTGATAGAGGCTTCGGGCTCCGCGCCCATCCAGCTGTCAGTGATGCTCTGGTAGAGCATGTGGGCGGGGTTCATAGCAAAACCAGAGCCGCGCCGACGCTTCACACTGAGCGACAAGCCGCCACGGTTCTGATTGACGATCCAGTCCGCGAAGTGCAGCCGGTAAAAAGTGCTCCCGGTGAACACCCCTTCGGGTTGTACAACAGCAAAGGCATGGGCCTGATCGGGCGTAGAGAAATAGAAGGCTGGGGAGAATGAGCTGTCGTCGAGATATGTTTCCGTGGCGCCATCACTACTTGTGACTGAAACACCGCACGTCCATGTTCGACCTGAATTTCCAGAATCGCCCGGCCACCGCGACCACGCTTTGTAAAAGCCATCGACGACACGGATCACAAGCTTGTCCGTCAAATTGAACCCACCGATCTCTATGTACGCTCCGGGCAGCGTAGGCGGGCCGACGTACACGTCACCCGCCATCCTCAGCTCTTCAAAAATGACGAACTCGTCCTGGAAGCCTCCCCTGCGAATTTCAATAGAGGCCTTCTCCGGATACCACGCCCCACCTTCACGCTCCCAGCCTTCCAGAATCCGCCGCACTTTGAACGATGCGACCTTCGGGTACGGGGAGAAAGCGCCCCATAGACCGCCTTTGTATAGGGCGGTGAGCATGCCGCGGTACGCGGGCTGTTTCGGATCCAAGTTGCTGACCAGGTAACCGCTGGGCATCTGCGCAGCGTCGCCGAACAGAAACTCCATCGGCCCTTCAATTCCGCCTTCGCCGCCTGTGCCTTGACCACCCCACAGCTCACGCTGGGCGATCTGCACTTCGCCGGTGGCGGTCATCTCGCCTTTCCATGCAGTCTTGTCGCCGCCCCGGAACTCCAGCACCGCATCAACCGGTCCGCGACAGAGCAGGAAGTGGAAGAGCTGCTTGTACCAGTAGCCGATGATCGGGCGGCCGTTGAATCCGCTCTTCTTGCCGCGGATGGTCTTTGTGCCCATCTTCTTCCAGCCGATGATGTCCGGATCGGTGATCCACACTTCACCGAACACCATGCGCACGCCGCTGCCGTCTTTCAGCCGGGGCGCCTCAACCACCTGGTCGGCGGCATCCGGCTGCTTGGGCGTGAGCGCGAGCATGATCAGGCTGGTCACAACCATGATCACGATGTACGCGAAGAGCGTTAGCTCTGCATGGACCGGACCAGCCGCTGCTTGGCCGCGCCATAGCCACGCACGCCACGCCGCGGCAGCGAGAAGAAGCACAGCTACCCCGATATGCATCCAGCGGCCGACTGGCGTATCGAGCCAGAGGTAGCGCACGCGCCACGACGTGATATGCCACCAGCGGCGGATGGAGTCTGTCGTCATCACGGGGGGTTGCCACTCCACGGGTTCTTTGACGGCAGGTGCAGACAGCCGCCGTAGTTGTCGGTGTTGCCGCGCTCTTCGCAAGCGGCCCAGGTGTGCGGGCAGCCGGGGTATGCGATGAACTCCAGCCCTGGGAGCAGAGCGAACGCACCGTAGTCCAGCTCGATCGTCGTGCCGGCGTGCGACATGATCGTGCGCCGCTCAATCAGGCCGTTCGGCAGTGTCCATTCGATGAAGCCGCCATCGAGGGCGAGCGGCGCCGCGGCCAGCTCGGCAGCAGTAACAGTAAGCCCGGCCACAGCTGTGGCCACGGCCGGGATAGCGAAGGCTTCTTTGAGCAGATTGCACTGGCCCAGGCCTTGGCTGTACACCGGCACTTCGCATGCGCGCTGCGCGCGCCGGCCGCCACCTTTCGCACGGCGGCGCGCCGTAGTGGGGTCGCAGGTCAGCTTGAGCTGGGTGTCAGTGAACTCGGGCTGCACAACGTGGCCCATCCACTCGACAGCGGCATCCGCATCACCGCGATGCATCGCCATGCACGTGACAAAAACGCGGTCGGACGGCGGGTACGGACGCCAGATATCGCCGAAGGACTGCGTGGGCGGCGGGTCGGCGGCGGCGGGGTCCAGCGCGTAGGGCATCGTGATCGTGAGCTGGTTCTTCTTCCGCTCGGATGTCTCGCGCACCGCGCTGCGGCTGATGCCGGCGGGGATGAAAGTCTCAGCGCCCAGCACCACCGGCTGGCTTGCGGTGGTGAAGTGCCACGACAGCGGCCCCAGCGTGAAGCGGAAAAGATGGATCGGCTGGCCGAAGAAGCGGCTGATCTCGCGCAGGTCAAACATTGGGCGCGACCTCATGCCACGGCAGAGTGCAGCGCGCCAGTCCATCACCGTCGGTGATGTGCTCGATGTCCACCTGGTCGCTGGCTTGTGTGCACAAGCCGAGGAAGCTGATGGCGCGCACCTGCGCCGGTGCAACGTCGCGGCCGAGTGCCGCGTCCAGGGTCAGCCGCTCAACCGCGCCGATATCGGCGGATGCGGTGATGCGTCGATACAGCACGGTGCCATCTGCCAGGTGGATCGCAATGTCGCGCCGGTTCGGCCGCTGCGCACCGAACAGCGCATAGCCAGCCCACTCCACGCGGATCTCCGTCGCACTGCTCGCCGCCGGCTGCACCAGGCGCAGGTCCTGCTGCCAGGAGGGCACCCAGATCGGCACCGCACGGCCACGCAGGCCATACAGCAGTGAGCGGAACTCGGCCTGCTCGGTGCGCCCCCACAGTTCCCAGGCGCTGCGCATCGTGCGGAACGGCGCACCGGCCACGTCCGCCGTGTAGGGAAGCGAGACGCCATCATCTTCGGTGGTGAGCAGCCGGGTGTAGCCGACTTCACCGTCCGCACTGAAGTCCGGCCGCGCCGTCAGAACCGGATGCCCGCGGTACTCAGTCGCAGGTAGCTGGGCCGGCCAATCGCAGGACTCGTCGAGCGTGAATGAAACCCCCGGACGATCCACCGTGTCCGTGATCGTGCGGATGCTGGAATTACTGTCCAGCCGTGCCCAGCGCAACGGCACCAACCGGGACCCGCGCGCCCACGTGCCCGCTACCGGCGCGGCTAGTACGAGGCCATCCGGCGCGATCGAGGCCACCTGCACAACTTCCCACTCCGTCACGCTCGACCACAGCACCGCGCGGCCGCCAGCACTGAAGTCAAAGCCGGCCGTGCGGCACGGGATACCCCCCGCGCCAGCGGCAAGCGTTGATCCGATCAGCTGCTGATCCGGCCAGATCGGCAGCAGCCAGCGCCGGCCAGACCAGGCGCGCATCAGCGCATCGATGACCCGGCGCTCCTGTTCGTCGGCGATCACCTCGAACGAGAAACTGCGGCGCGGGACCGAGCGCAGGGAGCGGTGGACGGTGCTGCCGCTGGCCGATGCCTGCAGCACATCCGTGTACCAGCTCAGCGACTCGCGCACGCTGCTACCCCAGTCCGCCGGCATCGGCCAAATCACCGGGCCCGCCGCAACGAACCCCATCACTGCCACTCCGCCTTGATCGTTTGGCCGTTCTGGCTGGCGACGTTGACGATGGATTTCTCCATCGCCGGGTGACGCGCCAAGGCCTGCGCCAGTGCGTCCATGTCGAAGTAGTTGTAGAGGCTCATGCTGTTTTTGATCGAAGGAGCCGATAGTGCGGGGCCGCCCATGCTGTAGCTCGGGCTGGCCGAGATCGACGGTGGTGTGACCAGGCCACCCTCGGCGTAGCCCGCCCGCCAGTCGTGCAGCGCGGCCATGCCGCGGCGGTTGAAGTCCCACAGGAATGGCAGCGCGCCCGGTTGCCGCACCACCTCGCGGCGGTGCACGAACTCCTCGGCATGGACGATGCCGGCGGGCTTGTACTTGCTGCCCGGACCGGTCCAGCCACCGTCCGCGAAGCCGCCACCGGCTGCATTGGCGATCATCATTGCCGTGGCAGCTGCCTGCATCTGGACTGCAGCAGCGGAGACAGCAGCCGCGCCGGTGATCAGGCTCGCGCCACCCGTGCCCAGGGCCGTGGCGCTGGTGGTCACTGCGGTGGCGCCAGCCGTTACTGCACCGGCAGCGGCGGACAGCGCGACGGCCGATGCCTGGGTCGCTGCCGCGCCGGCCGCTTCGGTGGCCACGTCCGCGCCCTTGTCGAACAGCATCGATGTCACACGGTTGGCCAGCTGCTGCGAGAGCTGCTCGGCGGCGAAGTCCGCCAGCCCCGTTGCGATCGACATGAAGAAGCTGCGGACCACCTCGTCCAGCTCGCCGCCGGCGGTGGCCAGCGACATGAAGGCATCCTTGAATGCAGACTGGAACGTGCCACGCACGCTCTGCTGCAGCAGGTTGGTGGTCTCGGCCATCTCCCGCAGCTTCAGCTCGATCTGCTCGACTGCAGCCAGCGCCGCCGGGTCGCCCAAGGCCACCGCTGCAGCGCGCATCTGCGGCACCAGCTCGCGCAGGGCGCCCAACTTGTCGCGGTAAAGATTGACGATCTTCTGCTGGGCATCGGCCTCGGTGATCAAGCCAGCCTGCAGCTCCACCTGGATGCGCTGCTGTTCCAGCCCGATCTGGCCCATCGTGCGGTCGTAGGTCTCGCGCAGCCCCTTCAGTTCCGCGCTGGCCTGGGTGAGGTTGAGCAGCTTGGCCACATCGGCTGCGTCGCCGGTCTTGCCGACGTTTTCCAGCTGCTGCTGCAGGCGGGTCAGCTCCTTGGTCGTCTTGGCCAGCTCAACATCCGGGCCTTTGCCTTCCAGCCGAGCCAGCTCCAGCCGCACGTTGACCATTTCCTTGGCCATCTCGATGCGCTGGCGTTCGCCGTCGAGCAGCTGGGCATGGTCCACCAGCTCGCTCTTGAGGGCTTCGCTGACGTTCTTGTAGGCGCCTTGTTCGATCTCGTAGCGGATCCGCGCGGCTTCGCCGGCCTTGGTCTGGCCTTCCTCCAGATCGCCCAGCATCGAGACCTGCTTCTGCAGGTTTTCCAGATCACGGCGTGCCGCATCCTGGGCTTTCTGCTCTTCGGATTGCCCGCCGCGGCGGCCGCCGGTGCGACGTTCGCGGTACTGCTCCTGCAGTGCCTTTAGCGCCTTGTCATAGGCACCGCCACTGATGCTGCCGTCCGCGCCAAACATCACGTCGGTAAGCAACGGGCTGTCGGTGTCGCCGGCCTCGGCTGCCGCGCGCAGGTCCTGGAACTTCTTGCCCAGTTCGGCCACGGCCTTGGCGTACTTCTCGGCCTTGGGCGCGCCGGCATCCAGCTGGTCCTGCAGCGCCTTGGCCGCGGCCACGCCCGCGTTCTGGATCTCCTGGTTGCGCTGGTCGGATGCGGCCTTTTCATCCAGTGCCGCCTTCTCAGCCTCCAGTGATGCGATCAGGGCCTGAAGCTGCGGAATCTGCCGCGCTGCACGCTCATGGTCGCCAACGAATCCCCAGCTGTTCACGCGGCGCTGCGCTTCCGCCAGCGCCTGCCTCGCCGAATCCAGCCGCGCGTCCACGTCGGTGCGGCCCAGATCCTTGATCGCCTGCCATGCGCCGAGCACTGCACCCTTGACGCCCATCCATGCCTGTTCGAGGAAGCCGGCGCGCTCGCGCGCTTCGCGCACCCGCTGCTCATGCACCTTGGCGAAGGCTTCCACCGCGGCCTCGGTGGCTTCTGTCTGCCGCCCCTGTGCCTCGAGCGCCTGGACGTTCTCGTACACCTCCAGCGTGAGGAAGTTGTACTGCTGGTTCAGTTCCACCAGCTGGGCGCTCGGCGCCTTGGCCAGCGCGATGATCTTCTGCGTGGTCTGCTCGATGCTCTCGCCGGTCAGCTCGGACAGGTTGAGCGCCGCGGCGGTGGCCGTCTCCAGCATGGCGGCAGAAATCTTGCCGGAGTTGGCCAGCCCGATCACCGCCTTCTGCGCATCGCCATACGCCCCGGTCGCCGCCGCCGTGGAGTTGCGGATGTTGGCCATCTGGCCAGCCGTGGTGCCAGCCGCATTGCCGCTGGCGATCAGCGACAGCTCCAGCTGCTTGTTCTCCTGGTGCGACTTCCATGCGGCCGTGACAAACAGTCCAAGGCCTGCAACCACGCCGCCGATCGCCAGGCCATAAGCACCCATGCCGGCCGCGCCGCGCGTGCCCAGGCTCAGCAGCGAGTTGCCGGCTCCGGCGATATTCCCCTGGGCAAGGCTGGTGCCCACGCTGGCCAGGCTGGTGCGGATCTCGCGAGCGGTCAGCTTGAGGCTGCCCATCTTGCGGCTGGTCGCTTCCACGCCATCATCCAGCTGCTGCCACTGCGCCCGTTGCGCAGCAATGCCCACCAGCGCCCGGTTGGCCTTCTCACGCGAGATCGTGCCGGCATCGACGGCGGCCTTGAGCTTCTTCTCGTCCGCTTCCAGCTTGGCCAGCGCAGCCGAGGCAGGATCGTAGGCGCGCAGCAGCTGCCGGACCTGCCGTTCTTCCTTGGCACGGGTGGCCGCCATCCGCTCCTTGTCAGCAAGCAGCCCCTTCTCCTGCTTGTTGAGCTTGTCGAAGATCTCGGACTGCTCTTCGGCCGAGACCAGCCCGCCCCGGATCGCGCGATCGAGCAGCTGCTCGGTCTCGGCCAGATCCTCCATCGAGCGGGCGCCGCGTTCCACCCGGCTGTGCAGCTCGGAGATGGACTGGATCTGCGCCGTGGTCGCGGCCTGCGAGGCATACGCCGCCTGCACGGCTTCCCGCGCGGCGGCCGCCTGCTCGGCGGTGGCCTTGGCACCACGACTGGTGGCATCGGATGCGGCTTCGCTCGAGGCCAGCTGCTGTTCCAGGGCGCGCTGGTACTCCAGCGAGGCCTGGACCATCTGCTTGATGCGGGAGGCCGCCTGGTCGGCGGTTTCCGCCTCGCGCTGCAGGCCGGTCGCCGCCTGCTCGGCGGCCTTGCCTACGGCAGCCACGCCCTTGACGTCGCCCCCAAGTCCGGACAGTGCAGTTTTGGCATCCTTGGCTGCATCGCGGACGCCCTCCAGACCGGTTTCTGTGCCGTGCAAAGCTGCATGGGTGTTAGCAAGATCGGTCCGGATCTTGAGTGCCAACTCCAAGTCGCTGTTGCGGTTTGCCACGGGCGGTTACTCCAATGCTTTGACCAGCCTCTCGGCGGGCTTCCCGCCTGCGAAGGCGGCATTCGTATCGATCACCCGGTCACGTCGGGCGTGGCGCTCCCGGCGCTCCTCTTCCTTGAGGAAAAGCATCAGCTGCCGGTAGGTGAACTGGCCTAGCTCTGCGGGGGTTCGTCCGTAGCCGGCGCGGATGAGGGTGGCGTAGACGCGCCCCCAGCCAATTGCCTTGCCACCTTTTCCTGCGCGGCCTTCCGCAGGACCCGCCGAATGAAAAAATGCGCGTTGGTCTGCCACCACACCTGCATCAGGAAGTCGCCGTCCTGGTCACTCAGGTCCGTGATCCATTCCGGCTCAACGTCCGCGGCGGTGGCGACCAGCTGCACCACCGCATCGATGTGCTCGGCCATGACGAAAGCGATCGCGTCGAAGCCCGGCGGTGCATCGGCGTCTGCGATCAGGCCATGCAGGGCGTCGGTCAACGGCTTGATCAGCGGTGCCAGCTTGGCGCCCTCGATGAAGCCGTACTCGCGGACCGTAATGCCACAGCCGGCGATGATTACCTGGCGGTCCGGGTGGAGAACTTCCAGTTCCTTGGCAGCGGCGGAGGCGCTCTTCTTGAGCGCCCCCGCTGCCGGTTGCTTGGCAACCTTCCTGGCCATCAGCTGGCCTTCTTCTGCAGCATGCGGCCGAAGCCACCCAGCACCGGGTCCGCGGCGCGGCGGGTGTCGTACAGCACGGCGGCACTCAGCGGCAGGTTGCCGTACTCGGCATTGATCAGGCCCATGTTGCTGACCGGATCAAAGCGGGTGCGCCACAGGTCGAGGATGACCGGCTCGTCGGTCTCCGTATTGATGCCGTCGAACTGCAGGAACACCACCTTGCCAGGGGCGGAGAACAGCACGATGTTCTGCGCCGCCTCGTAGCTGTAGGCCGCCTTGAACGGCTGGACGTACGTCGCGACATCCTTGATCTCGACGATGTTGGCGCCGTGGCCGACCAGTCCGTAGTGGGCCGGGTCAACCGTTGCCGGGGTGCCGGTGCTGTCGGTGATGACCAGGTTGCTGGCAAACGGGTGATCCAGCCGCACCTGGTCGCCAGCTACAAGCCCGGACGGGAACGCTTCGGAGGTCACCGTCGAGGCGGCGATATCGGCAACGGTTGCCTGGAATGCCAGCGCCAGATTGGCCGAGGACCAGTAGTCCAGGGTCATGTTCAGCGCGGCAGTAGTGCCGGTGGCCAGACGACCGATCTGCAGGCGCTTGCCAGAAAACGATTCGTTCTTGTCGGTGTTGCTGGTGCCCAGCTCCAGCGTGGCCTCGGGCACGTTGCCCACCCAGCGCATCTTGCCGATGTTGCCGTTGGCATCCAGCTCGCCAAGACGGATGAAGCCCTGCAATGAAAACAGAGAGCCGGTCATATCACTTCTCCTTCGCCGGTTCGGCGACCTTGTGGGTGATCAGCCAGTCACGTTCCGGCTCGGTCACCTTGATCTTGGCGCCGGCCTGGTAGGCCTTGCCGGCATGGTGGTGGTCCTTGGCGAGGGTGACCTCGACCGTCTTCTGCTGCGGCTTCTCGCTCACGTTTGCGCTCCTCCGATGGAGTGTTGTGTTTGGTAAACGTCGGCCCACAACACCGTGCCGGCGTCGTAGTCCTGGATATCGCCCTGCAGCAGCTGGCATGCACGGGCACCTTTCAGGCCGGGCGGCACCCAGCCGATCAGGGCGCCGCGCGTGGCGTTGAGCACGGCGGTGAGGTCGTCGACCACGGCTGCTCCGCGGTCGTCCCGGTAGTTGCGCACCGCAACCACCACAGCAAACGTCACGACCATCACCTGGCGCACCGCTGCCTGTTGGCCCGGCATGGCATGGCCCGGCGGGTTCGGGATGCCTTTCTCGCGCGCCAGCACCACGTAGGCACACGGCGCCAGGAAGTCCTGCAGGCTGCGGATGGCCATGTAATCGGCCGAGCCTTGAACCAACCGCAGCACCTTGGCCTGTTCCTTCAGCCGTGCCTGGATGCCGCGCACGTCGAAAGGTGCCGCGCTCATTGCCCGTAGTCCCGCAGGGTGCTGCTGGTGAACTGGCGCTCATCCGCCTGCCATTCCACCGAGCCACCACTGGGCGGCGGCAGCGGGTCATCAACGCCCAGGCTGAACTTCCCGTCGCGGGTCAGCTCCAGAAACCTGATGGCCTGCTGGTAGTCACGCACCACCGGGTCGGTCCGCTCCTGCGTGTTGACCCGATCCTTGTGCAGCAGATAGCGAGCGATCCACCGCGCCCAGGTGGCGACAATGCCGGGCACCGGGTTCAAGGGCACCACGTAAGCCACCGGCTTGCGCATGACCAGGTAACCGTTGATCACGCCCTCCGCGTCCAGCAGCGCGCTGGTGATGACAGCCAGTGCCTCATCGGCAACCAGCACGTCATCGGGCAACCAGGCGCTGCGATCGGCACCGCGCAGGGTGGCATCCATCAGATCGTCGGCGACGATCTGATAGCGCTCCGGCGTGGCCACCTGTGCCAGCTCGCGTGCGAGCTTGGCATCGGCAAGGTGAGAGGGCGTGCAGTACATGGCGCTTACTTCCCGCCCTTGGCTGCGGCTTTCTTGACCGCCGTCTTGTACGCCGTGGATCCGGCGGCGAGCTTCTTGGCAGCCTGTTCGGCAGCGGCCTGCTCAGCAGCAGCCTGCTCAGCGGCAGCC
>DDVW01000048.1:0-36471 GCA_002345545.1 Stenotrophomonas sp. UBA2302 | reverse complement strand
GCGGCAGCCTGTTCGGCAGCGACCTTTGCCGCGTGGGCCTGCTCGGAAAAAACAGCTAGCGAAGCACGCACCCCTGCAGCCTTGGCAGCAAGAACGGGGGAATCAGCCAGCGGCAGCACCGCCGCACCCAGCAGACCGGCGGCGATCAGCGGCTTGGCTTCTTCGGGATCGAGGGTTGCCGGACCGGGCGGCCGGTGGGTAACCCCCTTGAACTTGAACGGCTGCAGCACGGCAAAGCTCAATGCGACAGCGAGAGTGGACTTGGTCATGCGAGTTCTCCTGGGATGCTGCTACCGATCGGCGGCCGAAGCCGCCGATCGCAACTCATACGGCGAGGAGGCCGGCTTACGCGGCCGGGCCGCCCGCGTTCTGGATCAGGTAGCCCGCGGTCATGCCCGACAGCACCGGGCTGGCGTCATCGCTGGTGCCGTAGATCCACGACTTCGCACTGGCATCCCAGTACGGCTTCTCCACCAGCGGCATGCCGGTGATCGCATAGGTGTAGCCGTAGCTCGGCTCGGCCGAGTTGCCCTGGACACGACCGTCGGCGGTCTTCACGCCATCCGCCACGTAGGCGAGGATCACGTCGTCGCCCCACACATCGCCGAAGTCATCGTTCTGGCCGGTGGCCACCACCGCTTCGCCCACGTAGACGTTCTTGATGTTCCACAGCTTGGCCAGGATGTCCGTGGTCACGCTGTCGCGGCCGGTGTACTTGATGCGCTCCAGGATCTTGGCGTTGAACTGCAGAGCAGCGAACGCGGTGGCCGACAGGATGGCCACGTTCGGGCGCACGCCGATGGACCGGCGGATGGCTTCGGAACCATTGGCCACGTCTTCGGTGGGGTCTCCGGACGCACCGGTCCAGCGGTCAGCACCGACCAGGGCAATCTTGTGCTGGGCGTCATAGTTGGCCGCGTTACGGGCCAGCTGCGCGCAGGAGTACTCGTGCTCCAGCTTCAGCACGCCCATGCCGCCGTTGACCGCATTGGCGCCCAGGTCGATACCCGGCACCTGGGCCGCATCCACCATCAGCTCGCGCGGCACCTTGGTCTCGATGGCGTTCGGCACGATGGCATACGGCTTGCCGGCGTAGCCCAGGTCGATGCGCTTGGTGTTGGCGCCGGGAGCGCGGCGGGTGTTGTAGAGACGGAACGCTTCCTTGCCGAACTCGATCACCTGGCCGCCATAGGACGGCACCGGTGCGATCGGGAACAGCAGATGGCCGACATTGCCGGGGCGGACATAGCCGCGTGCGTGTTCGGACAGAATCGGATCGACAACGCGGGCCTGGGCGGGAGTTTGCTGGGACATGGTGGTTCCTTGAATGGTGGTGAGCGGGTCGAGGTCAGCAGGTGCGCCGGCCCGCGCGATCGCGGGGCGGCCGGATCACGTGGATGCGGTGGGTCAGTTCGGGATCAACAGCACTTCGATGCGATCGCCATCGGCGGTGGCAGCGGTCAGGGCGCGACCAACAACCTTGCCGGTCGAGGCGGTCACCGCCTTGCCGGCGGTGCCGACTTCCACGGCGGCACCTTTGGCCACCGCGTCACCGGCCACGACGACAGCAGTGCCCAGGGTGGTGGTCGGTACCAGCTGGCCGATGGCACCGGCCGACTCCGAGACGCCAACCGCATTGGCGCCGGCAGCCGCGGGAGCGCCGGCCGCAGTGATGAAGCGCTCCGCGGTGATGGCAGCGGTGGCGAGAATGGACAGCGTGAGGATCGAGATCTTCTGCATTTGATTTCTCCTGGCCAGGGGCCGTTTGGATTCAGCCGCCCAGCGTCTGGACGGCCTGGAGGAAGGACACGTTGTGCGTGGCCGCGTACGCCTTGGCGCGCTGATGCAACTCCGCCCGGCCGACGTCGACCAGGACGCCCGGCGGTGCGGCGAAGCTCACGGCTGCCGGGGCTTCAGCGGCGCCGGATTTCTCGGAGAAGTCCACGCGCTTGGGCAGGCTGGTGAGCAGCTCGCGCAGCACCTCGTTGGCCGGCTTGTTGACCGGGTCGGCGCCTTCGCTCTCGGAGAAGTTCAGCGCAGTGCCAGCAGGCAGAGCCAGAAGCAACTCCACAATTGCGGCCTGCTGCCGCGGGAGCAGCTGGCCGGATGCGACCAAGCCTTCGGCGAAGTCGGTGGCGTCCTTGCGCAGCTCGGTTGCTTCGCGGGCCTTGATCGCCTTTTCCCTCTGCTCCAAGGCAGCGGCTTGATCTTTGAGTTCCTGCTCGCGGGTGGCGAGCGCGGCAGCGGTTTGCTGGGACATTTCAAACTCCGTGGTTTTGTCATCGGAAGACGCCGCGAATGCGGTGTGGTGGTCGGTGCGCGAGTCGTCGTGCTGGGTCAGCTCGGCAATGGAGCGGATCTGCCATTGCGGGATGATCCGGTCGGCCTGTTCGACACCGTCGCGCTCGATGAACCAGTCGCGCATGCGCTGGAACACGTCGACCAGGGAATAGCCGACGCTGGTCAGCGGGCCGGAGAACTCGACCGAGCCGTCGTCCTCGGCGAAGTTGGGCGTAGGTAGCCCCTTCACTGCCGGCGGCTGCGCGCCGAGGAAACCGATGTGGCGCAGGTAGTGCTTGCCTGGTGTCGGGTTGCCCGGTGAGTCGGGCAGATAGATCGAGGCGCTGATCTTCTTCATGCGCCCGGCATTCACCAGCTCGGCGAACTGCGCTTCGACCTGATGCGGTTCGGCATAGAGCAGGCCATCGCGGACTTCCAGCGATCGCGCCCAGCCGTAGGCCGGTGCATCGATACTGGGATGCCCGACCACAATCGGCGCCTCGGCGAGCTCGGGGTTGTAGCCCGCCACGATCTCGGCGAGGTCGGCATCAGTGAAGGTGTACGGCTTGCCGTCGGTGGCGACGTGCGTGCCGGCTTTGAAGATCGCGAGAGTGGCGGCGGGCTGGTTCATGGCGCCATCGTCGGCGCCGTCTTCCGCTACGTCATTTGAAAGGGTTCACAGCTTTTCGCCACCCGCGCGCGCGATACCGGGCAAAGACGTGCAGGTATCGAAGCGCCGGGTAAACGGTAACGCAATCAGCGGCGCTGTCCGCGCCTCAGCGCGCTGTCAGACACCAAGAAGCCCATGCGGACGTGCGACGGTGGCTGGCGAGCCATAGAAGCGCGCACAGGCGCTCTCAGGCGTCATTCGGAAAACAGCCCGGCGAGGTGATCCGATGCGATTGCGATCACTTCCTGCTCGTCTTCCGAGGACAGGCCCAGCCACGGCCGCGCAGGCATGCGGATCTTGTATGCCGGCACGGTCACCCACTGCGCGAAGTTCGATTGCTTCATCGGCACGAACTTCGATCCCACCGATCCATCGCGGTCCCGTTTGAAGTAGGCCAGCGTCGAACGTGCCGGCCGGTCGATATCGCCGCCGAACTGATGGATGGCGCCGTACTTTGCATTGGTGCCGACATACAGCGTGTCACCCGCCACCTGGTGCGCGAGCTGGTCGCCCTGCATGTGGAAGTCGAACCGCAGCTTCGGCACGCCGGGGCGCTTGCGGTCCTTGTACTTCTTGTAGGCCGGTGACAGTGCTGCCCAGGGCGTTCCATCCGGCGCGACTTCACGGGCACCGCGATCGCGCGTGGCGCGCATCAGGTACTCGCCGATATCGGAGAGCATCAACCGCAGGCCATCGGCACGCAGCGCATCGGACGCTTTGCGAATGGCCGGCGTGGCGGTGTCCTTGGAGATCTCGATGCGGGCAGTCATCAGATCACCGCCCCATCCAACACCTCCAGCCGGCCAGCGGTGATGGCGGTGCGCAGTTCGGCAAGCGGCACCAGCGCAGCGGTGCTGATGCCGTTCGCCGCCTGGGCTTGTTGCAGCCCTACATCCACGACAGCACGCCGGGAACCATCGCCGGACAGCACGTAGCGCAGCACACCTGCGGCCTTGTCCAACAGCACCGCCACCGGGTTGCGCATTGCAGCCGGCAGGTTAGTGGCCACCGCTGCAGGCAGGTGCTGCAGCACGGCCGGCGAGTCGATCAGTATCGCGGCGGTCTGTGGCTTGACCGCTTCGGCCGCGAGCTTGCGCACCACGCCGTGATCGATCGCGCCAACGATGTACTGCCGGGCGCCTCCGCGGCCTGCAGCAGCTGCTGCACGCCACTCGGTGAAGCCGGCCTGCAGCGCATCAGCCGCACGTGCCGGCATCATTGCCTGGGCGGCGGACTGTGCCGCGGTGTCTGCCGGCAGCCGCGTACTTTTGCGCAGGGCGTTCTGCAGGGCGCGCTCCATCCCTTCGCGCAGAGCAGGCGGTGTCTGCGGGCCACCGCGGGTGGTTGGCCAGCCACCCAGACTGCGGCCAGGTGCGTAGCCAAAGCCGGGGTCGATGCCTTCCGGCGTCTCCACTTCAAACGGTCCACCTGGGTTTCGCTTGCCCACCAACACCGTCTGCATGTTGATCGGCGGCGCCTTGTCCGGCCCAGTCTTCCCGAGCCGTTTGAGGTCGCGATCGCTCAGTGCCTCGACATAGCACTGGCACCCCCAGCCATTGGCCGGGAAGTAGTACTCCCACCACGGGTCGTCGCAGTGCAGGATCATGCCGTCCCAGGCTTCATGCTCCGGGCGCGGGTGTTCGACGGCGTCGCTGTGCCGGTAGCGCCACCAGGGCCGTACCTTTTTCAGCTCCTGCAGCTGCTTCCAGCGGCCGGCGTTGTAGCTCTGCCGCAGGTTGGTTTCATAGATCACCCGCGAGCGCCAGTTGCGCCCGCCTTTGTAGTCCCAGCCGTAGGTCGCAACGATTCGATCGAAGTCGCGCCGGAACTCTTCCAGCGTGACGCCGTCGGCTCCCGCCTTCTCGATCGCGCGGGCGAAGTCGGCGACCAGATCATCGCGGTTGGCACCGGCCACCATGAAGGAGGTGTCGTGCTCGGCCTCCCACAGATCGAGCCAGCTCTCTGTCAGGACGTTGCGCTTGCGGCGGAAGAACTCGATCTGCTCGGCAAACGGGACGGTGCCGTAGCCCACGGTGGCCATGCTCAGACCTCGCTTGACTGGCCCGCATCAAAGCGGCCCGCAAGTTGCGCCACCGCCATCGCCTCGGCCATCGCTGCGGCGTACTGCTGCAGGTCCATATCCGGCGCCGCTGCCAGCACGTCATCGCGCAGCTGATCCAGCGACTGGGCGTTATCGACCAGCTCACGCAGCTGCTGGATCCACTTGTCACCGGCCGGACCGATATTGCGGTCGAGCTGCCGGGCCATATCGGGCGCAGGATCAGGGGCTTCGGCGAAGCCGGGGTAGAACCGGCGCAGCAGTTGGTTCACGGTCGATCCGGCCTCGGCGAAGCGCGCGTCGGCGATCGCGGACGGCGTCGGCAACGGCGTACCACTGCCGACAGGCGCTGGCGTCGTAGGCTCCCACTCACCACCGTAGGTGTCCTGGACGTAGGCCTGCGTCGGCTTGAAGCCCAGTCTGCTGATGGCTTCGTCTCGCTTGGCCCGGCTCTCCAGATCCTCCGGTTCTTCGGTGATCCGGAACACGCGCGGGATCGCGGCACCGGGGAAGTTCCATTCGGTCAGCCAGCGTGCCGGGCCGGTGTTGAAAGACTCGCAGACCAGATCCGCATCGGCCTTGATGATGTCCGCCCGTACGTCGGCCTGCAGCTTGTCGTTGCCCAGCTTGCCCGGCGAGCCCTGCGTGCTGGCCGTCTGCCCGAGCACCACCTTCTGGATCGTGGCGTCCATCGTGTCATGCAGCACCTTGTAGTCAGCGGTGCCGCTCCGGCCGGCTTCCAGCAGCTCGATCTCCATCTCCTTGGGCATGATGATGCCGCTGTCCACTTGGATGGCACGGGTGGCCTGCAGCAGCAGCGAGCGCTCCGGCCCCGTGGCATTCGTGTCGTACTTGCCCACGGCGGTGGGCATGCCGAACTTCTCCAGGAAGATCAGCCAGAACTTGATGCCGTTGCGCTTGAACAGCGTCGGCCAGTACAGCCAGTGCGCGAGGCCCAGGCCATACGGCTCGTCGTCGTTGTCCGCACCCGTGCAGAAACTCCAGAAGTACGGAGCCGGGGCCGGCACGCCTTCGAGCATGTTGGACATGGTCAGCAGGCGCAGGTCGCCGTCCTTGCCGTAGCGGAACCGGCGACGGTTTCGCACCTTGATGGCATCGATGCCGATCCGGCCACCGTCCACCTTGTAGATGATCTCGGCCACGGCGTAGCCATAGAACACGCCGGTCAGCATCTTGGTGGTGATGTTGTCCCAGCCGATCGCGTGCAGCTGCTCGCGCAGGTAGTCAGCGGCCTGGATATCGATCGGGCGATCGCCGCCCGGATCCACCTGCCATTCGCACTGGGTGACCGACAGCTGGCGCTGGGCAAAGGTGGATTTCACCTCGGCGTCAGAAAACACCTGCTCGTAGATGACCAGGTCACCGCCACCGCGCTGCCGCAGCACGCTGTCATAGGGCTGCAGTAGCGGGCCGGTGAAGCCACGGGTGATATCGATGCCGTCTTCGGTGGTGGCGATCTCTCGGCCGAGTTCGGGGCGGGGCTGGTTCATACATAACCTCCAAAATCATTGCCGCCAGGGACCGTGCCGAAGCCGTCATCACCAAAGCCGCGGCCAATGGCCTCGCCCATGCTGGGGCGGGCACCGGCGGACTGAAACTCGATAGGTGCGTACTCGGTGCGCGCGACGCTGTTGGCCAGCATCAGCGACACCGCACCGTCGCCGTGGCGCTTTCCGCCGCTCCTGCTGTTGGTGCGCAATGCCGGGATCTTCGGCACGCCCTTGATGTTCTGGACTGCGCGCAGGTCATCCAGCCAGTCCGAACTGCGCGGCAACCCGCTCAGGGTGCCGTCCTGCAGGTCGGCCTTCATCTTCGGCATGTGCTCGGCGTAGACGCCCTCAGTCATTGCCACCTGGTGAATCCGGGATCCGTAGCGCTGTGCTGCCACCTCGCCCAGGTACATGCCGTTGCCGGTGGAGTCGTGCGCGCCGGCCCGTAGCCGCGGCAGGCGGTCGCCGACATAGAACAGGATCTGCTTCTGCTGCTCGAACGGAACCTTGCGCAGCTCCAGCACGAACGGAACACGGCGGTTGAGCGTCTTGTCTTCGACCAACGGGGTCATGATCGACAGGTCGACGTGGCGGGCAAAGTCCCACCCGTAAACCATGCCCCGAATCCCACCGGCGTTGCCGCTCAGGCGGTCCAGATGGGGCTGCACGTGCTCGATCAGCCATGCGTTGACCTCGGCCACACGCAACCGCTCGGCGTACATCTCGAAGCCTTCCGGCAGGGACAGCTCCAGCACCGGCGTGTCGGCATCCATGCGTGATTCGATCAGGGCGCGCGACAGGTAGGCGCCGCCGCCGTTCTTCGGCACGCAGTCCAGCTCTTCCTCGGCATCCTCACCGTAGGTCTTGTAGATGCCGTTGACGAACTCCTGCTCGGCTTCAGCAGACCACTCGCGACCCAGCCTCAGGCAGATGCGCCGGTAGAGCCCTTCCTTCACGGCCTCCATGAAGGTGACCTTGTGGACGGTGCCGGCGCGCTTGCCGCCGCGGATCTCCTGGATGATCTCGTTGAACTGGTTGTCGGCGCCGTCATGGGTGGAGATCAGCCGCACCTTTCCGCCCCAGATCAGGAAGGCGATCGCCGCCTTGATCAGCTCGCCCAGGTCATCCACGAACGCGGACTCATCCCCGACCAGAACGCCCTGGCGACCACGCAGCTTGCGCGGCCGGCTGGCCAGCGCGGTGATCTTGTGGCCGCTGGCAGGGAACCGGATCGTAAAAGTCTTGATGTGCTTGTCTTCTTCGTCCTCATCCCACAGGCCTTCCTCCATCGCGCTGGCGGCGTGGTTGAACGCCTTGGCCCACATGGCACAGGCACCGATGAACTCCTCGGTCATTTCCTTGTCGGTGCCCAGGTAGTACACGTTCTGGCCACCGGCCGCCTTGGAGCTGGCGGCGATCAGCACGTCGTCAGCCGCTTCGGCCCAGGTGAGGCCGGTGCGGCGGCCCTTCTCGCAGACCTTGAGCGGCGACGGGTCGGATATCCACCGCTGCTGGTACGGCAGCAACACTGCCGGCACGTCGGTGCTGGCGGTATTGGGTACCAGCGTGCGCGCCTGGTCGGTCATGCCGCGATGCCCAGAATCTTGGCGCGTAGGGTGGCTGCGGCTTCGGCGGTGAGCCCGCCGTTGTTGACGATCTGGTCAACCGCGGCAGCGGCGGCCTCCACCTTGGCGCGGACTTCCATGTTCCATTTGTTCCTCGCCACGCTGGCACGGGTCAGCGTGGCGATGTTCTTGGCGGCCTTGCCCAGGATCTCCACGCGCTTGGCAGGATCGTCTTCTTCGGTCGCTTCTTCCAGCGACAGCAGGCTCTCGAAGATCTCGGTCTGGATCAGGCTGATGATCGCGCCGCTGCGCTCGTCGGCATCGTCGGGCGCCGCACGGGCGATCAGGCGCGCGGCTTCGGTGCTGGCCGTGATCGTGGCCAGCTTGCGCTTGAGCTGCTTGCCACGCTCACCGATGGCGCTCTTGCCGATCTCATAGCCTTGCTCGGCCAGCCATTCGGACAGCTGCACGTAACCGGCAAAGCCATTGGCGACGAGCCGGCTTTCCAGCTCGGCGCGCACGTCTTCGGGCAGTTGGTCGATCTTGCTCGGCGGAGGCATGGCGTCACCAGTACTTTGCAGGACGAGCGATGCCGGGCTCGCAGTCGACGGTGTATTCGACGATATCCGTACCCAACCGGGTGAGGTCCGCCCACCAACGGCCAGACGGCTCTTTGCGCAGCACAACCAGGCGACGGTCTTCCAGGTAGGCCAGCGTCTGGCGGATCTCCAGCGCAGTTGCGTTCGGGTACATCGCCTGGGCAGTGGACAGCACCACTTCTTCATAGGCGCCATACGGCCGCGCGTGATTGAGCGCCAGCAGCGTGATCCAACGCAGCGTCTCCCGGCGCAACTTTTCCATGTCCACTTTCACGTTTTGCCCCCCTGATATGACCGTCGTAGCTCGCTGTTGATGGCATCGAGCTTGGCTTCGATGACCGTTTGACCTCGGATGTAGTCTTCGCGCCGCACGTACTTCTCGGCGAGTTCGGCTTTCAGGATCAACAGATCGCGCGAGGTCTCGCGCCACTCCCTGCTGTCCTCGGTGAAGCTGCCCAGCCGGTCATCGATGCGCCGCTCGAATTGCATCAGCAGCAACTTGCCCAGCCCGGTGAACATCCCGATCAGGGTCAACGCCAGCGTGACCAGGTGCCACAGCTCAAACTCCACTCTCATGGTTCGACCCCGGTCGCAGTCATAGCCCCATGCTGGCTCACCTGGTGCGACAGGATGGGTTCCAACCGGCGTGGATTGAGCGCCGGTTGCAGGGTTGCGTTGAGGCCGAGCTTTGCAGTGGTGGCCCGATCCTCGTTTGCCCGTTCCAACAGCGCCTGCCATGCGGCCTCACGCAGCAAGCCATCCATCACGCATGGCGTGGACTTGCCATTCGGCAGCCGGCAATTGAGCGGAGGCGCGGCAGGCGCCACCAGCGGCGTGGTCAGCGCGGCCGGGATCGGCGCGTACTCCACCACCGGCACTTCGATCAGCTCAGTCCTGACCAGTGGCTGCTGGGTCGCCCCACAGGCGGTCAGCAACAGCAGCGCACACAGGAAGGCGAGTAAGCGCAGCGCAGTTTTCATCGTTGGAGGCCTCGGTTTTGATGCGTTGCTGGCGCTTTTGGGCCGCCAGCGCCAGTTGGGTGATGCGATCGGCACGGGCTACCAGCTCTTCCGCCGCGGCCAGTGCGATCTTGTTTCGCCGCTCCCTTTCGAGGCGCAGCGTTTCCTTGAGAGTGCGCAACGTTTCGGCCTCGCCATTGGCGCGCAAGGTTTCTGCATTTTTCTCCGCGTCCAGCGCATTGACCTTGGCTTCAAGGTCCGAGACTTCGCCGTTGCGGGATTCGTGGCCGATCACGGCACCTCCGCCGACAAGGCCGGCGATGACCAGGATCACGCCAACGATCTGGCCGGTGATGTTCACGGCGCCACCGCCCGGCGGGCACGGCGCAGGCGCCACCATGCGTACAGGCTGGCGCCAACGCTGACCACCACGGCGATGGTCGCGGCGGTGCGCACGAAGCCCGGCAGCGCGCCCGTGGCCGATGCCACTGCATTGAAGGACTGCAGCGCAGGCAGCAGCTGGTTGACGCCTTCGACCACCGCGGCGGTACCGCCGGCAGTCAGTGCGGTGACGGTGGCGGTCTGCGCGGCTTTGGGCGTGGCGACCAGGGCATTGCCGCCCGGCTTGATCACACCCGCCAACCGCAGGCCTTCCTCGATCACGTCCGCACTGTAGGGCTGCGTGCCGTTCTCGTGGCGGATGATGGCTTCGACCAGTGGCCGCAGCACGGCGTAGTCGTGCGTGCTGATGCGCTCGCCCGGTGCAACCCCGACCGCCCGCGCCACCTTGGCCACGTAGGCGCCAGTGTCGTTCTCAGACGGCGGTGCCCAGCGGTTGATGATCTGCGCAACGGTGTGGCAGTTGTGCCGGTCCTGGTAGTTGATCAGCAGGATGCACATCGCGCGGATGCCCCATTGCGCCGAGGCGAAAACCTCGAAGCGCTTCTCGGCGCGTTGCTCGGCCGTCATCTTCTCCGGCGCCATACGGCCTTGCCACTTGTTGCTGGAGCTGCGGTCGATGTTGCCCGGGTTGTTGTTGCGGATACCGCGCGATGCCATGACCAGCTCCTGTGAAAGGTGGCCGGCGGCACGGGACGAGGGCCGTGCCGCCGGCCTGATGCGCCCCCCACGAGCGCACCGTCAGGCCAAGTCTCGGCACTGCATCGGCGCGGGTCATTTGAATGAGTTCACAGGATTTCTTCGCGCGCGCGCGAGAGAGTGCGCGGGTGCCAACGGGCGCCTATCCATCAACCAGCGAGGTCAAGAATGTGAGCGAGCAGAAGATCGAAAAGCAGATCCAGGGCGCAGGGCTGACCGCACCGCGCCTGCGCCCTGAAGACATCGACAAGGTGATTGCTAGCGCCACTTACACCCGGCTTCCCAGCGGCAAGGTCATGGTGTGCGAGCTGACGCTGATCAACGGCTACACGGTACGCGGCGAATCCGCTTGCGTAAGCCCCGAGAATTTCAACGTGCAGATCGGCGAAGAGATCAGCTTCAAAAATGCACGCGAGAAGGTGTGGGAGCTGGAAGGTTATCTCCTGCAGCAGCGCCTGCACGCGCAGCGCCAGTAAGCAAGAAGGCCGCCCTGGGGCGGCCTTCTTTCACTTCTGCGCGAGCGCGGCAGCAGGATCGGTCATCAACCGTCGATGCTCGTCTGGCGGAAGCACCACGCCATCAAGCTGCAGGATGCGTTGGAACGTGCCATCGGTGTTGAACACCAGCATCGCGCGCTTATTCGTTGAACTGCTCTTGCCCGTCCACAGGCTTGTCTTGGCCTGGATGTAGTTCCAGGTGTAGGCGGTAGCGCCACTCGCGCCCACCGCCGAGCTGGTGGGTTGTGCCCCCAACAGTGCAACTGCCTCTGGGAGCGTGGTCTGGTTGATCTGCAGCTGAGTGATGTTGTCGGCATTGAAGTCGCTCCCGATGGTGGCCTTGGCGCCAGCCAGAACGATTACTGCGAACAGGGCAAACAATATCCGCTTCATTTCTTCGCTGCTCCTTTGCGTTTGATGTCGGGCTGCTTTTCCCCGGCTGACGCTAACACCGCTGAACCGAAGCGCTCGGCCACTTCATCAATGACGAACCCGTCGATGGTCTTGTGCAACTGCTCGGACTGGCCACTGAGCGCACCGGACACAACGTCGCGCACGAACATCTTGTAGCGCAGCGGCAGGTCCAGAGGATCGATCAGCCGCGCGGCTTCGCTCAAGTTGTGCAGGCGCTCAGCCAAGGCTATCGACGAACTGTCCTGGAACACCGGCCCAGTGCCCGACACAAGAAAAGCCGGCTGCACATGCAGCTTGGAGACCAGCGCCTGCATCTCCTCAGCCGAGAGCTTCTTCACCCGCCCGCTGGTGAGGCTCTTCACCCGATCGATGGACACACCGAGCACCTCGGCAAGGTCGGCCTGCCGGAGCTCCTTGATCTCCATGATCTGGCGAATTAGTGAAGAAACCACACCCAACCCCTTGCAAAGTGTTTTATTTACACTTATCGTTGTTTGGACGGTGTAAAAACTTCACTTACACGCCCGATACATAACAGAAGGATACCCCATGAGTTCAGCTACTCCCGGCTTTGATCTTCACAAGAGGGTTCGCGCCGGCTTCCTTCTCCAGGGCACCTCGCTGACGGAGTGGTGCCGCGCCAACGGCACCCACATCTCCAATGCCCGAGGCGCACTGCTGGGGACGTGGAACGGCCCGAAGGGCAAGGCCATGCGTACCAAGATCGTCAAGGCCGCCCGCATCGAGAAGATCGGACAGCAGGTGGCTGCGTCATGAAGCCGATAGATGCAGTCCAGCTGCTGGAAAACGCCGGCGCCGACCGTGATGCGGCTGAAGGCTCGCAGGCCCATGCGCTGGCCATGCTCTCAGGCGCCATCGAGAACCTGGTAACCGAAGCCAGCCGCTGCTGTGGCGGCACTGGCGACCTTGCCGACCTGCGTATCGCAGTCCAACGGCTGGAGGTTTGACCATGAGCAAAGCCACCACCCAGCAGCCCGCGCGCCGCGCCTTGAGCCTGCTCTTCGTACTGCAGGGCCACACGATGGAAGGGCTGCGCCTGAAGCAGATTGCCGATGCGATCCGCACCACACCCTCCACCGCACTGCGCGACCTCGAAGTGCTGGCCGAAGAGGGTATCGCCGAGCGCATCCCCGGCCGCGATGAGTACTGGCGCCTTTCCCCACGGCTGATCCAGCTGGCCCGCGCCCACGAGCTGGAGATGGCCAGGCATCGACAGCGCCTGGAAGAAACCGAACAGCGTTACTCCCGCAACCCCAACTGACCGAGACGAGGCAACAGATGACCGAAGTAAAGACGAGCGGCCGCAAGGCGATGGCACCGGCCGAGAAGGTTGGCCCTGACTTCATCGGCAAGACGCCGGAGGAAGATTCTCAGCAGCTGGAAGAGCTGCGCGTGCGCCAGAACGCTCTGGTCGAGCAGTTCGGCGACGGGCTGCCTTGGCACCCGGATCATTACGAAGCAGCCATCCGTGGCGAGCTGCGCCGCGGCTGCGAGTCCTTCCTGCGTGCTGGCCGCTACCTGATGGTGGCCCGTGAGTGCGCAGCCCACGGCGAGTGGGCTGGAATGCTGGACCGCTTGGGCATGGAGCCGCGGCAGGCGCAGCGGATGATGGAAGCGGCCCGCCGGGTGGCGCTGCTCCCAAATGCGTCGCGCGCGACGCATTTGATCGAGGCTACAGGTTCCCAGTCCAAGCTGATCGAGCTGCTGTCCCTGCCTGAAGACCAGTTCGTCGAGCTGGCCGAAACCGGCACCACCGGGCAACTGGCGCTCGACGACGTCGACAGCATGACCCGCGACGACCTGCGTGCCGCCGTGCGTGAGGCCCGCGCCGATATCGAGGCAAAGGACCAGCGCATCGCCCAGCTGTCGGAGAACCTCAACCGGGAGCACGAGAAGACCGCCAAGGCGCAGCGCAAGTGGAAGCAGGCCACGCCGGACGAGCAGCAGCTGGTGCTGGAGCATTCCGTCACCGATGCCGAGGCCGCGATCATCGCCGACCTTGGCAATGCGAAGAGCGGCCTGCTGCAGGCCGTCATCGCCCTGGGCGAACACTGCGACGAGAACAACCTCGACTGCAGCGCCTTCCTGGGCGACGTGTTCGGTCGGCTGCTCAACGCCGTGCGCACCGTGCGCGACCACAACCTGGTGCCGGTGGCGATCCCGCTGGTGCATGACGCAGGTATGGAGGGCTGATCATGTCGGCCGAAGCTCTCATCAATGCCGCCGCCAGCGAACTGCTGTCGGCGCCGCACGGTAGCAAGGGCCGCATCGCGGCGCAGCTGGCCGAGCAGATGGGCTGCTCGATCCAGACCGCCTATCGCCGCCTGAGCGCAGTGATGGGCAACATCAAGCCGCGCAAGCGCCGCAGCGATGCCGGTGAAATGTCTCTCACCCGCGAGGAGGCCCGCACCATCGCCGCCCTGGTCGAAGAGACCAGGCGGCTGACGGGCACCGGCACGCTGCCGGTGGAGGATGCGGTGGAAATCCTGCGCGCCAACGGCAAGATCGAAGCCGCGCGCGTGGACAAGGGCACCGGCGAGTGGCAGCCGCTCAGCGTGTCATCCATCTGCCGCGCCATCCGCCACTACGGCTTCCACCGTGACCAGCTGGGCGCGCCTTCGCCGGCCGCCCGGTTGTCGAGTCCGCATCCGAACTACCTGTGGCAGATCGACGCCTCGGTCAGCCGCCAGTTCTACCTGGCCGACGACGGCACGCAGGTGATGGACAAGCGGGAGTTCTACCGCGGCAAGCCGGGCAACTTCACCAAGATCGCCGAACGCCGCTTGTGGCGCTACGCGATCACCGACCACGCAAGTGGCTGCATCGAGGTGTTCTACGTGCTGGGTGCCGAGTCCAGCGCGAACCTGCTCACCTCGCTCATTTACGCCATGACGCAGCGCAGCAATGGAACCATGCATGGCATCCCCAAGATGCTGATGATGGATCCGGGCAGCGCGGTCACCGCCGGACCGACGCGGAACTTCATCAACGCCTGCGGCATCGAGCTGATCATCAACGAGGTGGGCAACGCCCGCGCCAAGGGTCAGGTCGAGAACGCCAACTACATCATCGAGACCCACTTCGAGGCGCCTCTCAAGACTCGCGCCCCGGTGACCTCGCTGGAGGAAATCAACGAGCTGGCGCAGCAGTGGTCACGCGCCTACAACGCGACACGTATCCACACGCGTACAGGCATGACCCGGCGTGATGGCTGGCTGCGTGTCACCTCCGAGCAGCTTGTGCTGGCGCCTTCGGTGGAGATCCTGCGGCAGCTGGCCACCAGCGCGCCGAAGCCCTGCACGGTGCGTGACTGCATGATCCGCTTCAAGGGCGAGACCTTCGACGTGCGTGGCGTGCCTGGCTTGATCAACGGCCAGCGCGTCAACGTGGTTGCCAATGCCCTCGACCCGGCTGGCAGCGTCCGCGTGCTGATGCCTGGCGAAACCGACACCGCCACGGTTCACCACATCGCGCCGCGCATCGGCCGCGATAGCTGGGGTTTCCTGGACACCGCCGCCCGCGTTGGCACCGAGTTCAAGTCGCCGCCGGAGTCGCCGGCAGATGCCGCACGCAAGGAGCTGGAGCGCGTGGCCATGCAGGTCGAAAGCGATGCCGAGGCCGCCGCCGCACGCAAGGCCAAGCGGCTGTTCATGGGCGGCACCGTCGACCCGATGAAGCACCTGCGCGAACTGGACATCGCGCCCAGCCTGCCGCGTGCAGGGCGCACCTCGGACGTGGCCGCGCCGGTCATCGCCGAGCAGCGCATCGCCCCGCCGCCGGTCCGCGCGGAGCTGGAAGCACTGAACCACGTCGAGGCTGCCATGCGCTTGAAGCCGCTGGTCGAACGCATGGGCGTTGCCTGGTCCGCGGAGTTGTACGCACGCACTGAACGGCGCTGGCCGGGCGGCGTGCCTGTTGAGCAAGTCGAACCCTGGGCCGCGGAACTGGCCACGCCTGAGCGCGGCGGCCTCCGCATCATCGAAGGAGGTGTTGCATGAAAGACATCTACGAGCAGCAAGGCTGGGCACCGAATCAGGTGCCGGTTAACGCAGAGACCCTGCCATCCGAGAAAAGCGTCGAGCAGATTCGCCGCGACATCGAGCGGATGACGGGTCGCACGATGGAAACCCGCTCGGTACCGAAGGAGGACGGCCAGGTATGACCCTGTGCCTCAAGTCGATCCTGGTCGATGCCGGCATCACGCAGGGCGCACTGGCCGATGCAATCGGCATCAGCCGACCCGCACTCAGCGGCCTGATCAACCACGGTCATCTGCCGGCCCGCTACGACCGCGACGTAATCGCCCCGGCCATCACCAAGTACCTGCAGGACCGCCGCGCCCCCAACGCCGCGATGTGGAACGAAAAAGAGGCACCGCCGTGCGTCAACACGACGGGCCTCCAGCCCCCGACCGAAGACCCCGCTACCAACGAAATCACCGACGAGGACACCCAAATGCTACTCCGTAAACACACGCTCACGCCGCAGGCCCGCCGGCACTTCGATCTGCCAGCCGACCCGTTCGCGGAGCCCACCACCATCGACGACGTGTTCCTGAGCCGCGACATCCGCTACGTGCGCGAGAGCATGTTCCAGGTCGCGCGCAACGGCGGCTTCCTGGCCGTGGTGGGTGAATCAGGCGCCGGCAAGACCACGCTGCGTGAGGAGTTGATCGACCGCATCCGCCGCGAAGAGCAGGCCATCATCACCGTGGAGCCCTACGTCCAGGCAATGGAGGGCACCGAGAAGAACGGCAAGACCCTGCGCAGCCTGCATATCGCCGAGGCGGTGATGGCAGCCGTCGCGCCCCTGGCCAAGACCATGAGCAGCCCGCAGGCGCGCTTCGCCCAGCTGCATAACGCTCTGCGCGATAGCGCCCGAGCTGGCCACAGCCACGTGCTGATCATCGAAGAGGCCCACTGCCTGCCGCTGGCCACGCTCAAGCACCTGAAGCGGTTCCGCGAATTGAAGGACGGCTTGCGCCCGCTGCTGTCGGTGATCCTGATCGGCCAGCCCGAGCTGGCGGTCAAGCTGTCCGAGCACAACCCCGAGGTGCGCGAAGTCGTGCAGCGCATTGAGATGGTCACCTTGCCGCCGCTGGACGGCGACCTGGAGAACTACCTGGAGCTGCGCTTCAAGCGCGTCGGCCTGTCGCTGGAGAAGGTGTTCGGCACCAATGCAGTGGCGGCACTGCGCGAGAAGCTCACCCCGCCACGCGGTGGCGCGACCGGGACGATGTTGTACCCGCTGGCCGTCCACAACGCGCTCGCCGCGGCGATGAATCGCGCCGCCGACCTGGGCGTGCCGACGGTCACCGCCGACGTGATCCGGGGGGCGTGAGATGGCGCAGCAGAACTACCACGCCGACATGCCCAGCCAGCGCCAGTTCGTGCGGATGCTGATGCGCGAGGCCGAGCTGCCCGTCCGGGAAGTGACCGTGATGCACCGGGACATCTTCCGCCGCGCGGGCGTGGACTGGATCGACGGCCAGTCGATGGACCGCCTCCTGGACTCGCTGAGCATCCACGAGCTGCACCGCCTCACGGACCAGCTGCGCGTGGACGAAGTGGAGGAAGAGGACTGATGTCTGCCCAAGGCTGGGGCTGGCCACTGCGAGCCAGCAAACCGCACTTCTTCAGCGACGGCACTTCGCTGTGCGGCAAGTGGGATCTGTATGGCGGGCCGTTGGAAAGCGGCCGCGCCCGGAAGGAACACGACTGCCAGCGGTGTGCCAAGGCATTCAACAAGAACCCGGTCCTGTCGGATGTGGTGATCGTCAGCACGCCCACCGCCGTGACCTGCAGCCAACGGTCGGAGGTCCGCCACTGATGCAACTTGCCCTGCTGCCCCAAGAGCTTTCCCCGGATTCGGTGCTCTCGGTGCTGCAGGGCCGACGTGGCGCCGCCAACGGCATCACCGCCCGCAACCTGGTCCAGATGCTCACCACCCGCATCAGCCAGGCCGACGAGCGGAAGCTGCGCCAGATCATCGAAAAGCTTCGACGCGATGGACACCCGATCTGCGCTCACCCCGCCTTCGGTTACCACCTCGCGGCAGACCCCACAGAGCTGGACCGCGCCTGCACCTTCCTGGTGGGGCGCGCCATGACATCGCTGCAGCAGGTAAGCGCCATGAAGCGCATAGCGATGCCCGACTTATACGGACAGCTGGGCCTTCAAGCGCCCACCAAAGACGAGGAACAGGACCATGAGTAACAACGCAAACGTGACCGCCTCAGCCTTGCGCGACGCGGCCGTGATCGCCGACGAGATGACCAACATGGGCTCGCAGGTGCTGGGCAGCTACAGCAACGGCCGCAAGATCGTGCTGATCATCGATAAGCCGCCGGTCTTCGTGTCCGGCGTGATGCGCCGCCGCTCACCCAACGGCATCGGCACCGATCGCGTGATGGCCGCGCCTTACAAGGGCTCGCAGATTGAATGGATCGAGCGCGACGGCCCCAGCGATGCACAGCTGCCGGAGGTGGCTCATGGCTGAGTCAACCGAGTACCTGGTTGTTCCGCTGGTAGCCCTTGGCGCGGGCACCACTTTCACCGACGAGAAAGCCGCGCTCGACGCTGCAGCTGCGAAAACCAGCGGCGATCGCACCCCCCGTGCTGTGGTCCAGATCGTCGCCAAGGTGAAGCCGGATCCGCGCGTGGCCCTGGTTGTGTCGCGCCCCGGCTCCTCCGAGATCGCACGCGAGGTGGCGCCGTGAGCCGCATTTCCACAGATCACGAAGAGAAGCTGCGCAAGGCGCTGGCCGGTGACGTGCTGCTGGGTGCCACGGTGCTGCTCAACCGGCTGGAGGATTCGGGCGTGCCGCGCGTCAAAGGCCACGCGCTGATCTCCAACGCCACGGCCCTTGGCTTGATCAAGCGCCTGGGCCGCGGCCAGCCGTACCGGTACCAGCTCTGCGAGAACTGGAAGCGCCCACCCGCGGGCTGCGCACAGGATACGCAGCAGCAGGCAGCGGCACTGCAATACCAAGGGCCAGTGTTCGCCCCGTCTCAACTGGCGCCCAGCATCGGCCTGGTGTGTGGCGTGGCGGAAGAAGAAGAGGAACTCCCACCGTCGATCGGCGCCCGGATCGTGGACAGCCTCCACCGCCACTTCGATGAAATGTACCAGCGGTGCGAGTGAGCCATGCGCACGACTGGCCACCCGAGAAAAAGCAGGCTGCGCACGATGCGGTTCGTTCTTTGGGCTCAGCGCCAGCCACCCCAAAACCTGACCCCTCAGCTGATTTCAGGGGATCTCGATATCAGCTTGCAGATGGCCCGCGAATGGCGTGCCGACTGGTTTGAAGCCATCAGCCCGATCAATGCCGGCGACCTTCCGGCTTACCCGCAACCCGAGGAAATGCTCCATGACCGATAACACCGTCCCCGCTGGATTCCGGCGCAACAACCAGGGGCACCTGGTGCCGGAAAGCCAGATTCGCCCCATCGACCTTGCGCGTGATGCGCTGGTGCGGGAGCTGATCGACAAGGCCAAACCGCTGCGCAAGGAGCTGGCCACCTTCCGCCGCTGCGCATTCGAGGACATCGAAGCCCTGGTGCAGCTCAGCGGCGAGCAATACGACGTCAAGCTGGGCGGCAAGAAGGGCAACCTGACGCTGACCACCTACGACGGCGAGTTCAAGGTGATCCGTGCTATCTCCGAGACGCTGGTGTTCGACGAGCGCCTGCAGGCCGCCAAGGAGCTGATCGACCAATGCCTGCGCGAATGGACCGCAGGCGCACGGCCGGAAGTGGCGGTGCTGGTGCAGGACGCCTTCAAGGTGAACAACAACGGCGACATCCGCACCGGCAGTGTGCTGGGCCTGCGGCGCCTGGATATCCAGGACGAGCGCTGGCTGCGCGCCATGCAGGCCATCAGCGAAGCCGTGTCGGTGATGGGCAGCAAGACCTACCTGCGCCTGTACCAGCGCGACGCCCGCGGCGCCTACCAGCCCATCAGCCTGGACATCGCGGCGGTGGACCATGAATGACATGACCACTACCCCGCAGGTGGACCCGGTGCTGCTCGCCCTGCAGCAGCAGATCGCAGACAACGCCGTGCGTGCCGATATCGAGTGCTACGCGGCCTTCACCTTCGACGCCGATGGCAACCGCCTGTTCAACCTCAAGCAGCCGCTGGAAGAGGAAGTAGACATGCAGGTGATCCTCCAGGCCGTGGCCTACATCGAGCTGCGCGGTGACGTGTTCCCGTGGCACATGAAGCGCCGCATCGACGCCCCGCACCTGGTGCAGTTCGTGGACAAGGAGGCGTTGGTATGAAGGCCTATTGCTATGCCAGCGGCTTAATCCAATTCGGGCAGCGTACTCCGCCCGGCGCGATCCAGATCGCGTCCGGCCGAGAGGCGGACCTTCGCCGGGTGATCGGTGTTCTCGCACGACATGGCAAAGGTGAGAGCGCCGGTTGCCTGCTGGTCCCCGGTGTGCCGGAAGCCCCGGAGAGCGAAGGCGATCAGGCCAAGGGCGATGCGCTGGCCACATGGCTGAAGTGGTGTGCCGGCCACAAGCATCGCGGCGTCAAGTTCAGCACGATGAGGGATTGATCATGTTCTTCAAGAATCTGACGATGTTCCGCTTCCCGGAACCGCTGGATTTCAGCGCGCTGGCTGACCTGCTGCCCGCCTGTGCCCTGAAGCCTGTCGGCCCGCTGGAGCTCGCCTCGCGTGGCTTCATCTCCCCGTTCGGCCGCGAAGAGAAGGAGGTGCTGCTGCACCAACTGGGCAATGCCATCTGGATCACCACCGGCGGCGAGCAGAAGATCCTGCCGGCCACGGTGGTCAACGAGGCGCTGGAAAAGCGGTTGGAAGCGATCGCCGCCCGCGAGGGCCGCATCCCCGGTGGTCGCGCGCGCAAGCATCTGCGCGACGACGTGCTGCATGAGCTGCTGCCGCGTGCCTTCGTGAAGCCCTCGCGGACCGACGCCTTCATCGACCTGCAGCACCATCTGCTGGTGGTGAACGCATCCGGCCGCAATGCAGCCGAGGCCGTGGCCTCGGACCTGCGCGCGGCGATGGGTTCGTTCCCGGCGGTACCGCTCAATGCCGAGGTTGCACCGCGTTCCATACTCACCGCGTGGATTTCCGGCGAACCGTTGCCCGAAGGCCTGAGCCTGGGCGAGTCCGCCGAGCTGCGCGACCCCTGCGAGGGTGGTGGCCGGGTCAAGGTCACCGACAACGAACTTCTCAGCGACGAGATCCACAAGCATCTCGACGCCGGCAAGCAGGTCACCAAGCTGGCCCTGGTGCTGGAGGACCGCGTCAGCTTCGAGCTGGGCGAGGACCTGGTACTGCGCAAGGTGAAGTTCCTGGACGGCGCGATGGACGAGATCGAGCAGGCCGGCGGCGACGACCACCGCGCCGAACTCGACGCCCGGTTCGTCCTGCAGACCGGTGAAATCCGGCGGCTGTTCACCGTGCTGGAACAGGCATTCAAGCTGTCCAAGGCGGAGGGCTGATCGTGCATAAGCTGACAAAAAAGGCCGAAGTTCTGGCGGTGGTAAAGGCCGGCGGGAAGATCGGTCCAGGTGGATGCCGAGGCCTGCTACGGCTGACCGACAAGACCGGCGCCGAAGTCCACGCATGGCAAACGGCGCTCAAGGCTGCGGTGAAACACATGACCAGCGCACGCCGCAGCACCCGCCAGACGGCAGCAGCTGTGACCGACGAGGCCGGGCGAACCATTGCCGATAAGGAGACCGACCGTGGCTGAGAACATCATCAAGACGGTGGACCTGCCCGCAGAGGTGGCACCGGGTCCAATGGGCCTGCTGCAGCTGGCCGACATTTTCCAGCGCGCCGGCTACACCAAGCTCGCTGCCTACCTGCGCGGGTGCGGCGATGTGGTGGCCGCAGCCCCAGCATCGACCCCGATATCACCGGAGAGGCGCCAGCGTATACACGCGGCAATCGAGAGCCTCCGCGCTGCGCTGGCCAACGACAACAAGCTGTGGCCGGAGCTTTGCGCGGTCATGGATTACCCAGGGCTTGACCTGCTCTGGCAGGCGGTGCAACAGGAGGTCGCGCGTGCCCGTTAAAACCCGCAACCGCCCGACACCTGCCGAACAGGTCCGCAAGCGCACGCTGGCGGCTATCCATGCCGGTGCCAACAAGCTGGGTCTGGCCGAGGATGTCTATCGCGACCTGGTCGAGCGGGTATCCGGTGAACATGGTCAGGCCGTGCGCAGCGCGGCCAAGTGCGACAAACGCCAGCTCGATGCGATCGCAAACGAGCTGCGCCGCCTGGGCGGCATGCCGGCACGGGCCGAGTACGCGGCCAAGAAATGGTCCGGTCGCCCGAAGGGCGACCTCGCGCCGCAGGTGGCCAAGGTGGAAGCGCTGCTGGCCGACGCCCAACGGCCCTGGGCCTACGCCCACGGCATGGCCCGCCATATGTTCAAGGTGGCCCGCGTCGAGTGGTGCAACGCCGACCAGCTGCAGAGACTGATCGCTGCCCTGGAATACGACGCCAGGCGCCGGGCGGCCAAGGCGGAGGGCGCATCCTGATGCAGGCCACTTGCCCGCATTGCGCCTTCCAGGCCGAGGTCGAGGCCTTCTTCATGGACGACGACGGCAAGCGCCTTGCCGCCGTGGTGGCCGAGCTGCCGCCTGAGTGCGGCCGCGCCGTGCTCGCCTACCTGCGGCTGTTCAAGCCGCCCAAGACCAGCCTGCGCGCCGCGCGGGCCGTCAAACTGTCCCGCGAGGTCGCGGACCTGATCAAAGCCGGCTCCGTCTGTAAGGACGAGCGCAGCGGAATACGTCGCCCCGCGACGCCTTCGATGTGGGCCACCGGGATCGAGCAGATGCTCTCCCAGCGTGATCGGCTCAGCCTGCCGCTGGAAAGCCACGGATACCTGCGTGCGGTGGTCTACGGCATCGCCGACTCGGCCGATGCAGCCACCGAGCGCCAGAAGGAAGAGGACGCCCGCAAGGGCAAGCACCTGGCCCCGACGATGGGCATCACCCCATCGCCGAACGAGGAAACACCCTTCCAGCGTCAGATGGAATGGATCAAGCGCAATGCCGAGCTGGGCATGTTCACCCCCGAACAGGCCGACCAGGAGCGGGCCGCCGCCCGCCAGAAGTACGGAGTGCAGTCATGAATCCGATGGCAATCCGCCGCAACGAGCTGTTGACTGAGGCCGCCGAGCAGGCGGCCGATGCTGCCCTGGCGCTCGGACTGCCCAAGGAGCGGGCCGACCAGATCGGCGCCGCCGTGGCGGACCGCCTGGCCGAGAACTGGGCCGGGCAGGTGCTGTCATTCCCCAAGGACCACGCGTACAGGCTGAGCCTGCGCGACCGTGAGATACTCGCCGCCCACCGTGAGGGCGCGAGCTACGCCGAGCTATGCAGGCAGTACGACATGACCGAGCGCGGCATGCGCAAGTTGATCCGCCGCGCCCAGTTGCGCGACCGGGACTTCAATCAGATGGACATGTTCGGCGCGGGTCAGTAATTGCACGTCCTGCAATGATGTTGCACGGCGGCTTTTTTTCTTCCGCCTTCTTCCGGGTTCTTCCGGCTAGATATCGCAGCATCACCCCTGATATATCTCACCCCTGAACAGCTGTGGTCATGCAGCGGCGTGGCCTGCCCCGGCCCCCAGGTCATCGCCACCACGCTGTAGCCATGCACGGGGCTGTGATACAGCTCGCGGCGGGCGTAGTGATCGGCAACCGGTTCATGCACGCAGGCCGGCAACGCGATCTGCGCGTCGGCGATCGCCTCGCGCAGCACCTGCTGCAGGGTATGGGTGATCAAAGTGATGTCTGGCTGCTGGACGGCATGGTCCAGCGCGGCCAGCAGGCGCTCGCGGCCCGGGAATGGCGGATAGCGGTCGAGGTCTTCGTGCATCGGCCGATTTTAAGCGAGAGCGGTTAACGCAATGTTCCGGGGCCCGCATCGGGTGGAGCATGGACGCTACCCGGGAGTTCTCAGGGAATCAGGTTGCGGCGCAGCGCCGGCACCTGCTGCGCCAGCTCGTCGGCCACCATCGCCGCGAAGAAGCTGGCCCCTTCCGCGCCGAGGTGGGTGTAGTCGAAGGCGATCTTGGCCTGGCCCATCGGCTCGATGGCGTTGGCATCGACCACGGCTGGCGTGGGCGTGCCGGCTGCCGGTGGTGCGCCAATGGTGGTGCCGGCCTGCGCCGCGTTGACCTGGGCCGGCAGGGCCGGGGCCTGGGCGAAACGCATCGCCTGCACCGGACCCATCGCCTGCACCGCGGCGGTGCTGCGCGCGTGCAGGTCCACCAGTGGCACATCCAGTTCGGTGGCGACGCGGCGGGTGGCTTCGGCCCACGGCGCCAGATCATCGCCCAGCACGCCGTCGCGGAACTGGCGGCGGGTCAGCGGTGTCAGCAGCACCGGTACCGCGCCGGCGGCACGGACCTCGCGTACGTAGCGGCGCAGGTTGTCGGGGAATTCGTGCTGCAGGTCGGTCGAGCGCCCCGGTTTGCCGGGCTGGTCGTTGTGGCCGAACTGGATCAGCACGTGCACCTCGCGATAGGCGCCGGGCCGCATCTCCTGCAGGGCGATGTCCCAGGAACCCTCGGCGCGGTAGTTGTAGCTGCTGCGACCGCCGCGGGCCAGGTTCACGCAGCTCAGGAACGAGCTGACATGGCGCGCGCAGAACGCCGGGCCCCAGCCGCCCTGCACCGCGGTGGTGGAATCGCCGACCAGCACGATCTTGCTGGCGCGGATCGGTGTCGGCGGCGGCCGGTCGCTGATGGAGGGATCGGCTCCGGCGGTAGCCAGCGCGGGCGCCATCGCCAGACAGAGTGAAAGCAGCAAGGGACGTGGGGTCATCATCGGGCTCAGAACGTACCGCGTTGGATAAAGGGGGCCTGCTGGTAGAGCCGGCGTTCGCCGCCGCGCGGGTCGTCGGCCTGGCGGCTGTCGTCGGCGAACAGCAGGGTCTGGCGGCGTTCCAGTCCGTAGACGTCCCACGCCGGCAGGCCGGCATGGTTGGGGTCGCCGCTGCGCGCAAAGGCCAGCAGCGCGCCGCTCATCTGCGCGGCCACCTGCTGCGCCTGCGCGCTGGTGCCGGTACGCGCGCCGGGCTGGCCGATATTGTCGAACACCAGCGGAATATCCAGGGTGTGGAAGGCGCGCAGCGCGGCGGCCTCACCGTCGCGGTCGTACCAGTCCAGCTGGTAGGCCCAGGTTGGAGCGCCCTGTCGCGAGCGGGCTTCCAGTTCCTCGACCGCGCCGCGCCACGAACGCCCGGCGGTGGTGGCGGCGAAGAACACCTCCGACGGCGTGTAGTGCGGATACAGCCGCCGGTACTCGGCGATCACCACCGAAGGCAGCAGGTCGACGTACTGTTGGGCTTCGAGTCTGGCCGGCAGTTCGTCCCAGCTCAGCGCATGGTTGGCCGGGTCGTTGCCGAGGAAGGCGCGGGTTTCGTCATGGGTGTTGCCGATCACCATCGGAATGGAAGCCGACTGTGCGGGCGCCTGCGGCCAGAACGGATGCACCGGCAGGCTGCGGGCATCGAGTACCGGGCCCAGGTACAACCCGGTGTTCTCCACCCGCGAGGGATCACGCAGCTTCACCGCCTCCAGCAGCTGCGCCATCGGCATGCGCCGCAGCGCCTCGGCATCGACCTTGAAGTGGTCGAGCACCCGTTGCGCGCGCTGGCTGGCCGCGCGCGGCCCGGCCGCAGTGACCTGCTGCCCGCTCATCGTCCAGGCCTTGTGGAACAGGCCCTTGGCCGCCGGCATCGCCATCAGCGTGGCGATCTTGGCGCCGCCCCCGGACTGGCCGAATACGGTGATATTGCCGGCATCGCCGCCGAACTCGTCGGCATGTTGCTGCACCCATTGCAGCGCCTGGATCAGGTCGAGCTGGCCGACGTTGCCCGAATCGGCAAACTGTCCGTTGCCGAGCTGGGCCAGGTACAGATAGCCGAACAGGTTCAGGCGGTGGTTGACGGTGACCACCACCACATCGCCGCGCCGGCACAGGTTGCCGCCGTCGTACAGCGGATCGCTGCCGGAGCCGTTGTTGTAGGCGCCGCCGTGGATATAGAACAGGATCGGCCGCTTGGCGCCATCGCGCAGCGCCGGGGTCCAGACATTGAGGTACAGGCAGTCCTCGCTGCCCGGGCCTTCGCTCCCGCCCTGCGGCGCGGCCGCACCGTACTCGAGCGCCTCGCGCACGCCACGCCAGGGTGTTTCCAGCAGTGCCGGCTGGAACCGGCGCGGGGCGGTATCGCCGCCATAGGGAATGCCACGGAACACGTGCACGCCCTGCCCGGTCTGCCCGGCGATCTTGCCGCTGCGTGTTCGCGCGATCGGGCGGGAGCCGGCCCTTGGCGTGGCAGTGGCGGTGCCGGCGATACCGGCGGCGAGGCCCAGCAGCGCGCTGTGGCGTAGGAAATCACGCCGGGCCGGCGCCTGTGGACAAGTGCTCATCGGCTCGCCTCTGGGGTCTGTGCGGCGATCCACGCCAGCGCCAGCTGCGGCCACACCGCGGCGGTCAGGCCGGTGGTGCCGTGGGTGCCGAAACCGTGCCCGCCATGTGGGAACAGATGCATTTCGCTGACAATGCCCGCCTGTTGCAGGCCGTTGTAGAACAGCAGGCTGTTACCGACCGGCACCACCTCGTCATCGGCGGCGTGCAGCAGGAAGGTTGGCGGCGTGCCGGCGTCGATCCGGTGCTGCATCGAGTAGTGCCGCCGCAGCGCCGGGCTGTCGGCGGCACCGAGCAGGCGTTCGCGCGAGCCGGCGTGGCTGTCGGGCCCTTGCATGTCGATCACCGGATAGACCAGCAGCTGGAAGTCCGGACGCGCGCTGGCCGTGTCGATCGCATCGATGGCCGGATACACCGGCGTGGCGAAGCCGGTGCCCAGCCGTGCGGCCAGATGGCCGCCGGCGGAAAAGCCCATCACCCCGATCCGTTGCGGGTCGATGCCCCAGTCGCCGGCGCGGTGGCGGATCAGCCGCAGCGCGCGCTGCGCATCGGCCAGAGCCGCCTTGCGGTCGGTGCGGCCTTCGCCGGGCAGCCGGTAGCGCAGCACGAACAGGCTCACCCCGCCCTGCTCCAAGAACGCCGGCACCAGCGCGGTGCCTTCCTTGTCCAGCACCACCCGCTGGTAGCCGCCACCGGGGATCACCAGCAGCGCGCTGCCATTGGGATTGGCCGGGCGGTAGGCCACCAGATAGGGTTCGCTGACGTGGTCGATATAGCGATCCGGCAGTGCCGGATCGGTGCTGCGCTCGACGATACGTGGTGGTTGCGGGAGTGCATTGTCCCCCGGTGCCAATCCACCCGGCCACAGCGCGATCCGGTCGCTTGATCCGGCGTCAGGCTCAATGGCGGCGGCCACTGCTGGAAGTACCCAGAGAAATACGAGCAGGCGCACAAGATGCTTTGACAGCAAGGGATTGGAAAGATTCCGGTTGAGCATCGCGGGTCGCCGGGAAAAATGGACGGAAGGACTCTGGTGCACTGCACATTGCAAGATGACACCGGTTTACCATATACAGCTGTTCACGGCACTGTCGATGCGCGGTGCAGCAAAGCCATCAGGAGAATCACTTGAGCAACGACCAGGACAGCCAGGACCCGCAGACCGCAGGGCTGGACGCTATCGCCCGCCGCTTTGTCGATGCCCGCCAGCGCGGCGCCTCGCTTCCCGACTTCCCCGGCGAGATTCCGGAGGACCTGGTCACCGCCTACCGCGTGCAGGACCTGGCCATCGCCCGCTGGGACGACACCGTGGTGGGCTGGAAGGTGGGCTACATCGCCGCCGAGCGCCGCGACGCATCCGGCGACGAGCGCCTGCTGGGTCCGGTGTTCTCGCGTCATCTCTGGAATGCTACCGGTGCCATCACCGATATTCCGGTGTTTTCCGGCGCCGGCGGCTTTGCCGCGGTGGAAGCCGAATACGTGCTGCAGCTGCAGGCAGATGCCCCGGCCGACAAGCTGGACTGGACCCCCGAAGAGGCCGAAGCCCTGCCGGCGCGGCTGTTCATCGGCGTGGAAGTGGCCAGCAGCCCGCTGGCGACGATCAATATCCTCGGCCCGCGCGTGGTGGTGTCCGATTTCGGCAACAACAACGGTCTGGTGCTGTCGTCCGAGATCGCCGACTGGACCGCGCTGGACGAATCGCAGCTGCGCGTGCAGACCGAGATCGACGGCACGGTTGTCGGCACCGGCGGGGCGGGTAATCTGCCCGGTGGCCTGCGCGCGGCCTATGCGTTCGCGCTGTCGCGCTCGGCCAGGCGCGGGCGGCCGCTGAAGAAGGGCGAGCTGATCGCCACCGGCAATGCCACCGGCATCCATGACATCGCGGTGGGCCAGCAGGCGGTGATCCGCTTCGAGGGCCATGGCGACATTTCCTGCAAGGCTGTGGCGGCCGGCTGACCGGTCCGTGCAGCGGGTACGCGCGGAGGGCGCAATGATCACTCGCAGAAGTTTTCTCACCACCAGCCTGGGCGCGCTGGCCGCGCCGCTGCTGGGGGCGTGTTCGGCCGGCGGCGGCAATGCCGGCGGCAGCGGCCAGCTGCTGACCGCCACCGACGTGCACGTGGCCGACTATCCGACCGTCACCGCGGTCAAATGGATCGGGCAGCAGCTCGAGCAGCAGACCGGTGGCCGGCTGCGCTTGAACCAGTACCACTCCGGCCAGCTTGGCCGCGAATCGGAAGCCATCGACATGGCCCGCTTCGGTGCGATCGACATTACCCGCGTCTATTCCGGCGCGCTGAACAATGCCTTCCCGCTGACCCAGGCGCTGTGCCTGCCGTACGTGTTCGACTCGGTCGCGCACATGCGCCACGCGCTGGACAGCGGTATCGCCGAGGACGTGCTGCGCGGCTTCGAGAGCCGCGATCTGGTCGGGCTGGCGATCTACGACTGCGGCGCGCGCTGCTTCTACAACACCAAGCATCCGATTGTGGAGCCGAACGACCTGCACGGGCTGAAGCTGCGCGTGGCCAGCTCGGACATCTTCCTGCAGCTGATGCGCCTGTTCGGTGCCAACCCGACGCCGATGTCGCTGGGCGACACGTTCTCCGGCATGGAGACGCACATGATCGACGGTGCCGAGAACAACATGCGCAGCTTCCATTCCAGCCGCCATTTCGAGGCGGCCCGTTACTGGTCGCAGAGCGAGCATTCCTATGCGCCGGACATCCTGCTGATGTCACGCCGCAGCCTGGAGGCGCTGCGCCCGGCCGACCGGCAACTGCTGCTGGAGCTGGCGCGGCAGTCGGTGCAGCAGATGCGCAGCGCCTGGGACGCCTCCGAGGACAAGGCCCGGCAGGCGGTACTGGCCTCGGGAGTGAAGGCCAACGCGGTGGACATGGCCGCCTTCCGTGCGGCCGCCGAACCGTTGCTGCGCCAGTACCTGCAGCAGCCGGAGATCGCCGCCCTCCACCGCCGCATCCGTGATTTCGCCTGAGGCCCGTGTCGATGTCCGATTCCAATGTAAGTCCGGCCTTGAACGGCCCGCAGAAACTGCTGGAACAACTGGCCAGTGGGGTCATCCATGTTGCCGCGATCGCCCTGCTCGGGCTGGTGGTGGTGCAGGGCTGGCAGGTGTTCGCCCGTTATGTGATCAACGATTCGCCCAGCTGGACCGAGCCGGTGACGCTGCTGATGCTGAGCACGGCGATGAGCCTGGGGGCCGCCGCCGGCGTGCACACCAACCGCCACTTCGGCTTCTACCTGCTGGCCGAGCACATGAACCCGCTGCTCAAGCGCCTGGTCGACGCGCTGGTGCCGCTGATCATCGCCACCATCGGCGGTTTTATCGCCGTCTGGGGCTGGGTGCTGTGGATGGACGGGCTGCACATCAAGACCGCCGGCGCCAGCCTGCCGCAGAGCGTGAACTACCTGCCGCTGAGCATCGGCGGTGCGCTGATGGTGGTTTTCGCCTTGAACCGGCTGGTGCTGTCGCTGTATCCGGCCGCCATTGAAAAGGGACGTTGAGCATGGGCATTGCAATCCTCTTCGCCGTGTTCGGCGTACTGCTGTTGATCGGCGTGCCGGTGGCCTATGCGCTGGCCGCCGCGGCGCTGGCCACGCTGCTGTACCTGGACCTGCCCAGCATCGTGCTGGTGCAGCAGATCTCCGCCGGCACCGGTTCGGCGTCGCTGATCGCCATTCCGCTGTTCATCTTCGCCGGTGAAATCATGATGCGCGGTGGCATCTCCGAGCGGCTGATCTCGCTGGCCTCCTCGCTGGTCGGGCGTGTGCGCGGCGGCCTGGGCCAGGTCTCGATCCTGTCCTCGCTGTTCTTCGGTGGTGTGTCCGGTTCGGCGATTGCCGATGTCTCGGCGGTCGGCGGCACGATGATTCCGCAGATGGTCAAGCGCGGTTACGACCGCGACTTCGCGGTCAACGTCAGCATCACCGCGGCGCTGGTGGCGCTGCTGGTGCCGCCCTCGCACAACCTGATCCTGTTTTCGGCGGCGGCAGGCGGCGGTCTCTCCATCGCCGACCTGTTCGCCGCCGGTATTGTTCCGGCGCTGTTGATGACCGTGGTGCTGATGGTCACCGGCTATGCGGTGGCGCGTCGCCGCGGCTACGGCGTGGAGCCGTTCCCGGGCCTGCGCGCGGTGCTGACGCGGCTGGTCGCGGCGCTGCCGGGGCTGGGGCTGGTCGCGCTGATCTTCGTCGGTATCCGTGCCGGCATCTTCACCGCGGTGGAATCGGCGGCGATCGCGGTGGTCTACGCGCTGCTGGTGACCATCGTGCTGTACCGCCAGCTGCGGGTGAAGGAGTTCCTGGAAACCGTGGTGCATGCCGCGCGCAGCACCGGCGTGATCCTGTTCGTGATCGCCACCGCGGCGGTATTCGGCTGGCTGCTGGCCTACCTGCAGGTGCCGGCGGCGGCGGTCGACTTCCTGCAGTCGTTCGCCCACAGCAAGCACATGGTGCTGGTGATGATCGTGCTGATGCTGCTGTTGCTGGGCACCTTCATGGACCTGGCGCCGCTGATCCTGATCTGCACGCCGATCTTCCTGCCGGTGGCGCGCGCCTACGGCATCGATCCGATCCACTTCGGGCTGGTGCTGGTGCTGGCCGGTGGCCTGGGCCTGGTCACGCCGCCGGTGGGCTCGGTGCTGTTCATCGGTACCGCCATCGGCAAGATCAGCGTCGGTGAAAGCATGAAGACCATCTGGCCGTTCTGGCTGGCCGGACTGGCGGTGCTGCTGCTGGTGGCGCTGTTCCCGGAGATGTCGCTGTGGCTGCCGGCGTTGCTGCGCAGTTGATGCAAACCCGGTGCGGACGTGCCTGCGTCCGCACCGGTTGGCTTGTGTGACGACCGGCGGGGCTGTCCCCGCCTTCCCTGTGGAGATGTAATGAACGTGACCCGTACCCTGGCCGCGCTGGCCGTCAGTTGCCTGCTGGCCGCCACCCCGGCACTGGCCAAGGACGCGCCATCGGCCTGGAAACGTGGCATCGAGCACCAGCGCCAGGCCGATCTGGGCGATGGCCGCTTCCTCAACCCGGTGCTGGCCGGCGACCGTCCGGACCCGTCGGTGCTCAAGGACGGCGAGGACTACTACCTCACCCTGTCCTCGTTTGACGCCTACCCCGGCCTGCCGATCTGGCATTCGAAGGACCTGGTCAACTGGCGGCCGCTGGGCCATGCCATCACCAAGAATGTGGGGTCGATCTGGGCGCCGGACATCGTCAAGCACAACGGCCGCTACTTCATCTATTTCCCGGCGCGGGTGGGCGGTACCGAAGGCAACCTGCGCAGCAACTGGGTGGTGTGGGCCGATGACATCAACGGGCCGTGGAGCGAGCCGGTCGATATCGGCCTGGGCAAGTACATCGACCCGGGCCACGCGGTGGGCGAGGACGGCAAGCGCTACCTGTTCCTGTCGGCCGGCGCCTACGTGCAGCTGGCCGATGACGGCCTGAGCGTGGTCGGCACGCCGAAGCACGTCTACGACGGCTGGCGCTATCCGGAAAGCTGGGACGTGGAAGCCTACGCCCAGGAAGGCCCGAAGATCAGCTTCCGCGACGGCTGGTACTACATGACCACCGCCGTGGGCGGCACCGCCGGCCCGCCGACCGGGCACATGGTGATCAGTGCGCGCTCGCGCTCGATCCACGGGCCGTGGGAGAACGCGCCGCACAACCCGATCATGCGCACCGTCAGCCGCGACGAGCCGTGGTGGTCGCGCGGCCACGCCACGATTGTCGAAGGCACCGACGGCCGTGACTGGATGGTCTACCACGGCTACGAGAACGGCTACTGGACGCTGGGCCGGCAGATGCTGCTGGAGCCGATCGAATGGACGAAGGACGGCTGGTTCGTGGCCACCGGCGGTGACCTCGGCACGCCGCTGGCCAAGCCGGCCGGCCAGCCGCAGGCGCATGGCATGGCGCTGTCGGACGACTTCAGGGGTGCCACGCTCGGCGCCCAGTGGTCGTTCTTCAATCCGGCCCCGGACGAGTACCGGCGCCTGGGCTTCGGCAAGGACGGCCTGACGGTGCAGGGCAAGGGCAGCACCCCGCGCGACGCCTCGCCGCTGACCGCCATCGCCGGTGACGTGGCCTACCAGTTCGAGGTGGAAATGGAGATCGAGCCGGGTGCCTTCGGCGGTGCGCTGCTGTTCTACAGTGACCGCCTGTATGCCGGGGTGGGCAGCAATGGCGAGGATTTCATCCTGCACCGTTATGGCGATGAGCGTCCGCTCAGGCCCAAGGCCAGTGCAAAGGGGGGCAGGCTGTGGCTGCGGGTCACCAACAACCGGCATATCCTCACCGTGCACACCTCCCGCGACGGCAGCCACTGGCAGAAGTACCCGGTGCAGATGGAAGTCTCCGGCTACCACCACAATGTCGCCGGCGGCTTCCTGGCGCTGAAGCCGGCCATCTACGCGGCAGGCGAGGGCAAGGTGCGCTTCCGCCAGTTCCGCTACCGCGCTCTTGATTGATCGCGGACCGATAGAATGCCTGCATTGAACGGTTTCAAGGACATCGCCTTGCGCAAGAAAGCCGACCCAGACACGACCACCCGCCCGGTGGGCCGCCCCGCCACGATCAACGACATCGCGCGGCTGTCGGGGGTTTCCAAGAAGACCGTGTCGCGGATCATCAACAACTCGCCGCTGGTGCGCAAAGACACCCGCGAGAAGGTCGAGGCGCTGATGCGCGAGGTCGGTTACGCGCCCGATCCGCTGGCCCGTGGGCTGGCGTTCCGGCGCTCGTTCCTGATCGGCATGGTCTACGACAATCCGACCGCGCAGTACCTGGTGGACATGCAGTACGGTGCACTGGACGCGCTGCGCGGCTCCAGCTTCGAGCTGGTGGTGCATCCGTGCGACACCCGCAGCCCCGGCTACATCGAGGGGGTGAAGCGTTTCGTGCAGCAGCAGAAGCTGCACGGGGTGATCCTGGTGCCGCGCGCCTCGGAAGACCAGGCGCTGGCGGACATGCTCGAGGAGATCGGCTGCCGCTTCACCCGCATCGCCTCGCTGCCGCTGGATGACACCTCGCAGATGGTGATCACCCACGACCGCGACGGCGCCGCCGAAGCGGCCGACTACCTGCTCTCGCTCGGCCACCAGGACATCGCCCTGATCACCGGTCCCAGCGCCTACCGCTCGGCGCACGAGCGCACCGACGGCTTCATCGAGGCACTGCGCAACCGCGGCATCGAACTGCCGCCGGCGCGCGTCATCGAGGCCGGTTACACCTTCGAGTCGGGCGTGGCCGCGGCCGAGAAGCTGCTGCTCGGCAAGCAGCGGCCGACCGCGATCTTCACCGGCAACGACGAGATGGCGGCCGGCGTCTACAAGGTCGCCATGCGCGAGGGCATCAACATTCCGCGTGAACTGTCGGTGGTCGGCTACGACGACAGTCCGCTGGCCTCGCGGCTGTGGCCGCCACTGACCTCGGTGCGTCGCAACACCCGTGACACCGGGAGAACAGCGGCCGCGATGCTGATCCAGCCGGAAGGCCACACGCCGTTGCCGGTGGCCAGCGTGCGCCCGCACCTGATCGTGCGCGATTCCTGCCAACCGCCCCAGGATTGAGCTCCAGGCTGTTGTTCTGAAAAGGGAACCCGGTATTCCGCAATGCAAAATGACACCGGTTTCCTTTATGGCTAGAATGGCCTCCAACGGACCCGGGACCCCCACCCCGGGCTCCGGCTTGCACCGCTCCGGCGGCGGCAGTGCCGCTATATCCCCTCCGGCGATCGCGCCGGCATCAACGAACCACCGCTTCAGGGAGAGGAACACCATGACGAATCCATTCAGTCTCGAAGGCAAGGTCGCTCTGGTAACCGGTGCCAATACCGGTCTGGGCCAGGGCATCGCGCTGGCACTGGCCGCCGCCGGTGCCGATATCGCCGGCGCCGGCATCGTGCCGGCCGATGAAACCGCCGAGAAGGTGCGTGCGCTGGGCCGCCGCTTCCTCAACATCGACGCCAACCTGATCAGCATCGAGCCGGTCGAGCGCGTGGTCGCCGAGACCATCGCCGGGCTGGGCCGCATCGACATCCTGGTCAACAACGCCGGGCTGATCCGTCGCGCCGACGCGGTCGAGTTCAGCGAGAAGGACTGGGACGACGTGATGAACGTGAACATCAAGTCGGCGTTCTTCATGAGCCAGGCCGCCGGCAAGCAGTTCATCGCCCAGGGCAGCGGCAAGATCATCAACATCGCCTCGATGCTGTCCTTCCAGGGCGGCATCCGCGTGCCGTCCTACACCGCTTCCAAGAGCGGCATCGCCGGCATCACCCGGCTGCTGGCCAACGAGTGGGCCGGCAAGGGCGTGACCATCAACGCCATCGCCCCGGGCTACATGGCCACCGACAACACCGCGCAGCTGCGTGCCGACGAGGACCGCAACCAGGCGATCCTGGACCGCATCCCGGCCGGCCGCTGGGGCAAGCCGGAAGACCTGGGCGGCACCGCCGTGTTCCTGGCGTCCAGCGCCTCGGACTACGTCAACGGCGCGATCATCCCGGTCGACGGTGGCTGGCTGGCGCGCTGATCCCGTTTCCCGCGTGTGCGCCGCTGCCGCGCACGCTTCATGCAATCCCGTACTGAATAGAGAGTTTCGCCATGAAAATCGCATTGATGCAGGAGTTCAGCCAGGCCGCCAAGAATCCGGTGGTGCTGGAACAGCTCAACACCGTCGCGGCCGCGCAGGGCCACACCGTGTTCAACGTCGGCATGGACGGTGACAACGACCACCGCCTGACCTACATCCACCTGGGCATCTGCGCATCGCTGCTGCTGAATTCCAAGGCGGTGGATTTCGTGGTCGCCGGCTGCGGCACCGGGCAGGGCGCGATGATGTCGCTCAACGCATGGCCGGGCGTGTTCTGCGGCTACTGCATCGAGCCGACCGACGCGTTCCTGTTCGCCCAGGTCAACAGCGGCAATGCGCTGGCGCTGCCGTTCGCCAAGGGCTTCGGCTGGGGTGCGGAAATCAACATCCGCTACATCTTCGAGAAGGCGTTTGCCGGTGAGCGCGGCCAGGGTTACCCGGCCGAGCGCAAGGAATCGCAGATGACCAACGCCGGCATCCTGGCACAGGTCAAGCAGGGCGCTTCCAAGGACTTCATCGAAGGCCTGAAGGCGATCGATCCGGAGCTGGTGAAGCAGGCCATCGGTGGCGAGCGCTTCCAGAAGGCGTTCTTCGACAACGCCCAGGATGCCGACATCGTCGCCTACGTGAAGGGTGTGCTGGGCAAGTAAGCCCGGTCGCATCGTTGCCTTGCCCCCACGGGCAGACAAGGGCGCCTGCGGGCGCCCTTGTTGTTTGCGCTGCTGCCGCCCGTGGCAACCCCGGCCGGCGATTCCCCAACCGTTCCCGGAGTCCTGATGAAACCTTCCGCCCTCTGCCTGTTGGCCCTGTTCCTGGTTGCCGGCGTTGCCGTTGCGGCCGAACCCGCGCAGCGGGTCTTCATCGCCGCCGATTCCACCGCCGCCACCTATGGTCCGGAACGGGCACCGCAGGCCGGCTGGGGCCAGGCGCTGCAGAGCTGGCTGGATCCGGCGCAGTGGCAGGTGCGCAACCACGCCATCGGCGGACGCAGCACCCGCAGCTTCATCAACGAAGGACGTCTGGACCAGATCGCCGGCGAGCTGCGCCGCGGCGACGTGCTGCTGATCCAGTTCGGCCACAACGATGCCAAGTTCGAGGACGCCACCCGCTACACCGATCCGGACAGCGATTACCCGGCATTCCTGTCGCGTTACATCGCCACCGCACGCGCCAAGGGCGCCACGCCGGTGCTGGTCACCCCGGTGGCGCGGCTGCTGTACGACTTCGGCGCGCTGCTCGATACCCACGGCCGCTACACCCAGGCGATGAAGCGGGTGGCGCAGGAGCAGGANNGCGCAGCCGTACTTCATGTTCGTGCCCGAGCAGGGCAAGGCCGACGGCACCCATTTCAGCGTGGCCGGCGCTACCGCGGTGGCCTGTCTGGTGATGCGCGGCTGGGTGGACGTGCAGCCGCAACTGCGGGCCGGGCTGCAGCGCGATATCGACTGCGGCGCGATCAGCGCGCCGCCGCTGCCGGCGGTCGCAACAGCTGCGCCATCGGCGGCGGCACCAGTGAAGCCCACCGGCGCCAATCCGCATGGCTCGCAGGTGATCGAAGAGCAGGACATCGGCCGCGAGCAACCCGGTCCGCACGGTGGCGCCGGCCCGACCACCGCCTACTCGTTCTTCGCCGAGGTGGCCGATCTGCCGTTCGTACTTCGCAAGCGGGTGCTGCACAAGGGCGCCGGCATCGGCCTGCACCCGCAGCACAAGGACGAGATCTACTAAATCGTCAGCGGCCGCGGCCACTATGTG
>DDVW01000028.1:373-34982 GCA_002345545.1 Stenotrophomonas sp. UBA2302 | reverse complement strand
TGTGGTCCATGGCGCACGCAGCGTACTGCGTGCCGCAGCCAACAAACCCGATGATCGCAGCGGCGGGCTGGTGAATCTGTCGACCCGCAAACACCGCAATACCGCCACCGTGGCCCAGGCCAACAAGACCGCGCGCATCGCCTGGGCAGTGCTGGCACGCAACGAGTCCTACCGCCCCTGACAACGGGGCACGTGTCACTTCACCTTGAGTTTGCTGAGTGGTTGATGAGCAATTCCGGTAAGACCGTCGCGGGAAGAGCCTGAGTAGCCCGGTGGCCCCAAAGCCGCTTACCCAATGAGGCACCCGCGGGCGACTGCTCCATCATGGCCAGAAGCACAGGCTTCACTCACAGGCCGAATATACGTTCGCAGTCTCTACCTGAAAAACTCAAAAGCGGCTTGGCAATCGGGAGGAGTCCATATACGGGCTACCCGGCTGCGCCGGACTGTGCGTGAAGCGATAATGCCTGCCCGCGCCGCCGCCTCGTTGCAGACCGGCAGGAGCGCCTCCCTCTCCAAACACAGGAATCAGCAATGGGTGATGCCATCCGCATCGGAATCGTGGGTTACGGCAATCTTGGGCGCGGGGTGGAGCTGGCCATCGCGCGCAATCCGGACATGGCGCTGACGGGGGTGTTCACCCGTCGTCCGCCCGGGCAGGTGGCAACGGTGTCGGCGGATACGCCGGTCTACGGCATCGAGGCGCTGGACGCGCCGCGCGCGGATATCGACGTGCTGGTGCTGTGCGGTGGCTCCAAGGACGACCTGCCGGCGCAGGGGCCGGCATTGGCGGCGCGCTTCAACACGGTGGACAGCTTCGATACCCATGCGCGTATCCCCGAGTATTTCGAGGCGGTGGACGCGCCGGCCCGCGCGGCCGGGCGTACCGCGCTGGTGGCCTGTGGCTGGGACCCGGGACTGTTCTCGGTCAACCGCGTATTCGGCGAGGCGCTGCTGCCGGAGGGCGAGACCTATACGTTCTGGGGCCGGGGCTTGAGCCAGGGCCATTCCGATGCGATCCGCCGGGTGCCGGGCGTGGCCGGCGGGGTGCAGTACACCGTGCCTTCGGAAGCGGCGATGGCGCAGGTGCGCAGCGGTGCACGGCCGGCGCTGTCCACCCGCGACAAGCACACCCGCCACTGCCATGTGGTGCTGGAGGATGGTGCCGATGCCGGGCAGGTGCGGCAGGCGATCGTGTCGATGCCGCATTACTTCGACCAGTACGACACGCAGGTGGACTTCATCAGCGCCGAGGAGCTGGCACGGGAACATTCGGCGATGCCGCACGGCGGTTTTGTGATCCGCAGCGGCAGCACCGGCGAGGGTGTCTCGCAGGTGGTGGAGTATTCGCTGACGCTGGACAGCAACCCGCAGTTCACCGCCAGCGTGCTGGTGGCCTATGCGCGCGCGGTGTACCGCATGAACCGGGCCGGGCAGGTGGGTGCGGTGACGGTGTTCGACGTGGCGCCGGGCCTGCTGTCGCCGCGCTCGGCGGCGGAACTGCGGCGCGAACTGCTGTAAGCAGGAGGGGCGCTGCCGCGGCGTTCTGCGGGCGGGAGCTGAAGTGCTCCCGGCGGGGAGGCAACGCAGTGGCGGTGCATGCATGCCGGATGACGCCGGGCAGGCGGTATGCGGTATCTTTCCGGTCTGGTTGAAGGGGGAATCCCGATGAACACGATGGCATCCGCCAACCTGGTGGGTATAACCGGCATTGCCCGGCGGTTGGTGCAGGACGGCGCGCTGGACGAGGCCGCCGCCCGCACTGCGATGACCCAGGCCGGTGAGGCCAAGGTGCCAGTGGCGCAGTGGCTGGCCGACAAGAAACTGGTGAGCGCGGCCAGCCTGGCGGCGGCCAATGCGATGGAATTCGGTATGCCGTTGCTGGACGTGTCGGTATTCGACGCCAGCCAGAACGCGATGAAGCTGGTCAGCGAAGAACTGCTGCGCAAGCACCAGGTGCTGCCGCTGTTCAAGCGCGGCGGCAAGCTGTTCGTGGGCACCTCCAACCCGACCAGGCCGCTGGACGAGATCAAGTTCCACACCAATCTGGTGGTGGAATCGATCCTGGTGGACGAGGACCAGATCAAGCGCACGCTGGACCTGTGGCTGGCCAGCAATGACAGCATCGGCGACGTGCTGGGCGGCGACGATGACGGCATGGGCGACCTGGAAGTCGCCGCGGGCGACGAGGACATGGGCGCCGGTGGCGACAGCGGCGTCGATGCCAAGGGCGACGACACCCCGGTGGTCAAGTTCGTCAACAAGGTGCTGGTGGATGCGATCCGCAAGGGTGCCTCGGACATCCACTTCGAGCCGTACGAGGACGAGTACCGGGTCCGCTTCCGTATCGACGGCCTGCTCAAGCAGGTGGCCAAGGCGCCGGTGCAGCTGCGCGAGCGCATCGCCGCGCGCCTGAAGGTGATGGCGCAGCTGGATATCGCCGAGAAGCGCGTGCCGCAGGACGGCCGCATCAAGCTCAACCTGTCCAAGAGCAAGCAGATCGACTTCCGCGTGAGCACCTTGCCGACGCTGTTCGGCGAGAAGATCGTGCTGCGTATCCTCGATGGCAGCGCCGCCAAGCTGGGCATCGACAAGCTCGGTTACGAGCCGGACCAGCAGAAACTGTTCCTGGAGGCGATCCACAAGCCCTACGGCATGGTGCTGGTGACCGGCCCGACCGGTTCGGGCAAGACGGTGTCGCTGTATACCGCGCTGGGCATCCTCAACGACGAGACCCGCAACATCTCCACCGCCGAAGATCCGGTGGAAATCCGCCTGCCGGGTGTGAATCAGGTGCAGCAGAACAACAAGCGCGGCATGACGTTTGCCGCCGCGCTGCGCTCGTTCCTGCGCCAGGACCCGGACGTGATCATGGTCGGCGAAATCCGTGACCTGGAAACGGCGGAAATCGCCATCAAGGCCGCGCAGACCGGTCACATGGTGTTGTCCACGCTGCATACCAACGACGCCCCGCAGACCATCGCGCGCCTGATGAACATGGGCATCGCGCCATACAACATCACCTCCTCGGTGACGCTGGTGATCGCCCAGCGCCTGGCGCGCCGGCTGTGCTCCAACTGCAAGAAGCCGGTGCAGCTGCCGGAGAACGCGCTGCTGGCCGAAGGCTATACCGCCGCGCAGATCGAAAAGGGCATCAATCTGTTCGAGCCGGTCGGCTGCGAGGAATGCACCGAGGGCTACAAGGGCCGTACCGGTATCTACCAGGTGATGCCGATGACCGACGAGATCGCGACCATCGTGCTGGAAGGCGGCAATGCGCTGGATATCGCCGAGGCCGCGCAGAAGGTCGGCGTCAACGACCTGCGCCAGTCGGCCCTGCTGAAGGCCGCGCAAGGGGTTACCAGCCTGGCCGAGATCAACCGCGTCACCAAGGACTGAGGGCCGTCAGCAACGGCCCCGGCGCCGGTGCCGTCCGGAAGGGCGGCCGGCGTTGGTGGTGCCGGCTATTCCCGGCAGTCCGGGCGGGTGCCGGTGCGGAACGTACCCGGACCGGGAGCATCCGGCGGCCCGTGGCGCCGCTCTACGACGACGGTGGGCTGTGGCCCAGGATCAGGCTGGCAGCACGCTCGGCAATCATGATGGTCGGTGCGTTGGTGTTGCCGCTGGGCAGGGCCGGCATCACCGAGGCGTCGATCACCCGCAGACCGTCGATGCCGCGCACGCGCAGCTGCGGATCGACCACGGCGGCGTCATCGCTGCCCATGCGGCAGGTGCCGGCCGGGTGGTAGATGGTTTCGGCCTTGGCACGGATGAAGGCTTCCAGCCCGGCATCGTCCAGCTGATCGTCGGCCGGGAACAGCGGCGCCTTGCGCCACGGCGCGAAGGCCGGCTGTTGCAGGAGGTAGCGACTCAGGCGCGCGGCCTCGACCATCATCTTCATATCGAAGCCTTCAACGTCACTGAGGTAGTTGGCATGGATGCGCGCCGGTGCCAGCGGGTCGCCACTGGCCAGTTCGATACGGCCGCGGCTGCGTGGATGCAGGTAGCAGGCGTGCAGGGTGTAGCCGTCGCCGGGCAGGCGGTGGCGGCCGTGGTTGTCGAGCATCGCCGGGACGAAGTGGAACTGGATATCGGCACGCTCGTCGGCGGCGAGGCGCGAACGCACGAAGCCGCCGGCCTCGGCCACGTTGCTGGTGCCGGCACCGCGCCGGCCGCGCAGGAAATAGTCCAGGCCGATCCTCATCTCGCTGGCACGGTCGTAGCTGACCCCGGGCACCGTGCGGTACAGCGTGCAGATGTCCAGGTGGTCCTGCAGGTTGGCGCCGACCCCGGGCAGATCCACACGCACATCGATGCCGTGGCTGCGCAGATGCCCGGCCGGGCCGATGCCCGAGAGCATCAGCAGCTGCGGCGAGTTGATCGCGCCGGCACTGAGCAGGATTTCGCGCGTGGCCCGCAGCGTCTGCGGGCGGCCGCCCACGCGCAGCACCACGCCGGTGGCGCGCCCGTTTTCGATCTGTACCCGTGCGACCTGCGCGCCGGTGAGTACCTGCAGGTTGCGGCGCTGGCGCACCGGCGTGAGGTAGGCGGCGGCCGAGGAACAGCGGGCACCGTCCTTCTGGGTCACCTGGTACAGGCCCACGCCTTCATGCTGCGGGCCGTTGAAGTCGTTGTTGAGCCGGTAGCCGGCCTGCTGCCCGGCTTCGATGAAGGCGTGGCTGAGCGGGTTGACGTGGCGCAGGTCGGCCACCTGCAGCGGGCCATCGGCGCCGTGCAGGGCATCGCCGCCGCGCGCGTTGCCTTCGCTGTGGCGGAACCACGGCAGCACGCTGTCCCAGTTCCAGCCGGTCGCACCGGCCTGTTCCCAGCGGTCGTAGTCGCCGGGCACGCCGCGCACATAGCACATGGCATTGATCGAGCTGGAGCCGCCCAGCACCTTGCCGCGCGGCCACCACAGGCGGCGGTTGCCCAGCGCCGGTTCCGGTTCGGTGTCGTAGCTCCAGTTGACCTTGCGGTTGTTGACCAGGCGGGCGATGCCGGCGGGCATGTGGATGAACGGGTGCCAGTCGCGCGGGCCGGCCTCGACCAGCAGTACCCGCAGCTGCGGATCGGCGCTGAGCCGGTTGGCCAGCACGCAGCCGGCCGAGCCGGCACCGATGATGATGTAATCGAGCGCGTCCACGGTTTCCCCCTTTCCCGCCGACAGCATAGGCCGGCAGGCGGCGGATCGGCGAGACCTGCTGCACTGGCGATGTTGCAGTGCATCGGATAAGTTGCGCCCACGCCGTGGAACCGGCGTGCCGGTTCCCCCACCCGTGGTGCAGTCAGACGTATGAGCAAGCTTTCCCCTCCCGCGCGCGGTGGCCTGCGCCAGGTGATTTCCCTGCTTGGAGTGGAAGCTCCGGCACTGTGGTGGTCGCTGCTGTACTTCTTCTGCCTGCTGACCGGCTATTACCTGCTGCGCCCGGTGCGTGATGCGATGGGCGCCTCGGACGACGTGCTGGCGGTGTTCCCGGCCGGGCTGGTGCAGTGGGCCGCACAGCTGGGCATCAGCCTGGGCGACTTCACCTTGCAGGTGCTGTTCACCGCCACCTTCGTATGCATGGTGCTGGCGCAGCCGGTGTATGGCGCGCTGGTGTCGCGTTACCCGCGGCGGGTGTTCCTGCCGGTGATGTACCTGGCCTTCATCGGCTGCCTGCTGTTCTTCTACTGGGCGTTCCGCGAGGAGCTGCCGGGACGCGGTGCGGCGTTCTTCATCTGGGTGGCGGTGTTCAACCTGTTCGCGGTGTCGGTGTTCTGGAGCTACATGGCCGACGTGTTCTCCAATGGCGATGCGAAGAAGGTCTACGGCTATATCGGTGCCGGCGGCACCATCGGCGCGTTGACCGGGCCGCTGATCACCCGCCTGCTGGTGGAGAAGATCGGCGTGGGCAACCTGTTGCTGGTATCTGCCGCCTTCCTTGGCATGTGCCTGTTCGCGATCCTGCAGCTGCGCAAATTCGCGCTGCGGCGAGAGCAGCGGCTGCGTGATGCCAGCGGCGAGCAGGCGATGGGCGGCTCGGTGCTGGCCGGGCTGAGGCTGGTGTGGAGCGATCCGCTGCTGCGCGCACTGGCGGTGCTGATGTTCTTCGGTGTCGGCGTGGGTACCTTCCTGTACAACGAGCAGGCCGCCATCGCGCGCCGCTTCTTCACCGAGGATGCCGCGCGCACGGCGTACTACGCCAACATCGATCTGGCGGTGAACGTGCTGACGATTCTCGTGCAGCTGTTTTTGACCCGCTGGCTGATGCGCCGCTACGGCATCGCGCCGTTGCTGTTGCTGCCGGCGCTGGCGATCCTGCTCGGTTTCTCGCTGCTGGCGGCCTCACCGCTGCCGCTGCTGGTGGCGGTGGTGCAGGTGATGACCCGTGCCGGCGAGTTCTCGCTGGCCAAGCCCGCGCGCGAGACGCTGTATACGCGGGTCAACCGCGAGTCCCGCTACAAGGCCAAGGCGGTGATCGACACGGTGGTCTACCGCGGCGGCGACCTTACCTTCGTCTGGCTGCACAAGCTGCTGGCGAGCATGGGCTCGCATCTGGTGTTCCTGGTCGGCGTCGGCGTGGCGGCGGGCATGACGATCGGCGCGATCCGGGTGATCCGCGCGCAGCGGACCCTGCCGGACGAAGCCCCGGTCAACGCACCGGCCGGTCCGGCCTGAGTGGTTGCGACTATGGCGCGCTGCAATCGGCTGCTTCGCACTCAGCTCTTGCGCGGTGACACCCACATCGCAATCGTCGCCTGGAATACTTCCACGCCCGCCGCATCGGTCACGCTGACATTGACCGGCAGGTCGTAGCCGCTGGCTGCGCTGGCGATCGGCTGTGCGGGCGTCGCCACCGCCTTCAGCACGCCGCATGCCTTGGCCTTGTACTTCACTTCCATGCCCTTGGGAATCCAGCGCATGTCGGGCGGCAGGCTGGCATCGACCATCACCCCGCCGACCAGCTCGGCCAGGTTGCACATGGCGATCGCATGCACGGTGCCGACGTGGTTGCTGATGCGCCGACGCTGACGGATCACACCTTCGCAGCGGCCCGGCTCCAGCACGGTGATCCGCGGCGAGATGCTGGCGAAGTACGGCGCCTTGAAGCACACCGCGCGTGAGAACAGCCAGTTGCCGGCCGGCCAGCGGCTGAAACGGCGGTACAGCGAAAGCAGCGGAGCGGTCATGTCGATGCGTCCTGATATGAAAACGGCGGGCACGCGGCCCGCCGTTGTTGTCACGTTGTTGCCGGCTCAGGCGGCCTGTTGCGGGCGCTGCTTGCCGGGCAGGTCATAATAGCCGGCCGAGCGCAGCTCGTGGGTGTCGAAGTCGTCCACGGTGATCGTGTCCATGGTGATCTCGCGCAGTTCCTCCAGCAGCTTGCGCTCGTCCTGGGTGATCACGCCCTCGGCTACGGCCTCGTCCAGCTGGGTGGCGAAGGTCAGCGCCTCGATGCCCTTGGTCTTGAGCGCCTTCAGGAACTTGCGCTCCACCGGCTCGGCCATGATCGCCTTGGCCAGGTAGCTGTTGATGCGGCCACCCGGGTTGTTCTCGCACGGGGTCAGGAACACGCCGTGAGCCAGGCGCTCGCGGGCTTCATTCGGCGACATCAGCGAGGCGGCGACGCGGCGGCTCAGGCGGTCGCCCGGGGCCTCGGCGCGACGGCCCAGCGGGAAGATCAGCGCCCACATCAGCCAGCCGATCGGGCGGATCGGGAAGTTGCGCAGGGCAGCCGACAGCGATTCCTCGATCTTGTGCACGCTGTCGTGGAACGCCCAGGCCAGCAGCGGCTGGTCGGCGGCCGGCGCACCTTCGTCGTGGTAACGCTTGAGCATGGCGCTGGTCATGTAGATGTGGCTGAGCACATCGCCCAGGCGACCGGACAGCGATTCCTTGAACTTCAGCTTGCCACCGAGCGTCATCATCGAGATGTCGGCCATCAGCGCCAGGTTGGCCGAGTAACGGTCCAGTTTGCGGAAGTAGCGGCGGGTGTAGGCATCCCCCGGCGCCGCACCGAAGCGGGCACCGGTCAGGCCGAACCACAGCGAGCGCACCGCATTGGAGATGCCGAAGCGCACGTGCCCGAACAGCGCCTGGTCGAACTCGCGCAGGCCGGCCTTGCGGTCCTCGTCCTGCGCGGCCTTCATTTCCTTCAGCACCCACGGATGGCAGAGGATCGCGCCCTGGCCGAAGATCAGCAGCGAGCGGGTCATGATGTTGGCACCTTCCACCGTGATGGCGATCGGTGCGGCCTGCCAGCTGCGGCCGGCGAAGTTGCGCGGCCCGAGGATGATGCCCTTGCCGCCGATCACGTCCATCACATCGGCGATCACTTCGCGGCTCATGTTGGTGCAGTGGTACTTGGCAATCGCCGACGGCACCGACGGCACGTCGCCACGGTCCACCGCCGCGGCGGTAGCCTGCGACAGCGCGCTGATCTTGTAGGCCTTGCCACCGATGCGCGCCAGCGCTTCTTCCACGCCCTCGAAGCGGCCGACCGACAGGCCGAACTGCTTGCGGATGCGCGCATACGCACCGGTCACCACCGCGCCGGCCTTGGCACCGCCGGAAGCGGTGGAGGGCAGGGTGATGGAACGGCCCACGGCCAGGCACTCGTTGAGCATGTTCCAGCCCAGGCCGCGCTTCTCGGCGCCGCCGATCAGCTGGGTCAGCGGGATGAACACGTCCTTGCCGCGGATCGGACCGTTCTGGAAGGTGGAGTTCAGCGGGAAGTGGCGGCGGCCGATTTCCACGCCGTCGGTGTCACGCGGCAGCAGCGCCAGGGTAATGCCGATGTCCTTGGTGTCACCGAGCAGGCCGTCCGGGTCGTACATGCGGAAGGCCAGGCCGATCAGGGTCGCGACCGGGGCCAGGGTGATGTAGCGCTTGTCGAAGGTCAGCTTCAGGCCCAGCACTTCCTCGCCCTTCCACATGCCCTTGCAGACGATGCCGAAGTCGGGAATGGAGGTGGCATCGGAGCCGGCGAACGGGCCGGTCAGGCCGAAGCAGGGCACTTCCTGGCCGATGGCCAGGCGCGGCAGGTAGTAGTCCTTCTGCTCCTGGGTGCCGTAATGGTTGAGCAGTTCACCCGGGCCCAGCGAGTTGGGCACACCGACGGTGGAGCTGACCACGCTCGATACCGAAGCCAGCTTCTGGATCACCTTGTGGTGGGCCAGCGCGCTGAAGCCCAGGCCGCCGTATTCCTTCGGGATGATCATGCCGAAGAACTTGTTCTTCTTGATGAAGTCCCACATCTCCGGCGGCAGGTCGGCATGCACGTGGGTGATTTCGAAATCGTTGGTCATCCGGCACAGCGCTTCGACCGGGCCGTCGAGGAAGGCCTGTTCCTCGGCGGTGAGCTGCGGCTTGGGATAGTTGAGCAGGATGTTCCAGTCCGGATCACCGGTGAACAGCTCACCCTCGAACCCGACCGAACCGGTTTCCAGCGCGATGCGCTCGGTCTTGGACAGCGGCGGCAGCACCTTGCGGAATACGCCCATGAACGGCGCGGTGATCAGCGGCTTGCGCAGGAACGGCAGCAGTACCGGCACGCTGACCAGTGCAAGGATGGCCACCGCGACGATGATCGCGGTCTGGTTGACGCCGGCGAACCAGCAGGCGGCCAGCAGTACCGCACTGGCGAGGGTCCAGACGACCAGCCGCATGCGGTGGTAGGCGACGAAGGCACCTGCAAGCAGCAGGGCCAGGAAAGGAAGGACGATGCTCATAGGCTTGCTCCGGTAACGTGCTCGGTTCGGGCGGACGCGGCAGCCGAAGGCAGTGCGTCCAGATAGTTCAACACGGCGGCGGTAAACGCGTTGTTGTCATCGCCGGCGACCATATGGGTGGCGTCGGGCAGATGCACGTGCTGCGCATGCGGCACCAGCGCCATGAATTCTTCAACGGTCTGCGGCGAGACCAGATCGCTGCGGCCACCGCTGATCAGCAGCAGCGGGCAGCGCACCTTGCGCGCGGCTGCGGCGATGGCGTCCTGGTGCTGCTCGCTGTCGCGTGCCAGCTCATCGACCAGGCGCGGGTCCCAATGCCAGTTCCAGCGGCCATCCTGCGTGGGGCGCAGCAGGGCGCGCAGGGAATCCCCGCTCTTGCGCGGGCGGTGCGGCATATAGGCGGCGATGCTGTCGGCGGCCGCTTCCAGCGAGGCGAAGCCGTGTGGATGGGCGCTCATGAACGCCAGAATCCGCTCCACGCCACCGGTTTCCCAGCGCGGGGTGATGTCCACCAGCACCATCGCCGAGAACAGCCCGGGCCAGCGCGCTTCGGCCATCAGCCCGAACAGGCCGCCCATCGAGGCGGCGACCAGCACCGGCGGCGTCGGCAGTTCACCGGCGACCACGATCAGGTCATCGGTGAACTGGTCACCGTGATAGGGCGTGTCCGCCGGGTTCCAGTCCGAATCGCCATGGCCGCGCGCGTCATAACGCAATGTGGCATGACCGGCGGTCGCCAGTGTTTCGGCAGCTGCGGCCCAGGCGCCGCGGGTCTGACCAAAGCCATGCGCGAACAGGATCGGTGGACGGCGACCGGTTGTGCGCGACGCGCCCAGGGCAATGCCGTGGGCACCATGCAGCACGATGTCTTCGCTGGTCCGGGAAAGGGAGGATGAATTTGCCATACCCGATGGTATGGATGCCGTGGTGCGCCTGTCAATACGTTTGCGTATGGATGGCGGAAAGTCGCGGAAAACAAGGGTTTCCCGGAAGGACACCCGAGCCGGTAGCCCGGTTCAGGATTGCATTGCATACTGCAACCAATCTCCGCCGTATGGTTAAATCGGCACATGAACGACTCATCAAATCTTCCGGCAGATTCCCGTGGCGGCCGTCATAGCCGGCTCAGTGCCGACGACTGGGCGCAGGCGGCACTGGATCTGATTGCCGAACAGGGTGTCGGCGCGGTGGCGGTCGAGCCGCTGGCCCGTCGCCTGGGTGTCACCAAGGGCAGCTTCTACTGGCACTTCCCCTCGCGCGACGCGCTGCTGCAGGCGGCACTGGAGCGCTGGGAAGTGGTGGAGCAGCAGCAGGTGTTCGGCAGCCTGGAAGAGGTGCCCGACCCACGTACGCGGCTGCGCGCGCTGTTCCAGCTGGTCGCCCACGAAGTCACCCCGCACATCATCTACAGCGAACTGCTCAAGGCGCTGGACAATCCGATGGTGCGCCCGGTCATCGACCGCGTCTCGCAGCGGCGTATGGAATACCTGATCGCCTCGTTCCGCCAGGCCGGGCTCAGTTCCACCGACGCCCGTCACCGCGCCCGCCTGGCCTACGCCGCCTACGTCGGCTTCCTGCAGCTGTCGCTGCAGCTGCAGCAGCCCAAGCAGGCCCGCGAGGATTTCGAGGCCTACGTCGAGCACGTCATCGAGACGTTGATTCCTGTCGGCTGACGCAAGTCCTAGTGAATCCTGCAAAAGGCCGCCAGAAGGCGGCTTTTTTGCTGTCCGTACGTATCTGATGCCCAGGTGTTGCATAAAAAGACAACGGCCCCGAAAGGGGCCGTTGTTCCAGACACTGATCAATCAGCCGATCAGAACTTCTGGTTGTACTTCATGTACAGGAAGCGGCCGGTATCGAAGCCGCCGTAGTACGAGAAGTTCGATGCAGCCTGGCTGTACATGATCGGACCGACGCGGTTGAACACGTTGTTCGCGCCGATGGCGATACGTGCATTCCACGGGGCCTGCCAGGAGAACTGCACGTCGTGGAACGTGACGGCACCCAGGCGGTTCTGCGGGAGGACCTTGCCAGCCGACGGGCTGAAGTAGTCCGGATCGCTACAGCCGTAACCCGGGGTGCAGTCTTCCTTGGTGCTGGAGTAGTAACGCGTTCCCCAGTTGGCCGACCAGTCACCCAGGCTCCAGCCCAGGCTCAGGTTGGAGCGGATGCGGAAGTAGTCCTCGAAGCCATTGGCCTGAGTCGGCTTTGCATCCTTGTCATTGGTGCTCTTGATTTCGAACTTGCTGACGTAGGTGGTTGCCCACTTTGCGGTGAAACGGCCAAAGTCGGTATCCAGACCATAGTTCAGGTCGAAATCGAAGCCTTCGGTCAGGTAGTAACCCGCGTTACGGGTGCCATAGCCCAGCTCGCTGACGATGTTGCCCTGGGCCGGGTCACGCTTGAACATGGCACAGCGCGACTCGATCAGGTTGACATAGCAGTCGTTCATGATGGAGTTGGGCGAATCCGAAACGACGGTGTCGTCGATACGGATCTTCCACCAGTCAAGCGACATGCTCAGACCCTGGACATAGTTCGGGCTGTAAACCAGACCGACGGTCTTGGAGGTGGAGGTTTCCGGCTGCAGGAGCGGGTTCGAGCCGGAAACGAACGGCACCGGAGTCTGGTTGCCATTCGGGCCGGTGATCGGCACAAAGCCCTGCTTCAGCTGACGGAAGTTCGCACCGACATCCTTCAGGCAGCGTGCCGAGTTGGCGGCCTTGCCGTAGACGACGTCGCACGGATCCTGGAAGCCGGTGGCGAAGGTCTGCGAGCCGCCACCATAGAGGTTGCCAATGGTCGGAGCACGGAAGCCTTCAGCGTAGGTGGCGCGGACCAGCAGGTCGTCCATCGGACGCCACTTCATGCCGAACTTGTTGTTGGTGGTATTGCCGAAGGTGTCGAACTTCGAATAGCGCGTTGCCGCGTCGAAGGTCAGCTCCTTGGCGCCCGGCAGGTCGGCCAGCACCGGAATATTCAGTTCCAGGTAGCCTTCGTCAACGGTGTACGAACCATAGGTAGGGCCCGAAGCAAGGTTGGTGGAGTTGCCCGACTGCGCGATGGCATCCGGGGTGAAACCGCCTTCTTCCTTGCGGTACTCGTAACCGGCCGCGAAGCTCAGATCACCCGCCGGCAGGCTGAAGATTGAGCCGGCGATGTTGGCAAAGTAGTTCTGGGTCTTCATCTTGCCGACGGCGTGCTCTTCCTTGAACAGGAAGTTGCGCACGGCCGGATCATCCAGCGAATTCTCGACGGCACCGGTGCCGAAGCCGGCAAACGGGTTCCACGGCACGCAGCCGGCGATCACATTGCCCGGCGTACCGCAGACGATCTTGCCGGTGGCCGGATCCTTGAACGACGGGCCCACAGCCGCCTTGACCGCCGGGATGTAGAAGTTGCCATTGTTGATGATGCTGGTGTCGGCTTCATTGAACATGTAGCCGGCATCCCAGTCGAAATAGCGATCGCCGATTTCGAATGCACCCTCAAGAGCCGCAGTGAAGCGCCACGTGGTCTGATCGGTGTTGGTGGTACGCGGAATTTCCCAGCCACGACGACGCCAGTTGACTGCGGTGCCAGAGCGCGGATTGAAGTAGCTGTCAGCGGCCATCGGCGCGCCAATCGCAGAGGATTGGGTCGGGTAGCCGGCGATCTGGCGGTTCGACGAGCGCTTGGTGTAGGCCAGGTCGCTGGTGAAGCGGATGCTGTCGGTGATGTCGTAGTTGGCGTTGACGAACAGGGAGCGGCGCTCCAGCGGCGTCAGCAACTGCATCTGCGTGGTGGCGTTGCTGGTGTCGTCCGCATTCTGCGGATGGAAATTGTCGGCGCCGAGGGCGTTGCTGCCACGGTTCGGGGCGTACCAGATCACAGCACCGCTGGCGGTGCGCAGGCCCGAATCATAGTTGCCCCACTGGCCAACCGGGGTGTTGTTGCCGCCCGGGTCACGCGGATCGGCTTCGGCGGTGTACCAGCGGTCCTTGGCCCATACCGGATCTTCCTTGTGATATTCGGCACCCATGCTCACCGAGCCGCGCTCGCCCGAGAAGCCGACCATGAAGTCGAATGTCTGCTTCTGGCCGTCGCCCTCGCTGTACTGCCCGGTGTAGACGTTGGCTTCGGCGCCATCGAAGTTCTGGCGGGTGATGATGTTGATCACGCCGGCCATCGCATCGGAGCCATAGATCGCGGAGGCGCCGTCCTTCAGGACTTCGATGCGCTCGACGATGACCGACGGGATGGAGGAGATGTCCTGATAGCCGGCCGGGCTGATGCCCAGGCGCTTGCCGTTGACAAGCACCAGCGTGCGCTGTGCGCCGAGGTTGCGCAGGTCGATGTACTGGCCGCCTGCTTCCTGGTTGGAGGTCAGTGGCGAGGCGCGGCTGAAGGACGGGCTGCCGGCGGCGGAAATGTTCTGCAGGATGTCGGCAACCGAGCTGAAGCCCTGGTTTTCGATTTCCGAGCGGGAAATGGTCAGGACCGGCTGTGCGGTCTCGACATCGACCTGGCGGATGCGCGAACCGGTGACCTGGATGCGATCCAGGTTGGTGGCGCCGCTCTTGGCTTCGTCCTGGGCGTAGGCGGCACCTGCGGTGCCGGCACTTGCGACCAGCGCAAGTACAACTGCATCACGCAGCTTGTTGGTCTTGCAATTCATGGGCTCTCTCTCTTCCAAGGGATCTTGGTGGTTTCAAGTGGAATGGCCATCGCAAGGAGCCGAAAAATCGGGCCCAAAATTACGAGGCTGGCTCGATAGTACTTCCGTATCCGATGAAATTAAAGCTTTGTTAATAACGCCATTGGATTTGGTGAAATTCGGCAAAGTCTGTTGCAGGTGCAACAAAAAACGCCCCTGTCGAGGGGCGTTTTCCAGTGCTTGCGTGGGTGGGACCTCAGAGGTCCTGTTCGTAACGGACGTAGGGGATGGCGCCGTCGTCGTTACTCTCGTTACGTGGGGAGAAAGGATTTTTTCCCCGCGTGATGATGTTCTCGGCGCCGAGGGTCAGCTGTCCGCTCCATGGGGTGCGCCAAGTGATGCCGAGGCCGAGGCCTTCCCACTTGCTCTGGCCCGGGGCATCGATGACGCGGCCGATGACGTTGGCGCTGAAGGCGCCGTAGCCGCCACCGACGGTCAGGGACTTGCTGTCCCACTGGTCCACGATGGCCGGGTTGGCATCGCTCAGGGGAACGAGGCGGGCTTTGGCATAGGTGCCGCCGATCGAGACGAAGGCTTCGCGGCCGATGCTCTTCTGGCCGAACACGGTCAGGTCATTCTGTTCCACCCGTGCGGCGGGCGTGCGGGTGTTGCCGGACAGCCAGGCAGGCAGTGAATCACGACCGCTGCCCGCGCTCAGGCCGATACGGCCGCCGGGGCGGTTGAAGGTGGTGGTGGCGTTGATGTGCCGGCCCGGTGTGGCTTCGTCATCGTCGCCAAGGCTAGCGAGCATGCAGTGGCTGGCCAGGGCGCCGATGCTGTTGCCGCGGCTGCTGTTGCACAACAGGCCCAAGGAGTCACCGGAAGACAGGCCGAAGGCCGCATCCAGCGAGTTCTGGCCGAAATGCCAGCGGGCGCCGGCCATCTGTTCGCCGGTCGGCTCCAGATACAGCAGTGCCTCGACCTTGCCGCTGCCACGGTTCCAGACCGGAATGACGGTGTCCGTCGCCTTGGCCTTGTTCTGCGCATGCACGCCCGTAACCGCGCTCAGCGCGATCATCAGGGCAAGTGGCAGGCGCAGGAAGATGTTCATGGACGCTACTTAAGACAGGCCAATGGCCGCCAAGTTCCCGGCGGATGAAGATCTGATCGTATGTCGTTTATGAATCCTTAACAAGTTTTCGCCCTCCCCAGTGCGCAACCTGTGCATCCCGTCACTGAAGCCGCTCGGGAGCGGGCTGGTTGGCGGGCGTGGAAGAGAACAATACGCCGATTTCCTGCAAAGGAAAGTGATATTCCTGTCCGCAGAATTCGCAGCGCACCTCCACTTTGCCGGTCGGTTCGGCTGCGGCCAGCGCCTCCTGCTCTCCCAGCGACTGCAGCATGCCCTCCACCCGCTCGCGTGAGCAGGAACAGGCGAAGCGCAGGGGCTTTTCAGCCATCAGCTCCGGTTTTTCCTCATGGAAGAGGCGGTGCAGCAGCTCGCTGGCGGGCAGGGCAAGCAGTTCCTCGCGGCCGAGGGTATCGAACAGGGCGCCTGCCCGGATCCAGCCATCCTCGTCGCCTTCATCTCCCGGCAGCTTCTGCAGCAGCAGGCCGGCGGCTTTGTCGGCATCGGCCACGAGCAGCAAGCGGGTCGGGAGCTGCTCGGAATGGCGGAAATAGTCTTCGAACGCCTCGTCCAGCGAGCTGCCCTGCAGCGCCACCATGCTCTGGTAGCGCTGCGGTTCGCGTGGGTCCAGGCCGGGGTTTTCGATGGTGATGGCCAGCAGCGCATCATCTCCCAGTGCGGGCAGGCCGGCAGGCGCATCCTGTCCTTCTTCCAGCTGGACGATGCCGCGGAGGGTGCCGGCGGCGGTGCATTCGGCAAACAGCGTGCGCAGGGCCGAGCTGCTGCGCAGCTGGATCGACAGGCGGCCATCGATCTTGGTGTGGCCGGTGAACAGCGCCGATGCGACACAGGCTTCGCCCAGCAGCTGCGTGGCATTGGCGGGATAGCTGGCGTGGGACAGGATTTCCTGCCAGCTGCCGGAAAGCCGCACATGTACGCCACGGACACCGGCATCGGGCAGGAGGAAGCGGACAAGCAGATCGGAGGTGTCGGTCATGGTGATGTGCATCTGTGCGGGGAAGGACGCCGGTGCCGGATAATGCGCCGGACGTCTGATAGTAAAGGTGAAGCTTGGATGGGGGCGGAACACGACAAGCACAAGGCGGGGGAGACGGGGGCTGCACTGCCAGGCAGGCGCTGGCGTCTGCGTCGCTGGCTATGGATGGCGCCGCTGTTGCTGGTGCTGTTGAGTGTGCTCCAGGTGATGGCGCTGCGCTTCATCGATCCGCCGTTCTCCTCGGTGATGGCCTTGCGCCAGGTGGAGGCCTGGGCGCAGGGGGACTGGGGCTTCCGGATCCGGTACCAGTGGGTGGATAGGGACGCGATGGCGCCCAGCGTACCCATCTCGCTGGTGGCGGCCGAGGATCAGCGCTTCCCGCTGCACAACGGCTTCGATCTGGACGCGATCGAAAAGGCGCTGGACCACAACGCGCGCGGCAAACGTCTGCGTGGCGGCAGCACGATCAGCCAGCAGGTCGCCAAGAACCTGTTCCTGTGGCAGGGCCGGAGTTGGCTGCGCAAGGGGCTGGAGGCCTGGTACACGGTACTGATCGAGCTGTTCTGGCCCAAACAGCGGATTCTGGAGGTGTACGCCAACGTGGCCGAATTCGGGGACGGTATCTACGGTGTGCAGGCGGCATCGCGGCAGTACTGGGGCAAGGACGCGGCGCAGTTGAGTGACGCCGAAAGTGCCCGTCTGGCGGCGGTGCTGCCGTCGCCACGGCGCTACAGCGCCACCCGGCCCGGCCCGTTCGTGCAGCGGCGCGCCGCCTGGATCCAGCGGCAGGCACGTCAGCTGGGCGGTGCGGGCTATCTGGACGCTGCGGACTGACCCTGCGTGTCAGGCGGTTTCCGTAGAATCCCGGGCATGGCTACCTACAACCGTCTGACTGTCGTGATCGCCGCCTTCAACGAGCAGGAGGCGCTGCCGCTGATCCATCCGCGCGTCAGCGCCGAGCTGGCGCGTCTGCAGGGCGTGGAGGGCAGCATCCTCTATGTGGACGATGGCAGCAGCGATGCCACGTGGGCGGTGATGCAACAGTTGGCCGCCGCCGATCCGCGCGTGGCCGCGCTGCGCCTGTCGCGCAATTTCGGCAAGGAGATAGCGCTTACCGCCGGGCTGGATTTCGTCGAGGACGGCGCGGTGCTGATCCTTGATGCGGACGGTCAGGATCCGCCGGAACTGATTCCCGAGTTTGTGGCGTTGTGGCGGCAAGGCTATGACGATGTCTATGGCACGCGGCTGGTGCGTGAGGGCGATGGCTGGCTCAAGCGCATGACCGCGTCGCTGTTCTACCGGGTGATCGGACGTCTGTCGAAGACGCCGATTCCCGCTGATACCGGTGATTTCCGCCTGCTGTCACCGCGTGCGCTGGCGGCCTTGCGGCAGTTGCGCGAGCGCCAGCGATTCATGAAGGGCCTGTTCGGGTGGGTGGGTTTCCGCAGGGTGGCGTTGCCCTATCACCGTGTGCCGCGCGTTGCCGGGCGCAGCAAGTTCGGCTTCTGGAAGTTGTGGAATTTCGCGCTGGAGGGCATCACCAGTTTCTCGACCGCGCCGTTGCGGGCGGCCACCTATCTGGGGCTGCTCACGGCGACTTCCGCATTCGGCTTTGCCCTGTTCGTGGTCGGCAAGGCGGCGCTGTACGGCGATCGCGTGGCGGGCTGGCCGACGATGATGGCGGTGATCCTGTTTCTGGGCGGCGTGCAGCTGATCGCGCTGGGACTGATCGGCGAATACCTCGGACGCCTGTACATGGAAGTCAAACAGCGCCCGCTGTACCTGGTTGACACCTGGCACCCGGCGGACGTGGCAGTATCGGCGGACATCCATCGTGCGGGAGAGTGCAATGCAGACCGTTCGACAGCTGCTCGGGAACAAGTCCCCTGAGGTCCATGCGATAGCGCCGGATGCACCGGTGATCGAAGCCGTGCGCCTGATGGCGCAGAAAAGCATCGGTGCATTGCTGGTGATGGCCGGCGGACGCCTGGTCGGCATCCTGTCCGAGCGCGACTACGCCCGCAAGATCGTCCTGAAGGACCGTTCCTCGGCCACCACGCCGGTGCGCGAGATCATGACCGCCGAGCTGGTCACGGTGACACCGGCCGTCTCCGTGGAGGAGTGCCTGGAACTGGTGACCGACCGCCGCATCCGCCACCTGCCGGTGCTGGACGGCGATACGGTGGTGGGAGTGATTTCCATCGGCGACCTGGTCAAGTCGGTGATCGAGCAGCAGCGCCAGGAGCTGGGACATCTGCAGCAGTACATCACCGGCGGCTGAGGCTTCTGATGGTGTGCCGCTGCGGCACTAGCGGGCGTACTTGCCGCCGCAGTCGGCATCCTTGCCCGGCCCGGTTTCGATCGTGGCCAGCAGCGCCGCCGGCGGGGTGATGCTGCCCAGCGTCAGTGCGATGGCGCCGCGCAGACCCAGCGCCTTGAAGTCCGGCCGGAACGAGGGGTCCTTGAAGCTACCACTGATGCGCAACGGCGAGCGCAGGGCGAGGATACTGATGTCCTTGGGGCGTGGACGCAGCAGCAGGTCGAGTTTTTCCTGTTTCAGGCTGATGTCGCCTTCACCGATGACCAGCGTGTCGGTCGTATCGAAGGCCAGTGCGCGCGATTGCATCAGGCCGTCGCGGACACCGAAATCGGCGAAGGCGCAGCGCAGCGGAATCTGCTTGTCGCCGGTGAGCAGGAATTTCAGCGACTCGGCGATATCCAGCCCGGCCAGTTCCATCAGCAGATTGCCGATATGGCCGCGGCCCATGCCGATGGCGACAGCGCCGTTGCTGCTGCCGAGCATGGCGGCCACCGAATTGCCGGTACCGCTCAGGTGCAGCTCGCCACCGATCCCGCCGGAGGCCTGGTCCACCAGTTCCGCATCGGGAAACAGCTGGCCCAGCTGGATCTTGCGCAGGTGGGCGGTCAGGGTGGTGGCGATCTGCGGGCGGCGTGCGTCCATGCGGATCGTGCTGCGGATATCCCCCCCGGCAACGCCGAAATTGAGCGGCTCCAGCCGCAGCAGACCGTTGTCCAGCAGCAGATGCGCTTCCATGTCGTCCAGCGGCAGCCGGGGCGCATTGATGTGCGCGGCCTTCCAGCGCACGTCGGCATCCATCGCGCGCAGCTTGCCGAGGTTGTAGGGCGTGTCCGGCAGCAGCGTGGGCCTGGCGGCGAGTTGTGCGGCCTGTGCCTTCTGCGACGCATTGGCCGACTCATCGCCGCCGGTCTTCGGCGGTGCACCGATGAAGCCGGCCAGGTCGTCGAAGTCCAGGCGTTTGGACAATAGATTGGCGGTCAGGCGTGGACGCTTCCCGGCAACATCGACCTGGACATCGCCCGCCAGGTCACTGTCGCCGACCCGGCCGCTGAATTTCTCGTAGCGCCAGCGCTGGTGGTCGCGCTTGAGCCGACCTTCAAGGCGATAGGGCGGCGAGGAGGGAATGGCCAAGCCTATCAGTGGATACAGCTCGTCCATATCCTGGCCGCTGAGCTGGAGCTGCAGGTCCAGTACCTGCAGCTGGAACGGATTGGTCAGCGTGCCGCGGGCGATGGCATGGGTGGCACCGGCGCGTGCATCCAGGTGGATACGGAACGGATGATCACTGTTGCTCAGTTCCAGCGGCGATTCGCTGTCGCCCTTCAGGGTGAACGCGGCGCCGCGCCACCGGCCCTTGCCCCGGATCAGCAGAGGCGGGGCGGCATCGGCTGCGTCGGCCTGGCCGCTGTGGACGGCCAGGTCGATATCGGTGCGGCCACGGGCGTCGATGAACTGCAGTTGGCCATCGCTGATATGTAGGCGACGCAGCTGGACAGTCTGTCCGTCGCCATCGCCAAGGAAGCGCCAGTTGCCCGGCTCACCTTCGCGCGGTGCGGTCTGCAGCAGCACCACCGGACGGGTGAGGCGTATTTCCGGCAGCTGCACGCTGCCGCGCAGCAGCGGCCACAGGCGGATGTCGATCTCGACCCGGTCGGCGCTGGCCATCTGCGGCTGCTTGGCCCAAGCGGCATTGGCGAAGGTGACGCGGTCGCCGCGGACGGTGCTGGTGCGGCCGAGGTCGACGTCCAGGTTGCCGATGTGCAGGGCACGACCGGTGCGCGCCTGCACCGCACGTTCCAGCGGGCCCTTGAACCAGTTCCAGTCCCACGGCAGAAACAGCACGACGACGGCCGTGAGCATGAGGCCGATGGCGATCAGCGTGCGCCGGCCGGGCTTGCGCGGGCGCAGCCGCTTCCAGCGCGATGCGGGCGATGTGGCGGTGGGCGCAGTCGTGTTCACGCGGCCCATGGTGGCGGCCGCTTCGTGGAGGACGCGCGAAAGGGATATTCGCCCGTTGTGCAGACGGCGTCGGCAATGTGTTGGCGCCGGCCCGGATCCGGCGATACCGGTTACAGGATCTGCGCGGTCACCGAGACGAAGTGGCAGACGCTGCCGGCGATGACGAACATGTGCCAGATCGCGTGCGAATAGGGCAGCTGTTCGCGGTGGTAGAACACCGTGCCCAGGGTGTAGAACAGTCCGCCGGCGAACAGCCAGCCGAGGGTGAAGCCATCCAGCGAGTGCCACATCGGCTTGATCGCCACCAGTACCAGCCAGCCCATCGCGATGTAGATCAGGGTGGACAGGCGCTTGAAGCGGCCGGTGTAGAACAGTTTGAAGATCACTCCGGCAAAGGCCAGGACCCAGATCGCGGTGAACATGCCCCAGCCCCACGGGCCGCGCAGGCCGATCAGGGTGAACGGGGTGTAGGTGCCGGCGATCAGCAGGTAGATCGCGCAGTGGTCAAAGACCTTCAGCCGGCCCTTGGAAACCGGGTGCTGGATCGCGTGATAGAGCGTGGAGGCGGTGTACAGCAGCAGCAGGGTGGCGCCGAAGACGATGGCGCTGGCCAGTTGCCAGCCGTCACCGTAGATGCTGGCCAGGGTGATCAGTACGGCGCCACCGGCGAGGGCGGCAGTGGCGGCCAGCCCGTGGGTCAGGGCGCTGGCGATTTCTTCGCGGATCGAAGCGGCAGAAGTCATGGGCAATGTGGGGCGCGGAAGGGGGAGCCCGCTCCCCCCTATCATGGCCGCGTTGGCGCATGGCTGCACGCCTTGGTTTGGACCTAGTCCGCGGAAACCGTGTGCGCTGCTTCACGGGTGGCGGCAAAACGCACGTCCGGTGCGCGTTCCTGCGCCAGCTGCAGGTTGACCCGGGTGGGCGCCAGATAGACCAGCTGGCCGGCCGCATCGATGGCCAGGTTGTTGGCGTTCTTCTCGCTGAACTCCTCCAGCTTCCTGGCGTTGTCGCAGTGCACCCAGCGCGCGGTGACCACGCCGACCGGCTCGAAGATCGCCTCCACGCCGTACTCGTCCTTCAGTCGGTAGGCGGCCACGTCGAACTGCAGCACGCCGACTGCGCCCAGGATCAGGTCGTTGCTCATGATCGGGCGGAAGAACTGGGTCGCACCTTCCTCCGACAGCTGCGCCAGGCCCTTCTGCAACTGCTTGAGCTTGAGCGGGTCACGCAGGCGCGCACGGCGGAACAGTTCTGGGGCGAAGTTGGGGATGCCGGTGAAGGTCACCGCCTCGCCTTCGGTGAAGGTGTCGCCGATGGAGATGGTGCCGTGGTTGTGGATGCCGATCACATCGCCCGGCCACGCCTCGGCGGCGATCTCACGGTCGGAGGCCATGAAGGTCAGCGCGTTGGCCAGCTTCATCTCCTTGCCGCTGCGCACGTGGAAGGTCTTCATGCCGGCGCTGAACCTGCCCGAGCACACGCGCATGAAGGCCACGCGGTCGCGGTGCAGCGGGTCCATGTTGGCCTGGATCTTGAAGACGAAGCCGCTGAGCTTGTCCTCCTGCGGGGCGATGTCGCGGCCGGTGGTGGCCCGGGCCTGCGGCGCCGGTGCGTGCTTGACGAAGAAGTCCAGCAGCGGCTGCACACCGAAGTTGTTGACGCCCGAGCCGAAGAACACCGGGGTCTGCTTGCCGGCCAGGTATTCGTCCAGGTCGAACGAATGGCTGGCGCCCTGCACCAGTTCCAGTTCATCGCGCAGGTCGGCCAGCACCTTCTCGCCGATCCTCTCCAGCAGCCCGGGGGCGTCGATGGACGGGAAGATGGTCGAGTCCTGGCGGGTGAAGTTGCGGCCCGGTTCGTACAGGTGCACTTCGCCGGTGAGCAGATGGACCACGCCCTTCAGGCGCTTGCCCATGCCGATCGGCCAGGTCACCGGCGCGCACTGGATGCCGAGCACGGTTTCCACTTCATCCAGCAGCTCGATCGGGTCCTTGCCCTCGCGGTCGAGCTTGTTGATGAAGGTCATGATCGGGGTGTCGCGCAGGCGGCACACCTCCATCAGCTTGATGGTGCGCTCCTCCACGCCCTTGGCCACGTCGATCACCATCAGCGCCGAGTCCACCGCAGTGAGCACGCGGTAGGTGTCCTCGCCGAAGTCGGCATGGCCGGGGGTGTCGAGCAGGTTGATGATCTTGCCCTCGTAGGGGAACTGCATCACCGAGGAGGTCACCGAGATGCCGCGCTCTTTTTCCAGCGCCATCCAGTCGGAGGTGGCGTGCTTGCTGGTCTTGCGCGACTTCACCGAGCCGGCCATCTGGATCGCGCCTCCGAACAGCAACAGCTTTTCGGTCAGCGTGGTCTTGCCGGCGTCAGGGTGGGAAATGATGGCGAACGTGCGGCGACGCGCGGCTTCGGAGGCGACTTCGGACATGGCGAGCGCGCCGGCGAGGGCGCATCAGTAAACGGATAAGCCGGCGATTATACCTGCCGGCACCTTCCGGTCCGCCCCGCCCGCAAGCGCGTCCGGATCGGCAGCGGCTCAGGGGGTTGTCCGCGGGAACCGCAGTTCGCCGCGCGCGCTGCCCATCCGGAACGGGATCGAGGCCAAGGCCAGTCCGGTGTTGATCTGCACGGCGAAATGCAGGTGCGGCCCGCTGCTGCGCCCGGTGTTGCCGGAGGCGGCCAGCCACTGTCCGGCCTCCACGCGCTGGCCGGGGGGCAGCCTCAGGCTGCCGGCCTGCAGGTGCGCATAGACGGCCATGCTGCCGTCCTCGTGCAGGATCCGCATCAGGCTGCCCAGGTCCGCGGTCGCATCCACGGCCTGCATCACCTTGCCGGCGCGGGCGGCAAGCACCGGGGTTCCCTCCGGCAGGGGGAAATCGACCGCATGCAGGTTCTGCGCATCGGTATGGCTGTAATGGCCGCTGGAGGCCTGGCTGACGCGCACCGGCGCGGCGCGGAACGGCAGCTGGTACACATGATCGTCGGCGCGGATGGCTGGGACGCCGGGGAAGGCGTCCAGCAGCAGCTGTTGCCGGCTGCCATCGCCGGGCAGCCATAGCAGGGCGCGCTGCTCGCCCGGCTGCAGCACGACCGGAGTGACGGCCTGTGCCGCCGGGGTGCAGTTGTGCCCGCGCAGGCGCACCTGCACCGGGCCGGCCAGCAGGTTGCGGGCGATGACGGTGTGTCCGCCCGCGCGTGGTTCCAGGATCAGGTGGGCGAATGCCGGGCTGCTGGAGTGCCGGGCAGGCGCCGCGGTTTCGACCAGCCCCCAGCCGTGCCGCCAGCGCGAGGCGGGCGCGGCATCGGCGGCAGTCACTGCGATACCGGGCAGGAGCAGGAGGGAGGCAAAGAGGCGTTGCACGTGGAGAAGGGTGGGACAGGGGCGTTGATTGTGCCTGTTTGGTTGCATCTGAAATCTATCCATCGCTCCATCCGAATAAAGAGATTGACATGCGGGCAGGGGGCTGGCATCGTGGCGCCACCATCGAGACCGGCAGAGGGACAGGCCCTTTGAAGCCGGGGCAACCAGCAGACGCGCAAGCGCCTGTGTTTGGTGCCAAATCCTGCGGGGACCACGCGTCCGCCGAAAAGATGGTTCGATCTGCGCCTCCGCACGTCGAACGCGAGCTCCGCGAAAGCTCGATGGCCGCTCCTTACCGGATACCGCCATGAGTTTCGCCGCCGCCCTCCAGACATTTCCCGTCGCCGTCCCGTCCAATGCCGAAGCCGGTGCTGCCGCCGTGCGCGGCGAAGTCACGGTACAGCTGACGATGCGGCATGCCGGAATGCGCACCCTGCAGCTGCGTTACGAGCGGGTCGGCCCGGCGGATGCGCCGGTGGTGCTGGTGGCCGGTGGCATTTCCGCGCACCGGCATCTGGCGGCCAACGCCGAATTCGCTGAAAAGGGCTGGGTCGATGGCCTGATCGGTCCGACCCGTGCGCTGGACCCGCAGCGGCGTTGCCTGCTCGGATTCGACTTCGTCGGCGCCGACGGCGAGCTTGATGTGCCGATCGACACCGCCGACCAGGCCGATGCCATCGCCGCGCTGCTCGATGCGCTGGGCATCGAGCGTCTGCACGGGTATGTCGGCTACTCCTACGGCGCGCTGGTCGGCATGCAGCTGGCGATCCGCCATCCGCAGCGGCTGAACACCCTGATCGCGGTCAGCGGCGCCCACCGCCCACATCCCTATGCCTCGGCCTGGCGTGCGTTGCAGCGGCGCGCGGTCGCGCTGGGCCAGCTGCAGTGCGCCGAGAGCCACGGGCTGGCACTGGCGCGGCAGTTCGCGATGCTCAGCTACCGCACCCCGGAAGAATTCGGTGAACGCTTCGACGCCGCGCCGGAAGTGGTCAATGGCCGCGTGCGCGTGGCCGCCGAAGACTATCTGGACGCCGCCGGTGCGCAGTACGTCGCCCGCACCCGCGTCAACGCCTACCTGCGCCTGTCCGAATCCATCGACCTGCACCGCATCGATCCGGCCGCCATCGCCGTGCCGACGCTGGTGGTCGCGGTTGAAGGTGACCGGCTGGTGCCGCTGTCCGACCTCGTCTCGCTGGTCGAGGGGCTGGGCCCGCGCGGCAGTCTGCGCGTACTGCGTTCGCCCTATGGCCACGACGCCTTCCTCAAAGAAACCGATCGCATCGACGCGATCCTCGCCAACGCCCTTCGCCTTCCCGGAGAAACCGCATGAGCCTGTCCGCCGCTTCCGATATTCCCTGTAGCAGTGCCACCGCCGCGGTACGGGCCGGCATCGACCGTGATACCGCGTTCGGTGCGGTGACACCGCCGATCGTGCTGTCGTCCAACTTCAGCTTCGACGGCTTCGGCAACAAGCGCCAGTACGACTACACCCGCAGCGGCAACCCGACCCGCGACCTGCTGGGTGAGGCGCTCGCGGAGCTGGAAGGTGGCGCCGGCGGGGTGATCACCGCCACCGGCATGGGCGCGATCAACCTGGTGCTCAACGCGCTGCTCAAGCCGGGCGAGAAGCTGGTGGTGCCGCACGACGCCTACGGCGGCAGCTGGCGCCTGTTCAACGCGCTGGCGAGCAAGGGCCATTTCGAACTGATCACCGCCGACCTGACCGATCCGCGCTCGCTGGCCGAGGCGCTGGCGCAGTCGCCGGCACTGGTGCTGGTGGAAACCCCGTCCAACCCGTTGCTGCGCGTCACCGATCTGCGCTTCGTCATCGATGCCGCGCACAAGGCCGGTGCCAAGGTGGTGGTGGACAACACCTTCCTGTCGCCGGCACTGCAGAATCCGATCGCCTTCGGCGCGGACGTGGTGCTGCATTCGACCACCAAGTACGTCAACGGCCACAGCGATGTGGTGGGCGGCGCGGTGATCGCGCGCGAGGAGGAGTTGCACCAGCAGCTGGCGTGGTGGGCCAACGCGCTGGGCCTGACCGGCTCGCCGTTCGACGCCTTCCTGACCCTGCGCGGGTTGCGCACGCTGGACGCGCGGCTGCGCATCCACCAGGAAAACACCCGCGCGCTGGTCGACCTGCTGGCGGGCAGCGATGCGGTGGCCAACGTCTACTACCCGGGGCTGGCCTCGCATCCGGGCCATGCGGTGGCCGCGCGCCAGCAGAAGGGCTTCGGTGCGATGCTGTCCTTTGAACTGGCCTCGTGCGAAGGCGACGATCCGCAGGCGGCGGTGAAGGCGTTCCTCGATGGCCTGCGCTACTTCACCCTGGCCGAATCGCTGGGTGGCGTGGAAAGCCTGGTCGCCCATCCGGCCACGATGACCCATGCGGCGATGACGCCGGAGGCCCGTGCCAACGCCGGCATCTCCGACAGCCTGCTGCGGCTGTCCGTCGGTATCGAAGGCACCGAGGATCTGGTGGCCGATCTGCAGGCCGGCCTGGCCCGTGCCGCACGGGTGATCGAGAACGGCAAGCGTGACGCCCAGCGAAAAACGGTGGATGCGTGAGTGCCCAGTTGCGTGCGGTGAGTGCGGGGCAGACGCGGCTGGCGCTGCTGGGAACCGGCACCGTCGGCTCGGCCTTCGTCAGTCGCTACCGGGCCTTGCAACAGCGGCAGCTGGTGCTGCCGGCGCTGGAGGTGGTCGCCAATTCGCGCATCGCACTGGCGTGCGCCGACGCGCCGGAGCAGGCGCTGGAACAGGCCCGCGCAGCGGTGCGCAGCAGTAATGGGCAGGTGCACCGGCAGCAGCTCGGGCACCTGCGTGCCGGCGATATCGTCATCGATGCCACCGCCAGCGAGGCGGTCGCCGCCGATCATGCGCACTGGCTGGCGCAGGGCATCCACGTGGTGACCGCCAACAAGCTGGGCAATGGCACCGCGTTGGCGCGGGCGCGTCAGATCGATGCCGCGGCCCGCGCTGCCAACACGCGCTATGGCGATGCCGCCACCGTGGGGGCGGGACTGCCGCTGCTGGCCAGCATCCGTGCGCTGGTGGCTGGCGGCGATCACATCCATTCCATCGAAGGCGTGCTGTCCGGTTCGCTGGCGTGGCTGTTCCATCGCCATGACGGTAGCCAGCCGTTTTCGGCCTGTGTGCGCGAAGCGGCGGCGGCCGGTTACACCGAGCCGGACCCGCGTATCGATCTGTCCGGTGAGGATGTGCGGCGCAAGCTGCTGATCCTCGCGCGGGCGGCCGGTGTGGCGCTGGAGGCCGAGCAGGTCCAGGTGGAATCGCTGGTGCCTGCGGCGCTGGCGGCGTTGCCGGCTTCGGCGGTGGATGGCGCGCTGGAACTGCTGGATGCGCCCTTGGCCGTGCAACTGCAGCAGGCCCGGGCACAAGGGCTGCGGCTGTGTTTTGTCGGCCGGCTGGACCGGAGCGGTGCAAGCGTCGGCCTGCGTGCGCTGCCGGCCGAACACCCGCTGGCCGGAGGACGTGGCACCGACAACCGGGTGGCGATCCACAGTGACCGCTACAACGTGCAGCCGTTGCTGATCCAGGGGCCGGGTGCCGGTGCCGAAGTGACCGCGGCGGCGCTGCTGGACGATGTGTTGCGCATCGCCGGCAACTGAAACCGGCCGCGCCCTATCATGGCGTCGGCGCCGCATCCGCGAGCCGGCGCCCACTCGTGCCCTGCGTGCCTCCATCACCACCCGTTGCGGCTGGCATGGGCCGGTAACGGTGGCTTGCCGCGGTGATCTTTCCTGCAGGTAGTGGCGCGTGTCCAAGGGTGTACTGGTTTCGTTGGCGGCTTCGCTGCTGTTTGGCCTGATGTACTACGCCAGCCCGTGGCTGGTGCCGCTGCAGGGGATGGACATCTTCGGCTGGCGGGTGCTGTTTGCGGTACCGCTGGTGGCGGTGATGCTGCACGTTGGCGGCGAACCACAGTTGATCCGGCAGACGCTGGTGCGGATTCGCCAGGATCGCCGCCTGTGGCTGGCGATGCCGGCCTGTGCGGCGATGGTGGGCGTGCAGCTGTGGCTGTTCCTGTGGGCGCCACTGCAAGGGCGCGCGCTGCAGGTGTCGATGGGCTACTTCCTGCTGCCGCTGGTGATGGTGCTGGTCGGCCGGGTTTTTTATGGCGAGCGGCTGTCGGTGCCGCAGAAGCTGGCCGTCGCCAGTGCCGCCGCCGGCGTGGCCTGGGCGCTGCTGCGTGAGCAGAGCCTGTCCTGGGAAATGCTGCTGGTGGCGCTGGGCTATCCGGCCTATTTCCTGCTGCGGCGCCATCTTGGCGTGGCCCATCTGGGCGGCTTCTGGGTGGAGCTGGTGCTGTTGTCGCCCTTTGCCTGGTGGGCGGCGATCGGCGATGGCCAGGCGCTGGTGCAGATGCTGGCACAGCGGCCGGCGCTGTACGGGTGGATTCCGCTGCTGGGGGTGGTCAGTGCGGTGGCGCTGATGTGCTACATGCTGGCGGCCAAGATGCTGTCCTTCAGCCTGTTCGGCCTGCTCACCTATGTCGAGCCGGTGTTGCTGATGCTGGCTGCGCTGCTGCTGGGTGAGAGCGTGGGCGATGGCCAGTGGCCCACCTACATCGCCATCTGGCTGGCGGTGGGATTGCTGGCGCTGGAAGGTGGATTGAAACTGCGCAGCCCCTGAGCCGCTAGCGCTGCACCACGCGCTGTCCGCGCACTACCCGCCGGTTTGGCGTGTCGTGGCTTTCGCCACCAGGTACTGCTGGACCGCAGCCCGGCTCATGCGGGTACCTTCCCGGTCGACCACGCTGAAGTCCACGCCGTTTTCCCACAGCTGCAGGACGTTGAGCACGGCGATGTCCTCGGCCGCGGTGCGGGACTGCAGGTCCAGCAGGTAGCGGTTGAAACCGGCATCGCGCAGCCAGGCCTCGTAGCTTGAGGCGTGGTCGGTGGCGAACTGCATCTGGTAGTGGCATTCCTCGCGCTGCGGCGAGGGACGGGCGTCGCACTGGGCGTCCCACTGGTGCAGGCCGATCAGCGCGTCCGGTTCCATCTGCCGCTGCGCGGCGGCCGCCCACAGCCCAACGCACATGCTGGCGCAGTGTGATTGCACCCGGACGATCAGGTTGCGCCGGCGGATCATCCGCGCCGCATCCAGTCCCGGCTTGGAGTAGCCGCCACCGCTGGTGATATCGATACGCTGCAGCGACGGGTTGGCGGCCAGTGCCGCCTGCAGGTCGGTGGCGAAATTCCGGCCGATGCCGCCTTCGATGCGCAGCACGGTGCCGTGTCCATCCACCTGCATGCGCGCGTCATCCACCTGCCTGAGCGTGGTGGATTTCTCACCCTGCACCACCTGTGCCCGCGACCGCGTTTCCATGCCGGGCGAAATCGAAGTGTCCGGCCCGGCAGCGGCAGGCGTTTGTCCGTCAGCGGAGCTTCCCGAGGTCTTTTCACCGATGAACCAGGCCAGCACCAGCAGTGCGCCCGCCACCAGCACCAGCCGGGTCAGCGTGAGTCCGCCTTTGCGTGGTGCGGGCCGGGCACGGATGGGACGTTCCAGCGGCGGCGGTGTGTGAGCTGGCTCCTGCCCGGTATGCATCCCTTTCCCCTGCGCGGTGCTGGTAATGGCCGGATTCTGTGATGCTGGCCGGCGCGATGGCAAGACGCGGCGATCAGCACTCGATGACGTTGACCGCCAGGCCGCCGCGGCTGGTTTCCTTGTACTTGTCCTGCATGTCGCGGCCGGTGTCGCGCATGGTCTTGATGACCTTGTCCAGCGACACCTTGTGCTTGCCATCACCGCGCACGGCCATGCGTGCGGCATTGATCGCCTTCACCGAACCCATCGCGTTGCGTTCGATGCAGGGAATCTGCACCAGTCCGCCGATCGGATCGCAGGTCAGGCCGAGGTTGTGTTCCATGCCGATCTCGGCGGCGTTCTCGATCTGCCCGGGCTTGCCGCCCAGTGCCGCCATCAGCCCGCCGGCAGCCATCGAACAGGCCACGCCGACCTCGCCCTGGCAGCCGACCTCGGCGCCGGAGATCGAGGCGTTTTCCTTGTAGAGGATGCCGATCGCCGCAGCGGTGAGCAGGAAGTCGAAGATTCCCTGCTCGTTGCTGCCCGGGCAGAAGCGGTCGTAGTAGTGCAGCACCGAGGGGATGATGCCGGCCGCACCGTTGGTGGGCGCGGTGACCACGCGGCCGCCGGCGGCGTTCTCCTCGTTGACCGCCAGCGCGTACAGGTTGACCCAGTCCAGCGTGGTCAGCGGATCGCGCATCGCCGCTTCCGGGCGCGCGGACAGCTCGCGGTACAGCGCCGGTGCGCGGCGGCCGACCTTCAGCCCGCCGGGCAGGGTGCCTTCGGAACGGATACCGCGGGTCACGCAGGCCTGCATCGCCTCCCAGATCTCGCGCAGGCCGGCGCGGATATCGTCCTCGCTGCGCCAGCATTTCTCGTTCTCGAACATCATCTGCGCGATGCTCAGGCCGCTGCGCGCGGCCTGCGCCAGCAGTTCGTCGCCGCTCTTGAACGGGTAGGGCACCGGCGTCTGGTCGGGCACGATGCGGTCGTCGGCGGCGTCGTCTTCGTTGACCACGAAGCCGCCACCGACGGAGTAGTAATCGCGGGTGGCGATGACCTGGTCGTCGGCGTCGAAGGCGGTGAAGCGCATGCCGTTGGTGTGGTACGGCAGCTTCTGGCGCTTGTTCAGGGCCAGGTCGCGCTTCTCGTCGAAGGCGATCTCATGCTGGCCCATCACGTTGATGCGCTTGCTGGCGCGGATGCGCGCCAGCGTGGCCGGGATGATGTCCGGGTCGATCAGGTTCGGGCGGTTGCCCTCCAGCCCCAGCAGCACGGCGGTGTCGGTGCCGTGGCCGCGGCCGGTCAGCGCCAGCGAGCCGAAGACCTCGGCACGGATGCGCACGGTGTCCGGCAGGCGGCCTGGATCCAGCAGCCAGCGGTGTACGAAGCGCTCGGCGGCGCGCATCGGGCCCACGGTGTGTGACGAACTCGGGCCGATGCCGATCTTGAACAGGTCGAACGTACTGACGGACATGCTGGTTCTGCGTACTGCATGGAAGATGCCCGGTATTCTACGGTCCGATCGCCGCGGCCCTTGCCTGCAGCGCAGCATTTCCGGTGGATGTGATGATGAGTGGATGGGTTCTGTACCAGCGCGATGACTGTCACCTGTGTGACCTCGCGCTGGAGGTGTTGGCGCAGGCGCGGGTGCCGGAGTTCGACAGCGTGTTCATCGACGATGACGTGCAGCTGGAAGCGCGCTACGGCACGCGGGTGCCGGTATTCGGTGACGGGACGGGCAGGGAGCTGGACTGGCCTTTCGATGCGGCGTCCCTGCAACAGTGGCTGCAAACGCGTCAGGCGTGATGCATCGGCGCATGGCGGCAGTTGCAGGCCGGAGTCCGGATGACGCTCCGGTTCCGGTGGCTACCGGTACGGCCCGGGGCCCTGCCAGACCAGCTCGCCCTGCCGGTACACGTTCATCACCATGATGATCTCGCGGGCATCGCCGATGGACTGCAGTTCCGGCGAGTCGGGAGCAAGCAGGCGGCAGCTGCTGGAGCCGCGCCGCAGCGCGACTTCGGCCGGGCACACCATCAGGTAGCGGGTACCCGGCAGTGGAATGGACAGCTCCTTGATGCCCTCGGCCATCCACGCGCGCAGCCGGGTCTCGCGCAGCAGCTCATAGATGATCTGGTAGCCGCCCACCTGCATGGCCGGCTCTCCTGCAGCCCTGTCGATATAGGTGCCGCCGCGATCGGCCGGGCCTGGGGAGCGCCCGGCATCGGGTGAGATCTGGGTGTCGACCCAGCCCGGAGGACGGCCGCTCCAGGTCTGCGGGCGGCGCTGGGCGGGTTCGGAAGGGGCCGGCGGTGAGGGCGGGGCCGGTTCCGGTGTGGGCGGCTCGCGGTTCTCAACCAGTGCCGGTTCGGCGGGCGGCTCGGCGTACCGGGCCTCGAGCACCGGTTTGCGGGTGTCTTGTCTGGGGCGCGTGGCGGGCCTGGGGACGGGCTTGGGTGTGTCCTGCGGCGGCGTGGTGGGCGGGGTGGGAGCCGGTTCGCCGACGAAATCCACCTTGACCCGGCCACCGCTGGAGGCCCCTTGCGGCGTGCTCACCTGTGGCGGTTGCGAGTGCAGCAGGAGCAGCACCATCAGCACGTGCAGCAATGCGCTCGCCAACGCTGCCGCCCACGGCTGCAGGCGCTCGCTCAACGGCGAAGGTGCACAGGTGCGGGAAAATGCGAGGGTGTTCATGCCGCTGCGGGGGCGAAGGAGGTGCGGGCCCTCATGCGGACGTCATTCCAGATAATCAACGGAGGGCCGGAATGGTAACGCCTGCCGCCGCCCGGTGAACCGCTCGCATGGAACACGCCGTGACAGGGGCGGGTGCGACGGGCAAGGCACGCGGAAAGATGCGCTTGTGCCTGCCGTCACGGCGCTGCCGTGGCTTCCCGGAGACGGAACTTCGTAACGCAGGAAACCGAGCCGGGCTTCAGCGCCGGCTCGGGCTATGATGCGCGTCCCGCCTGGTCCATCCGGCGGCTCCCCACATTCCAATGGAAATGCTGCATGCGCATCCTGCTTGCCCGTCACGGCGAAACGCCGTGGAACGCCGAAGGCCGCTACCAGGGCCAGATCGACATTCCCCTTTCGCCGGTGGGCGAAGCCCAGGCCAAGGCGCTGGGTGAACGGCTGGCGGACATGCAGATCACCCGCGCCGTCGCCTCGCCGCTGAGCCGTGCGCAGGCCACCGCCAAGGCCGCCCTCGGTAGTGCCCGCGAAGCGATGCTGCTGACCGATCCGGACCTGCAGGAAATCGCCCACGGCGAATGGGAAGGCCTGCTGGCCAGCGAGATCAACGACAAGGACCCGGCGCGCCTGCGTGCCTGGCGCGAGGAACCGGACACCGTGCTGATGCCCGGCGGTGAATCGCTGCGCCAGGTGCTGGACCGCAGCTGGCGCGGGCTCACCACCGCCGCCGAAGGACTGGGCGAAGACGACACGCTGCTGGTGGTCGCCCATGACGCGGTCAACCGGGTGATCCTGTGCAAGATCCTCGGCCTGCCGATTGCCAAGCTGTGGAGCTTCCGCCAGGCGCCGACCACGCTGAATCTGCTGGAAGGCCCGGACGTGGAGCACCTGGAAGTGGTGCGCCTGAACGACTGCGCCCACCACACCCCGTTCTTCGGCGAAGCCAAGCACCGCGCGCTGTAATGCGCCGCGTCGTCACCGGCGCCGGCGGGCTGGTGGCCTTGCTGCTGGCGTTGCCGTCGGTGGCCCACGCGCAACAGGGAACGGCGCTGGAGTGCCCGCCGTTCTCCGCGACCAGCAACCGTGCGCCGTTCTATCCGGTGGAGGAGTTGTGGCGGCTGCTGGATTACACCGTCAACGTGATCATCGAGACCGATGCCTGCGGCCGGGTGCACGATGCGCGCGTGGAGCGGTCCTCGGGCGTGGTGGCATTGGATGCGGTTGCGCTGCAGGCCGCGCGCGGCTGGGTAGTGGCGCCGCAGTACCGGGGGCAGCTCCGCTACCGCCTGCCGTTCGCATTCGACCCCTTGCCTGAGCCGGTGCCGGCACGTACCGGTATCCGCGTGCAGGACCCGTTCTTCGCCGAGCGCAGCACCGGCCAGGTGCCCGTCGGGCTGGGCGATGACGCGGCGGGGATGCCGGGTTTCCTGGCCGATCCGGTGCCGATCGGTTTCATGCAGATTTCCGAGGCGATCGCGGTGATCGGTCCGCAGGCGGTGTTGCGTCGCTATGGCGATCTGGTCAATTTCTGGCTGCGCGACGAGGAAGGCCTGAGCCTGTTCCAGCTCGACGGCACGATGCTGGTGCGCAATCGCCTGGTCAACGACGGGCAGCATCGGTTTGTGGTCAGCAGCGTGCTGTGCGGGCGCGATCTGGAGGTCTGCCGGCATTCGCTGGCACAGCTGCGTGCAAACCGCACCACGCAGCAGCCGCTGCCGGTGGATGCGCCCACGCCCTGACCGGCAGCAGGCGGGATCGCGGATACCTGCAGGGCGTTGATGGCGCGGTGTCGACGACGCATTGGCGCGGACGACGGGCTGTATCATTGCCCCCTTTCCTGCGCACCCCGCGCCGCCTGCCCCGATGGCCGGCATCCCGCACGAGCTCCGAGAGTCCTTCGCATGTCTTCCGCACGTCCCGCCACGCTCGAGCAGTGGCTCGCCCATATCGAACAACAGCACCCGCAGCACATCGCGATGGGGCTGGAGCGCGTACGCGAGGTCGCCGGGCGCATGGGGCTGGGGCAGCCGGCCGAACGCAGCATCGTGGTCGGCGGCACCAACGGCAAGGGCTCGACNNTCGACGGTGGCCTTCATCGAATCCATCGCCCGTGCCGCCGGCTGGACGGTCGGCGCCTACACTTCGCCGCACCTGCTGGCCTACAACGAACGCGTGCGCATCAACGGCGTCGATGCCGATGACGCCACCCTGGTGGCCGGCTTCAATGCGGTCGAGGACGCGCG
>DDVW01000028.1:0-334 GCA_002345545.1 Stenotrophomonas sp. UBA2302 | reverse complement strand
CGGCCTGGGCGGGCGGCTGGATGCGGTCAACATCGTCGATGCCGATGTGTCGGTGATCACCACGGTGGACATCGACCACGCCGACTGGCTGGGCAGCGACCGCGAAACCATCGGCACGGAGAAGGCCGGCATCATCCGTGGCTGGAAGCCGGTGATCCTCGGCGAGATCGACCCGCCATCGAGCGTGCTGCGCCGCGCCTATGTGCTGGGCGCCAACGCCATCCGCTTCGGCAGCGACTTCTTCGCCGACGTGATCGATGATGAAAGCTGGTGCTGGCGTGATGTGTCCTGCCGGATCGACCTGCCGCAGCCGGCCCTGTGGGCGCCGGTGCAG
>DDVW01000033.1:56988-57391 GCA_002345545.1 Stenotrophomonas sp. UBA2302 | reverse complement strand
GCGCCAGGGAAGCATCTTCACCAGCGACTGACCCGCCCCACGGGCGCCCGCATGCACGCCTTGCCCCGTTTGACGCATGCCCCCCGGCACACTTGAGCGCAGCGCGCCGTCGTTCTTCCGCCACGGCCCGTCGCCGCGCGCGCGGCTGCTGCTGTACGGCGCGCTGGCGCTGTTTCTGATGGTGGCGGACGCGCGCTTTCGCGTCACCGAACCGCTGCGCACCGCCGTGGCCACGCTGCTGTACCCGCTGCAGTGGGTGGCGCAGCAACCGGTGCAGCTGGCGACCAGCGGCGCCGGCTACGTGCAGTCGCTGCAGACCACGCAGCGCAGCCTGGACGAGGCGCAGCGGAGCATGGCCGAGATGGCCCTGCGCGCCGGCCAGACCGAGCAGCTGCTGCGCGAG
>DDVW01000033.1:56348-56839 GCA_002345545.1 Stenotrophomonas sp. UBA2302 | reverse complement strand
TTACGGCGTGCTCGGCCAGGTCACACGCGTGTATCCCATGCTCAGCGAGGTCACGCTGCTCATCGACCGCGAGCAGACCATCCCCGTGCTGAACGTGCGCACCGGCGCGCGCAGCGTGACCTACGGCGATCCCCTGGCCGCGCACGGCGGCGGGGTGGAGCTGCGCTTCACGCCCGGCAATGCCGACGTGCAGGAGGGTGACCTGCTCACCACCAGCGGCATCGACGGCGTGTATCCGCCGGGCCTGCCGGTGGCGCGCGTGGTGCGGGTGGAGCGGCGCGCCGACTCCACCTTCGCGCGCATCTACTGCGAGCCGCTGGCCCAGGTGCAGGGCGCGCGGCACGTGATGCTGCTGCAGCCGGTCAAGGCCGAGCTGCCGGCGCGGCCCGAACCTGATGATGCCGCCGCCACCAAGAAGCGCGGAGGCCGCAAATGATCATGCCCCGCGGCCAGCCGCTGCTGCTGCCGGTGCGGCCCACCTTCATCGCCTG
>DDVW01000033.1:0-56187 GCA_002345545.1 Stenotrophomonas sp. UBA2302 | reverse complement strand
GGGTGCTGCTGCTGCTGGTGTTCTGGGCCATGCACCAGCCCACGCGCGTGGGCATGGGCGTGGCCTTCGCCCTGGGCCTGGTGCTGGACGTGTACCAGTCGGCCCTGCTGGGCCAGCACGCGCTGGTCTACACGCTGGCCGTGTTCGGCGCGCAGGCGGCGGCGCGTCGGGTACTGTGGTTCGGCTCGGTGCCGCAGGCGCTGCAACTGGCGCCGGTGTTCCTGGCCGCACACGTGCTGGAGGTGGCGCTGCGCATGGCCGGCGGGGGCCTGCCGCCGGGCTGGCCGGTGCTGCTGGCACCGCTGCTGGAGACGCTCCTGTGGCCGCTGGCCAGCTGGATCCTGCTGGCGCCGCAGCGCCGCCCACCCGACCAGGACAAGAGCCGACCGCTGTGAGCCTGGCCGTGACGGTGACGATGCCATGACGGAACTGCGCAACGCCCAGGCCGACGCGGGGCGCTTTCGCCTGCGCGTGGTGGTGGTGGCGCTGGTGGTGCTGCTGTGCTTTGGCCTGATCGCCGCGCGCCTGTACGTGCTGCAGGTGGTGCGCCACGAGGGCCTGGCCGAACAGGCCGAGAGCAACCGCACGGCGGTGGTGCCCATCGTGCCCAACCGCGGCCTGATCATGGACCGCAACGGCGTGGTGCTGGCCACCAACTACTCCGCCTACACGCTGGAGATCACGCCGTCGCGCGCCATAGACCTGGAGGCCACCATCGACCAGCTGGCCGAGATCGTGGACATCCAGCCGCGCGACCGGCGCCGTTTCAAGCGGCTGATGGACGAGTCGCGCAATTTCGAGTCGCTGCCCATCCGCACGCGCCTGTCCGACGAGGAGGTGGCGCGCTTTGCCGCCCAGCGCTGGCGCTTTCCCGGTGTGGAGATCAAGGCGCGGCTGTTTCGCACCTACCCGTTTGGCGAGGTGGCCAGTCACGCCATCGGCTACATCGGGCGCATCAACCAGCGCGAAAAGGAGCGCATCGAGGACGCGGGCGACGCCGCCAACTACCGCGGCACGGACTACATCGGCAAGCTGGGCGTGGAGCAGAGCTTCGAGTCCACGCTGCATGGGCAGACTGGCGTGGAGCTGCTGGAGACCTCCGCCGGCGGCCACGCCGTGCGTCGGCTGGAGAGCCACCCCGCCACACCGGGCAACACCGTCATGCTGTCGCTGGACATCCGCCTGCAAAAGATGGTCGAGGACCTGTTCGGCGAGCGCCGCGGCGCGCTGGTGGCGCTGGATCCGAGGAACGGCGAGGTGCTGGCGCTGGTCTCCAAGCCCACGTTCGATCCCAACCTGTTCGTGGAGGGCATCGACCAGGAAAACTGGCAGGCGCTGAATGAATCCATCAACAAGCCGCTCCTGAACCGCGCGCTGCGCGGCACGTACCCGCCCGGCTCGACCTACAAGCCCTTCATGGCGCTGGCGGCGCTGGAGCTGGGCAAGCGCCAGGCCGCCCAGGTCTTCAGCGACCCGGGCTACTTCAACTACGGCGGGCGCACCTTCCGCAGCCACGAGGGCGGCCTGGGCGGCGTGGACATGCACCGCGCCATCCAGTTCTCCAGCAACACCTACTTCTATTCGCTGGCCGTGGAAATGGGCGTGGACAGCATCCACGACTTCATGAAGCCGCTGGGCTTCGGCCAGATCACCGGCATCGACCTAGGGGGCGAGGTGCGCGGCGTGCTGCCCAGCCAGGAGTGGAAGAGAAACGCCTACAAGCGCCCCGAGGCCAAGCGCTGGTACTCGGGCGAGACCGTGTCGCTGGGCATCGGCCAGGGCTACAACAACTTCACCATGCTGCAGCTGGCCGTGGCCGAGGCCACGCTGGCCAATGGCGGCACGCGCCACCGGCCGCACCTGATCAAGGCGGTGAAGGACCAGGTCACCGGCGCCATCACCGAGGTCGAGCAGCCGCCGGGTGAGAACCTGGGCTACAAACCGCGCAACGTCGAGATCATCCGCAACGCCCTGAAGGCCGTGAACGAGAGCGGCACTGGCCGGCGCGTGTTCGCCGGCGCACCGTACACCTCGGCCGGCAAGACCGGCACGGCGCAGGCCGTGGGCTGGGCGCAGAACACCCGCTACAACGCCAAGCTGCTGGCCGAGCACCAGCGCGACCATTCGCTGTTCGCCGCCTTCGCGCCCGTGGAGGACCCGCAGGTGGCCGTGGCCATCATCGTGGAGAACGCCGGCTTCGGCGCCGCCGCCGCCCGTCGCTTTGCCGCTGCCGGCTGGAAGGTGATCGCCACCGGACGCCGCGCCGAACGCCTGCAGCCGCTGGTGGACGAGTTCGGCGCCGGGAACGTGCACATGGCCGCCTTCGACATCCGCGATGCCACGGCGATGGAAGCGGCACTGGCGGCCTTGCCACCGGCATTCGCCGCGATCGACCTGCTGGTCAACAACGCCGGCCTCGCCCAAGGCACGTCGGCCGCCCAGCACGCCCGCCTGGACGACTGGCGCACGATGATCGATACCAACATCACCGCGCTGGTCACCCTCACCCACCGCCTGCTGCCGCAGCTGATCCAGCAGCGCGGCGCCATCATCAACGTCAGCTCCACCGCCGCCATCCACCCGTATCCGGGCGGCAACGCCTACGGTGGCACCAAGGCCTTTGTCAGCCAGTTCTCGCTCGGCCTGCGCTCGGATCTGCACGGCACCGGCGTGCGCGTGACCACCCTCGAGCCGGGCATGGCTGAAACCGAATTCACCCTGGTCCGCACCCATGGCAACCAGGCCGCCAGCGACCAGCTCTACAAGGGCGCCAACCCGATGACCGCCGAGGACATCGCCGAGCAGATCTTCTGGATCGCCAACCTGCCACCGCACCTGAACATCAACCGCCTGGAAATCATGCCGACCAGCCAGTCCTTCGCCGGCTTCCAGGTGGCGCGCGACCCTGCCTGACCGGCGCAGCCCGCAGGCGAAGGCGCGGCCAGTTCCTTGAAACCGTTGATATACAGTCTTTACACATAGGTTTATTGCACACTCACTGGGCCCTTGCTGGAATGGGCCCGTCGCACTCCGCGACAGACGGGAGAGCTGCAATGAACACCTGCCGGTTTCTGTTGGCCGCCAGCACCCTGACCCTCGCCTTCGCACCCGCCCTGGCGCAGACGCAGGCGGCGCCACCCCATCCCACGCCCACCGAAGCCAGCGCCACGCCTGCCGCACCGCAACTGCAGGCCGCGCTGCGGCAGCTCTGGCTGGGCCATGTCACCCATACGCGTGAATACGCCTTTGCGGTAAAGGCCGCCGATACCGCTGCGGCCAACCGTGCCGCGCAGGCCGTGGTACACAACGCGCAGCAGCTGGCCGATGCCATTGCCGGGTTCTATGGCAAGGCCGCCGGCGAGAAGATGCTGGCCCTGCTCGGTGGCCACTGGAGTGCGGTGAAAGCGTTGACCGATGCCGGTGGCAAGAACGACAAGGTCGCCACCAACCGGGCGATGATCGCGCTGATGGACAACGCGGGTGAAATCGCGATCTTCCTGTCCGGCGCAAACCCGTATCTGCCCGAAGACGCGGTGCGGGGCCTGCTGGTCGCCCATGGCGGCCACCATCAGGCACAGATCCATGACGTGATGAAGGGGGATCTGGCGGGCGAGGAAACGACCTGGGCACAGATGCGTGCACATATGGATGTGATCGCCGACGCGATGGCGGGCGCCCTCGCCCGGCAATTCCCCGACAAGGCCCATTGAACATGGGCCGGCTGCAGCGGTTGGGCGGCACCCAGCAACGGCTGCTGCGCCACCTGTTGCAGCATCCGTCCGGGGCCGGTGTGGAGGCCCTGTGTGAACGCCTGCGGATCAGCCACAACGCGGTCCGCCAGCACCTTGCCGCGCTGATCGGCCATGGCTGGGTACAGCGCTGCGCGTCCCAGCCCAGCGGCGGCCGGCCACAGGCCCGATTCCAGCTGACCCCGCAGGGCCGCGAACTGTTCCCGCGCAACTATGCGCAGATCTCCAGCGCGCTGCTGGAGGAAATGGCGCGGCGTCTGGGTCCAACCGAGGTGTCGGCCTTGCTGGTATCGCTGGGAAGCCGGCTGGGCGCCGGTCATGCCGATCGCCCCGATGGCACCGACGTGGCGACCCACCTCGCCGCGCAGCTGGACCAGCTCGGCTACGAAGCCCTGGCAGTCGACCGCAACGGCGAGCGCGAGATCGAGGCGTTCAATTGCGTCTTCCATGCCCTCGCCGCCCAGCAGCCACAGGTCTGCCAGTTCGACCTAGCGTTCATGGAAGCCGCCTCCGGGCACCGCATCCGCCACATGGAATGCATCATCCGCGGCGGCGGCGTGTGCCGTTTCCGTATCGGTGAAAAGCTGCCGCCTCCATTTGCGTAGCGGGATCACAGCGCGCTGCGCTCACCCCGGACAGAGGTGAGCGCAGGCCACTCAGAGGTGCGTCAGCGGCTCATCCGACAGGTAGGTATAACCGGTCAGGCCCGCTTCCAGCGCGGCGTCCAGCTCGGCGGCGCGCTCGGCCGGCAGGTTGGCCGCGGCGACGCGCTGGCGGTAGCTGGCGCGCAGGTCGTCGAGGCTGTAGCCGACGTAGTCGAGCATCACGTCGGTGGTGTCGCCACGACGCTGCTGGGTGATGACGTAGCCATCGGCATCGGCCACCACCTCCACTGCATCGGTGTCACCGAACAGGTTGTGGATGTCGCCAAGGATTTCCTGGTAGGCACCGACCAGGAAGAAGCCGATGCGGTAGCTCTCGCCGTTGCGCAGCGCGTGCAGCGGCAGCGAGCTGTCCAGGCTCTCGTTCTCGACATAGGTCTCGACCATGCCGTCCGAATCGCAGGTCATGTCGGCGATGATGCCGCGGCGTTCGGGGCGCTCGTCCAGGCGCTCGATCGGCACGATCGGGAACACCTGGTCGATCGCCCACACGTCGGGGATCGATTCGAACACGCTGAAGTTGACGAAGTACTTGTCCACCAGCCGCTCGTTGAGCTCGTCCAGCACCGGGCGATGGCTCTTCTCGTCGTAGCTCAGGCGCGCACGCACGCCGTGGGCGATGGCGTAGAACAGGTCGTCGATGCGGGCCCGTGCGGTGAGGTCGATCTGGCCCAGCGCATACGCAGCCAAGCCTTCGGCATGGAAGTGCTGGGCTTCCTGGAACAGCTCCACCGCCGGACGCTGGTCCAGCTCGTCATGGATCTCGCGCAGGTGGCGGATCGCGGCCGGTTCGTCATCGTGCGCTTCCGGCACGCGACCTTCGGCAGCCTGCTCCACTTCGGCGACATTGGCGATCAGCACCGCGTGGTGGGCGGTCATCGCGCGGCCGCATTCGGTGACGATGCGCGGCGGGGTCAGCGCGTGTTCGGCGCAGGCTTCGGCCAGCGGCTGCACGATGTTGCTGGCGTAGGCGTTCAGCCCGTAGTTGATCGAGCAGAAGCTGCGCGAACGGGTGCCCTCATAGTCCACGCCCAGGCCGCCGCCGACGTCGACATGGCTGATCTTCGCCCCCAGCCGCGAGAGCTCGACGAAGTAGCGGGTGGCCTCGCGCATGCCGTTGGCGATATCGCGCACGTTGGAGATCTGGCTGCCCATGTGGAAGTGCAGCAGGTTCAGGCAGTCGGCGTACTCGGTGTCGCGCAGGCTCTTCCACAGGTCCAGCAGCTGGCGTGGCGACAGCCCGAACTTGGCCTTGTCACCGCCGCTGTTCTGCCATTTGCCGGCGCCCAGCGAGGCCAGGCGCATGCGCACGCCGATACCGGGCTTCACGTCCAGCGCCTTGGATTCCTCCAGCACCAGCTTCAGCTCGGAGGGCTTCTCGATGACGATATAGGTCTGCAGGCCGAGCTTGCGGCCGATCAGTGCCAGACGGATGTATTCGCGGTCCTTGTAGCCGTTGCAGACGATCAGCCCGCCCGGCCGGCTCAGCGCCAGCACCGCCATCAGCTCCGGCTTGGAACCGGCTTCCAGACCGAAACCCTCGCCGTGATGGCTGGCCAGGGTACCGGCCACGCCGCGATGCTGGTTGACCTTGATCGGATAGACCGCGGTGTAGCCGCCCGGATAGTCCCAGTCCGACTGCGCCTGCGCAAAGGCCGCCTGCAGCTTGCCCAGGCGCTGGCCGAGGATGTCCGGAAAGCGCACCAGCAGCGGCAGCTTGGCACCGGCGGCGCGCGCCGAATCGACGATCTCCGGCAGCGAAACCACCGCGCCCTCCGCGCCTGCGGGGCGCACCACCATATGCCCGGCGGCATCGACGTCGAAATACCCGTCGGACCAGTGCGGAATCGAATAGGTCTTGCGGGCCTGTTCGAGGGACCAATCGCTCATCGGCGTAGCAACTCTCGGCTGTGGATAAAAAGAGCGCGCATTCTAACGCCTGCGGGGCAGTGGTCCGTTACAATCCGCGCCCGCGTCCCCCGGGGGCGCCTTTTCCGGATGTGGCACTTGCCACGCGGCCCGCGCCGCCAGCCCGGCTTCCCATCTGAGCAGAGGATCTCCCACGCCCATGAGCAGCAACGACAACTGGTTCATCGAACACTTCCAGCCGACCGGCTCGGCCATCGGTTTCCGCATCACCGGCAAGCTGGACGAGGTGCAGTCGCCGTTCCAGAAGATCGAGATCTATGACAGCACCGACTGGGGCAAGCTGATGGTCATCGACGGCGCCATGATGCTGACCAGCAAGGACAACTTCTTCTACCACGAGATGATCAGCCACCCGGTGCTGTTCACCCACCCGAACCCGAAGCGCGTGGTGATCATCGGCGGCGGCGACTGCGGCACGCTGCGCGAGGTGCTCAAGCACCCGGGCGTGGAGTCGGCCACCCAGTGCGATATCGACGAGCAGGTCACCCGCATGGCCGAGAAGTACTTCCCGGAACTGTGCGAATCCAACGGTGACGCCCGCGCCGAGCTGCTGTTCGACGACGGCGTGGCCTACATGGCNNCCGGCCGAAGGCCTGTTCAACAAGGCGTTCTTCGAGAGCTGCTTCCGCGCCCTGAAGGACGACGGCCTGCTGGTGCAGCAGAGCGAGTCGCCGCTGGCGCTGCTGGACCTGATCAAGGATATGCGTGCGGAAATGGGCAAGGCCGGCTTCCAGTCGTTCAAGACCCTGCCGTTCCCGCAGCCGTGCTACCCGACCGGCTGGTGGTCGGTGACCGTGGCCAGCAAGCAGGCCGGTTTTGGCTTCGGCTTCCGTGAGGCCGATGCCGCCGCCAAGCCGTTCGACACGCTGTACTACACCGCCCCGCTGCACACCGGCGTGTTGGTCAGCCCGCCGTTCGTGGCCCAGGCACTGGGCGAGTAAGCCCGCCGCCCCTGTCGTGGACCCGACCCCGCGCCGCAGTTTGTGGCGCGGGGTTTTTCATGCGCACGGAAACTTCAGACACGACGCCGGCTGGCAACCCGGCCGGCGCAACAATCCATTCCATCACACGCTTCCTACATTTTTTTTACATTCAGGGTTTGTGGACTGTTCAGTTCTATAATTCGGCCCACATTCCCCGCCCGTCCCGGGCACGCAAGACCGGCACTGCAAAACGCTTTCTGCGCTTGGCCGCGTCAGGAAGAACCGATGAACACATTGCCTACCTACAATGGCCACCGGCCGATGATTTCCAGCAGCCAGCTGCTCAAGCGCGGCGAGCGCCTGCTCGAACCGGATGTCTACCGCACCGAACTGGCGGGCCGCGCGGCCGTGGTCAAGGACTACCGCCGTTACCGTGGCACCCCGCTGTCGCCACTCGCGCGCCTGCTGGTGCGCCGCGAAGCCCGGGTGCTGCGCCGCCTGAGCGGCTGGAAGCATGCACCGGCGCTGCTGGGGACCGTTGGCGGGCTGGCGCTGGGCATGGAGTTCGTCCCCGGCCACACCCTCAGCGCCGGCGTGCAGGAGGTCAGCCAGGAAGTGTTCGACCAGCTGCAGAGCGCACTCACGCGCCTGCACGCGGCCGGCATCACCCACAACGACCTGCACGGCACCAACGTGGTGGTCAGCGCCGGTGTGCCGGTGTTGCTGGACTTCACTTCGGCGTGGCGCTCACCGCGCTGGCTGCGCAATGGCCCGATCTCGCGCCAGTTGCGCCGCAGCGACATGAAGAACCTGGTGAAGATGCGCCAGCGCCTGACCGGCCAGCGTCCCAGTGCCGAACAGGCCGCGCTGCTGGCCGAACCGCACTGGGTACAAGCCATCCGCAATCTCTGGAAGCGCCTGTACCGGCATCTCAAGGGCCAGCCGGCGGCACGCTGAGCCCGGGACGCGGGTTACAGCGCGTCGCCGTCCAGCTCGCCGGTGCGGATGCGCACCACGCTGCCCAGGTCGTAGACGAACACCTTGCCATCGCCGATCTTGCCGGTGCCGGCGGCCTTGACGATGGCTTCCACCACCTCGTCGGCCTGGGCGTCGGTGACCGCCACCTCGATCTTCACCTTGGGCAGGAAATCCACCACGTACTCGGCGCCGCGGTACAGCTCGGTATGGCCCTTCTGCCGGCCGAAGCCCTTGACCTCGGTCACGGTGATACCCGCCACGCCCCGTTCGGCCAACGCCTCGCGCACGTCATCGAGCTTGAACGGCTTGACGATGGCCATGATCATTTTCATCGAATCGGTCTCTTGTCGGTTTACCGGCGAGGATAGCGCGCCGCACCGCGACTGGGCACCCGGCGTGTCGCCCCCGCCGTTACGGACTATCCTTACACGCCTATGCAACCGACCCTGATGGCCGCAGCCGGTGGAGCCGCCCTAGGCTCGAATCCTTCCTGCGGAGACCTGCCATGATCGACCTGAACCATATCGACGCCCTCGCCCAGCGCCTGAGCGAGCTGGTGCCACCGGGCCTGCGCGAATCCCGCGAGGAGCTGCAGGCCACCTTCAAGAGTGCCCTGCAGGCCGGCCTGTCCAAGCTGGACCTGGTCACCCGCGAGGAATTCGAGGTACAGCGCGCGGTGCTGCTGCGCACCCGCGAAAAGCTCGACGCGCTGGAACAGGCGGTCGCGGCGATGGAAAACCTCTCCCACCCCGACGCCTGACCCCGGCCATGAGCCTGGCGCTGGTGCACAGCCGTGCCCGCGCGGGGGTGCATGCGCCTCCGGTCCGGGTCGAGGTCCACCTTTCCGGCGGACTGCCGTCCACCCAGATCGTTGGCCTGCCGGAAGCGGCGGTACGCGAATCGCGCGACCGCGTGCGGGCGGCGATCCTCTGCGCCCAGTTCGAATACCCGGCACGGCGCATCACCATCAACCTGGCCCCGGCCGATCTGCCCAAGGAAGGCGGCCGCTTCGACCTGCCGATCGCGCTGGGCATCCTTGCCGCCAGCGGCCAGATCGACCGCGACGCGCTGGCGCAGTACGAGTTCATCGGCGAGCTGGCGCTGACCGGCGAACTGCGCGCGGTGGATGGTGCCCTGCCGGCCGCGATCGCCGCCGCTGGTGAGCAGCGCACGCTGATCGTGCCGCCCGGCAATGCCGCCGAGGCCGCACTGGCGCAGCGCGCGACGGTCAAGGTGGCGCGGACCCTGCTGGAAGTCTGTGCGGCGCTGTCGGCAGGCAAGGCGCTGCCGGAGGCGGAGGCGCCGGAGGCGAGCACATCGCCACTGCCGGACCTGGCCGATGTGCGCGGCCAGCTGCAGGCACGCCGCGCACTGGAGATCGCCGCCGCCGGCTGCCACCACCTGCTGTTGCTGGGCTCTCCGGGCTGCGGCAAGACTCTGCTGGCCTCGCGCCTGCCCGGCATCCTGCCCGAGGCCAGTGAGGACGAGGCGCTGGAAATGGCGGCAATCGCTTCGGTCAGTGGCCGTGGCGTGGATCCGGCCCGCTGGCGGCAGCGTCCCTACCGCTCGCCGCACCACACCGCCAGCGCGGTGTCACTGGTCGGTGGCGGCTCGCACCCGCGTCCCGGCGAGATTTCACTGGCCCACAACGGCGTGCTGTTTCTGGATGAGCTGCCGGAGTGGAACCGGCATGCGCTGGAAGTGCTGCGTGAACCGCTGGAATCGGGCAACGTCACCGTCGCCCGCGCCGCGAGCAGTGTCGAGTTTCCAGCCCGTTTCCAGTTGATCGCGGCGATGAACCCCTGTCCATGCGGATGGGCCGGTGACCACAGCGGCCGTTGCCGCTGCTCCGGCGACAGCATCCGCCGCTACCGTGCGCGCATCTCCGGCCCGCTGCTGGATCGCATCGACCTGCACCTGCAGATGCCGCGTCTGCCGGCCAGCGAGCTGCGCGGCGATGCACCGGCCGGCGAGCCCAGCGCCACGGTACGCGCACGGGTGCTGGCCGCACGCCGGCAACAGCTGCAACGCGCCGGCACACTCAACGCCCATCTGGACCAGAGCCAGACCCTGCGCGACTGCGCACTGGCATCCACCGAACAGACCCTGCTGGAACAGGCGATGGAGCGGCTGCAGCTGTCGGCACGCTCGATGCACCGCATCCTGCGCGTGGCGCGCAGCATCGCCGACCTTGCCGGTGCCCAACGCATCGAGCGCCCGCACCTGACCGAGGCGATCGGCTACCGCCAGCTGGACCGCGCCACCGCCTCCGGCTGAGCACGGCGCGGTGCGGATTCAGGAAACACTGCAGCACATCCGCGAAGATTCCCCGGACGCCGACAGGAAGCCCGCCATGGAACGCCTGCAACGCCCGTTCTTCCCGATCATCTACGTACGCGGCTATGCGATGACGCGCGAGGAGATCGTCGAAACCACCTCCACGCCGTACATGGGCTTCGAAGCCGGCTCCACCAAGGTGCGCCAGGCACAGGATGGCTCGATCGTGAAGTTCGTCTTCGAGTCGCCGCTGGTGCGGCTGATGAAGGATTACGACTACCGCGACGTCTACGAGGCCGGCACCGAGCGCAGTGGTCGCCTTTCCCCACGCTGCATCGTCATCCACCGCTATTACGACCCGGCCGATCCCGCCTTCGGTAATGGCAAGGCGCCTTCCATCATCGCCGCCGCAACCAGCCTGGGAAACCGTATCCTTGAACTGCGCGACAGCATCTGCGGCAGCAATGCCGCCTTGCGCAAGGCGTTCCGCGTGCATCTGGTGGCGCACTCGATGGGCGGGCTGATCTGCCGCTGCCTGCTGCAGAACCCCGACGTCGCCACGGCCGAAACCCGCGCCATGGTCGACAAGCTGTTCACCTACGCCACCCCGCACAACGGCATCGACGTGGCCGGCATCAACGTGCCGCAGCTGCTGTCGGTCAACGACATGGACAACTTCAACCGCAGTGTGATGGGCAAGTACCTGAAGGTGCCCAAGGACAAGGTCAACACGCTGGGCAATTCCGGCTTTCCGCCGGAACGGCTGTTCTGCCTGATCGGCACCAACAGCCGCGACTATGCCGCTGCACACGGCCTGTCATCGTTCGCGGTCGGTCCGCTGAGCGATGGCCTGGTGCGTATCGCCAACGCCTATGTGGAAGGTGCACCACGCGCTTTCGTCAACCGCAGCCACAGCGGCCATTTCGGCATCGTCAACTCCGAGGAGGGCTACCAGAACATGGTGCGCTTCCTGTTCGGCGACACCTGCGCCAGCGCACAGCTGCAGATCACCGCACTGGCTCTGCCACCGGAGGTGGAGGCCGCACGCAAACGTGGCAAGAATGTCGAATCGGCGTACTACATCGAGGCCACGGTCGCCCCGCGTGGGGCCTACACCTACGAACTGACCGCCCGCACCCAGGCCAACCAGTGCGCCATCCGCCGCCAGCACAGCGAGATGTTCAACGCCGATGGCAGCCTGCGCAGGGATGCACACGCACCGGTGCTGTTCTCGGTATTCCTGGACAGCCGCAAGATCCTCGCCGGCAGCGAGATCGTGTTCTCCATCGACCTGGCCGTATGCAATGCCGGCTACCGTATCGACGGCGCACTGTTCCTGAAACACCACATCCCCGGCGAATACCTGTTCCGCAACACCCTGGTGCTGTTCGCCAAACCCGATGGCGACGGCGGCTGGCAACTGCGCTATGTGTGGAGCGATGAGAACTGGGCCGGCGGCAGCAAACATGCGGCCATCCCGGTGGCGGCCGGCACCCGGGCCATCGGTATCCGGCAGCCCGATGCAGACGTCTTCTCCATACCGGTGCAGTCGGACAAGGGTTTTACCGCCGAGCTGAAGATCGCACTGGCAGCCTGGCAGTAAGCCAGCCATCGGGATCACCTGCGGCCTCGATAGTGCCTGGCGACCCGGGCAATACCGAGACCGTCTGAGCGATACGCCCGGCCCACGGGCCACATCCGTATTCACGGCCCACAGACGCAAGCGCATCACTCCCGAGCGCAGGCGCGACCCGATATCACCAGAACAGCGAGTACAGCGCGACCAGGATCGCCAGCACCGCCAGCGCGCCGATGTTGAACACGCCGCTGGTGCGATAGTCCACATCGCGGGTATTGATGATGTCCTTGTGCGGCGTGGCCGGAGTCAGCAGCGACACCGCCACTGCCAGCGCCAATGCCATCAGGAACACCAACCCGACGCGATCGATGAACGGCAACGCCGGCCAGGCCAGCTTCAAGATGATCGACAGCACGAACGAACCGATCGCCGCCGCCAACGCACCGGCTTCGTTGGCGCGCTTCCAGAACAGTCCCAGCATGAAGATCACCACGATGCCCGGGGTGAAGAAGCCGGTGTACTCCTGGATGTACTGGAAGGCCTGGTCGAAGCTGCCCAGCAACGGCTTTGCGGTCAGGATGCCGAGCACCACCGCCACCGCCGCGGCAATCCGCCCCACACGCACCAGCTTGGCCTGATCCGGTTGCTGCTGCCGCCTGGCATAGAAGTCCAGGGTGAAGATGGTCGCCACCGAATTGATCTTCGAGGCCAGCGAGGCCACGATCGCCGCCACCAGCGCCGCAAACACCAGCCCCAGCACCCCGGTCGGCAGCATCCGCATCATCGTCGGATAGGCCTGGTCGGGCTTGTCCAGATCCGGTGCCAGCATCACCGCGGCGATGCCAGGCAGCACCACGATCACCGGCATCAGCAACTTCAGGAAGGCCGCGAACAGCACGCCCTTCTGCGCCTCGCCGATGCTCTTGGCCGCCAAGGCACGCTGGATGATGTACTGGTTGAAGCCCCAGTAGCTGATGTTCATGATCCACAGCCCGCCGATCAGCACGCTGATGCCCGGCAGGTCCTTGTAGAACGGGTTGTCCTTGCTGAGGATCATCTCGAAATGACCCGGCTGTGTCTGCCACAGCCGGGTGAATCCGGCGGCGATGCCGGCGCCCTCGCCCAGCTGGTTGAGGGTGAGCCCGGTCACCAGCAGGCCGCCCAGAACGAGCAATGAAACCTGCACGATGTCGGTCAACGCCACCGCCTTGAGACCGCCATACAACTGGTACAGCAGCGCGAACACGCCGATCAGCACCACCGCCAGCATCTGCTCCATACCGGTGACCTGGTTCACCGCCACCGCACCCAGCCACAGGATCGAGGTGACGTTGACGAACACATACAGGCCCAGCCAGAACACCGCCATCAGCGTGCGGATGCGGCTGCCGTACCGCTGCTCGAGAAACTGCGGCATGGTGTAGATGCCGTTGCGCAGGAACACCGGCAGGAACCACTTGCCGACGATCAGCAGCGTGGCTGCGGCCATCCATTCGTAGGAGGCGATCGCCAGGCCGATCGCATAGCCCGAACCGGACATGCCGATGATCTGCTCGGCCGAGATGTTGGCGGCGATCAGCGAGGCGCCGATCGCCCACCATGGCAGCGACTTGCTGGCCAGGAAGTAGTCCCTGGCGTCCTTGCTGTGCCCTGCCTTCTCGCGTGATACCCACTGCGCGAGTACGAAAATACCGGCCAGATAGGCCAGCACGATTGCGATATCCAGTGTCCCCAGTCCCACGCGCTGCTCTCCCGCCGTCGCTGCCGGCAGCGCGACCTTCCCTGGTCACGGCAGGCAGCTGGCCCCCGGCATCGGTGGACCGTCAGATTGGATGACCGGCGCCCTCCGCGCCGGCTTCGACCCACTTCAGCGTGTGCTGCAGTCCACCGTCACGGTGCCGGCATCGGCCGCTCCCAGCGCAATGCGCGAGACCGCCAGTTCCAGCACGGTCGCGCTTTCCAGTACGGTCACCTGGCGCAGCTTCGCGACATCGGCGCCGGCAGCCGCCAGGCACTTGAGTGGCACACCCACTGGCGCCCACTGGCCCTGCGGCAATGCCGACAGCGTCTTCTGCAGGTCCACGCGACCGCTGCAGCCCTCGCCACAGCCCACACCCAGCCACACCGGCCCGGTCACCGCGCTGTCGCGGCGCAGGGTCAGCTGCAGCTGTACATCGCCGTTGCTCTCGCGGGTGACATCCACCGGTGTGGCCGACAGCAGCACCAGCCGTGCCGGCGCGGCACCGGACCATTGCAGCTGCCGTGCGTCTTCCTGCGCCAGATGATCGACCGCGGTCATCTTCAGCGTGCCGTCGGCCAGCACGGTCGGCACCGTGGTGGCCGGCATGTCCGGCTGCGATGCGCTGGACATCTGCAACGCCAGGCCCAGCGACGGACGGCCCTTGGCGAAGTACACGCCGCTGCCGGCCTGCTCGCCGGACACGCCCGGCTCCTCCGGCAATGGCGGCACATCGCCCGTGTCGCCGTAGGTCAGGCCGTAGCCGAACTTGAACAGCGGGTTGTGGCCCGGCCGGTTCACCGCCGAGTCGGTGGCGGTGCGCGGCCAGGAGAAGCTGAGCTTGCCGGTGAAGTCGTGGTGGATGCTCCCATCGGGCTTGCGCAGCATCACATCGGCCACGCCCGCGCCTTCCGAACCCGGCAGCCACGCGGCGACGAAGGCATCGGCGGCGTTGATCTCGCGGTTCATCCACAGCGGGCGGCCGCTGATGAACAGCGCCACCACCGGAATACCGTCGGCTTTCAGCCGCTTGATCAGCTCCAGGTCCGCATCGTTGCCCGGCTTGTACAGCAGATTGGGAATGTCACCTTGGAACTCGGCATAGGGCTCCTCACCGAACACCACCACGGCCACGTCCGGCTTCTTGCGGTAACGCCCGTCCACCGCCAATTCGGCGCTGCCGCCGCCAGCCTTGAGGCCACGCTCCAATCCCTGCCACAGCGTGTCGGCATTGGGGAAATCGGCCCGCGTGGTGCCGGTGCCCTGCCAGCTCAGCGTCCAGCCACCGGCCTGCTTGGCGATGTTGTCGGCGCCGTCGCCGGCCACCAGCACATGCTGCTGCGTGCGCAGCGGAAGGACACCGTTCTGGTTCTTCAGCAGCACCAGCGATTCACGCACGGCCTGGCGGGCCACCGCGCGGTGCCCGGGCGCACCCAGCAGTTCGAACCTGCCGCCCAGCGCACGCCGCGAGGGTTTGGGCGCATCGAACAGGTTCATGCGGAACTTGACCCGCAGCACGCGGCGCACCGCGTCGTCCAGCCGCTCGGTCGAGAGCTTGCCCGACTTCACCGCCGCGAGGGTGGACTCGTACATGCCCTTCCAGCTGTCGGTGGCCATCGCCATGTCCAGGCCGGCGTCATAGGTGGCCGGGCAATCGGTGGTGCTGCAACCGGGAATCTGGCCGTGGCCATTCCAGTCGCCGACCACGAAGCCGCCGTAGTTCATGCGCCCCTTCAGCACGTCGGTCAGCAACGGCTTGTGGCCGTGCATCTTGACCCCGTGGAAGCTGTTGAACGAGGCCATCACCGACTGCGCACCGGCCTGGATCGCAGTGACATAACCGGCGGCATGCACATCGCGCAGCTCGGCCTCGCTGACCGCGGTATCGCCCTGGTCCTTGCCGTCGGTGGTGCCACCGTCGCCGAGGAAGTGCTTGACCGACACCATCACATGCGAATCGTCGAGAAAGTCCGGCGCGCCGACCTTGCCTTGCAGGCCTTCGACCATCGCCGCGGCGAACTCGGCCACCAACTGCGGGTTCTCCGAATAGCCCTCGTAGGAACGGCCCCAGCGCACATCCTGCGGCACCGCCACGGTCGGCGCGAATGCCCACTCCATGCCGGTGGCGCGGGTCTCGGCGGCGGTGATCTCACCGATCCTGCGTTGCAGCTCGACGTTGCGGGTGGCGCCCAGACCGACGTTGTGCGGAAACAGCGTGGCGCCGACCACATTGCTCTGGCCGTGCATCGCATCGATGCCGAACAGGATCGGGATCGCTTTGCCGCCGCTGGAGGTATCCATCGACGCGGCCCAGAAATCATCGGCCACCTGCAACCAGTCCTTGGCCGGTGCGTTGTACTTGCCACCCGGGTCGGAACTGCCACCGGCCAGGATCGAGCCGAGCCGGTATTTGCGCACGTCTTCCGGGGTGATGCTGGCCAGGTCGCCCTGTACCAGCTGGCCGACCTTTTCTTCCAGCGTCATCGTTGCCAGCAGGTCGTCGACGCGCTTCTCCAGCGCCGGATCTTCCGCCAGCGGCCAGGCCACGCTGGGCCACTGCTTCGGGTGGATGGTGCCGTCATAGGTCGCATCGACCTGCGGCGCGCCCTGCGCTGCGGTCTTGTCGCCACTGTTGCAGCCAGCGAGCAGTGCCAATGCCAGCGCGCCAGCGAGGGCCGCACGATGTGTCGAAAATTCCATCATCCTCACCCCTCCATCTGCTCGAGCGAACGGCCCTTGGTCTCACGTACGAAGCGGATCACGAAGAACACCGAGATCACCGCCGAAGCCAGATACAGGCTGTAGGTTGCCGCCAGGCCGATGCCGGCCAGCAGGATCGGGAAGGTCATGGTGACGGCGAAATTGGCGGTCCATTGCGCCGCACCGGCCACGGCCAGCGCCGAGCCGCGGATCTGGTTGGGGAACATCTCGCCGAGCATCACCCACATCACCGGGCCCCAGGAGACGTTGAAGAACACCACATAGGCATTGGCCGCCACCAGCGCCAGCGTGCCCATCCGGCCCGACAGCTGCAGGTGGCCGTCCACCACCGAGCCGCTGGCGAAGGCGTACACCACCAGTGCCAGCGACACCGCCATGCCGGCCGAGCCCACCCACAGCAGTGGCTTGCGGCCGATCCGGTCGATCAGCAGCACGGTGATGATGCAGGCGCCGATGCTCAGCGCGCCGGACAGCACGTTGATCAGCAGTGCATCGCTTTCGGAGAAGCCCACCGCCTGCCACAGCACCGCGCCGTAGTAGAACACCACGTTGATGCCGACCAGCTGCTGGAACACCGCCAGGCCGATACCCACCCAGACGATCGGGCGCACCTTGCCGGTGAGCTTGTCGACCAGGTCCGACAGCTGCGGGCGGTGATGGTGTTGCGACAGCGAGGCATCGATTTCGGCCAGCGTGGTCTGCGCCTGCGCGGTACCGAACAGGCGGGTCAGCACCGCCAGCGCCTGCTCCTTGCGCCGCTTGACCACCAGATAGCGCGGGCTTTCGGGAATGAACAACAGCAACCCCAGGAACAGTGCCGACGGGATGGCCTGCATCCAGAACATCCAGCGCCAGGCGGCATGCCCGGCCCACAACGGTTCGGTCGAGGTACCGGCCGCCTTGGCCAGCAGGTAGTTGCTCAGGAACGCGGCGAACAGGCCGGAAATGATCGCGATCTGCTGCACCGTGGCCAGGCGGCCGCGGTAGCGTGCCGGTGCCACTTCGGCGATGTAGGCCGGCGACATCACGCTGGCCGCACCCACCGCGAAACCACCGACCACGCGCGCGGCGATGAACAGCAGCGAGCTGCTCGCCGCGCCGGCTCCGAGTGCCGACAGCAGGAACAGCACCGCCGAAATGATCAGTACCGAACGACGTCCCCAGCGATCGGCCAGGCGGCCGGCGAAGAACGCGCCGATCGCACAGCCGAGCAGCATCGAGGCCACCTCGAAGCCCAGCTGGGCCTCGGTGGAGCCGAAGGCCTGCTTCAGGCCGTCGACGGTGCCGTTGATCACGCCACTGTCAAAGCCGAACAGGAACCCGCCGATTGTCGCCACCACGCTGATCAACACGATCAGTGCGGTGTTCTCCCGTGTTTCCACTGCCGTGATTGCCGCTGACTGGGCCATTGCCTTTCCCCTCTCCGTTCGTGGTTGGCCTGCGCTCAGCGCAGCAGGTACTGGTTGAGCAGATTCTCGTAGCGTTCCTGCTTGCCGCTGGCCTGCACCGGCTCGCCGTTGCCGGCGGCGAGCTTGGCCAGATCGGCCAGGCCCAGCTTGCCGCTGGCGAAGTCCTTGCCGGCGCCGCTGTCGAAGCTGGCGTAGCGCTGCGCACGCCACTGTTCCCACGGCGAGTCGTTGAGCAGGCCGTGGGCCACTTCCAGGCCGCGCGCGAACGCATCCATGCCGCCGATGTGGGCAATGAACAGGTCCTCCATGTCGGTGGATTCACGGCGCGGCTTGGCATCGAAGTTCAGGCCGCCAACCAGACCGCCCTGGCGCAGCACCACCAGCATCGCGCCGACGGTGTCGTACAGGTCGGTCGGGAACTGGTCGGTATCCCAGCCGTTCTGCGCGTTGCCACGGTTGGCGTCGATGCTGCCGAGCAGGCCCTGGTCGGAGGCCACCTGCAGATCGTGCTCGAAGGTGTGCCCCGACAGCGTGGCGTGATTGGCCTCGATGTTGAGCATGAAGTCGTCCTGCAGCCCGTGTGCGTTGAGGAAGCCGGCAACGGTGGCGGAGTCGAAGTCGTACTGGTGCTTCATCGGCTCCATCGGTTTTGGCTCGATGAAGAACTTGCCGGTGAAGCCGATGCTGCGGCCGTAATCGCGCGCGGCGCTGAGGAAGCGTGCGAAGTGCTCCAGCTCACGCTTCATGTCGGTGTTGTGCAGGCAGGCATAGCCCTCGCGGCCGCCCCAGAACACATAGTGCTCGCCGCCCAGCTCGACGGTGGCTTCCAGCGCGGCCTTGACCTGCACGGCGGCACGGCTGACCACGTTGAAGTCCGGGTTGGTGGCCGCACCGTTCATGTAGCGCGGGTGCGAGAACAGGTTGGCCGTGCCCCACAGCAGCTTGACGCCGGTGGCCTGCTGACGCTCCTTGGCCAGGGCGACCATGTGCTTGAGGTTCTTCTCGTAGGTGCCGATGTCATCGGCATCGGGGGCCATGTCCACGTCGTGGAAGCAGTAGTACGGCACGCCGAGCTTGGTGAAGAACTCGAACGCGGCATCGACCTTGGCCTCGGCGGTGGCCATCGCACTGCCCTTCTCCCACGGGAAGCGGCGCGTACCCGGGCCGAACGGATCGGCACCGGCATTGCAGAAGGTGTGCCAGTAGCAGGCGGCAAAGCGCAGGTGCTCGCGCATGCTCTTGCCACCGATAAGCCTGTCCGCGTCATAGACCTTGAACGCCAGCGGATTGTCCGAACCGCGACCCTCGAACGGGATCTGGCCGATGCCGGGGAAAAATTCGGTGGCGCCGATGAAGGGCTGCTTGCTCATGGTGCGAATTCCTGTGTCGACAAACTACGGGGAAAGAATCAACCTCGGTACAGCGGCATGACGGTGTGCAGGTGTTGCAGATAACGCTGGTAGGCCAGCGCATAGGCCGCACTGCGCGCGCCGTCGGGCGTCGCGGTGCAGCTGGGATCGGGGCTTACATGGAGGGCGGCCAGCGCGGCCAGCGATGCGTCGTCACCACGGCTGCGCTGCAATGCCCACAGCGCCTGCAGGGCGGCACCGAACGCCGCGCCTTCGGACTGTTGCGGCATTTCCACCGGCAGGCCGAACACATCGGCCACCATCTGCCGCCAGGCCGGGCTGTTGGCGCCGCCGCCGGTCAGCACGATGCGCTCAAAACGCATGCCGGCGCCGACAAAAGCGTCAAAGCCGTACTTCAGCGCATAGGTCGCCCCTTCCATCGCTGCACGGTAGAAGTGCGAGGCGTTCATCGTGGTGGCGTCCAGCCCGGCCAGCACGCCCTTGCCCAGCGGCAGGTCCGGGGTGCGCTCGCCATTGAGGAAGGGCAGCATCACCAGGCCATCGGCACCCGGCGCGGTGGCGTGGATATGCGCATCGCCCTCACGGCTGCTGAAGCCGAACATGCGCGCCACCTGCTCGGTGACCACGGTGCAGTTCATCGTGCAGATCAGCGGCAGCCAGCCACCGCTGGACGAACAGAACGCCGCCCATGCGCCATCGGCATCCACCACCGGCACATCGGAGCTGGCAAACAAGGTGCCCGAAGTGCCCAGGCTCATCGCCAGCCTGCCCGGTACAACGCAGCCGGTACCGATCGCGGCCATCATGTTGTCACCGCCGCCGGCCCCGACCTTCACCGTGGCCGGCAAGCTCAGGCGCGCAGCGGCCTCCGGCGCGATGTCGAACAGCACATCGGCGTTCACCAGCGGCGGCAGGCAGGCGGCGAGATCGCGGTTGGCATCGGTGGCCTTGAGCAGTTCCGGCGACCATTGGCGCGTGCGCACATCCAGCCAACCGGTGCCCGAGGCATCGCCGTGCTCGCAGTAGTACTGCCCGGTCAGCACGAAGTTCAGGTAATCGTGCGGCAGCAGGATATGCGCCAGCTGTGCGTAGGCCTCGGGCCGATGCTTGGCCGTCCACGGCAGCTTGGAGGCGGTGTAACCGGCGAGGATGGGATTGCCGGCCAGTTCGATGCAGCGCTGCGCGCCACCGACGGCGTCCATGATCTGCCCGCACTCGGCGCTGCTGCTGGTATCGCACCACAGCTTGGCCGGAGCCAGCACCTTGCCTTCGGCATCCAGTGCGACGAAGCCATGCTGCTGGCCCGACACCGCCAGCGCCTGCACCTGCTGGCGCAGCCGCGGATCGATGCGCGCGAAGCAGTCTTCCATCGCCGTCACCCAGGCAGCCGGGTCCTGCTCGCGGCTGCCGTCGTTGGCGCTATGCAGTACCAGCGGCGCACTGGCCGTGGCCAGCAGCTGCCGCTGCGCGGCGTCGTAGATCACGACTTTCAGGCTCTGCGTGCCTGCGTCGATACCGGCGACGATGCTCATGCCGCGCACCCACGGGAAGCGAGATGACTCATGCAAGACTCCATTGGCCGTCATGCAGCTGCGCGGTGATGCGCTGGCCGGCACGCAGCTCCAGTTCCAGTTCGTGGCTCTGGTAGACGAGATGGAAAGTGCCGCCACGTTCGGCCAGCAGGCTGACCCGCTGCACACGGCCCCCGCTCCACTGCAGATCGAGCACGCCGGCGTTGCGCACGCGCAGCCCGTGTACGCGGCCCTGCGGCAGTTCGACCGGCAGCGCCGGCAGCAGGAACACCGATCCCCCCCAGCTCTGCACCAGCATCTCGACGATGCCGGCGGCACCGCCGAAATTGCCATCGATCTGGAACGGCGGATGCGCGTCGAACAGGTTCGGATAGCTGCGCTGCGGTGCCAGCAGCAGGCGCAGGATCTGCAGGCAGCGCTGGCCCTCGCCCAGCCGCGCCCACAGGTTCAGACGCCAGGCGATGCCCCAGCCGGTGGCGTCATCACCGCGCAGTTCCAGCGAGCGGCGGGCGGCGGCACTGAGTGCGGGCGTGTCGCGGCTGTTGATCTGGCTGGACGGATGCAGCCCGTACAGATGCGAGACGTGGCGGTGATGCAGCTCCGGTGCCTGCATGTCCCAGTCCTGCTGCCATTCCATCAGCTGGCCGGCACGACCGATCCGGTTCGGTGGCAGCTGCGTACGCAGCTCGGCCAGCTGCGCCGCGAAGGCGTGATCGGTATCAAGCAGGCGTGCGATTTCGATGCACTGGCCGAACAGGTCGCGCAGCAGCTGCGCATCCATGGTCGGTCCGGCGCAGATCGCCGCACCGTGCGGATGCTGGTTCTCCGGCGAGATCGACGGCACCGTGACCTGGTGGCCGGTGTTTGGATCACGCTGCAGGCTGTTGACGAAGAACAGCGCCGCACCCTTGAACAGCGGCCACACCTGGCGCAGGTAGTCCGGGTCGCGGCCGTAGTCCCAGCGGTCCCACAGCTGCTGCAGCAACCACGCGCCGCCGGTCGGCCACAGCGCCCACTGCGCGCCATCGGGCGGCGTGCTGACGCGCCACAGGTCGGTGTTGTTGTGTACCACCCAGCCGTCAACGCCGTACATCTGCTGCGCGGTGAGCGCACCGCTGCGGGCGAGCTCGCCGATCATCCGCTGCAGCGGCTCCACGCATTCGGGCAAGGCGGCTGCTTCGGCCGGCCAGTAGTTCATCTGCGTGTTGATGTTGAGCGTGTACTTGCTCTCCCACGGCGGGTCCATCAGATCATTCCAGATGCCCTGCAGGTTGGCCGGCTGGGTGCCGGGGCGTGAGCTGCAGATCAGCAGGTAACGCGCGTAGGCGTGGTACAGCGCGAGCAGTGCCGGATCGTCACCGCTCGCAAACGCCGCGATGCGCTCATCCGTAGGCCGGTCGGCAGCGGTGGTGCGGCCCAGCTCCAAGCGCATGCGCCGGTACAGGCGCTGGTGTTCGGCCAGATGGTCGTCCCGCAGCTGCGCTGCACTCTTTGCCGAGGCAGCGGACAGCTGTGCGGCGGTGATCGCCTCCGGATCACCGCTGATGTCATCGAAGGTGCGGTAACTGGTGGCGGCGACCAGCCGCAGTTCCAGCTCGCGCACGCCGTCGAAGGCGATGTGATCGGCGCTGATGCGCAGCGTGCCGCCAACGTGACGCACCTGCACGCGGAAGGCGAAACGCAGCTTGCCGGGTACACCGTCGCGCGCCACGTTGTGGCCGCTGACCATCCAACCGTCGTCGGTAACGGTCGTGCTGGTGGCGTGCTCGTTGGCGGTGCGGATGAAGCCGCCCATCGGCTCGCCACCTTCCACGCTGTAGCGCAGCAGCAGGCATTGATCGACCGGCGAGATGAAGACCTCGCGGCGATGCAGGCCGGCACCGGCGCGGAACGTGGTGCGGGCGATGGCCGCATCCAGATCCAGCTCACGACGGTAATCGCTGATGCCTTCCAGACGATGGAACTCCAGCCACAGGTTGCCCAGCGGCTGGTACGGCATCTGCTTGACCGGCCGCGAGATCAGTGTCTCGTTGGCCAGCGCTTCGGCGCCGGCATAGTCGCCGGCGAAGACCCGTTCACGCACACGCTGCAGGCTGTCGCGCGCACGCGGGTTGACCGCGCTGTAGGGGCCGCCGGCATACAGCGTGTCTTCGTTGAGCTGCAGGCGCTCGTTGGCGACGCCGCCGAACACCATGGCGCCGAGCCGGCCATTGCCCAGCGGCAAGGCCTCCACCCAGCTGCGCGCCGGCTGCCGGTACCACAGCAGATCGGCAGCCGGTGCCGATGCCTCCGGCGTCGACGCTTGCAGCCTGCCGGCCAGCGGCAGGCTGCCGAAGGCCAAGGCTGCCGCCGTACCCTTGAACAGCGCACGGCGGCCGGGCTGCGCCAGCCCGGCGGATTCAGTAGCCATCCCAGCAATCGGGCATGAGCCGTCTACAGCGTGCATTCCGGCCCTCCCAAGCGAAAATGTCCACCGGTTTCCATAATGCCGATCCGGTGCCCGTCTGTCACCGTGCCGCCGGACGGGCGACGCGCTGCGCTTTGCCGTCGTAGCGGATCACCACATCGGCCTTGGGTTCCAGCGCACCGACGTCGTCACGTGGACCATCGACCCAGCGCACGCGCAGCTCGCGCCTGTCCTGCATGCCCGGGTAGCTGCCCTCGCGTGCGCCGATGCTCAGCACACTTTTGGCCTGGTCCCACTGCAACGGAATTCGGCTGGACTGGCCACGCTCGTAGCCGTAGTTGCGGCCGTTGTCCTCGTACAGCGAGAAGCTGCCGTCGGCACCGGTATAGACCTCGAGGGTGACCGGTGCATCGGGCTGCTCGTCGACGTACTGCTGCACCACGGTGCGCGGCACGATGGAACCGGCACGCACGAACAGCGGGCTGCGCTCCAGCGGCGCGGCGGCGGTGATGGTCTGCCCACCGTCGTGACGCTGCCCGGTATGGAAGTCGATCCAGCTGGTGCCGGCCGGCAGGTAGACCTCACGGTGGGTGGCCTTGAACTGCGTCACCGGCGCGACCAGGAAGGCCGGACCGAACAGGTACTGGTCGGCGATGTCACGTACCTTGGGATCGGCCGGGAAGTCCATCGCCAGCGCCCGCAGGATGGTGCCGTCCTTGTGCCAGGTGTCACCGGCCAGGGTGTAGATATAGGGCAGCAGCGTGTAACGCAGCTTCAGGTAGTGCACGAAGCTGTCGTAGTGCGGCGTGCCTTCCGGGGCGATCTCCCAGATCTCGCGGTACGGGAACTGGCCGTGCAGGCGGAACACCGGCACGAAGGCGCCGTACTGGAACCAGCGCAGGCTCATCTCGCGCCATTCCGGCAGGTGTGCCGGGTCCTTGTCGATGAAGCGCTGCTCCGGCGCAAAGCCACCGATATCGAAGCTGACGTTCGGTGCACCGGCCATCGAGGCGTTGACCAGGCCGGAGATCTGCTCGCGCATGTCGTCCCAGCGCGGCACGATGTCACCGCTCCAGAACGCGGCGGCGGCGCGTTGCTGGCCGGCGAAATAGGCACGCGACAGGATGAACACGCGCTTGTCCGGATCGACCTCGCGCGAGCCTTCGTACACGCCTTCCGAATGCACCAGCGGATAGGAATTGAAGTACTCCACCGAAGAACCAATTGCAGTCGGCGTGGTGCGCGCCTTGCGCTCGCCGATGTCGATGTTGCTGTGCAGGTCCGGTTCGGACGCGTCCAGCCACCACGCATCGATGCCGCGGCGGTTGAGCTTCTCGTTGACCTGGCGCCAGAAGATGTCGCGGCCCTTCTGCGAATACGGGTCGTAGAAGGAATTCAGGTAACCATTGCCGATCCAGTCCAGCTCGCCGACTTCGACGTTGCGGTGGTACATGGCACCGGCCGCGTCCAGTTCCTTGTAGTTGGCGGTGGTCGGATAGAACTTCGGCCACACCGAAATCATGATCTGCGCGTTCTGGTCATGTACGTGCTTGATCATCCCGTCCGGGTCCGGGAAGTTCTTGCTGTCGAAATCGTGTGAGCCCCAGGCATCTTCCGGCCAGTACGACCAGTCGAGCACGATCGCATCGATCGGCAACTTGCGGCGGCGGTATTCGTCCAGCGCGCCGGTCAGCTCGTCCTGGGTCTTGTAGCGCTCGCGGCTCTGCCAGAAGCCGTAGGACCACTTGGGCAGCAATACCGCCTTGCCGGTCAGCTCGCGGTAGCCGGCGATCAGTTCATCGGCATTGCTGCCGGCGACCACGTAGTAGTCGATCATCTGCCCGGCTTCGGACCAGATCGACAGATCCTGCGCTTCGGCCGCCGGCAGCGGGTCGCGATGCAGCAGCGCGATGTAGGACGGGTCGATCGCGTCCCACTCCACTTTCACCTGGTGTTTGACGCCCGGCTGCAGGTCCAGCGCGAACTCGTGGTGCCACGGGTTCCAGTTCTGGCGCCAGCGGTCGATCACCAGTTGGCCGTCGACATAGACCTTGGCGTACTCGCTGTTGTACATCGAGAACGTGTGGCGACCACCCTGCTTGGCTTCGATCGCACCTTCCCACACCACCTGGGTACGGCCGCCCTGGGCGGTGTTCCAGCCCCCGGCAGGAATCGCCGTCAGATCCTTGATGTACTGGTAGTTGATCTCGCTCTCGCGGCGTACCACGCGCTGCTTGCCGTCGAAGGAATAGGTGGCGGTGAAGGCGCCCGGCTTGCCCTGTGCGTCATAGACCAGCAGGTCTTCCTGCAGCGGACGCAGGCCCTTGGGATCGCCATAGCGGGTGATCGAGTTGTTGTCCCAGAGGATGCCGTAGTTGCGGCTGGAGACCAGGTAGGGAATGGCGTTGTCGATGTTGTGCTGGAGCAGCTCGACATCGCGGCCCTTGAGGCTCATCCAGCCCTGCTGGTGCAGGCCGGTACCGTACAGGCCCTCGCCTTCCATCGAATCAAAGCGCTGCCGCAGGCTGTACATCGGCTTGCCTTCGACCTGATCGGCAGTGAAGCCACGGGCGGCAGCGGACTCGGCCAGCAGCGGCTTGCCGGCGGCGTCGAAGAAGCTGACGCGGCCATCGGCCAGCGCCACCTGCGCGGAGATGCCAGCGGCCTTCAGGGTCACCGCATTGGCATCCTGGCTGACATCGAAGCTGGGCACCGGCACTGTGCCGGCCACGCGCATCAGGCTGGGGCTGCGCTGGAAGTCACCGTCGACGTCGGCACTGACGCGGATGATGTTCTGATCCACCAGCTGCAGGCGGACCTTGGCCGCTTTTGCATCGGCCGGCGCCACCACGACGCCGTCGGCCTGCTGCTGCACGGTCTGCGCGCCGGCCAGCGGCGCCATCGCGGCGGCCACGGCCAGGACCAGCAGGCGGGTGCGCAGGTGCGCGGGTCTGTTCTGCGACATCATTCCTACTCCCTCTGTTGCGGCGCCCTGCCGGCACCTTGCGGTAAGCGTCGGCTCAGTACGTCGCCAGCTTCACCCGCAGCAGCTGCGGGGCACTGGAGAAGTTGAGGCCGTAATCGGTCTGGTCGCCGTTCCAGCGACGGCGGAACTTCCACTCGCCGTCGACATAGGTGCCCTCGTCCACCGAGTGGTAGATCTGCCGGTCGGCCACCGCCGGATCGGCGGCAACCAGGTTGATGCGCGCATGCGCGCCGGTGACCAGGAACTCGTCCGGGCCGAGCTGCACCACCAGCGCGCGGCCGACCGGCTCGGGATTGCCCGGCGGCTCGCCCTGGAACCAGAACTGCGGCACGCCGTAGGTGATGACCGCATTCCAGCGGTCATCGATCTTCAGCGTCTGCACCGGCGTACCCGGCTGCTCGGCGGTGGCGCGCACCTTGCCCTCGAAGCTGGCTTGGGCGATCACTCCGGCGGCGGGTGCGACCAGCCGGTAGTTCAGCGCGAACGGCTCCAGCGTTTCCGGGCTCATCACCCGCGCACCGAGCGGATAATTGGAGTATTTCGAGTAGTCGATGCCGAACGGCGACCAGCCGATCGCCTGCTGGCCCAGTGCCGAGAAGAAGTAGCGCGCGTACTCCTCGCGGTTGCCGGTCTCGGCGACGAACAGCGGATTGTCGGCGCGCGAATAGCGTTCCAGCACCGTGGTGTACATCGCGTACTCGGGCATGTAGATGTCCGGCGCCAGCAGGTCGATGTTCGGCGCTGCGGCCTTGTACACGTCGAGCACGTTGTCGGTGGGGCCGCCACTGGCGTACTGGCCCGGCTGGCCGGGATTGAACGGGCCGCGCAGTGCAGCATTGACCAGCATCGGCAGGTCGTACTCGGCCTTGCCGGCGGCGGCGACCTGGTCGATGAAGCGGGCGATATGCCAGGCATGGAAGAATTCGTCGGCATCACCACCGAACACCTCGCGCCAGCTGCCCGGCGGCTTGCCCAGCTTCTTCAGCAGCGCCTCGGGCACGGCCGCGCCGAAGTCCTTCTGCGCCAGCGGCGAGAAGTCACGCACGCTGCCGTAGGTGCCCGGCTCGTTCTGCGGCTGCACCATGATCACGGTGCGCTGCGGATCCTTGGCCTTGAGGTGGCGCATCAGCTGCACGAAGGCCTTGCGGTCGGCCTCCAGCGTCGCCGCCGCATGCGGTGACAGCGAATTGAGCGTGCGGCCGTCGGCGGTGATCACCCGCGGGAAGCGCTGGTTGTCCAGCTTCACCCACTCCGGCGCATAGTGCGGTGCATTGTTCTTCCAGGTGGCGAACCACAGCAGGATCAGCCGCACCTTCTTCTCGCGTGCCTGTGCCAGCAGGGTGTCGACAAAGGAGAAATCGAACTCGCCCTCCCTGGCCTCCACCTGCTCCCATGCCACCGGCACCATCACCGTGTTCGGCTTGAGCACCTCGATCGCCGGCCACACATCTTCCAGTGCCTGCGGCCAGTTGCTGGAATTGTTGACCTGCGCACCGAGGATCAGGAACGGCTTGCCATCCACCAGCAGTGCATGGCGGCCGTTCTCGGTCACCACCTGTGGCAGTGGCGCCGCCGTGCCCGTCTTGCGGCTTTGCATGCCGGCATCGCCCGTACCGCCGCCGGACTGGCTGCAGGCACCCAGCAACAGGGCCGATGCCAAAAGCGTGCGGCAGGATATGCGACCGATGGTCATGGAGCGTCCCTCGAGGTGCGGAACGGCGAAGCCGGCAAACCGCCCTCACCGATCAGGTTGGCGTTCTGCGGTGTGTCGTTCCAGCCGTAACGGGCCGCCACCGGCGCGGCTACGGAGGAGTTGCGCAGCACCACGGTGCTGCCTTCGATCTGTGCATCGGCTGGTGCGTAACGGCCATCGGCGGCGGCCAGCTCGAAGCCCTGCAGCGGCTGTCCATCGCGTGCCTGCAGCTGCGTGCCCGGCTGGAAGTGCAGCACCAGCGCATCGCCACGATTGTGCATGTGCGCATATACCGGGCCGCTGTAGGCCAGCCTGTCGGCAAAGACCAGATGGCGTGCGGCCAGCGCCAGGCGCTCGCCGACGGTGCGCTTGTCGGTCGGATGGATGTCGTGCGCGTCACCGGCATCGGTGATCACCACCTGCGCGGTGGCCGGCAGCGCCAGCGTGGCCGATTGCGATTCGCGCAGCAGCGCCCATGGGCTTTCGATCACCGTCCCCTCGCCATCACGCCTGTCCGCGCCGGACGCGAACGGCGCCAGCTGCACCCACAGGAAGGGCAGCGACGGCGAATGCCATTGCGCGCGCCACTGCGTGATCAATGCGGGGAACTGCTGCCGGTACTTCCAGGCCTGCGGCACGGTGTTGGCATTGGCCTCGCCCTGGTACCAGAGCACGCCGCGCATGCCGTAGTCCTGCAGCGGATGGATCATCGCGTTGTACAGCAGTGCCGGATGCTGGTTCTTGTCATCGATCAGCGCCACCTGCGCGCGCTCGACGCGGAAACGCCAGCCGTCCAGCGGGCGCGGGGCGGCACCCGCAGGTTGCACGAAGACCTCGCTGGCCTCGCCGTGGATGCCACCTCCGCCACCGAAGTCCTGCACGCGCACGGCGACATGGTTGAGCCCGGGCTGCAGTGCGGACGCCGGTACGCTGTAGCGGCGCGCGAGGTTGTACTGCAGCCGGGTTTCACCGACCTGTCGGCCGTTGACCCAGGTGGTGTCGGTGTCGTCGATGCGGCCGACGCCCAGCACCACGCCGTTGGCGGCCTCCTCTGCGCTGAGGTGGAAGCTGGCGCGGTACCAGGCCACGCCATCCATGCCGTTCCAGCCCTGGCTCTCCCACAGCCCGGGCACGGTGATACTGGTCCACTGCGCCGTCTCGATATCGGCCTCATGCCAGCGACCGGCATCGGCCGGCAGCTGCGGCCAGCGTGCAAGATTGGCGTGGGTGACCTGCAATGCACGCGCATCGGAATCACGCAGTGCCGCGGCCTGCGCCGCCAGCGCGGCACTGTCCAGGCCCTGCGTGGCCGCGTCGGTCCAGGCCTCGATCGTGCTGCCACCCCAGGTGCTGTCGATGATGCCGACCGCCACGCCGGTGCGCTCACGCATCTGCCGCGCGAAGTAATAGGCCACCGCGGAGAAGTCACCCGCGTGCTGCGGCGATGCCGGCAACCAGCGACCACCATCGAGCTGCCACTGCGGCGCGCCCGCCCACGATTTTGGAATCTTGAAATGGCGGATCAGCGGGTCGTTGGCCGCGGCAATCGCCGCCTCGGCGCCATCGGTCTGCGCCAGTGGCCATTCCATGTTGGACTGGCCCGAGGCCAGCCACACCTCGCCGACGTACACATCACCCAGCTGGCGGGGCGCGGCCTGGTCGTCGATGCGCATCACATACGGACCACCGGCCGGCAACGGCGCCAGTTCGGTGCGCCAGTTGCCATCGGCAGCGGTCTTCACCGTCACCTGCCTGCCGGCGAAATCGATGCGTATCCGCGTGCCCGGCGCCGCCCTGCCCCAGACCGGCAGCGGCTGGTCGCGCTGCAGCACCATGCCGTCAGCGAAGATCCGCGGCAGTTCCACCGCCTGTGCACCACCGGCCAGCAGTACCAATCCCACTACCCATATCCGCTGTTTCACTGGGGTTCTCCGTACCAGATGCCACGTCCCTCGGTACCGAAGTACACACGGCCATGGATGCGCGTATCGCCGGTGACATGGCGGATCTGGCCGGCAAAACGCTGGCCGTCGTTGTCGATCCGTGTCCAGCGCCGGCCGCCGTTGTCCGAGCGGTACAGGCCGCGCTTGCCGGCGATATCGCCGTACACGAACAGCACCGCTGCCGCACCGTCGCGGGCCGGCTTGCCCAGCCCGACGGACTGCACGTTGTCCACACCCGGCACCCGTTGCAGCCTGCCCGGCGACCACCGCAGCAACCCGCGCCAGCCGGCCGCCACCCACACCTGGCCCGAGCGCCACGGGTCCGGATGGATCTCGGCGCGGTACCACTCGCCCACCGCTCCGGCATCCCCCTGGGTCTGCTGGAACTCGACCCCGCCATCACCGCTGACATACAGCGCGCCGCTGCCGGCATCGAAGCCGTAGTACAGCGCCGGCTCGATCCTGTCCGCGGCCACTACCGCGGTCTTCGGCAACCCCTTGACGGCCTGCCAGCGTCCACCGAGATCGGCGCTGAGCCAGTGCCCGCCCTTGCGGGTATGCCAGATCACCCGCCGGCCATCGGCGGCCAGGGTGATCTGGCCGGCGCCCTCGCCATCGGCCGGCTCGCTGGCGAACGCGGTCCAGTGATGACCACCATCGTCCGACCACGCCGCCCGCACCGCACCCCCGGGCCGGTCATGGAAGAAGCCGCTGCGCACCATCCGCTGCGGTGCCTGCCCGGCATAAGCCAGGCTTTCGGTATTGGAGAAGCGCACGCCCGCAAACCGCTGCGGCGGCGTATCCAGATCGTCATGCACGAAGCCGTCGATATCGCCCAGGCCGCTGACCAGATGCGCGCCCTGCGGCGGGCTGAGCAGCGCCAGCGGCACGGTTTCCTCGAATCCGGCCAGCGGGAAGCGCCAGCCCAGCCGGCCGCCCGCATCGAAGCGGCGCAGGTCACGGGTATCCCAGAGGCCGTAACCGGTGACGAACTGCAGGTGGCCCGGATCGTGCGGATCGATCGCCAGCACACCCAGCCAGTGTGGATGCGCCTCGGCGGTCCACGGAGCATAGGAATGGTCGAAATCCGAACGCACGGACAGCGCGGTCCAGCTGCGGCCGCCATCGACGCTGCGGTAGATGTCATCGTGCGGCGCGAAGCGGTTGAAGGTGCTGGCGATGATGCGCTGCGGGTCCTGCGGATCCACCGCCACCGCGCCCCAGCCGAAGCCGTCGCCCTGCAGATCGCTGGACTGCGCCACCGGGGTGATGTCGGTCCAGGTGGCATCGCGTGGATCGAAGCGCCACACCGCGCCATTGTTCATCGTGTTGGGCCCGGGCTGGTCGCCATAGCTGATCAGCCAGCGCCCGAGTGCGTCGCGCACCATGTGGTTCGGACGCAGGCCGGCCGGTTGCCCCGGCAGCGCCTGCCAGCTGGCGCCGGCATCATCGGAGCGATACAGCGACGGCTGCTGCGTGGACACGCCCGCATACACCGTGCGCGAACCGTTGCCGCGCCGACCGCTGTCCGGTTCGAAATTGATAAAGACCACGCCGATCGCCTGCGCGCCGTTCCAGCCCTGCGCGGTGGCCGCCGAGGATTTGGCGATCGACGGGAACGAAGCCAGCTCGCTCCAGGTCACGCCGCCATCGGCACTTCGCCAGATGCCGTTGGCGCGGGTGCCGAACAGCAGCACGTAGCCATCGTTGGGATCGACCGCCAGCCGCTCGCCATTGGCGCGACCGAGCTCGTTGCCGCCGAACTTGAAGGGCAGTTCGGTGCGCTGGAAGCTGCTGCCCTGGTCGTGCGAACGCAGGATCACGCCGTTGCTGCCACGCGCATGCAGGTAGGTGCCGGCCGCCAGGTACAGGCGCTGCGGGTCGGACGGATCGACCGCCATGCTGTCCACGCCGAAACGGCCGTGGTCGTTGGCATCCATCCAGTCCAGCAGCGGCTGCCAGCGCTGCTGCGCCGGCTCCCAGCGGTACGCCCCGCCGATATCGGTGCGGGCGTACTGCAGGCCTTCCTGGTGCGGGTGGAACAGCAGCCCGGTGACGAAACCACCACCACCAATGGCGACATTGCGCCACTGGTAGGTGGCCTCCGCTGCGGCCTTCGCCACCGGTGCGGACAGCAGCACCGCCAGCAGCACCGCTGCCAGCCACGGCCGCAAGCGTCCGGCACCGGTGGCCGCTTGCCGCTGCGTACCACTCGTGTTGAAGCGCCGGACACCTGCCATCACCGCCACCTCCGTTTACAGATCCAGGTTGGCCCGGATACTCAGCCCGTAACGGCGGTCATTGCGGTACCAGCCGTTGGGACGGCTGGTGCTGCCGTAGTAGTCGGACCGCGTCTCGTCCAGCAGGTTGGTACCGTCCAGGGTGATCGACCAGACCTTGTCCAGATCGAAGCGCACCGAGGCGTCAAGCTGGCCGGTGGCGTCGTGGTACTGCGGCACGTGGCCGGCATTGGGCGGGCGGGTGGTGACCAGCCAGGTGTCACGCCAGTTGTAAGCGGCACGGAACGAGAAGCGGGACTTCTCGTACATCAGCACCACGTTGTAGCTGTTCTTGGACAGCCCTTCCAACGGCAGGTAGGAAATCTCCACGCCATCGGTGCCTGCCGCATCCGGGGCCGGCGCCTTGCTGTCGACGTAGGTGTAGTTGGCCTCGAAACCCAGTCCATCCAGCGGGCCCGGCAGGAAGGTGAAGAACTGCCGGTAGCCCACCTCCATGCCCTTGATGGTGCCGTCCTTGCCGTTGGAGCGGGTCTGCAGCTGGAACTCGCGCACGCATTCCTGGCCGACGCAGGGGCGGGTCTCGCCGGTGGTGGAACCTTCCAGCGGCATGTCGAAATTGCCGTCGTAATAATTGGCCGCCACCGTGTCGTAGTAGTAGAAGCCCTTGACCTTCTTGTAGAACGCGGTGCTGTACAGCATCGAACCCTGGCCGAAGTACCACTCCAGCGAGGTGTCGAACTGGTTGGAATACATCGGCTTCAGGTACGGATTGCCACGGCTGGCATAGGACACGCCACCGGTGTTGAAGTCGAAGAAGGTGTCGTTGAGGGACACGTACGGGTCGAGCAGGTCGAAGTTCGGCCGCGACATCGCCCGCGAGGCCGCCACGCGCCACTGCAGGTTGTTGCGCAGGAACATGCGGAAATTCAAGCTCGGCAACACGTCGGTATAGGCGTTCTTGACGCTGACCGGAGTCACCTCGTTGGTCGGCGAATTCTGCTCCAGCTCGTAGCCGTCGACGGTGGTTTCGGTGCGCACCAGGCGCACGCCGGCGTTGGCATCCCACGGGAAGCGGCCATCGTCTTGGCCGAAGCGCAGCATCGCGTAGGCGGCGTAGGTGTTCTCGGTGTAGTCGCGGATATCGGTGGCGGCGTTGTAGGCGATCGGGTCGTGCCCGAACATGCGCACGGTGTTCTCGTAGTCGGCCACCATCTGGTCACAGGCGACATAGCCGGTCGGCAGGCCGCTGTCACCGCGGAAGTGGTCGCTGAACGGGAACAGCCGGTAGCAGGCGTCCGGGTAGTCGCTGAACGGGGCCGGCAGGAAGCTGCCCCAGGCATTGTCGGTACCGGCCGGCGCGATCTTCTGCCAGTTCCAGCCCGAGCTGCGGGTGATCGCCGAGCGGTCGGTGTAGCGCACGCCCATGCGCAGGTCGTTGAGGATATTGCTGTCGAGGAAATCCCAACGCAGGTCGGCGCGCCAGGAGAACTGGTCGGCATCATTGTTGTCGCGCTTGTCCAGATGCGAGTACCAGCCACCGTAGTTGCCGATGTCGCTCATGTAGCCGTTGATCGGCTGGCCGGTCACGCGGTCGAGCATGGTCACGCTCGGGTACTTGCCGCTCATGTCCACGCGTACCGGCGGCGTGCCGTACAGGCCGGACCAGCCACGCCAGTCATCGCCACTCACCTGGCCGGCCAGCAGGTCGACCCAGTAGTTCACGCTTTCAGTGGTGGCGTCGATGTACTGCAGGTCGGTGGACAGGTGCAGGTTGTCGTTGACCTGCCACTTGCCGCCCAGCGCATAGTCGGAGGTCACCGAATTGCGCCAGTCCATGCGCGCGGTGGTGGTGACCAGCGCGTTGTTGAAGGTGCCGTACTGGAACTCGCCGTCGGCGTCGAAGCCGAACGGGTCGTTGAAGGCCTCGTAGCCCGGGATCGACGGCGAAACGAAGCCCCAGCCGTTGCCGGACCAGTTCACCAGATCGGTGGTGTTGTTGTTGAGGTTGCCCACGCGCACGCTGTATTCGCGGTTGCGGAACTTGTAGTCCGAGCGCAGCGCGGTGGCATACAGCTCCATGCCATCGCGCGGCTTCCACTGCAGCGCCACGTACTGGCCATCGCGCTCGCGGTCGCCGAAATGGCTGTACATGCCCACTTCGCTGGGCACGATGACGTCCTGCCCTTCGTAACCGGGCGCATCGTCATAGGACAGATAGCTGCCCAGGTTGATGCGGTCTTCGCGGTACTGGCCTTCCTGGTGGGCGACGTTGAACAGCACGCCGAACTCGCCGGCATCGGTGTCCCAGCGGTTGGAGAACAGCACCGAGGCCGAGGGCTGCACCGAGTCGCGCAGGTCCCACTTGTTGACCGTGAAGCTGCCCGACACCTTCATGCCGTCCTGGTCGAACGGCATCCGCGTACGCAGGTTGACCAGGCCGCCGAGGCCGCCTTCGATCAGCTCAGCGCTCGGGTTCTTGTAGACATCCACGCCGCCGAGCAGTTCGGCCGGCACGTCTTCCCAGCTCAGCGCGCGGCCACTGTTGGCAGTGAAGATGTCGCGGCCGTTGAGCTCGCTGCGCACCTGCGTCAGGCCGCGCACCATGATGCCGCTGCCTTCGCCCTTGTTGCGGGTGATCTGTACGCCGGTGATGCGCTGCAGCGCCTCGGCGACGTTGTTGTCCGGCAGCTTGCCGATGTCCTCGGCCACGATCGAATCGACGATCTGGTCGGTGGTTTCCTTGATCACCTGCGCCTTGGTCAGGCTGCCACGCACGCCGGTGACGACGATGCGATCCAGATCGGTGGTATCGGTGCGCGGGGCAGCATCCTGCGCCTGCGCGGCGGTCGACAGCATCAGCGCCACGCTCAGCGCCAGGACAGTGGGTTGCAGACGGGTACCGGCGCGCTGGCGCGCACTGTTGGCCACCGTGCGGCGGCGCTGGAGCGTTGACATGGATGTTCCCTCCCAGGACACATGACGACGACGATTTGAGTTTTGGTCCCGGCTCAGGCGCCATCGCACCCATGCACCGGGTAAGGCAGATCGAAAACCGCGTACTGCTGTACCGGCATCGGCCGGGACGTCTGACGTGCCGCTCTTCCATCTTCCGGGACCGGCAACCACCGCACCCCCTGGTACGCGGTCACCGCCCGTCATGCCGGCGGTTGATGACAACCACGGCGCGAGCATAGGCAGGCGCAGCCATTCCCGACCAATGAAAAAATGCGCAAGACCTATATCGGATACGAATACCGATCCGGTCAGCCGGCGCCCGCGTACAGTCTCCGTGCGGTGACCCGCAGCGCCTCCAGCACCCGCTCGGCACCGGGCGAGAGCAACTGGTCGCGACGGCGGATGATGCCGAAGAAATCCATGCGCACGTCCAGCGCGACCGGCAGTACCACCATCTGCCCGGTCTGCAGGTAGGGGGCGACCGACTCGACCGGCAGCGCGGTCAGCAGGTCGCTGTGGCGCAGCAGGTGGATGGTCACCGGCAGCGAGGTGGTCTCGACGATGTTCTGCGGCGGCACCAGCCCGTGCTCGAGGAATACCGCGTCCAGCCGTGCGCGCAGCACGCTGCCGTCGGGCGGCATGATCCAGCCGTGCTCGACCAGATCGCCGTAGCCGACCCGGCTGCGCCCGGCCAACGGATGCCCGGCACGCACGATCACCGAATGCGGCTCGTCGGCCAGCGGCTCGAACTCCAGCTCGCTGCTGCCCTCGGCGCCCATGATGCGGCCGACCACGATGTCCAGCTGGCCATCGAGCAGCCTGGCCACCAGCGGCCGGCTGTAGTCCATCTCGATGCGGATCAGGATGTCGGGGAAGTCGCGCTTGAGCGCGGCCACCGCCTGCGGCACCAGGTTGGTGCCGGGATTGACCACCGTGCCGATGGACGCCTGGCCGGCCCGGCCGCTGCGCAACGCGGCGATCTCGTCCTGGGCCCGGCCGATCTCCGACAGCGCCGAGCGCGCCCGGCGGATCAGCACCTGGCCATACCAGGTGGGCTCCACCCCGCGCGCATGCCGCTCGAACAGGGGAACGCCCAGCAGGTCCTCCATCTCCGCCAGCAGCTTGGAGGCCGCCGGCTGGGTCATGTTGGCCGCCTCGGCCGCGCGCAACACCGAGCGCTGTTCATACAGATGCAGCAGCAGCAACAGATGACGGGTCTTCAGGCGACTGGCATTGAACCAGCCGGTAGTGGGTTGAACCATGCGCGCCGATCCCCTCGACTGTGTAGCTATTCGCCCAGCGAATACATTACGACAAAAATTTCATTGGTCGCACATAGGTTCCGGGGCGACGCTATGCCACGCTTCTGTCGCCGCCGCAGCCGTCCCGTCCAGGACGGCGTGGCCGCTGTCGGCAGACCGCACAAGGGAGAGCAGGATGAGGCTTTATCTGGGGACCGGTGCCACTGGCGCCAGCCGCGACAATCACGCTGCCACCCCGCCGCCGGAGGTCCGGTGAGCGGCCGCCTGTCCGGCAAGGTGGCGGTGATCACCGGCGCCGCCAGCGGCATCGGTGCCGCGGTCGCCGGCCTGTTCGCGCGCGAAGGCGCCACCGTGGTCGGCATCGACCTGCAACCGTCCGGTCCCGGCAACGTGGAAATGCTGCAAGGTGACATCATCGACGCCGCGGCGATGGCCGGGCGTGTCGATCACATCCTCGCCCGTCACGGCCGCATCGACGTGCTGGTCAACAATGCCGGCGGCGACGTGTTCTGCGATCCGCTGGCACTGGCCGACGCGCAATGGCGCCACTGCTTCGCGCTGAACCTGGAAGGCGCCTGGCAACTGTGCCGCGCGGTACTGCCGGGCATGGTCGCCCAGCAGGGCGGCGCCATCGTCAACATCGCCTCGGTGCATGGCCACAAGATCATTCCCGGCGCGTTCCCCTATCCGGTCGCCAAGCATGCGCTGATCGGCCTGACCCGCTCGCTGGGCATCGAGTACGCCGCCCACGGCATCCGCGTGAACTCGATCTCGCCCGGGCTGATCCTGGTGCCGCGCATCGAGGCCTGGTTCGAGCGCGAACCGGGCGCGCGTGAAAAGCAGACCGCCCTGCTGCCGCCACGCCGCATCGGCACGCCGGAGGAAGTGGCCTATACCGCGCTGTTCCTGGCCAGTGACGAGGCCCGTTTCATCAATGCCACCGACATCCTGATCGACGGTGGCCGCTCGCAGGTCTACCACGACTGACATGACCGCCCTGCCCTTCCAGCTGCCATTGATCGCGATCCTGCGCGGGATTACGCCGGACCAGGTCGATGCCCATGTCGACGTACTGGTCGAGGAGGGCTTCGATGCGATCGAGATCCCGAGCAACTCGCCGGACTGGGAAACCAGCGTGCGGCGTACCGTGCAACGCCATGGCCGGCATGCCTGCATCGGCGCCGGCACGGTGGTGGAACCGGAACATATCGACGCACTGCTGCGGGCCGGCGGCCGGCTGATGGTCACGCCGAATACCGATCCGCCGCTGATCCAGCGCGCGGTCGCCGAAGGCCTGCTGGTGGCCGCCGGTTTCGCCACCGCCAGCGAGGCGTTCCAGGCGCTGCGTGCCGGTGCACAGATGCTCAAGCTGTTCCCTGCGTCCCTCCATGGACCGGCACTGGTACGCGCCCTGCGCAGCGTACTGCCGCCGGTACCGCTTTTCGCCGTCGGTGGCGTCTCTCCCGACACCCTGGCCAGCTATCTTTCCGCTGGCTGCCAGGGCGCGGGCATCGGCGGCGACCTTTATCAACCCGGCCAACCGGTGGCGACCACGCGCCTACACGCGCGCCGCTTCCGCCAGGCCTATCTGGACCATTCCGCATGAAGATCGTGCGTCTGACCACCTACCAGGCCGCGCCGCGCTGGCTGTTTCTGAAAGTGGAAACCGACGCGGGCATCACCGGCTGGGGTGAGCCGGTGATCGAAGGCCGCGCCGCCACCGTGGAAGCGGCGGTGCATGAGCTGGGCGACTACCTGATCGGCCAGGACCCGGCGCGGATCAACGACCTGTGGCAGGTGCTGTATCGCGGCGGCTTCTACCGTGGCGGCGCGATCCTGATGAGCGCCATCGCCGGCATCGACCAGGCGTTGTGGGACATCAAGGGCAAGGCGCTGGGCGTGCCGGTCTACCAGCTGCTCGGCGGACTGGTGCGTGACCGCATGAAGACCTACCGCTGGGTCGGCGGCGACCGCCCGGCCGACCTCGTGGCGCAGATACGCCATTACCGGACGCTGGGCTTTGACACCTTCAAGTTCAACGGCACCGAGGAGATGAAGCTGATCGACAGCCCGCGCGCGGTCGACAGGGCCATCGAGAAAGTCGCCACCGTCCGCGAGGCGCTGGGCAACACGGTGGACTTCGGCATCGACTTCCATGGCCGGGTCAGTGTGCCGATGGCACGCGTGCTGCTGCGCGAACTGGCGCCGTACCGGCCGCTGTTTGTCGAGGAGCCGGTGCTGGCCGAGCAGTGGGAGCACTACCGCCCGCTGTCCGAGGCCACCGGCATTCCGCTGGCTGCCGGCGAGCGCATGTATTCGCGTACCGAATTCAAGCCGGTGCTGGCCGCCGGCGGCCTGTCCATCCTGCAGCCGGACCTGTCCCACGCCGGTGGCATCAGCGAATGCGTCAAGATCGCCGCGATGGCCGAGGCGCACGATGTGGCGCTGGCGCCACACTGCCCGCTGGGCCCGGTGGCGCTGGCCGCGTGCCTGCAGGTGGACTTCGTCAGCCACAATGCGGTGCTGCAGGAGCAGAGCATCGGCATCCATTACAACGAAGGCGCCGACCTGCTCGATTACGTGCTCAACAAGGACGATTTCGCCTGCGATGCGCAGGGCTGCATCGCTGCCCTGCCCAAGCCGGGGCTGGGCGTGCAGATCGACGAGGCACGCCTGCTCGAGGCCAGCCGCAAGCCACCACGCTGGCGCAATCCGCTGTGGCGACACAGCGATGGCAGCGTGGCCGAATGGTGACGGCGCTCGCCGCCGAACAGGCGCAGCTGCTGGTCGACAGCCGCTGCGAGCTGGGCGAAGGCATCCTCTGGTGCGACCGCCGCAAGCTGCTGTACTGGACCGACATCCTCGCCGGCCGGTTGTGGCGCTTCGATCCGGCCAGTGCACACAGCCGTTACTGGCAACTACAACAGGCGCTGGGCTGCCTGGCGCTGGCCGAAGACGGCCGCCTGCTGCTGGGGCTGGCCAAGGGCCTGTACAGCGCCGATCCGGAAGCACACCTGCACAGCGACGCACTGCCCTTGCAGCTGCTGGCCGCGGTGGAGGCCGATGATCCGCACACCCGCCTCAATGACGGCCGTGCCGACCGCGCCGGCAATTTCGTGTTCGGCACCAAAAGCGAACATGCCGATGGCCGGCGCGCCGGGCGTTTTTACCAGTGGAGCGCACGCCATGGCCTGCGGCCGCTGGGACTGCCGCAGGCCGCCATTCCCAATGCGATCTGCTTCAGCCCCGATGGCGGGCGCATGTATTTCTGCGACTCGCCCGATGGACGCATCCTGACCGCCTCCTACAACGCCGGCCAGGCCAGCACCGGCGAGGTCGAAATCTTCGCCACGCTCGCCGAAGCGGGCGTGGAGCCGGACGGCGCGGTGGTCGATGACGAGGGCGGACTCTGGAACGCGCAGTGGGGCGCTGGCCGTGTGCTGCGCTACACCCCGGACGGCACCATCGACCGGGTGATCGAACTGCCCGCGCGACAGGCGTCGTGCTGCGTGCTCGGCGAGGACGTGCTGTATGTCACCAGCGCGCGGATCGGGCTGGACGCCCCGGTGCTGGATGCCGAGCCCTCCGCCGGCGGCGTGTTCACCCTGTCGGGCACGGGCGTCCGCGCCCGCGTGGACCGGGTGGTGCTGCCATGATCGCGGTGGACTGGGGCACCAGCAGCCTGCGCCTGTACCGGCTGGATGCACACGGCCAGGTCTGCGGTCGCCGGCGCAGCCAGCGTGGCCTGCAAGCCAGTGCCGGCCAGTTCGAAGCGGTGCTGGCCGAGGAGATCAAAGGCTGGGACGACCCGCTGATCCTGCTTTCGGGCATGGTCGGCAGCCGCGGTGGCTGGCAGGAAGTGCCGTACCTGGCCTGCCCGGCCGGCATCGACGACCTGGCTGCCGGACTGGTATCGCTGGCCACGACCGCGCTGCCGCAACGCCAGCTGTGGATCGTGCCCGGCATCAGCGACACCGCCAGCGAAACCGTGCCGGACGTGATGCGCGGCGAGGAAACCCAGCTGGCCGCCCTGCTCGCGGTGCTGCCGCGCGGCAATCATGTGGTCTGCCTGCCGGGAACCCACAGCAAGTGGGTGTCGATCAGCAATGGCCGCATCCAGCGGCTGGCCACGGCGATGACCGGCGAGCTGTACGCGCTGCTGCGCGGCCACAGCCTGCTGGGCAGACTCATGCCCGAGGACGATGGCCGCTTCGATGCGTGGGCGTTCGAAAGCGGGCTCAAGCGCAGCCGCCAAGCCGGCGGCCTGCTGCATCACCTGTTCGGCGTGCGGACGCTGGGCCTGTTCGACCGGATGGAGGGCGGAGCATTGCCCTCGTACCTGTCAGGCCTGCTGATCGGCCACGAGATCCTCGCATCCGGTGCACTGGAGCACAGTCCACGACTGGCGCAAGTCCACCTGATCGGCAACGACCGCCTGCTGGCACTGTATGCACAGGCATTGACCGCCTGGGGTATCGGTGTGCAGCGCCACCCCGAAGACCTGGCCGCGCGCGGCATGCATGCGTTGTGGCAACGGCGAATGGAGCCAGGCCCGCACAGCGAGCACCCGTAAGCCGGGCCGCGCTTCCAAGGCTTCCGCGTCCAGAAACACCACGCATGATGCCGCCACGGCGCCGTGCCACTTTTGCCGCTGGAATGGCTGATCGTTGCTGCCGGTTATGCACCCGATGACACGCAGGGACTTTTGCACGATGGAGTGCCGGTGCGCCGGCACCATCAACGACGGGCGCTGCCGGCCGCGTCGTGTTCTTCTTCCGCTTTTACGCATGTGTGCTCATCACCAGCGGCGGCCGCCTGCTGTTTCAGGGTATGCACTTGTGGCAGTACGTGCTGGGTGTAGACGTCCTGCGCCTGTGCGCTGTCGAAATCGGCGTGCTTGCGCTTCTTGATGCCGTAGTCGGACAGGGTGAGGTGCAGGTCGGCGCGGGTGCCGGCCTGGGCCAGGCAGGCTTTCACACACTGCAGCACGCAGCCGTCCAGCGCGATGATCGGGCGGCCGGAGGTGGCGGTGCGGACCAGGCCCTGCACGCCACCGCCGACACCGGCGATGCAGGACATCTCCGCCACGCCCTGTCGGTCCAGCCACAGCGCCATCTGGTTGGTCATCTGCGCCGCGCTCGAACAGCCGGAACACGAATACACCAGCGGAAGGGGCGTTTTCATTGCGGAGTCCTCGATGGGCGGGGCAGCATCGGGCCGCAGCGTGTCGCCGCGACGGCCCCGGTGATTGTCACGACGCGAGGTGGCCGCCGCCTTGACCAACATCAAGCCGCATGCAGCGGCCGTTCTGCCATGACCGGACTTGATGCAAGTCAAGAAGCGGCGCGTCGCCGCCGGCCAGAATGGCGGCTCTTCGACGGGAGCGGGTGGATGGAGCTTTCCCTGGTGCAGCCGGGCTTTCCGGCAGGTGGATACCGGCTGTTTCCTCCCGGCCGGTCGCGGCTGCGTGCTGTCTTGCGCCGCGCCTGCGCCGTCGTCCCCCGCTGCTCCGGTTCCGGCAGCGTGATGTGGATACGGCCAGGACCCGATTCCCGGCCGGTGCTGACACCGGCCCACCGGATGATGCTCCATCGCCCTTATGGCCTTACACGATCTCCGCAGTTTCCTGCACCATCTGGCCGCCCGCGGCCAACTGTGTGAAATAGACACCCCGGTTGATGCACAGCTGGAAAGCACCTCGCTGAGCCTGCGTGCGTTGCGCGCAGATGGACCGGCGCTGCTGATGACCGACACCACCACCGCGCGGCCGATGCTGGGCAACCTGTTCGGCCATCCGGCGCGCATCGAGATGGCGCTGGATGGCCGGCCGCTGGCCTCGCTGCGCGAGTTGGGCGAACTGCTGGCCGCGGTCAAGGAGCCGCGCTGGCCGGCCAATCTGCGTGATGCGTTTTCCCAGTGGCCGCAGTGGGCGCAGCTGGCCAATGTCGCACCGAAGCGGGTGGACCAGGCCGATTTCAACGAACAGGTGCTGGACGGCACGGAGGTGGATCTGGCGGCATTGCCGATCCAGCGCTGCTGGCCGGAAGACGCCGACCGGCTGATCACCCTCGGCATGGTGGTGACGCGCGGCGTGCACCAGCCGCGGCAGAACCTGGCGATCTACCGGCAGCAGGTGATCGGCCGCAACCGGGTGATCATGCGCTGGCTGCCGCATCGCGGCGGCGCGCTGGACTATGCCGGCTGGCGGGCGGCCTATCCGGACAAACCCTTCCCGGTCGTGGTGGTCATCGGTGCCGATCCGGCCACCGTGCTGGCGGCGGTGGCGCCGGTGCCGGACACGCTGTCCGAATACGAATTCGCCGGCCTGCTGCGTGGTGCGCGCAGCCGCGTCTGGCACAGCGCGCTGACCGGACTGGATGTGCCGGCCGGTGCGGAGATCGTGCTGGAGGGTTTCATCCATCCCGGCGATACCGCGCTGGAAGGGCCGTTCGGCGATCACACCGGCTACTACAACGCGCAGGGCCACTTCCCGGTGCTCACCATCGAGCGCATGCGCCTGCGCGGCGGGGCGATCTATCACGGCAGTTACATGGGGCGTGCGCCGTTCGATGAGCCTTCGGTGCTGGCGCGCGCGCTCAACGATGTGTTCGTGCCGATCCTGCGCAAGGTGTTTCCGGAAATCGTCGATTTCTTCCTGCCGCCGGAAGCCTGTTCCTACCGCATCGCGGTGGTGAGCATCCGCAAGCAGTACGCCGGCCATGCACGGCGGATCATGATGGGCATCTGGTCGTACCTGCGCCAGTTCACCTACACCAAGTTCGTCATCGTCACCGACGCGGACATCGACGTGCGTGACTGGGCGCAGGTCGTCTGGGCGCTCTCCACCCGGGTGGATCCGGCGCGCGACAGCCTGCTGGTGGAAAACACGCCCATCGACTATCTGGATTTCGCCTCGCCGGTGGCCGGGCTGGGCTCGAAGCTGGGGCTGGACGCCACCTGCAAATGGCCGGGCGAGAGCGACCGCGCCTGGGGCCGGCCGATCACGCTCGATCCGCAGGTGGAGCAGCGCGTGGATGCGTTGTGGGAACGCGTCCGCGGCCTGCGTCCGCCCTCCGCCTGAATTCGAAGTCGCTGCAACCTGTCCGCGGCGGCATGGCCGTGCGCGCGATGTCCCTTTCCACCATGGAGAAAACTGATGCAACTGGTATGTCCAGCCGGCAATCTTCCGGCGCTGCACGCCGCGATCGATGCTGGCGCCGACGCGGTGTATGTCGGGTTCCGCGACCAGACCAACGCACGCGCGTTTCCTGGCCTGAACTTCGACGAGCAGGAACTGCGCGAAGGCATCGCCTATGCGCATGCGCGCGGGCGCAAGGTCTATGTGGCACTGAATACCTATCCTGACAGCGCCCGCCTGGCGCACTGGTACGCCGCGGTCGACCACGCCGCCGCTCTGGGTGTGGATGCCATCATCGCCGCGGAAATGGCGGTGCTGGACTACGCCTGCCGCCAGCATCCGGCGATGGCGCGGCACCTGTCGGTGCAGGGCTCGGCCACCACCGCCGCGGCGTTGCGCTATGCCCACGAGCGCTTCGGCATCAGCCGCGCGGTGTTGCCGCGGGTGCTGTCGCTGCAGCAGGTGCAGCGGCTGTGCCAGGCCTCGCCGGTGCCGCTGGAGGTGTTCGCCTTCGGCAGCCTGTGCATCATGGTGGAAGGCCGTTGCCAGCTGTCCAGCTACGTCACCGGCCAGTCGCCCAACCGCCACGGGGTGTGCTCGCCGGCCAGCTTCGTGCGCTGGGAGGAACAGGACGACAACAGCCGCAGCGTGCGCCTCAACGGCGTGCTGATCGACCGGTTCGGCGCCACCGAGCCGGCAGGTTATCCGACCGTCTGCAAGGGCCGCTATGACGTGGGCGGTGAGATCTTCCACGCGCTGGAGGAACCGACCAGCCTCAACACGCTGGAGCTGCTGCCGCAGCTGGCGCAGGCCGGCGTGGTGGCACTGAAGGTGGAGGGCCGGCAGCGCGGCGTGGCCTATGTGCGCACCGTGGCACGGGTGTGGCGCGAAGCGATCGACCGCCATGCCGGCGACACCGCGCAATGGCGCCTGCAGGAACACTGGCAGCAGGCGCTGTCCGAACACGCCGAAGGCCAGCAGACCACCTTGGGCCCCTATCACCGTGCCTGGCATTGACACCATGAAACTCAGTCTTGGACCGTTGCAATATTTCTGGCCGCGCGAGCAGGTGCTCGCCTTCTACCGTGAGGCGGTCAGCTGGCCGCTGGACATCCTCTACCTGGGCGAAACCGTGTGCAGCAAACGCCGCGAGCTGCGCACCCGCGATTGGCTGGCGCTGGCCGAAGAACTGGCCGCCAGCGGCAAGCAGATCGTGCTGTCGTCACTGGCGCTGATCGAGGCCGAATCCGAACTGGGCGCGGTGCAGCGGCAGGTGGAGAACGGCCGCTTCCTGCTCGAGGCCAACGACCTGTCGGCGGTGCAGCTGTGCCGCGAACGCGGCCTGCCGTTCGTCGCCGGCCCGACCCTGAACATCTACAACCATCGCGCACTGCAGATGCTGATCGAAGACGGGCTGCAGCGCTGGGTGCCCGGGGTAGAACAGGGCCGGCAACTGCTGGAGGACATCCGCGCCGGCATGGCCGCGGCCGGCACGCCGATGCCGGAGCTGGAAATGCTGGCCTGGGGACGCCTGCCGCTGGCCTATTCGGCGCGCTGCTTCACCGCCCGCGCGCTGGATGTGCCCAAGGACCAGTGTGGTTTCCGCTGCATCGAGCATCCCGACGGACTGCCGCTGGCCACCCGCGAAGGCGAGCCGTTCATGGTCATCAACGGCATCCAGATACAGGGCATGGAAACGGTGGACATGGCGCCGGAGCGTGATGAACTGGCCGCCTGCGGTGTGGAGATCCTGCGCCTGAGTCCGCAGCACCGTGGCATGGCCGAAGTGGTGTCGCGCTTCCAGCAGATGCTGCAGGCGCCGCAGCCGGTGCCGCGGGTGGGCGCGCGCAACGGCTATTGGGAAGGCGGGCCGGGCATGGACGCATTGTCGGCCTGAGTGCCGCAGGAGAACCGGCCGGTCGGGCCGGTTCTCCTGAGGGACAATGGGCCGCCGTTACGCGGCCGGCCGGGTAACCCGGTAGGCATCGCGCGCGTTGCGCGCAAACACGGCACTGCGCTGCAGCACGATGCGCTGGCCCAGTGGCAGCGCGTCCCACGGCAGCCGGTCCAACAGGTTGCGCAGCATCAGGCCGAGCTCGGTATCGCCGGTCAGGGTCAACTTGCGCTGGAAGAACAGCGTGTCGGCATCCTGCTGGCGGCTGGCCAGCAGCAACAGGTCGGTGAGACTGCCACTGACGGTGGCTTCGGCCGGCTGCCGCGCCAGATGCAGGCCGTCCTCATGCAGTTCGAATACCCAGTCCAGGCCGAGATCATCGATACGGATGCCAAGACGGCGCCGCAGCACCGGCTGCAGCACCCGCATCACCTGCGGCGGGGCGACGGCCGGTGCCAACAGCCGCAAGCCGAGCGCTTGCCGCAGCGGCAACGGCAGGCGCGTGGCCAGTGGTTGCCAGCGGCGCGGTGGCGGCAGCAAGCGCCACAGTGAGGACGGCTGGCCGGATTCGGGCGGGTTGTGCATGTCGAATATCGCAGGAGGGGTGGAAGAAGAACCGCCGCGCTGGCGCCGGTGCGCTTCGGCGATCAGCAGCGCCATCAGCCGCGCGACACTGTCGCCTGGCATACCGCAGCGCTGCGCAAGCTGCTGCGCGCGTTGCTGCACACTGGCTTCGCGCCCGGCATCGTGCTGCGGCAGCCCGGCACGACGCTTGAGCGTGCCGGCCAGACCGGCCAGCCGCTGGCGATGGGCGAACAACCGCACCATGCCGTCATCGATCCGGTCGATGCCGCCACGGGTGGCGGTCAGTACCAGCCGGCTCAGCGGACGCGGTGGCATAAGCATCGAAGCGGTCGCCGCGCCGGCGATAGAAGGGGCCTGGACATGGCCGGGATCTGCAGCAAGGAAGGTTCCGCATCCTAGGCAGAAGCCGGTTACCCGGACTTGACCAAGGTCAAGCCGGCCGCTGCCGGCATGCCCAGGCCCGGTACGGAAGCAACAGGGCCAAGGTCGCGCCGCCTTTCCTTGCCCGATCGGTATCGGCAACACCAAGGCACCCGGCTGCTTGATACCGGTCACCTGCTGAAACTGCTGAAGTCGGCATCAAGCCCGGCAGCGGCTTTCAGTCGGCTGCGGCTTCCGGATCGCCACTCCCGCTTTCATCGCTCCACACCTGGTGCAGCAGCCAGCCATCATCGCCATCGGCCTTGGCGAACAGCACCAGCGTGTTGCGGAACAGCGATTCACCGGGGATAGGGTGCTCGGCGAACATCGGGAACAGCTCCGGTGCGAACGCACCCTTGTCCCGGCTGCCATCGGTACTGGACAACCCGCCGTAGCGACGACAAAAGACGCACCCCGGAATGGTCAGGCCGGATCGTGCTTGACGAGTTGCCTCTTGCCGATGTCCCCAATGCCATGGGCCGTTGGCCTGGCCAGACCTGGAATCAGGAAGTCCATCGGGCTGCGACCGAACCGGGTCTTCTCCACGAGCCAGCGAGGCATCCTTCCCCGGCCGGTCCACGTGTTCCGCTTGTTCTCCGGGTCCCGGTACTTGGGTGCAACCTTGCCTGTCTTTTTGCGACGGGCAGGCTTGCCGGCTGAGGTCGTGGTCTGCTGCTGCGTGCCAAACAGCTCCTCGATCGTGTAGCCGGCCTTGCCCGCCATCAGGGTCAACTGGCGACGGACCGTGTTGATCGGCGCGCGCTTTGCGAGGACCTTCTGCTGCTTCTTTGCTGCCTTCAGAAGAGCGTCCAGTTCGGCACGAGTGAAAGCATTGATATCGATATCCATCCGGGCAGGGTCCGTTCTGGAGCAGCGCACTGTCAACCTGCTCTCAAGACCTCACAGCTTGGATATTGGTTGGTTCTACCGCTGCCAGTGTGCGCCACGAAGTCTGGACGCACGCAACAGTCGATAGTGGGCAACATCTTTCAGGAAGGAACCCTGGCTTCTCTGCGGCGCAGGAAGTCTCCCATTGAGATCAGGTTGGCCGGCACTGGTGGGAATCGTGTTGCCGACCTACTTCCGTCAGCTTCCGCATTTTGGGTTCCGGAAAGGCAATCAACATGCTCCAGGATCGATAGCGCCAGCGAGCTGAGGCTCAGGCGATGGTCGCGCTGCAGCAGCTCCACGAGTACATCCGCATCCTCCGGGTACTGCTGGGCAAGATGGGAGATGGCTCCCTGGCTCTGCTGAAGCAGGTGCAACGATTGGCTTCCGTCCGACCATTGCGCTGTCGGCCAGGCCCGGCCTCCGTCGCGCAGCAGTGCAAACGCGACGCCCAAGCTGCGCTGGAAGCTGGACAGGCCGACACTGCACTGGACCAGCTCGGCATTCCGGATAGAGCATTCCGCAAGCGAGTACTCCTGACCATCGACCGGTATCGTCGCTTTCCAGTAGTCATAAAACATCTGCCGCAGGACAAACACGTCCTGAAGAAGCTGTTGCAGGCCAGGATGCCGCATCTGCCCGATCAGGGCACGGAATCGACCAGCCAGCCCATCGGCACCCGCAGCCTCTGGAATCAGCCGCGTAACCAGCATGTCAGGGCGCCACTGGATCCGTTCGATGATCGATATCAGTCCCAGTGGACGCCCGAACGGATTGACGTGCACGGTGGCCGCCAGTACCGATGCATTGTTGGCGGGTTCGATGTGGTTCCAGCTCCACGCCATCAGCTCACCACCGGTGTGGATCAGGCGTACCGACTGGAGGCCATCGCCACTGATCAGGTCTGGCTCAACGACCGCATCGAGGGTGATTGGTCGAGACAGGACAGACTGCTTTCTCATTACGTATTCCTTCTTTGTTCGCGTGAAGCGCCGCCACGCTTTCAGGCACGGCCATGCGTTCCTCGGTGCGCAGCGCCGGGCAAGGGGAGATATGGGATTCTTGGGAGCCGCGGAGGGCTGGGATTACTGCTGCTGAAGTTGAGCGACGAGGGCTTCTAACTGCTTGCGGGTCAGTACCGACAATGGCGTGGTCGGGCTGTGTTTGGTGTCCTTCGCCGGACTCGTGCCGCCACTCTGCACAGAGGACGCGCTCACCAGCCCAGTGAAGGCTTTGCCATCGTTACGCGTCAGGTTGGGCACGTAGCGCGAATAGACTCGGAAGAGCATTTCCGTGTTGGCATGTCCCAAGGTCCGTGCGACCCACTCCGGGTTCTCGCCGGAAGCCAACATCAACGTGGCTGCGGTATGCCGGGTCTGGTAAGGCCTGCGTGCAGCCAGCCCCAAGTGACGCAGCAGTGGATGCCAGACGCGGTTGGTGAAGTTGACCAGGTTGATCGGCTCACCGTTGCTCTGGGCGAACACCCAGCGGCAACCTTCGGGCACCAGCTTGCGCTGTTCGAGCAAGGCCATACGGACCAGCGGAACCATCGGGATATCCCGCATCGAGCCGTCGGTCTTGGTGCTCTCCAGCCTTCCCTGCACGATCGACTGGCGCACCAGGATCAGGTCCTGGTCGAAGTCGATGTGCTTCCACTCCAGCGCATTGATCTCGCCTGTGCGCATGCCGGTGAAGAACCGGGCGGCCAAGTAGGGATGCCAGTCCTTGCGGATGACATCCAGAGCTCGATGAACCTCATCCAAGGAAAGCGGTTGGATATCGAGCTTGGGCAGGCGCAGCGGCTTGATGTTGCGAAACGGGGTGACGAACTCATAGCGCTCCGAGGCCTCAGCCAGCAACATGCGCAAGGGCGTCATGATGTGGTTGATGCGCGACGGAGACAGCGCGCTACCCGCCTTGCCAGTCTGCTTGCCCAACTCCGCACGGAACGCCAGCAAGTCAGCCCTGCTGATATCTGACAGCATCCGTTCGCCCAATCGCGGCAGGATGTGCTGTCGCAGGGTTCCCTGCACGGTCTCTGCGTGCGTCTGGCGCCAGCGCGGCAGGTTTTCCTGATACCAGGTTTCAGAGAACTCCCCCAGCGTGGGGGTGGTCAAGGCCTTGCCGGTCGCAGGAGTTGCCGGAGTGCCCACACCGACTAGGGGCGCAACAGCAGGACTGTCATCGAACTGGGCAGCTCGAGGACTATCGGGAAAGAATGCGCGGTACTGGAAGGTCCCCTTAGCCATCTCGCGCTTGATGCGATTGGCAAATGCTTCAAGGGTGCGGCGATTGGCGGGAGTGTCCTGCAGGGCCGTTTGCTCCCGGCAACGAACACCGCGGTACCTGAAATCAAGAAACAGGCAGCTGGACTCAGCACGGGCTCGAATACTAGCCATGAGCCACGCCACCATTAGCCATCGGAATCCGCGGACTGACGGCCGCCGAGGCTTTGCCGATATCCCGCTCGATGGCCTCCCAAAGGAACAACAGCTTTCGTCCCCCAAAAGGACGAATGTAGTGAACGCCCTCTAGCAGGACGCTGTCCTTGAGACGGTTTCGAATCGTCCTGGCGTCGTAATGGATCCGGCTGGCTAGTTCTTCGGTGGTGAGGTAAGTTTGCACCGCGTTCTCCTTGTCACTCATCGTCAACATGCGTCGCTTATAAGCGACCCCTGTTGGCAATAATAGACGACAAACGTCGACTGTCAACACCGCATGTCGCCTATAGGCGACTCAATTCATATTTTGTTCATAATGATCCGATTTCGCCTGACAGAACTAATCGCAGACAAGGCCTTCAAGGAACGCCGCGTCGTTACGCTCGCAGAAGTTGCCGAGGCGACCGGCATCCATCGGGCGACCTTGTCGAAAATGGCAAATCAGCCCGGTGCGAACATCGGAACCGAAGTCATCGACAAACTCTGCAAGTACTTTGCTTGTCAGCCAGGAGAATTGCTGATGTACGTCGACACTGAAGGGCAGTGACCGCGGGTACTCTTGCCTACAAGGTGCGCTAGATCAAAGGTGACGAGCGTCACCGGCGATCGAGCCATCCAGCCAAAGACCCAGCGGCTTTAGCCAAGTCCATCAACCTGATCCGTAGAGATCACGGAACCACACGCAGTGCAGCTGTCAGATGCCTGTATGCCTTCCAGACTGGGCACGGAGGCTTCTACTCACGCCTTGGAGTTGATCAAAAAAAGCTGGGCACAAAGTGGGCACAGAATGGGCACAGGACTTATGAGTGCCAGTAGAAAGCGCGAGAGATCAACGCAAACTATTGATTTTATTGGCGCGCCTGGAGGGATTCGAACCCCCGACCAATGGCTTCGGAAGCCACTACTCTATCCGGCTGAGCTACAGGCGCGTTTTGATCTGCTTGCGGAAGCGGCGGCGGTGGCCGTTCCGGGACCGTCCGGATTGCCGGGCGGAGGCGCATTCTAACGGCAAATGTGGCCGCAGGTCTGCCCCTGTTGGAACAACCTCATCGGCAAGGGCGGAATCCGGTGCAACTGCTACCCTTTGCGCATGAGTTATGAACGTTATGAGCAACCCGCTGCGGCACCGTCGCGGCTGGGCCATTACTGGAAGCTGATGCGCGCCGACCGCCCGATCGGCACCTTGCTGCTGCTGTGGCCGACCTGGTGGGCGCTGTGGCTGGCGGCGGGCGGGATGCCACCGCTGTGGACGCTGTTCGTGTTCAGCGCCGGCGTGTGGTTGACCCGTTCGGCCGGCTGCGTGATCAACGATTACGCCGACCGCTGGCTGGACCCGCACGTCAAACGCACCAAGGACCGCCCGCTGGCGACCGGCGCGGTGTCCGGGCGCGAGGCGCTGGCGCTGTTCGCGGTGCTGATGCTGGTGGCCTTCGCGCTGGTGCTGACGATGAACGCGCTGACCATCGGCCTGAGTTTCATCGGCGTGTTCCTGGCGGCCAGCTATCCGTATCTGAAGCGCTACACCCATCTGCCGCAGGTGTACCTGGGCATGGCTTTCGGCTGGGGCATCCCGATGGCATTCACCGCCGTGCAGGGCGAAGTGCCGGCGCTGGGCTGGGTGCTGTATGGCGCCAACATCCTGTGGTCCACCGCCTACGACACCTGGTATGCGATGGTCGACCGCGATGACGACCTGAAGGTCGGCTCGCACTCCACCGCGATCCTGTTCGGTGATCTGGACCTGGTCATCCAGGGCATCCTGTACGCGCTGTTTTTTGGCGCGATGGCGCTGGTCGGACAGCGCGCGGAACTGGGGCTGGCCTATTGGCTGGCGATGGCCGTGGCAGTGGTGCTGGTGGCGTTCGAGTTCTGGTGGTGCCGCACGCGCGAGCGCGAGCCCTGTTTCAAGGCGTTCCTGCACAACAACTGGGTCGGTGCGGTGCTGTTTGCCGGTATCGTCATCGCGTTGATGTGGCCTGCCGGCAACTGACAGCCGGCTTTGCACCATAGAAAACGCCGCCCATCGGGCGGCGTTCTGTCATCCAACCAGCCGCAGTCTGCGGGTTACAGCCGGCGCTGTCGCAGCAGCTTGATGCCCACCCACAGCTGCAATACGCCATAGAACAGCGCGCCCACCGCCACCCACAGCGCGATGGTGACCAGCCCGATTCCCGGACGGGCGAAGAACAGCACGCCCAGCGCCACCGCCAGCAGTCCGCTCAAGGCCAGCATCCACTCGCCATTGACCAGCTTGCGCACCTGCACCGCGAACACGATGCGGGCGATGCCGGCGATCACCAGCCACAGCGCCAGCAGCCACATCATCGCCTCGGCCATCTGCGCCGGCTGGCTGATGGCCAGCACGCCGAAGCCGATGGAAACCAGCGCATACAGCAGCAGCACCCAGTTCGGCAGGGCCACACTCTTGCGGAAGATGCTGAGCAGGCTGACCAGGCCGTCGGCCAGTGACAGCATGCCGAAGGTCATCACCATCGCCAGTACCGATACCGCCGGCCACAACAGCGTGGCTATCGCGAAAACCAGTGCCAGTACGCCGAACACCACCAGCGTCCAGCCACCGCGCCGGACCTGTTGCGCGAGAAGGTTCATCCCATCACTCCTGTAGAAAGACATTGCCAGACGCTGTCGCCAGTCGCCGGCAGATGGATTATCGCCGCGATCACGGTACCCGCGCACAGACCCAGGCATCCACCCGCTCCACCCCGGCCTTGCGCAGCGCGGTGGCCGCGGCCCGCAAGGTCGCCCCGGTGGTCATCACGTCGTCGACCAGCGCGACATGTGCCGGCAGTGATCCGGTCACTGTGAACGCGGCACGGACATTGCGCCGGCGCGCGGCCGCATCCAGCTCCGACTGCGCCGCCGTGGCCCTTGTCCGTCGCAACCCCGCACACAGCGGCAGGCGCAGCTCCCGCGCCAGTGGCCGGGCCAGCTCCAGCGCCTGGTCGTAACCGCGCTGCCGCAACCGGGCCGTATGCAACGGCAGCGCCACCAGCGCCTGCGGGCACAACCCCGCCGGCACCTGCGACACCATCAGCTGCGACAGCAGCCGTCCGGCGGCCAGATCCTGGTGGAACTTGAAACGCCGCAGCAGACCATCCACCGGTGCGCCGTAGAGAAAGGTCGCATGCACGGCCGACAGCGGGCTCTTGCGCTGCTGGCACTGGCCACACAGGGGAGCCACGCCCTCCCCGGCCGGCAGTGGCAGCGCGCAGCGATGGCAGGCAGTGCCGCTCCAGGGCAGGTCGCGGCGGCACGCCGCACACAGGTCAAAACCCGCCTGCCCAGGATCGCCACACACCAGGCAACGCAAGGGAAACAGCAGCGTGCACAGCCGCCCACCCATGCCGTAAACCATTCTTGACAGTGATTTGTTGACAGTCGTCCGCATGCTGACCAGACTGCCCCGCCCAAGCCGCCCCGATCTGTCAGGAAACCCCGATGCCCACTGTCATCCGTCACGACTGGCGCCACGAAGAACTGCTGGCACTGTTCGACCTTCCCTTCCCCGAACTGCTGTTCCGCGCCGCCAGCGTGCACCGCGAGCATTTCGATCCGGCTCAGGTGCAGGTTTCGACGCTGCTGTCGGTCAAGACCGGCGGCTGCCCGGAAGACTGCGCGTACTGCCCGCAGGCGCAGCGCTACGACACCGGCGTGGATGCGCAGAAGCTGATGGACACCGACACCGTGGTCGCCCGCGCCCGGGCGGCCAGGCAGGCCGGCGCCTCGCGCTTCTGCATGGGCGCGGCGTGGCGTTCGCCCAAGGACCGCGACATCCCCAAGGTCGCGGCGATGATCGCCGAGGTGAAGGCACTCGGGCTGGAAACCTGCGCCACGCTGGGCATGCTCGAAGGCCACCAGGCCCAGGCGCTGAAGGATGCCGGGCTGGACTACTACAACCACAATCTGGACACCGCGCCGGACTACTACGACTCGATCATCCACACCCGCCAGTACCAGGACCGGCTGGACACGCTCGAACACGTGCGCAACGCCGGCCTGAAGACCTGCTGCGGCGGCATCGTCGGCATGGGCGAGACCCGCGAACACCGCGCCGGTCTGCTGCTGGCACTGGCCAATCTGCCCGCGCACCCGGACTCGGTACCGATCAACCGGCTGGTGCAGGTCGCCGGCACCCCGCTGCATGGCAGTGCCGAGCTGGACCCGTTCGAGTTCGTGCGCATGATCGCCGTGGCCCGCATCGTCATGCCGCGCTCGATGGTGCGGCTGTCGGCCGGCCGCGAGAGCATGAGCGACGAGCTGCAGGCGCTGTGTTTTTCCGCCGGCGCCAACTCCATCTTCCACGGGGAAAAACTGCTGACCACCGGCAACCCGGACACCGCCCGCGACCAGGCGCTGTTCGAACGGCTGGGCATCCGCCCGATGGAAGTTGCGGTCGATGCCGATGACCACGACCATCCCGGCACCGTGCACCTGGATATCGCCCCGGCCTGCGCGCAGCCGGCCTGATCCCGCCACGACGGCGGCAGCAGCCCGGACGTCGGCCACGACAACCGGGTACGCTAGTCGCCATCCGCCCACCACATAGCGCCATGGCCCGCCCCGACCTGCACGAACGCATCCAGGATCAACGCAAACTGCGCCAGGCGCAGGGGCGGATCCGTACCCGCCGCACCATCTCGCGCCGCGATGGCGTGCGCCTGGAAGTCGACGGCCAGTGGCTTACCGGCTTCTGCAGCAACGACTACCTCGGCCTGTCGCAGCAGTTCGAAGTGGTCGCCGCGCTGCAGGATGCTGCCTCGCGCGAGGGCGTTGGCAGCAGCGCCTCGCACCTGGTCTGCGGCCACCATACGCTGCATGCGCAGCTGGAACAGGAAATGGCCGACTGGCTCGGCTATCCGCGGGCGCTGCTTTTCGACAGCGGCTACGCGGCCAACCTGGCCGTGCAGCAGGCGCTGCTCGGCGAGGACGGCGATGTCTGCGTGCAGGACCGGCTCAACCACGCCAGCCTGCTCGATGCCACGCGACTGGCCGGCTGCCGGCTGCGCCGCTACCCGCACCTGGACAGCGAAGGCGCGATGCGCCAGCTCAAGCACACCCCGGAAGGCGCGGCGATGCTGGCCACCGACGGTGTTTTCAGCATGGATGGCGACATCGCCCCGCTGCGCTCGCTGGCGCTGGTGGCACGCCTGCAGCAGGCGCTGTTCTACGTCGATGACGCCCACGGCGTCGGTGTGGTCGGCAATGGCGGTCGCGGCTGCGTGGCCGATGCCGGGCTCGGCGTGAACGAAGTGCCGCTGCAGCTGGCCACGCTGGGCAAGGCGCTCGGTGGCCACGGCGCGGTGGTGCTGGGCGAGGAGAACCTGATCGGCCATCTGGCCGAAACCGCACGCCCCTACATCTACACCACCGCGCTGCCGCCGGCACAGATCGCCGCCTCGCTGGCCGCGGTGAAACTGGCACGCCGCGATCACTGGCGCCGCGACAAACTCACCGAGCTGATCGCCGTCTTCCGCGATGGCGCGCGCCGCCACGGCCTGGAGCTGATGCCTTCGGAAACCCCGATCCAGCCGCTGCTGTGCGGCGACGAGGCCACGGTGATGGCGCTGTCGATGGCGCTGGAGCAATCCGGCTTCCTGGTCAGCGCGATCCGTCCGCCGACCGTGCCCGAAGGCAAGGCGCGGCTGCGGGTAACGCTGTCGGCGCTGCACGGCACCGACCAGGTCAAGGCACTGGTCGATGCCATCGCCAAGGCGCGTGACCTGGTGCTGTACCAGCAGTCGCTCAACACCGTCAGCGCCTGAGCGGAATAGCGGCGACATGCATATCCACGTCAGCGGCTCCGGCCCGGCACTGGTGCTGATCCACGGCTGGGCGCTGCACGGCGGCATCTTCGCGCCGCTGGTCGAACGGCTCGCGCCCCATTGCCAGCTGCATGTCGTCGACCTGCCCGGCCACGGCTTCAGCCGCGACGACAGCACCCCGCTGAAGCTGCCGTATCTGGTCAACGCCATCGCCGCGGCCACGCCGCCGGCGGTGTGGTGCGGCTGGTCATTGGGCGGACTGGTGGCCTTGCATGCCGCAGCCACGCTGCCGCAGGTGCGTGGGCTGGCGATGCTGGCGGCAACCCCGCGTTTCGTGCGCGCCGCCGACTGGCCCGATGCGGTCGAACCGGCGGTGTTCGAACAGTTCGGGCAGGACCTGCAGCAGGATTACCGCGGCACGCTGGAGCGTTTCCTGGCGCTGGACGTGATGGGGTCGCAGCACGCCCGCAGCGAACTGCGCACCCTGCGCGATGCGCTGGTCGAGCGCGGCGAACCGGAGCCGCGCGCCCTGCACGAGGGGCTGGCGCTGCTGGAACGCACCGACCTGCGCGGTGCCCTGCCGGCACTGCACAAACCCGGGTTGTGGATCGGCGGCCAGCGCGACCGGCTGGTGGGGGCCAGCGCCCTGCACCCCGCCGCCGCGCAGGCCCCGGCCGGGCTGCAT
>DDVW01000020.1 GCA_002345545.1 Stenotrophomonas sp. UBA2302 | reverse complement strand
AGGCCGCCGCCAAGGCCGCCGACCAGCGCCCCGGCCACGGTGTAGCCGCCGATGCGGCCGAGATTGGCCTGCCAGGCCACGCTCAGGGGACGCCCCGGAGCCATTGCCGGGAAGCCGGTGGCGATGCCGCCACACATCACCGCGCAGTGCAGGCCGCCGAGCAGGCCGGCGATGGCGGCGGCGATCAGGACCGGGATATCCAGCGGCAGCATGCTCAGCCCCCGTGTTTTCCGGTTGTGGTGTTGCTGTCCGTGCTGGTGCCGGCAGGCGGTTCCGGTGCTGGACGGTCGTTGTCTTCGAGGATGTCCAGCGCCGGCGTATCCATATCATCGAACTGGCCGCGCTTGACCGCCCAGACGAAGGCAGCCACGGCCAGTGCCATCAGGATCAGGCTGATCGGTATCAGCATCAGCAGGATGGCCATCAGCGAGTCTCCATCGGTGTCTTGAGCCGCGACAGGCGCAGGGCGTTGAGGGTCACGATCAGCGATGACAGCGCCATGCCCAGCGCCGCCAGCCATGGCGTGACCCAGCCGGCGGCGGCCAGCGGCAGCGCCAGCAGGTTGTAGCCGGTGGCCCAGGCCAGATTCTGGCGGATGATGCGCTGGGTGGTGCGGGCCAGGGTGATCGCGGCGGGAATACGCAGCAGGCCGCCCCCGGTGGTGACCAGGTCGGCGGCGCGGTGTGCCAGTGAGGCGCCTTCGCCCATGGCGATGGAGACGTCGGCACCGGCCAGTACCGGCGCGTCGTTGAGGCCGTCGCCGACCATCGCCACCACCCGGCCTTCGGCCTGCAGGCGGCGTACCAGCGCCAGCTTGTCCTCCGGTGACTGCCGGGCATGCACCTCGGCCAGCCCCAGCGCCGTGGCCATGCGCTGCACCGCCGCATCGCCATCGCCGCTGGCCAGATGCACGCGCAGGCCCTGCGCCCGCAGTGCCGTCAACGTCTGCGCGGCATCCTCACGGGCACGCTCTTCCAGCACGAAGCGGGCAATGGCACGTTCGCCATCGCCCAGCCACAGCACGCCGTCATCGACCTGTGCGGCGGCGAAATCGGCGCGCCCCAGCCGCCAGTGTTGTCCTTCGACCATGCCCTGGATGCCGTGTCCCGGTACGGCTTCGACCTGACCTGCCTGCAGCACACCACGGTCGCCGAGGGTGAAGGCGGCTGCCAGCGGATGGCCGCTGTCGCGCTCCAGTGCGGCGGCGATGTCCAGCACGGTGGTGGCATCGAAGCGCGCGTCCAGCACCTGGGTGGTGGCCAGTACCGGCCGGCCGTCGCTGAGCGTGCCGGTCTTGTCGAAGACGATGTCGGTGGCGCGCGCCAGCGTGTCCATGGCGTCCGGCCGCAGCGCCAGCAGGCCGATGCGGGCCAAGGCGCCATGGGCGCTGGTCAAGGCCGCCGGCACCGCCAGCGACAGTGCGCAGGGGCAGCTGATCACCAGCAGGGCGAGGGTGACCTCCAGTGCGCGCTCGGGCTGGTAGTGCCACCAGCCCAGGAATACCGCCACGGTCACCGGCAGCAGCGCCAGCACGAAACGGCTGCCGATACGGTCGGCCATCCGCGCCAGCGCCGGTCGGTGTTCCTGCGCCTGTTCGACCAGCCGTGCCAGCTGCGACAGGCGGGTGGCGGTACCGGTCAGGGTGACCCGCAATCGCGCCGGGCGCTCGCGGCAGACGGTGCCGGCATAGACCGGCTGGCCTGGGAGCTTGCGCACCGGGGCCGATTCGCCGGTCAGCAGCGCCTCCTCGAACCAGGCCTCGTCGCCAGCCTCACCCAGCAGCACGCCATCGGCCGGTACCGCTTCGCCGGCGGCCACGCAGGCCACGTCGCCCACGCCCAGTGCCGCCAGTGGTACCGCCTCACGGCTGCCATCGGCCAGTTCGCGGGTGGCGAAGGCCGGGCGGGCACGGGCCAGCGCATCGACCTGGGCGCTGGCCACGCTGCGCGCGCGCTGCTCGAGCATGCGTGCGATCAGCAGGAAGAACACGAACATCACCGCCGCGTCGTACCAGACGTGCGGACCACCGCGGATGGTTTCCATCAGGCTGGCCAGATAGGCCAGCAAGGTGGAGCTGGCGATCAGCACATCCATGCCCAGGCGGCGCTCGCGTAGTTCGCGTACCGCGCCGGACAGGAACGGCCAGCCGGAATAGAACACCACCGGCGTGCACAGCAGGAAGGTCAACCAGCGGAAGAAGTCGCGGGTCGGCACCGACATCGTGTTGTTGAAATCCAGGTACAGCGCCTCGGCCATCATCATGGCCTGGAACATGCCGACGCCGGCAATGCCCAGCCGCAGCAGCCAGCGCCGGCGTTCGCGGGTGCGTTGCTGCTCGGCGGCCTCGCTGCCGGCCAGGTAAGGCCGGTAACCGAGCATCGCCAGCCGTTGCAGCGGCACCGACAGTGCGGTGCGTGCCGGGTCCCAGGCGATGCGGATGCGGCCGGTGACGGCGTTGGCGGCGCAGTCGATGATCCCCGGCTCGCGTGCGAGCGCGCGGTCGATCAGCCAGGCACATGCCGCGCAGCGCATGCCATCAGTGAGCAGGGTGATCTCGCGGCCGCTGGCGATCTCGCGGCTGTGCTGGGCCTGCACATCGGCACGGTCCCACACCGCCAGATCCGGCAGGTCTTCACCGACGCGGGCGGCGTTGGCGCTGCGCAGGCGGTAATACCCCTCCAGATCGGCACTGGCGATCCACTCGGCAGCGGCGGCGCAGCCCTGGCAGCAGAAAGCATGGGAGTTGCCGCCCAGTTCCATGATGCAGGGCTGGGCGGTCAGGAGTTCGCCGCAATGGTGGCAGGAGGCGCCGGCCGCCACAGCAGCGGGCGACCGGACGGAATCAGCGACCACGGTGATGCTCAGTGACCCCCGCCCAGCGAGGGCGACAGGCGGGTGGCATGTTGCTCGCGGGGCAGGCGGCCGTGCAGGCGCCACTGGCCATCGGCATCACGCAGTTGCACCAGCCAGTCATGCTCGTGGTCCAGGGTGTGCTCGGTACGCCAGCCCGCCCCCTCCGGGACAAGTTCCAGCGACACGTCAGCGGCCTGGCGGGTGGGGTGTTCCAGCACCAGCTGCAGGGCGCTGCCCTTGGCGAAATCGCCGGTAGCCGGCAGCACCTCGACGATGCCATCCTCCACCCGCAGCACCACGCTCAGTCCGCGCTTCCTGGCCGCTTCGTCAGGGCCCAGGTTGGCGGTCTGGATCTGCGACACGCGCCGTACCGGATCGGAGACCGCGTCCGAGCCACCGGAGCGTACCGAGATGATCACCAGGCCGACGCCGGCGACGATCGACAGCAGCGGCAGGCCGATCACCAGCCAGAACACGGGGATGCGCCAGGGGGATTTGGAGTTTTCGTTCATTGCACCGGACCAAAGAAACTGCTTTCGATGACGCGCTTCTCGCCGCCATCTTCACGTTCGACCACAAAGTGCAGGGTGCGGCGGCCACTGATGTCGCCATCGGCGACCACGTTCAGCGCGATCGGCAGCACCTGCTCGGGGCCGGCCTCGATCTCGGTCTGGCCGACCAGGCGCAGGCCGGCGTCGGCCGGTTCCAGGGTGATGTGGTAGCGCCGGGTTTCCTGGCCCTTGTTGATCAGCTTGAGGGTGTAGGCGTTGGCGATGCTGCCGTCGGCGGACTGGCGGTACAGCGCGTTGCGGTCGCGCAGCACTTCGGCGATCAGCTCGCTGCGGTGGGTCACGCCCCACATCCATGCCGCGCACAGACCCAGCAGCAGCGCACCATAGATCAGGATGCGCAGGCGCAGCACCCGGGTGGGCTTGCCATCGATGGCGTTCTGCGTGGAGAAGCGGATCAGGCCCTGCGGGAAGCCCATCTTGTCCATCACTTCGTCGCAGGCGTCGATGCAGGCGCCGCAGGCGATGCACTCGTACTGCAGGCCATTGCGGATATCGATGCCGGTCGGGCAGACCTGCACGCAGATGGTGCAGTCGATGCAGTCACCCAGTTCCTCGGGAGTGAACTTCGGCAGCGGCGTGATCTCGCTCTGGTCACCGTCCCAAGTGATGGTGCCCTTGGCGTGGGCGGCCTGGGTGGCAGCGGACGGGTGCAGGCCCGAGCGCAGCACATAGTCGTAGGCGACGGCGGGCTTGAGCAGGCCGCGCGCGCGCTCCAGCACGCTGGACAGGCCGCGCTTGCGCGGGCCGCGCGGCTCGCCGCGCATCGGGTCGTAGGCGATCAGCAGGGTGTCGCGATCGAACATCGCGCTCTGGAAGCGCGCGTACGGGCACATGTATTTGCACACCTGCTCGCGCAGGAAGCCGGCGTTGCCCCAGGTGGCCAGCGCGTAGAACAGCACCCAGAAGGTTTCCCAGCCGCCCCAGTCGAACGGCACCAGGCGCGCACCCAGGTCCTTGATCGGGGTGAAGAAGCCGACGAAGGTGAAACCGGTCCACAGTGCGAACAGCAGCCACAGCGTGTGCTTGCTGCCCTTGCGCAGGATCTTTTCGCGGTTCCAGGGGCCGGCGTCGAGCTTCATGCGCTTGGGGCGGTCGCCCTCGGTCCAGCGCTCCATCCACAGGAAGGTCTCGGTCCACACCGTCTGCGGACAGGCAAAACCGCACCACAGCCGCCCGAACAGCGCCGTGGAGAAGAACAGCGTCATCGCCGCGATGATCAGCAGCAGCGCCAGGAACAGGAAATCCTGTGGCCAGAACACCAGCCCGAAGATGTAGAACTTGCGCGCCGGCAGATCGAACAGCACCGCCTGGCGGCCATCCCACGACAGCCACGGGAACACGTAGTACATGCCCAGCAGCCACACCACCGCGGCCACGCGCAGGCGGTTGAAGAAGCCGGAGACATCACGCGGGTAGACCTTGCGCTCGCTGACGTAGAAGGAATTGCCCTTCTCGTCCACCACATCCAGCGGAATACGCTTGCTCATGGCGTACGGCCCCGGGCGGTCGCCGCCAGAGGCAGGGAGAAGGAAAATAGCAGTGGCAAGACAGTCATGACGTGGGGTTGCAACGCGCAGGTGCGATCAGTATCGGCTTGTGGGGGAAGTCCGGAAGTGACGGATTGTCGCAGCCGGCCGATCACAGGCCCGGAGGGCGGGGATGATTGAAGCGGCTGGCAGGCCGCAGCAGGATCCAGGTGAACAGGCTGGAGGCGGCGGTCGCCACCCAGAACATGAGAAAGCCCAGCGAATAGCCGAGCTCTCGTGAAATCTGCATGTCAGGAAACGTCAGGTCGCGCAACGCCAGTGGATCGACGAAGGCGAAAAACACCATGGTCGCCACGCCCGCTGCGAAGAAGCTGGGCCAGGCGATGGCCCCCACGCGCTGGGCCAGCGGACGTGGGGGATGGTCGAAGCGAGGTTCGCTGAAGTCGGTCACTGTGCGCCTGTGTTGGCGGTGGGCTTGTCCTGATTATGCGACAACGACCACACATAGGCAGCGACCAGACGTGCACGGGTTTCGCCGAGCAGTTCGCGGTGGGCCGGCATGCTGCCGTGGCGGCCTTCGGCGATGGTCTTGTACAGGCTTTCGCGGCTGGAGCCGTACATCCAGTAGTCGTCGGACAGGTCGGGGGCACCGATATCCTGGTTGCCCTTGCCATCCACGCCGTGGCAGGCCACGCAGACGCCTTCGTACAGCTTCTTGCCGCGGGCGGCCATGAAGTTGTTCTGCATGGTTTCCGGCGCCGACAGGGTGCGCACGTAGGCGACGGTGTAGTCCACCGCCTCCGGGCCGCCCATGCCGGTCAGGACCGTGCCCCACTCGGGCATGATGCCTTCGCGGCCGTCCAGCACCGTTGCCAGGACGTTCTCGGGCGAGCCGCCCCAGTGCCAGATGTCATCGGTCAGGTTCGGGTAGCCGATCGCACCCTGGCCGGAGGAACCGTGACAGGTGGCGCAGGTGTTGCCGAAGATCGAGCTGCCCAGGGCCAGCGCCTTCGGGTCCTTGGCCAGCTGGTCGATCGGCTGGCCGGCGAAGGGCTTGAAGGTCTGTTCCAGCTTGGCATCCTCGACCGCCTTCTTCTCGGCGTGCTCGCTCTGGGAACTCCAGCTGCTGTAGCCGGGAATACGGCCCAAGCCGCCGTACCAGAACAGGTAGCCGATGGCGAAGATGATGGTCAGGTAGAACATGTTGATCCACCAGCGCGGCAACGGCTTGTTGTACTCGGTGATGTCGCCGTCCCAGGTGTGCAGCGTCTCCTCCGGCTTGGGATCATCCGGGCGGCGGCGGGCGGTCCACCACAGCAGCCAGACGCAGCCGAGGATGTTCAGTGCAACCAGGGCAATGACGTACCACGTCCATCCCATGCTCAACATCTGTGCTCTCCCCCGTTGCTGTACTGCTCGTTGTCGTCTTCCAGCGGCAGGCGTGCCGCATCCTCGAATTCACGCTTGCGCTTGGGGCTCCAGGCCCAGATCCAGCCGCCGATGAACAGCACCAGCAGCAGCGCGGTGACGATGCCGGAGATCATTGCTGGCCTCCGCGCGGTGCGTGCCGGCCCAGGCCCTGCAGGTAGGCGACAACGGCGTCCAGTTCGGACTTGCCCTCGACATCGGCGGCCGCACTGGCGATTTCCTCATCGCTGTACGGATCACCGATGGCCTTGAGCGACTTCATGCGCTTGGTCACGCTGGCACCATCGACCATGTCCTTGTCCAGCCACGGGAAGCTGGGCATGTTCGATTCGGGCACCACGTCACGCGGGTTGATCAGGTGCACGCGGTGCCAGTCGTCGGAGTAGCGGCCGCCGACACGGGCCAGGTCCGGGCCGGTGCGCTTGCTGCCCCACTGGAACGGACGGTCGTAGACCGATTCGCCCGCCAGCGAGTAGTGGCCATAACGCTCGGTCTCGAAGCGCAGGGTGCGCACCATCTGCGAGTGGCAGTTGTAGCAGCCTTCGCGGACGTAGATGTCGCGCCCGGCCAGCTCCAGCGCCGGGTAGGGCTTGACGCCTTCCAGCGGCTCGATCGCCTCGGCCTGGAACATCAGCGGGACGATTTCGGTCAGGCCGCCGAACGAGATGGCGATTGCGATCAGCACTGCCATCAAGCCGACGTTCTTTTCGACTTTCTCGTGGGGATTCTTGTTTTCGCTCATGGATTCGATTCCTCAGGCGCGCACTTCGGAGGCGTCGACCGGCAGCACCGGCTGCGCTTCGATCGCCGCGGCGGTGCGCCAGGTGCGCCATACGTTCCAGGCCATCAGGCACATGCCGCTCAGTATCACCACGCCGCCGCCGAAGCGGATCAGGTAGTAGGGGTAGGTGAAGTTGAGCGACTCGACGAAGGTGTAGGTCAGGGTGCCGTCGTCATTGGTTGCACGCCACATCAGGCCCTGCATCACGCCGGCGATCCACATCGAGGCGATGTACAGCACCACGCCGACGGTGTGCAGCCAGAAGTGGGTGTCGATGGCCTTGATCGAGTACATCTCGTTGCGGCCCAGCAGCTTGGGCATCAGTGCGTAGATCGAGCCGATGGAGATCATCGCCACCCAGCCCAGCGCGCCGGCGTGGACGTGGCCCACGGTCCAGTCGGTGTAGTGCGACAGCGAGTTGACCGTCTTGATCGACATCATCGGACCTTCGAAGGTGGCGATCATGTAGAACGACACGGCCACGATCAGGAACTTGAGGATCGGGTCGGTGCGCAGCTTGTGCCAGACGCCGGACAGGGTCAGCACGCCGTTGATCGCGCCACCCCACGACGGGGCCAGCAGGATCAGCGAGAACACCATGCCCAGCGACTGCACCCAGTCAGGCAGGGCGGTGTAATGCAGGTGGTGCGGACCGGCCCACATGTACACGGCGATCAGCGCCCAGAAGTGCACGATCGACAGGCGGTAGGAGTACACCGGGCGGCCGGCCTGCTTGGGCACGAAGTAATACATCATTCCCAGGAAGCCGGCGGTCAGGAAGAAGCCGACCGCATTGTGCCCGTACCACCACTGCACCATCGCATCCACCGCACCGCTGTAGACCGGATAGGACTTGGTCAGCCCGGCGGGGATGGAAATGTTGTTGACGATGTGGAGCAGGGCGATGGCCAGGATGAAGCTGGCATAGAACCAGTTGGCCACATAGATGTGCTTGACCCGGCGCTTGGCGATGGTGCCGATGAACAGCACGGCGTAGGCCACCCAGACCGCGGCGATCAGGATGTCGATCGGCCACTCCAGCTCGGCGTATTCCTTGCCCTGGGTCCAGCCCAGCGGCAGGGAGATGGCCGCGGCCACGATCACCAGCTGCCAGCCCCAGAACACGAAGGCCGCGAGCTTGTCCGAGAACAGCCGCACGTGGCAGGTACGCTGCACCACATGCAGGCTGGTGGCGATCAGCGCGCAGCCGCCAAAGGCGAAAATCACCGCATTGGTGTGCAGGGGCCGCAACCGGCCATAGCCCAGCCACGGAATGCCCTCGCCGAGCGTCGGCCAATAGAGCTGGGCGGCGATGAACACGCCTACCAGCATGCCTACGATGCCCCAGACCACGGTCATCACCGCGAACTGACGCACCACCTTGTCATTATATGTCCCCAGCACGCTTTGCATGCGGCATATCCCTCAGATTGAACGGGAGAATCATCCCCCAGATGAAAAGCGTGGAGCATTGACTGAAATCAATGCGCTGCCGGAGTACTCGCAAATTCCCCGGTTCTTGCCATTTTGTATGAGGTCAGAACAGCAATTGACGGAATTATAGAACGAAGGCCCGGGCAACGTTGCCGTTGCCCGGGCCTTGGCCAGTCAGCTGGTCGTTCAGCGAGTGACGTTCAACTTGCCCTTCATGATGGAGGAATGGCCCGGGAACGTGCAGTAGAAGCTGTAATCGCCACCGGCGGTGAGCTTGTTGCCGGGGAAGCGGACCTGGGTCTTGGCGCCGCCGCCGATCAGCTCGGTGGAGGCGATCACGCGGGCGTCACCAGCCGGCACATAGTGGTTGGCGACACCGGCGCGGATGGCGTCGCGGGCGACGCCGGCCATGTTGGCGGTGCTGGAGACCACCACGTTGTGGCCCATCGCGGCGGCAGGCAGCTTGCCGGTGTGCAGCAGCTCGATGGTGATGTTGGCGCAGCCGGCCGAGACGGTGGCTTCCTTCAGGTCGAAGCGCATCGCATCGTCGCCCTTGAGCGTGACGGTGCAGTTGGCTGCAGCCTGGGCCGCGCCAGCGGTGCCGATCAGGGCAAGGGCGAGGAGGAGGCGACGGGAATTCTTCATGGGGTGTGGCTCCTTGGTTGATGGGGTGGCGACCGGTGTTGCCTGATCGCTACAACCCGGCCTGATGCTGTGCCGGATGACGGGGCTAGATTCGTCCCTGGCGCATGCCTTTGCATTGATCTGGGTCAAGCAACACGCGGTTGAAGGTGCGTGCTTCAGGTTCTGGCAGGGATATGGAACGCTGGTCGCCAGGTGGGTGCCGCCTTGTCCAGAGGGATATGAAAACGGGCTGCAAGGCAGCCCGTCTATCCGGTATCCACTATCGAAGCAGGCTGCCGGTCACGACGGGCCGGCAGCGGTTGGGTTCAGGCCACCGGCTCACGCAGTACCGGGAGGTCCCAGCCCGGGCGCGGCGCGAAGCGGTCGCCGTAACGGGCCTGCAGGACCTTGAGCTTTTCGACCAGTTCGTCGGCGCCGGCAGTGCGGATGTGCTGGATCGGGCCGCCACGGAAGGGTGCAAAACCGGTGCCGAAGATCACCCCGGCATCGAGCAGGTCGGCGTCGGCGACCACGCCGTCGTGCAGGCAGGCCACCGCTTCGTTGAGCAGCGGCAGGATCAGGCGGTCTTCCAGATCCGACGGCGCCTGGTAGTCCTTGGCCACCTCCGGCTTCTTTGCGCGGCCGTTTTCCCAGGTGTAGATGCCCTGGCCGTCCTTCTTGCCGCGCTTGTTCGGCTCCACGCTCGCCAGCGCCGCCGGGATCTGCAGACCCAGGAACGGCGCCAGCTCCTTGCCCACGCCAGCGGCCACGTCCAGACCGACGGTGTCGAGCAGCTCGATCGGGCCCATCGGCATGCCGAACTTGACCGCCGCCTTGTCGATCACCGGGCCGGGGATGCCTTCGGCATAGGCGGTGGCGGCTTCCAACATGTACGGGAACAGCACGCGGTTGACCAGGAAACCCGGCGTGCCGGCCACCGGCACCGGGAACTTGCCCAGCGCCTTGCAGAACGCGGCCAGCCGCTTTTCGGTTTCCGGCGCCATGCCGTCGTGGTGGATGATTTCCACCAGCGGCATCTGCGCCACCGGGTTGAAATAGTGCAGACCGGCGAACTGCGCCGGGCGCTGGATATGGTCACGCAATTCGACCAGCGGGATCGAGGAGGTATTGGTGGTCAGCAGCGCGTCGGCCTTCATCTTCGGTTCCAGCGTCTGGTACAGCGCCCGCTTGGCTTCCGGGTTCTCGATGATGGCCTCGATCACCAGATCGGCCTGCGCCACGCCGTCACCGGTCAGGTCGGCCTTCAGCCGGGCGGCCACTTCCGGACGCTTGGCCGGGTCTTTCACTTTCTTTTCGAACAGGGTCTGCGCACGGGCCATCGCCGGGTCGATGAAGCGCTGCTCGCGGTCCTGCAGGGTGACGGTGAAGCCCTTGTAGGCTGCCCAGGCGGCGATGTCGCCGCCCATCACGCCGGCGCCGACCACATGCACATGCGCGATGCCCGAATCCTTGCCGCCCAGGCCCTTGAGCCGTTCGGTCAGGAAAAAGATGCGGATCAGGTTGCGCGCGGTTGGGCTGCTGGCCAGCTTGACCACGGCGCGGCGTTCGGCATCCAGGCGCTTCTGGATCGGGCTGCCGCCGCTGCGCTCCCAGGTGCTGATCAGTGCGTACGGCGCCGGGTACTGGTCCTTCTTGGCCTTGCGTGCGACCTGTTTGGCCATCTGCGGGGCCAGCAGTTTGCGGGCGAGGAAGGTATTGGTGGCCCAGGCGGTGGCGCGTTGCTTGAATGGCCGCGTGGTGCCCGACAGCGCCAGTGACACCGCCGCATCCACCAGTACCGCCGGCGCGGTGACCTTGTCGACCAGGCCGATGCCGCGTGCGGCCGAGGCCGACAGGGTGCGGCCGGTCAGCATCATGTCCATCGCCGCCGGGGCGCCGACCAGCTGTGGCAGGCGCGCGCTGCCCCCCCAGCCCGGGAAGATGCCCAGCTGGGTTTCCGGCAGGCCGATACGGGTGGAGGGATCATTGGAAGCCACGCGGTAACGGCAGGCCAGCGCCAGCTCGGTACCGCCGCCGAGGCAGTGGCCGTGGATGGCCGCCACCGTCGGGCAGGGCAGTTCGGCCAGCTTCTGGTAGACGGTCTGGCCGCGGCGGATGGCGTCATTGACGGTGCCGCGCCGGTCGAACTCCTGGAACTCCTTCAGGTCGGCCCCGGCGATGAAGCCGGCCGGCTTGGTCGAGCACACCACCACGCCCTTGGGCGGGTCGATCGCCAAGCGCTCGAGGATGTCGCCCAGTTCCAGCAGGACGTCCTGCGACATCGCATTGACCGGGCTGTCCTTGCGGTCGAGGCTGAGCACGGCGATGCCGTCCTCGCGCAGCTGGGTGTGCCAATGATTGAAGCGGAGCCCATCGAAGCCTGGGAGCATGGGACGTTCCATCCGGTTGTGTATGGAGAAGACGGCTATGATCCAGAGGTTGTTTCCCCGGCGTCAAATCCCAATGCTTGGGTACGTGAAGCACGCGCGCCGACCAGCACTCGAAGACAGGCTATCCCAACGGGAGTTAAAAGCCGGTGCGCGCCCCTCCGGCGAGGGGACTGAACTTTTCCCGCGAACAGCGGTCATATCGCCTGACGTCGGTTGGGCTGACAGGAGTGCGGCCCGTTATGGCCGAGGTTGAAACACCGCAGGAGCTGGATCTGGAGCTGGTCCGGCGCGTGCAGCGCGGCGAGAGTGCGGCGTTCGATGTGCTGGTGCGCAAGTACCAGCACCGGATCATCGCGCTGATCGGGCGCTACATCGCCGACTGGAGTGAATGTCAGGACGTGGCCCAGGACACTTTCGTGCGTGCCTATCGCGCAATCGGCAGTTTCCGCGGCGACGCCCAGTTCTATACGTGGTTGCATCGGATCGCCGTGAATACCGCTAAAAACCATCTGGCCGCCCACAACCGGCGTCCTCCCACGGGCGATATCGACATCAGCGATGCCGAGCAGTTCGACAGCGGTACCCGCCTGCGCGATACCGATACGCCCGAGCGCGAGCTGATGCGGCAGGAGCTGGAGCAGACCGTGATGAAGGCGGTCGGGGCGCTGCCCGAAGAATTGCGCGAGGCCATCACGTTGCGAGAGGTGGAAGGCATGAGTTACGAGGAAATCGCAAAGAAAATGGGCTGCCCGATCGGCACGGTGCGTTCGCGGATCTTCCGTGCGCGCGAGGCCATCGACGTGCAGTTGCGGCCGTTGCTGGATGCCACCAGTGCCACTCGGGAGCAGGGCCGCGCATGAATACCGGTAATCGTCTGGAGCAGGTGGATATGTCTGCCGACAAGTTTGAGGCCCATTACCGGCGGCAGCTGTCGTCGCTGGTGGACGGTGAGCTGGCCGCCGACGAGGCGCGCTTCATGCTGCGCCGGATTGAACATGATGCCGAGCTGGCGGCCTGCCAGGAACGCTGGCAGCTGCTGGGCGATGCCCTGCGTGGGCAGGCCTGTGCGCCGGCGCCGGTCGACTTCAGCAGCCGCGTGCGGCAGGCGATCGCGGCCGATGCCCCCGGTGGGCGCCGCGAGGTCCCGATGGCCAGG
>DDVW01000056.1:443-64623 GCA_002345545.1 Stenotrophomonas sp. UBA2302 | reverse complement strand
GCGCTGGTCGCTGGATGTGGATCCGCTGGACCTGTACTGAGTTCGGCCGGCCGGCGCCCCCGGACAGCAACGGCCGGTCGCCTGCTGTAGCCGGGCCTGCTGCCTCCGGCCACCGCGCAGGAACCCGTGCGGCTGCTTTTCCTGCGCCATCAACTGGAGCACCGGGCGACACTCAGGTCAGCGGCGTCATCACCCCTTTGCGGTAGGCAGGGCGCTGCTGCAGCCGCGCATACCAGTCGGCCAGATGGGGCAGCTCCGGGCGCTGGATCGGCATCTCAAACCATGCGTACGCGAAAGCGCCGAGCGGGATATCACCCATGGCGAATTGCTCCCCTGACAACCACGGCTGCTGCGCCAGCGCCGCATCGGCCACCGCCAGCAGGTCACCACAGCGCACCAGCGCGGCAGCGATACGCGCCTCGTCACGATCGGCCGGCGCGGTACGCACCACGCCCCAGAACAGGTCGCGGAACGCGACCGCGAAGCTCGCACTGGTCCAGTCCATCCACTGCTCGCTGCGCGCGCGTTCGGCCACGTCCACCGGGTACAGCGTGCCCAGCGCATAGCGCGCGGCCAGATACCGCACGATGGCATTGGATTCCCACAGCGGCAGGCCGTGGTCCTCGATCACCGGCACCAGCCCATTGGGGTTGAGCGCGCGATATTCGGCACTCTGCGTGCCGCCAAACGCACCCCCGACCTCGATCGACTGGTATGGCAGGCCGATCTCCTCGGCGCACCACAGCACCTTGCGCACGTTGCTGGAATTGTGCCGTCCCCAGATCTTCAACATCCGCGTGCTCCGCTGGCAATCTTCGACAGCAAGGGAGCCTACCTGCCAGCCACTGGCGGCAGTGCGAAGAACCGGCTTGGCCGGCCGGAAAGCGCGGGTGCCGCCCTCACCCCACCCAGCCGGTGATGATCAGCAGCGCCAGCACCATCAGCCACAGCAGCAGCATGCGCCAGATCAGGCTCATCGCATCGCGTAGTTCGGGAAAACGCTCGTCCGGCGGCAGCAGTCCCTCCAGACTCACCCGCTCGGCCTCCTCCACCAGCTCGGCGCCCACGCTTGCACGTGCCGCCTCGGCGAGAAAACCACTGGACAGCGACGCGCGGTTGCCACCGGCCCGGCGCCAGGCCGAGAGCACCGTATCGAAATTTCCCGCCAGCGCCATCGCCAGGGTCATCAGCTGCGCGACCGGCCATTCCAGCAGTTTCAACGCGATATCGCCGCCGTCACGCGCCGCGCCCGCCAGCACCTCGCGCGTGGCACCCTGCGTGACCTGCGCCAGCAGCCGGTACAGCACCGCGCCGAGCGGCCCCAGCAGCAGGAACCAGAACAGCGGCGCAAACCAGCGCCGCAGGGCGTTGATGGCGACGGCATCCACCAGCGAGGGCACCTCCTCCGCCAGGCTGCCGCCAGCACGCTGCAGGTGGGCTGCTGCCGCCGTGGCGGCCATCGGGTCATCGGCATCGATCACCGCTTCCACGTCGCGATCCAGATCCCGCGGCCCCCAGCACACCACCAGGATGGCGATGCCGAAACACAGCGCCGGCAGGCCGAACAGGCGCCCGGACAACATCCATTGCAGCAGCGCCACCAGCAGCACGCACGGCAGCACGGCCAGCCACAGTCCATGTCGGCTGTCCTCGCCACCGCTTCTTGCCTGCACCCAGGCCAGCCAGCGTTCGAACCAGCGCCAGTCACGCGCGCCGGCCACCAGTGAAGGAGCCAGATGCCCCAGCACCAGTGCCGCGATCACCGCCAACAATGTCGTGAACATGTGTGTCCTCCCGTCCCACCCGCGGGCATCATCCCATCCCCGGTGAAGCTGCTGGAACTCAACCGCGCTGGCGCCGCAGCCAGTCGATGATCAGGCTGCGCGCGATCGATATCCGCGGCGGCATCAGGATGCCCTCGCCATCATCCTCGTGTTCACGCCGCAACGCCGCCTCCACGTCCCCGGCGCTGAACCAGCGCGCGTCTTCCAGCTCGCCATCCACCACCGGCACGTCATCCTCGGCGGTGGCGCGGAAGCCCACCATCAGCGCACCGGGGAAAGGCCACGGCTGGGTGCCCAGGTAATGCGCCTGCCGCACCCGTACCCGGCTTTCTTCAAACACCTCGCGTGCCACGGTCTGCTCGAAGGTTTCGCCGGGTTCGACGAAGCCGGCCAGCACCGAATAGCGCCGCGGTGCCCAGTTGGGCTGGCGGCCCAGCAACAGTCGCCCGCGGTTCTCGACGGCGACGATGACCGCCGGATCGACCCGCGGGTAATGTTCGGTGGCGCATTGCCCGCACTGCCCGATGAAACCGCCCCGGCGGAACGCCACCGCGCCGCCGCAAACACCGCAATAGCGGTTGCGCGAATGCCAGTACGACATGCCGCGCGCATAGCAGAACACCGCCGCATCGGCCGCCGGCCAGCTCAGCGCCGCCTGGCGCAGATCCACCCGTTGCGGCGCCCGCACCGTCAGTGCGCCGGCCTCGAGGACGAACACCGCCTGCCCGGCATCCAGGCCGAGGAAGATCGCCGTGCCCGGACCACCGCCCAGTTCACCACCGGTCAACGCGAACGGCTGTCCCGCCCCATCGGCGAACGCGGTTCCGTCAGCATCCAGCACCAGCACGCGCGCGCTTGGCCAGTGTGCGGCCAGCGCAGCGGGGTCATCGCGCAGCGCATCGGCACGGTCCAGCGCCGCCGTGGCGAAGGCATAACCGGAAAAATCAGCAGTCGGGTGGATGGACATCGGCCAGAGCCTGCCGGCAAAGCGCCACTATCGCAAGCAGCACCTGCGACCTTGGGGAATCAGACAGTGAAGCTGCTGCCGCAACCGCAGGTGGTGCGCGCGTTGGGATTGCGGATCACGAACTGCGCGCCGGTCAGGCTTTCGCTGTAATCCACTTCCGCCCCCATCAGGTACTGCAGGCTCAGCGGGTCGACCAGCAGGGTGACATCTTCGGTCACCACCGCCAGATCATCCTCGGCCCGGTTCTCGTCGAATTCGAAGCCGTACTGGAAACCGGAGCAGCCCCCGCCCTGGATGTAGACCCTCAGCGCGAGTGCGGCGTTGCCCTCGTCCTGGATCAGCTCGCGCACCTTCGCCGCCGCTGCGACGGTGAAGTTCAGCGGACGGTCCAGGGACTGGTAATCAGGTGCCGGCTGCGCACCGGGCAGGGAAACAAGCGTGCTCATGCCCACAGCATGGGGACGGGGCGCGGACGATTCAAGCCTCGGCGGCTTCAGCTTTGCGGGTTTTCGCGGCCTTCCCGGCTTCCGGTGCCGGCAGCGCGGCCACCGCCGGCGGGGTGTGCAGAAGCCTGCCGTTCAACTGTGCACCGGCACTCATCTCCACCACCTGGTAGTGAACATCGCCGGTCACGCGCGCGCTGGCGGTCAGCTCGATGCGCTCACTGGCGTGCGCATCGCCATCCAGCCGGCCACTGAGCACCACCACCGAGGCGCGGATCTCGCCTTCGATATGGCCCTGTTCGGCCAGCGTCAGCACCGCGTTGCTGCCTTCCTCGGCAACCACCTTGCCCACGATGCGGCCTTCCACATACAGCCCGCCACTGAACACCACATCACCACGGATCACCACCTGCGGCCCGATCAGGGCATCCACCACCAGGTGGCTGTCACGGTTGGATTTGTTGCCGAACATGCTTACTCCCCTCTGCCGCTACCGGCGAGTTTCCAGTCAAAAGTCTGCGTCGCGCCGCCCCCCGGCCCGGACAGGGAGACTCGCACACGTTGCGGGGTGAAATCCCGGGGCAGCATCACGCTCCCGTCCAGTTGCTGGAAATAGCGGAACGAATACTCCTGCCCCGGCACGCCCTTGCGCTGGTGCAGCTCGTCCCAGCCGAGCGTGGTCAGCTTGCCGTCCTTCACCCCTTCCACGGTAAAGCGCATCTGGCCCTGGCTGATCGCGCCGCGATTCAGGTTCTGGGTCAGTACCACGCTGTAATGCCAGCTGCCGGCGGCCTCGGGTGAGAACTCCACCGAGTGCGCATTCAGGCCCTTGCGCTGGCTGGTGGCGCCTACCAGCCGTTCGTAGAAGGCCACATCCGCGCGCAGCCCCGCGATTTCCTCGTCGCGCTCGGACAGCGAGGCCTGCACTTCGGCATTGGCCGCGCGGCTGATCCTGTCGGAGGCCTCCAGCGTGGCCTGGCGCTGGCGCAACTCCTCGACCTGCGCGCGTTGCTGCTCCAGCTGCTGGTTGCTCTGACGCAGGCGTTCACGCAGGCCACCGGCCTCGGGCGAGGCGTAGCGGGCCGCCAGCCAGCCGACCAGCAGCAATGACAGCCCCCAGGCCACGGCGAGCACCGCCAGCTGTACCCGGCGCTGGCGCGGATGCTGTGGCGTGCGCGGTGTGATCTGGAAGCGCGAGGTGGGTCGGTTGTTCATGGCAGTACCCGGCACCTGTCCCACGGGAAGATGCGCGTGCTCCGTTTGAAACGACGCGGCAGTGTAAACGACCGTCGCCCGCGCCGTTCTGGCAATCACCGCGGGCATGCCCGATAGTTGCGATCCTGCTCACAGTTCCCCCGGAACCGACGACCGTGACCGACGCCCATATATTCGTCATCGGCATCCTGCTGGCATGGTTGGCCGGCATCCGTGTCTACCTGACCGTGTTCGGTGTCGGCCTGGCCGGGCTGCTGGGCTGGGTGGACCTGCCCCCGGCCCTGCAGGCCACCGAATCCTGGTGGGTGCTGGGAACGTCCGGCGCGCTGGCCATCGTCGAATTTTTCGCCGACAAGATCCCCGGCGTGGACTCCATCTGGGATCTGTTGCAGACCCTGGCGCGGGTTCCGGCCGGCGCCTTCCTGGCCGCCGCCACGCTGTCACCCGACGGCGAGCTGAGCACCGGCCTGCTCGCCGCCGGCGCCGGTGTCGCATTGGCCAGCCACGGCCTGAAAAGCGGCACCCGCGCCCTGCTCAACACCTCGCCGGAGCCGGCCAGCAACTGGGTCGCCTCCACCGCCGAGGACGGCGTGGTCATTGGCGGACTGGCATTGGCGATGGCCAATCCATTGCTGGCGCTGGTTTTCGTGATCGGCGCCAGCCTGATCGGCGCGCTGCTGGTATGGCTGGTGTGGCGCATGCTCTGGCGCGGATTGCGCCGCCTGTTCGCCGCTCCATCCCCCTCATCCGGCCCTGTGCCGCCACCGGCAGCCGGCGACCATTCGCTGCTGCCGCCACCTTGACCGCATAATTCACGGTCGAGAGGGAGTATCAATGGCAACCAACGACACCGTGACCTCGTCCACGCGGCCGCTTCGCGCCGAGACCCCGCCGGCCAATTACTGGCAGCGCTGGAGTGTGGGCAATGCCGCCCCGGCTGGCCTTGCGGCCCTCGCAAGCACCTCCGCGCCTGCGCAGACGCCGGCTCCGGCCGCAGCGGCAAATGCTGTGCCGGGAGCTGCGCCGGAGGCCCCGTACCGAGTACTGATCGTCGAGGACGACCGCCCGCAGGCGCTGTTCGCGCAGAGCGTGCTGCACGGTGCCGGCATGCAGGCGATCGTGCAGATGGACGTGGAAGGCGTGCAACAGGCGATCAGTGAACACCGGCCCGACCTGGTGCTGATGGACCTGCACATGCCCGGCCTGGATGGCATGCGCCTGACCACACTGATCCGCCAGAATCCGCAGCAGCAGCTGCTGCCGATCGTGTTCCTGACCGGCGACATGGACCCCGAGCGCCAGTTCGAGGTGCTCGACAGCGGCGCCGATGACTTTTTGACCAAGCCCATCCGCCCGCGCCACCTGGTGGCGGCGGTCTCCAACCGTATCCGCCGTGCACGCCAGCAGGCACAGGGCGCCGGCGGCGATGCACCGGCACTGGTCAATCCGGAAACCGGACTTCCCACCCGCCACAACCTGATGCTGCAGCTGACCGCGGCACTGGAGGGAAACCACGCGGGCGGGGTGATGTTCATCGAGGTCGCCAGCGCGCTGGGATTGCGCGAGCGCTATGGCTACGCCGCCTTCGAGCGGCTGATGGTGCAGGCCGGCCGCCGCCTGGCCGAAGCCGCCCGGCCACATCTGCTGGCACGCCTGAATGACAACAGCTTCCTGCTGCTGGCCCGTGACCTGGACGCAGCCGCGCTGGATGCGCTGGCGCACTCGGTGCGTGGGTCACTGTCGGCACATACGCTGCTGGCCCGCGAGGACGAGCCGATCCACCTGCGCTGCGCCATCGGCCATGCCAGCCTGTCACACGGTTTCAGAGACGCCGGCAGCGCGCTGGAAGCGGTGGAACGCGCCGCCTTGCAGGCGCGCCTGTTGACCGACGGGGTGGCCGCCTACCAGCCCACGGAAGATGCCACCGCGCATGAGCACCTGGCCCTGCTTGATGGCCAGATCGAGCTGGCCTACCAGCCCATCGTCGCCGTGGCCGGCGGTGACACCGCCCAGTACCAGGTGCTGCTGCGCCTGCGCAAGAGCGACGGCACCCTGCTCTCAGCCGGACAGGTGATTCCCGCCGCCGAAGCCGCCGGACGCATCGCCGACCTCGACCAGCAGGTGCTCGACCACGCCCTCGGTATGCTGCACCTGTACCAGCACGCAACCCCGCCGATGCGGCTGTTCGTATCGCAATCCTTGCGCACACTGGCACGTGACAGCTTTGCCGAGTGGCTGCTGAAGGCCCTGCGCGAGCGCCAGATCCCCGGCAACGGCCTGATCGTGGATGTGCGTCTGGACGATGCGCTGGTACATGCGGCCACCCTGCAGCAGTTCTGCCGCAAGCTGATGCCCGCCGGCGTGCAGTTCTGCCTGAGCCGGTTCGAGCCCGGTGATGAAGCCAATGCCCTGCTCACCCAGCTGCCGCTCAGCTATGTGCGCATGGCCGGCCGCTTTGCCCGCAGCGCCGGCGACCAGAAGCTGCGCGACGAGCTGCGCCTGGCCATCGACAGCGCCCGCCAGGCGGGGCTGCAGATCATCGGCCAGCAGATCGAAGACCCACAGGCGGCTGCGGCGATGTGGATGAGTGGCGTGGACTTCATCCAGGGCAACGTGGTGCAGTCGGTGGGAACCGAGCTGGATTTCGACTTCCAGAACGCGGTGCTTTGAGCATGCAGCCGCAGGCGCGTACCGGTACAGGCATATACACGGCGCTGGCCGCCGCCGTCCTCGCAGTCGTCGCCGGCGCCTGCATCTGGCTGCTTCCGGCAAGCAGCGCGGCATTGGCCACCACGGCCGCGGCGGTCGGCGCGGCGTGCTGCGCACTGTTTGCGGCAGGCGCGGCACGTAACGCGGTGGACACCCTGGCAATTCGCCAGCACCAATTGCGGGAAAGCGAACGCGAGCTCGCGCAGCTGCGGCAGGAGGCGCTGCGCCACACCCGGCTGGAGCAACAGCTGCTGCTGGCCAAGCAGGAAGCAGAGGCCTCGACGCTGGCCAAAAGCGAGTTCCTGGCCACCATGAGTCATGAGATCCGCACCCCGCTCAACGGCATCATCCCGATGCTGGAGCTGGTTGCCCAAGGTCCGCTGGAACCCGAACAGCGGGAGATGCTCGACACCGCCCACGACAGCTCGCGCCAGCTGTTCCGCATCGTCGATGACATCCTTGATTACTCCAAGCTCGAAGCCCAGCGGCTGGAACTGGAGATCACCACCTTCAACCTGCGTGAACTGCTCGACTCGATGCTGCAGCTGATGCAGCGCTCAGCCGAGCACAAGGGGCTGCGCATCAGCCTGGACCTGGACCCGGCCGTGCGTCTTTCCGTGCGTGGCGACCCGGTGCGCCTGCGCCAGGTGTTGAGCAACCTGCTGGTCAACGCCATCAAGTTCACCGAGCACGGCAGCATCCAGATCCACGTCAAACGGCTGGGCGAAACCAATGCCCAGCACCAGCTGCGTTTCGAGGTCCGCGACAGTGGCATCGGCATCGATGCGCAGCAGCAGGAACGGCTGTTCAAGTCCTTCACCCAGGCCGATGCCTCCACCACCCGGCTGTACGGCGGCACCGGGCTGGGGCTTGCGATCTGCAAGCGCATCATCGACCTGATGCACGGGCAGATCGGCGTGATTTCCACGCCCGGCAACGGCGCCACCTTCTGGTTCGAGATCCCGCTGCTGAAGATCATCGGCGATCTGCACCAGAACGCACCGGCACACGATGCGCGGCGTGTCCTGCTGGTCACCCCCGAACCCCGCCTGCGCCAGCGGCTGGAACTGCTGCTGCAAAGCTGGGGCTTTGCAGTACGCGGCGTGGATACCGTGCAGGAGGCGCTGGAGCGCCTGCGCAATGGCAGCCCGCAACGGGGCGCCTGCGATATCGTCATCGGCGACCTGGAGCCGTTGCGCCACAGCGCACTGGCCCTGCACCGCGCCATCGCCCGCAAGGGACACGGGGACCTGCACCTGGTCTGGCTGTATGGCGAAGCCAGCTTCGCCGAGGAACTGCGCTCGCACGGCACCCTGCTTCCGCGGCAAAGCCCCGATGCCGACCTGCGCTCGGCCCTGACTCCCGCAGCGCCGGCCGCTCCGGCGTTCGCCGCTGCCATCAACACGATCACCCCAGACGCCCCCGTCAGCGGCTCGATTGCCGGCAGCCGCCTGCTGCTGGTCGAGGACAATCCGGTGAACCTGCTGGTGGCACAGAAGCTGATGTCCGTGCTCGGCTGCCAGGCCGACACCGCGATCAATGGCGAAATCGCCCTGCAGAAGATGCGCGACCACCGTTACGACGCCGTGCTGATGGATTGCCAGATGCCGGTGCTCGACGGCTATAGCGCCACCCGGCACTGGCGCACGCATGAAGCGGCCAATGGCTTGCCGCGCCTGCCCATCATCGCCATGACCGCCAACGCCATGGCCGGTGACCGCCAGCGCTGCCTGGATGCCGGCATGGACGACTACCTGTCAAAGCCCATCGCCCGCCAGGAACTGGCCGCCTGCCTGCAGCGCTGGTGCAGCCCCGCACCGGCGCCAGCAACCCGCACACAGACTCCCGAACCCGCCATTGCGGCAACCGCGATCGTGGTGCCGGAAGAATCCGCCTCGCCCACCCCACCGTCCGCTTCGCTGCCGGTGCTGCAGCGCGAGGTACTGGATGAACTTCGCGAGATCGCCGGCGCGGAAACCGCCACCATCATCGACGTATTCCTTGACGACACTTCGCCGGTGGTCCGCAAGCTGCAAGAGGCCGCGCTGGTTCCGGATCTGGACCAGCTGCGCGAACTCGCCCACAGCCTCAAATCCTCCAGTGCGAATGTCGGCGCGATGGCCCTGTCGGCGGCCGCCCGCCGCATCGAACTGGACGCCCGCGCCGGCACCCTGGATCGGCCGGCCGTCATGGTGGCGCTGGTCATCGCCGAGTTCGCCCGCGCACGGCTGGCGTTGATCGGCTACCAGTCGGAAATGCGCGAGGCGGCCACCGTGCTGGAACGCTGAGCCGCGCTCAGTCGTCCAGCTTGGTCAGCAGGTAGTTCGGTTCGCCGATACGCTGGATCAGGTCCAGCTGGGTCTCCAGCCAGTCGATGTGCTCCTCTTCGGAATCGAGGATCTTCACGAACAGCTCGCGACTGACGTAATCAGCAATGCTCTCGGCATAGGCCACGGCCTCGCGCAGTACGACCACCGCCTCGTTTTCCAGCGCCAGATCGCACTTGAGGATCTCGACCGGGTTCTCGCCGATACGCAGCTTCCCCAGCGCCTGGAAATTGGGCAGGCCTTCAAGGAACAGGATGCGGTCGGACAAGGCGTCCGCATGCTTCATTTCCTCGATCGACTCTTTGTATTCGTGCTCGGCCAGTTCCTTCAACCCCCAGTTTTTCAGCATCTTGGCGTGCAGGAAGTACTGGTTGATGGCGGTCAACTCGTTGTAGAGGACCTTGTTGAGGAATCCGATGACTTTGGCGTCGCCCTTCATTGCGCTAGCTCCTGCAGTTGATCGCGGACACTGTAGCGCTTACCTGGAAATAGCGAAGAAACGCGAATCGTGATCATTGACCACGCCCCCACGCCGGAGGCCGGAAGATCAGGCCGCCTGCGCGAGCCCCAGCATCGGCAACGGCAACGACCGCGTGTTTCGTGCCTGTTCCAGCAGGTCGGCCGCCATTCCCAGGCATGACCCGCAATTGGAGCCGCAGCCGGTACGCATGGTCAGTTCCGCAACGGTTTCACAGCCGGCGAGTGCGGCTTCGCGGATCTGGTGATCGGTCACACCGATACAGATGCAGACGTACATGCTGCGTTGACCTCGAGCAGCCGGATTGGCTGATCGAGATTCAACCGCAAACGCGAATGGTTGTCAATTGAGAAAGTGAACCTTCCCTAATCTTCCTGCGCGCGTCGTCGCAGCCACGCGCCATTGCGTCCGTTCCGCTTGCGCGGGCGGTCATGGCCGGCATTGCTTCCCGGCAGCCAGGCCTCCTGCGCCGCACGCGGCATCGCCTGTATGCCACCCCCGGCCACTCCTTGCGCCAGTGGCGCCAGGTGCCGCAAGGCGCGCGCGTACACGCCCCGCTTGAACATCACCACATGCTCGACCGGATACCAGAAATCCACCCAGCGCCAGTGGTCGAACTCGGGACTGTCGGTCATGTCCAGCCGCACATGCGCCTCGTCACCGGTCAGCCGCAACAGGAACCAGACCTGTTTCTGGCCGACGCAGATCTGCCGTTCGTTGTGACGGATCGCCCGGGAGGGCAGCCGGTAACGCAACCAGCCGGGCGTCGCTCCCAGCACTTCGACGTGCTCGGGCAACAGACCGGTTTCTTCCTGCAACTCGCGATACATGGCCTCGACCGGCGTTTCGTCGGTATTCATTCCACCCTGCGGGAACTGCCAGCCGTCCCGACGCACACGACGCGCCCAGAACACCTGTCCATCCTCACGCATCAGCACAATGCCGACGTTCGGTCGATAGCCGTCCGGATCGATCACGATGCGGACTCCTGAAAAATCTACTGCAGTGACTCTGCCATGGTGACCGCCGGGCCACAAGCGCGGAAAAAATCTATTGACATGAACCGGCTACCCGAGAATAATTGCGGGCTCCCTGAGGCTATGTAGCTCAGCCGGTTAGAGCACAGCACTCATAATGCTGGGGTCGGTGGTTCGAGTCCACCCATAGCCACCAAGGGAGCGAGAGCTGGAAAGCCCTCAACCTGCAGCCCCGTCGCCAAGCGGTAAGGCACCTGACTCTGACTCAGGCATTCGGAGGTTCGAATCCTTCCGGGGCTGCCAAATTCCAGAAAGCCAGATCTCCGATCTGGCTTTTTTTTCATCGCATCGCAGCCCGCACGATCGCCCGCACCTTGGCCTTCGATGTGCGACATGCGATAATCCCGCATTCCACAGCCCCGTCGCCAAGCGGTAAGGCACCTGACTCTGACTCAGGCATTCGGAGGTTCGAATCCTTCCGGGGCTGCCAGATACCAAAAGGCCAGATCAAATGATCTGGCCTTTTTCTTTGCCCGGAATCCGCCGAGACTGCGCGGACCGGCAAAACACCTGCCACCAGAACAGCAAAAGCCCGGCCAGGCCGGGCTTTTGCTTCGCAACCAGCCGGGCAACCGGAGTTGCCCGATCCAGCACGCTGGAAATCAGCGCTTGGAGAACTGGGTGGCGCGACGGGCCTTGTGCAGACCGACCTTCTTACGCTCGACTTCACGGGCGTCACGGGTCATGAAGCCGGCCTTGCGCAGCTCGGTCTTCAGGGTTTCGTCGTATTCGACCAGCGCACGGGCGATGCCCAGGCGGATCGCACCGGCCTGACCGGTGGTGCCGCCACCGGAGGCGGTGACCAGGATGTCGAAGCTCTCGGTGTTGTTGGTCAGTTCCAGCGGCTGACGCACGATCATGCGCGCGGTTTCACGGCCAAAGAACTCGTCCAGCGGACGGCCATTGACGGTGATGTTGCCGGCACCCTTGCGCAGGAACACACGGGCGGTGGAGGACTTGCGGCGGCCAGTGCCGTAGTTTTGCGTGATAGCCATGATTAGATATCCAGAACTTGCGGCTGCTGGGCGGCGTGCGGATGCTCGGCGCCGGCGTAGACCTTGAGCTTGCGGTACATCTGGCGACCCAGCGGACCCTTCGGCAACATGCCCTTGACCGCGGTCTCGAGCACACGCTCCGGGTGACGCTCAAGCGCCTGGCCCAGCGATTCGCTCTTCAGGTTGCCGATATAGCCGGTGAAACGGTGATACATCTTGTCCTGCAGCTTGTTGCCGGTGACGGCAATCTTTTCTGCATTGATGACGACCAGGTAGTCGCCCGTATCAACGTGGGGGGTGTAAACCGGCTTGTGCTTGCCGCGCAGACGGCGGGCCAGTTCGGTAGCCAGACGGCCAAGGGTCTTGCCTTCGGCGTCAACGAGGTACCAGTCGCGCTGGACGGTCTCGTTCTTTGCAGTGAAAGTGCTCATAAAGAACTCTGTTAGGTCGGGCTCATTGCGGCGGAAGACCCGCCGGAACTCTGCCACGCGTTGTGAAGATGAAACACAAGCGCCGAATCATACCCGCCGAGTGGAGCGGGCGCAAGCTCCCGGACCTTGTGGCAACAGGCGGCCTTGGCAGGCTCGGGAGCAGCGGCGAGAATCCCGACACCCCGCCCGCTCCAGACCGCCATGACCACCATCGCCCGCGTACAGACCCCGCTGGACCACCTGCTCACCGAAGCACAACGCGCACTGGACACGGTGTTCGGCAACCCGGCGGCGGCCCGCGCCAACCCTGCCGGGGATACCCCCGAGGTGGTCCTGGAGCCGGCGGAGACGCGCCATGCCGCCGGCCTGATGCGCATCAACCATGTTGGCGAAGTCTGCGCCCAGGGGCTGTATTTCGGACAAGCCGCGGTTGCCCGCGATCCCGCCACCCGTAAGCACCTGCTTGCCGCGGCGCAGGAAGAAACCGACCACCTGAGCTGGTGCGCCGACCGCCTGCGCGAACTGGGCAGCCGCCCCAGCCTGTTCAACCCGCTGTGGTATGCCGGCAGCTATACCATCGGCACACTGGCGGGCCTGCGTGGCGACGGCTGGAACCTGGGCTTCGTGGTGGAGACCGAGCGCCAGGTCGAAGCCCACCTCGACGAGCATCTGGAAACCCTGCCGGCAGCCGACCAGCGCAGCCGCGAGATCCTCAAGGTGATGAAGGACGATGAGGCCCGCCACGCCGAGCATGCCGAACATGCCGGCGCCCGCAAACTGCCCTTCCCGATCCCCTCGGTGATGGCACTGGCCTCCAAAGTCATGAAGACCGTGGCCTACCGGATCTGAACCGAAACCGGCAGGACAGGGGTGGCGCCGGACATTGCCAGCGGCGCCCCCTTCACGGCATCACCCGACGCCTCGAGCCGCTGTCAGCCGAACAGCTTCAGGCCGATCACACCCGAAACGATCAGGCCGATGCACAGCAGACGCGGCCAGGAAGCACTGTCGCCGAACAGCACGATGCCCAGCGCCGCAGCGCCCACCGCCCCGATCCCGGTCCATATCGCATAGCCGGTGCCGATCGGAATCGACCGCAACGACTGCGACAGGCACCAGAAGCTCACCCCCATCGCCACCAGCGTGCCCACGCTGGGCCACAGGCGCGTCCAGCCTTCGGTGTACTTCAGGCCGATGGCCCAGACCACTTCGAACAGACCGGCCACCAGCAGATAGATCCAGGCCATCGTGTTTTCTCCCTGATTTCATGCCAAAAAAAACGGCCCGGTGCGTGAGCTCCGGGCCGCCGTCGGCTGTGGTCCCCGGATCATCCGGGGGGCGGGCCGTCCCGCCTGTCACGCGCACCGGCAACGCCGGCCAACGCAGTGAGCGCTTACTCGGCCAGGTTGCGGCCGTGGAACAGCTCCTCGATCTCGCGCTTGAGCAGCGTTTCGATCTTCATGCGTTCCTTGAAGGACAGGTTCCTGGCCTTCTCCTCGAACAGGTACTGGTCCAGGTCGAAGTCCTTCAGGTGCATCTTCGTGTGGAAGATGTTTTCCTGGTAAACGTTGACATCGAAGGTCTGGTAACGCGACTTGATGTTCTTGGCCAGGAAATTCTGGATCGAATTGATCTTGTGATCGATGTAGTGCTTCTTGCCCTTCACGTCACGGGTGAAGCCACGCACGCGGTAATCCATGATCACGATGTCCGATTCCAGACTCTCGATCAGGTAGTTCAGCGCCTTCAGCGGCGAGATCACACCGCAGGTGGCCACATCGATGTCGGCACGGAACGTGGCGATACCTTCCTGCGGATGCGTTTCCGGGTAGGTGTGCACGGTGATGTGCGACTTGTCCATGTGCGCGACCACCGCATCGGAGATCAGCTCCTTGCCGGCCGCCTGCTTGTCGATCACCGGCTCCTCGGAGATGAGGATGGTCACCGACGCGCCCTGCGGGTCGTAGTCCTGGCGTGCGATATTGAGGATGTTCGCACCAATGATTTCGGCAACGTCCGTGAGGATCTGCGTGAGACGATCGGCGTTGTATTCCTCGTCGATGTACTCGATGTAGCGCTGGCGTTCCTCTTCGCTGCGCGCGTAGCAGACGTCATAAATGTTGAAGCTCAAGGCCTTGGTGAGGTTGTTGAACCCTTGCAACCTCAGGCGAGGCAACGGCTTGACCACGGCGGTCGATCCTGTGAATGGTGGGAAAGGGGTCGATTATGGGGCAAAGTTCCCCCCTGTGATACGTGCATCCGGTCATATAGGTTTGCCCGCCATCATGCGCGTCGCTAAGCTTGCCCGGATCGGCGGGTTCACCGCCCCACGAATGTCATCATGAGCCAAGGGAACGTCAAAACCGTGTCTACTGCGCGTCTCGCCTCCAGCCCACTGGCTCTGGACATAGCCACCATCGATCGTTTCCTGGCCCACAGCCACCGCCGCCGCTATCCCACCCGGACCGATGTTTTCCGCCCCGGCGACGCCGCCGGCACCATGTATTACGTCATCAGCGGCTCGGTCAGCATCATTGCCGAGGAAGAGGACGACCGCGAACTGGTGCTGGGCTATTTCGGCGCCGGCGAGTTCGTCGGCGAGATGGGCCTGTTCATCGAGTCGGACAAGCGCGAGGTCATCCTGCGTACCCGCACCCCGTGTGAACTGGCCGAAATCAGCTACGAGCGTCTGCATCAGCTGTTCCTCGGGCCGCTGTCCGCGGATGCGCCCAAGCTGCTGTATGCGATCGGCTCACAGATCTCGCGACGTCTGCTGCACACCAGCCGCAAGGCCAGCCGGCTGGCGTTCCTAGACGTGACCGACCGCATCATCCGCACCCTGCACGACCTGGCCAAGGAGCCGGAGTCGATGAGCCATCCGCAAGGCACGCAGCTGCGGATTTCGCGCCAGGAAATCGCCCGGCTGGTCGGCTGTTCGCGTGAAATGGCCGGCCGGGTACTGAAGAAGCTGCAGGTCGACGGCCTGCTGCATGCGCGCGGCAAGACCGTGGTGCTGTACGGAACCCGCTGAACCGGCTTCAGGCAGACGCTCCGCCCGGCATTGTCGGAAGAGCATCAACGCATAAGCGGGAGCCTGCCACATCCGTGTATGACAGGCTCTTTTCCGGTCACGGCCAAGAGGGGCGGCTTCTGATGGCCGCCCGCATCACCTTGTGACTGTCCGGATTGCGTCCCGGTCAGGGCAGTGGATCACCACCACGGCCCGGGCAACCCCAGTTCAGGATCGGTGTACCGGCCGGCAATACCTTGCCGAAATACGCCACGCGCGAATGCTTCGGATTGACCACCACCGGCGCCCTGGCCGCCTTGAGCAGCGGCAGGTCGGCGGTGCTGTCCGAATAGGCGATGGCGATGTCGCCGTAGCCGCGTTCGCGCAGCATGCGCATTTTTTCCTCGTTGTGGCAGTGCCGGGTGGCGCCCATCGCCCCCAGTCGCGGGCCTACCTCGCTGCCGATCACCGGCACGCCCTGATGGGCGACGAACGTGAGGATGGCGCGGGCCAGCTCCGGCGGTGCGCCGGTGGCGACCACCACCCGGTCACCGGCCCTGCGGTGCGCGGCGAACACGTCCAGCGCATGCGGCAGCAGCTTCTGGCGGATTTCCGCCTCATGCCGGAGCACGTACTGGTCGATGATGCGGTTGAACTCACGCGCCCGGTGCAGGCCGAACGTGGCGATCCACACATAACCGGAAATCCCGAAGCGCCGGGTCGGCAACATCGCCACCAACGGTCCGAAAACCGGGGTGATGAGCAATGCGGCCAGCAGCCGCAACGGATTGCGCTTGATCAGCCAGGCGAACAGGTGGCTGCCCGAATCGCCGTCGTACAGGGTGTGATCGAAGTCGAAGACGACCAGCTGCGCGTCGTCATAGGGAACAGGATAGGAGTCGCGTCGGGTGGGAGGGCTCATTTGCATGAACCCTCCCCCCTAAGAACCGTACGTGCGAGTTTCCCCGCATACGGCTCAAGCCTGATTAAAGCCTCCGTGAGGAGGCCGGCTTTACAACATTCAAACCAAGCTGATGGACTCGGGTATGACATACAGGGTGCAGAAGAACGCGGTTGCCCAGTGTATCCGACCCGCCCATCGCCCTATAGACGATGTGGTGGTCGTGCCATCCGGTCTCCCGCGTTATCGCCCCACCGCACAAGGCACAGCATCCGGCTTGTGATTGGAACAGGGACGTCCACTGCAACCGGTGGCGTCTGCTGTGCAGCATTCGCTGTTGGCGCAGGGTTTCCCCGTACTTCTCATCGGCCGGGTCAAAGGGGTTGTAGCTCCCCTTCACCTTCGTGTGCCTGCGGATGGGGGTGTCGGCCAGCGTCAACAACGTTGCTGTCCGCCACTTCCCATTGCTGCCTACCGTTCGCCCGGCAAACACCCAGTTCCGAAGTTCGACCGAGTGGAAATACTTCTTCCGTACCCAGTCCACCTTCTTCTTGGAGTGCCGCCGTTTACACCAACGCCAGATCGCACGGAACAACAGGTGATCCATACGACTGAACGCCTTCTTGGCCACTACGGGGCTGTGGTAATTCGCCCAGCCCCGCAACATCGGGTTCAGCAGGTCGATCAATTGGCCCTGCCTTGCCGTCTTGTGTCCACTGATGATTTCCTTGGCCTTGCGGTAGAACGCTTGCACGTTCTTCTTGCTCGGCGTGATGAGCAGTTTTCCCGCGTACTTGCGGAAATTCCACCCCAGGAAATCGAACCCGTCGTCGATGTGCACGATGTGCGTTTTCTCCGTGGACAGTTCCAGCCCTCGCTCCTTGAGGAACCGTTCCAGCCACGGCTTCACTTCCTGTTCCAGCAGTTCTTTCGAGCTGCCGGTAATCACGAAGTCGTCTGCGTACCGCACCACATGTACCTTGAGATTCCTGGCCTTTGTCTTGCCTACCTGCGCGATGAGATGCGCCTGCAAGCCGGACTCCAGCCCGTTCAGTGTCACGTTCGCCAATGTCGGGCTGATGATGCCGCCCTGTGGCGTTCCTGCTTCGGTCTTCTGAAGCAGGCCCTTGTGGATGACTCCGGCCTTCAACCACTTCCCGAGCACTGCCTTGTCCATCAGGACGTTACGCAGCAGCCAGTCGTGATTGATCCAGTCGAAGCACCCCTTGATGTCGGCCTCCAATACCCATTCGGCAGAAGCCTTCTGGGATAGGGACACAAACAACTGGCCCATGGCGTCGTGCGTCGAGCGGTTGATCCTGAAGCCGTAGCTGTTCGGATCGCTGCTTGACTCACTCACCGGTTCCAGTGCCAGCAAGTACAGCGCCTGCATGGCCCGATCCAACATCGTCGGGATACCCAGCGGACGTTCCTTGCCGTTGGCCTTGGGGATGTAGACACGGCGCAACGGCTTGGGTTTGTACCCTCGCCGCCGCATCCGGCCTATCGCTTCCACGCGGGCTTCCGGTTCCTTCCAGGTTTCGTTGTCGATTCCCGGGGTTCTGGCACCTCGGTTTTCTGTCACTCGCCTCACGGCCATTGCCTTGCCGCAGTACGAGCGGGTCAGCCAGCGTTGCAGGGCTTTCACCTTGCGCCACTGGCCTTCCTGTGTTGCCTTCGCGATACGAACCTGTATTCCCCGCACATTTCGTTCCACCCGGGACCAGTCGATCTGGTGCCAGGTGTCAGGAATGCGGGAACGTGCAGGCTCCAAAGGAGTCACTCTCATGCTTCGTTCCTTCCAGTGATAACCGCGGCCGAAGACATGGAGCGCCCGAGAGGGCGGCATGCGCCCGGTCGGGTTAGATGAATAAGTAGGCGGAATTTCTGCCTACGACTGATGAGGTCAATCAGGAGTTACGCGAGTACAGACCAACCAGAAGTGGGCCTATCCGATCCGTTACAGACCGGCATTTGCTTTCTCTGGTATCCCATACCCGTATCCCCTACAGCCTTCCTTGCGGTCGGCCTGCCCGGAGGGCAGGAAGACGGGCTTACCACGTTCCTTGGAGATCACACGACTGAGGCAGGGTCTGTCTGTTCGCCGGTGGCTTGTCTGGTGACGCATTCCGTACATGAAGCGGAATGACCGGCCACGAAAATGCCCGCTAGCAGCTTGAGCACTTCTCTTCTTACGACGTTTATCAACAGTTCACAAAAGTTACCCATTTCAGCCAGCCTCGCCCCTCATCCGGTCTGCTGCTACCAGAATCTGCGCAAAACCTCGCGGTTGTTGCGCCCCTTGCGGGGGACTTGTTTGATGGGCTTCGCACCCCTCCGTTGCCAGAGACGCACGCCATCTAAGGCTACCGGCGGTCACACGCCGGGTCCTACTTCCTGTCTTCCAGACAGGCAGGACAATGATCAACAAGACACCGTTCGTGTCGTGTAGTTGGCCGCTCTCTATTGCAGAAAGAGCCTTGATTTGCAGGGCATGGCAGGGCCATGGAGGTATTCCATGTACACCCAACATCGCCCTTGCGGCGAAGCTGAAATGTACGACCTCAGCTTCACCAGCAATGTCTAATTAACCCCGAGGGGTTTTCACTACGTGTGTTCGGGTTGGCCCCGGTGCCAGAGCGGCACGAACGTACGTGTCGCACTCATGCCGGAAAGAATAGCTGACGCAGGCCCTCACCCGGCTCGTCCACGCGCATGAAAGCCTCACCGACGAGGAACGCATTGATGCCGGCGTCGCGCATGGTCGTCACGTCGGCCGGACCGAGGATGCCGCTTTCGGTGACCAGCAGGCGGTCGCGCGGCACCGCGTCCTTCATCGACAAGGTGGTGTCCAGCGAAACCTCGAACGTGCGCAGGTTGCGGTTGTTGATGCCCACCAGCGGCACCGGCACCTGCAGCGCGCGCTCGAGCTCGTCGATGTCGTGCACTTCCACCAGCACGTCCATGCCCAGCTGCATCGCCAGATCGGACAGCTCGGCCAGCTGGCGATCATCCAGCGCGGCGACGATCAGCAGGACGCAATCGGCACCCAGCACGCGGGCCTCGACCACCTGGTATGGATCGATCACGAAGTCCTTGCGCAGCACCGGCAACGTGCAGGCCTCGCGTGCCTGCTGCAGGTAGGCGTCGGCACCCTGGAAGAAATCCACGTCGGTCAGCACCGACAGGCAGCTGGCACCGCCAAACTCGTAACTCACGGCGATGTCGGCCGGATGGAACTCGGCGCGGATCACGCCCTTGGACGGACTGGCCTTCTTGATCTCGGCGATCACCGCAGGGTCGCCATTGGCGATGGCCGCCTGCAGCGCATTGGCAAAGCCGCGCACCGGCGGCGCATCGGCCACGCGCGCTTTCAACTCGGCCAACGGCATGCGGGCACTGCGCTCGGCCACCTCCTGCGATTTGCGGGCGAGGATGGTGTTGAGGATGTCACTCATGGATCGGCTTCCTGGAAGACGGGTGTTGCGGATACGGAAAATCGGAAAACTCAGGACTTGCCGGCCAGCATACGGCTGGCGGCGACGTACTGCTGCATGCGCGCACGGGCACTGCCATCGGCGATCACCGCGCGTGCGCGCGCCAGGCCATCGGCGATGCTGTCGGCCACGCCGGCCACATACAGCGCGGCGCCGGCATTGAGCGCGACGATGTCGTTGGCCGGGCCGGGCACGTTGTCCAGCACGCCACGCAGCATGGCGATGGACTCTTCCGGATTGGCGACCTTGAGATTGCGGCTGGCGGACATGGCGATGCCGAAGTCTTCCGGATGGATTTCATACTCGCGCACCTTGCCGTCACGCAGCTCGCCAACCAGCGTGCCGGCGCCCAGCGAGATCTCGTCCATGTTGTCGCGACCCCACACCACCAGCGCCCGTTCTGCGCCCAGCTCGCCGAGCACACGCGCCTGGATGCCGACCAGATCCGGATGGAACACGCCCATCAGGATATTGGTGGCACCGACCGGGTTGGTCAGCGGACCGAGGATGTTGAAAATGGTGCGCACGCCCATCTCCCGGCGTACCGGCGCCACGACCTTCATCGCCGGGTGGTGCATCGGCGCGAACATGAAGCCGATGCCGGTCTGCTCGATCGCAACAGCCACCTGCTCCGGGGTGAGCTCGATCACCGCCCCCAGCGCCTCCACCGCATCGGCGCTGCCGGATTTGGACGACACGCTGCGGTTGCCATGCTTGGCCACCTTGGCGCCGGCCGCGGCCACCACGAACATCGAGCAGGTAGAGATGTTGAAGGTATGCGAGCCATCGCCACCGGTCCCGACGATATCGACCAGATGGGTCTTGTCGGACACCTGTACCGGCAACGCGAACTCGCGCATCACCGTGGCCGCGCCGGCGATCTCGCCCACGGTTTCCTTCTTGACGCGCAGGCCGGTGAGGATCGCCGCGGTCATGGTCGGCGAGATTTCCCCGCGCATGATCTGCCGCATCAGCTCGACCATTTCGTCGAAGAAGATTTCCCGATGCTCGATGGTGCGTTGCAGGGCTTCCTGCGCGGTGATGGTCATGAAAACTCCAGTGTCAGGAAATAACGATGTAGTCGCTGTGGCAGCGGATGCCGGTGTGGGGGCCGGGGATCAGCTGCACATGCAGGCCACCGATCGGGCCGACAGGCAGGCAGCTGTCCACGTCCAGCAAGGCGTCACGGTGCGGCTTGACCCACTGCGCTTCGGCCTGCGCCAGTGCCTTGTGTTTGGCTTCCACCGCGTCGGCGGCGATCACCAGCAGATAGCGGTGCGCTTCACCGAACTCGCCGTCCACGTAACCACCGAGGTTGACGAAGAACAGCGTCGGCGCATCGGCAGCGGGCGCATCCTGCGACAGGCGTACCTGCCAGTCCTCGACGCCGTCGACCGTCATCCACGAATCCAGGTGCAACCCGCCCGGCTCGCCGAACCATTGCTGGCGCAGCTGCGCGTAGGTCTGCCCGATCTCCGGCGCGACCGCGAACACCACGTCATGCACTTCGGTATTGGCACGCGCATGACGGCCACCGAGCATCACCACGAACAGCCGCAGGTCCGCATCACTCACGATGCCGGCCCCACGGCTACCGTCAGGCAACAGCGACTGGACTGCTGGAGATGACGCAAGGCGATCAGCACGTACGATCCAGGAAGTTCTTCAACAATGCGTGACCGTGCTGGGTGAGGATCGACTCGGGATGGAACTGCACGCCTTCCACCGGATATTCACGGTGCCGCAGGCCCATGATCTCCTCCATCGAACCATCCGGATTCTCGGTCCAGGCGGTGATCTCCAGTTCGGCCGGCAAGCTGTCCTTGTCCACCACCAGCGAGTGGTAACGGGTGGCCTCATAGCCGTCCGGCAGACCGGCGAACACGCCCTTGCCTTCATGCCGGATGGCCGAAGTCTTGCCGTGCATGATGTTGCCGGCGCGGATCACGTTCCCGCCATACACCTGGCCGATGCTCTGGTGGCCCAGACACACGCCGAACAGGGGAATGCTCGGCCCCAACTGGCGGATCACCTCCAGCGATACACCGGCTTCGTTGGGCGTCTTCGGTCCGGGAGAAACCACGATGTGCGAGGGTTGCAACGCGGCGATCTGCTCGACGCTGATCGCGTCATTGCGCACCACCTTCACCTCGGCACCCAGCATCTGCAGGTATTGCACAAGGTTGAAGGTGAAGCTGTCGTAGTTGTCGATCATCAACAGCATGGGAATTCCTGCCTGTAGGTCGGTAACGGACGCGGGATCAAAGCCCCTTCGCCGCCTGCGCCACCGCGCGGAACAGCGCGCGGCCCTTGTTCATGGTTTCCTGCCACTCGGCGTCCGGATCGGAGTCATGGACCACGCCGCCGCCGGCCTGCACGTACAGGTGGCCGTCCTGGATCACCGCGGTGCGGATGGCGATGGCGGTATCGGCATCGCCGTGCCAGCCGATGTAGCCGACCGCACCGGAGTACACGTTGCGCTTGACCGGCTCCAGCTCGCGGATGATTTCCAATGCACGGATCTTCGGTGAACCGCTGACCGTGCCGGCCGGAAAGGTCGCCCGCAGCACGTCGCTGTAGCTCAGGCCCGCCTTCAGCGTGCCGGTCACTTCGCTGACGATATGCATGACGTGGCTGTAGCGTTCGATCACGAACTGCTCGCCCACCTGCACGGTGCCCGGCTCGGCAATGCGGCCGACGTCGTTGCGGCCCAGATCGATCAGCATCACGTGCTCGGCACGTTCCTTCGGATCGGCCAGCAGCTCGGCTTCCAACGCCTTGTCCAGCTCCGGCGTGGCGCCGCGTGGGCGGGTACCGGCGATCGGCCGCACAGTGACCACGCCATCGCGCAGCCGCGCGAGGATCTCCGGCGACGAACCCACCACCTGAGTGCCACCCACGTCGATGAAATACATGTATGGCGACGGATTCAACGCACGCAGCGCGCGGTAGACGTCGATCGGCCGCGCGCGGAACGGCACGCGCAAGCGCTGGCTCGGCACCACCTGGAAGATGTCGCCGGCAAGCACGTATTCCTGGGCCTTGCGCACCACCGCGTGATATTCCTCGCGGGTGAAGGAGGACTGGAAATCCTGCTCGTCGATGGCATCGGACACCTGCGGCTGCGGGTAACCGGCACCGCCCTGGCGCAGGCGATGGGCCAGCTCATCAAGACGACGGTTTGCCCGCGCCCAGGCCTGCGGCTGTGACGGGTCGGCGTGCACGATCAGGTACAGGCGACCCTTGAGGTTGTCGAACACCGCCAGCTCTTCGGACAGCATCAGCAGGATGTCCGGCGTACCGAGTTCATCAGGCTTGTCGCCCGCACCCAGATGCGGTTCGATGTACTGGATGCACTCGAAGCCGAACCAGCCGACCAGGCCGCCGGTGAAACCCGGCAGGCCGTCCAGCTGCGGCACCGAATACTGCTTGCGCAGCACTTCCACTTCGGCCAGCGGATCGGCAACCTCGCGGCGCTCCACCACTTCGCCCAGTTCGCTCACTTCCAGCGTATGGCCGCGGAAGCTGTAGATGCGGCGTGCGGGCATGCCGATGATCGAATAACGACCGAAGCGCTCACCGCCCTCGACCGATTCGAACAGATAGGTATACGGACCGTCGGCGAGCTTCAGGTAGACCGAAAGCGGCGTGTCCAGGTCGGACAGCACTTCACGGACGACGGGGACGAAATTGTGCGGGGGTGCGCTATGGCCTTCAGTGGCCAGCTGCTGGAACTGCTCTTGCGTGATCAAGACGGCTTTCCTTCCGGGAATCGACGGTGGCGGTACGGACGACGGCAACGGGCCACCATCGCCACCAGCGGCGAGCGGAAGAAAGGTAACGCTTGGTCGTCAGAATGGGCACCGCGCAACTCTACCGCAAGATCGTGCCGCGGTGTGCATCTGCAACAGGCGCAAATGCTTGCAGTGGCAACGATCCAGCCATCAAACAACGGGGTTCCGGCAGGCACCTGCGCATACAACCGGCCTGCCCTTGAGAGTGAGGAACCGGAGTACCGGCCTCATGTCCTTCTCAAGCAGATAACGCGGCCCGTTGCGTCAGCGCATACCGGTGATTGTCACGCCGCTGTCATTGTCGATCCGGAGAATGGAAGTCCATAGCAGGGACGATGGATGGAGGCAGGATCAGCCTCCGATGGATTCCCCGGCCGCAGTGGCGACACTGCGGCTTTTTTGTCTTCTTGCGCATGTGCCGCAGCCTCATTGATATGAGCTTCGCGGCTTACACCGCTCCTGCGAAATCGTGGCACCACAAACGCCTCTGCCGGGCATGGCTCGGCACTACGCTAGCGGCCTTCAGCAAACTTGCGCAGAGCATCGCCCTGCAGCCGGTACACCGTCCACTCGTCCTGCGCCACGGCGCCGGCCGCCTTGTAGAACTCGATGGCCGGCGTATTCCAGTCCAGCACCGACCACTCGAATCGCCCGCAGCCCTGCGCCACCGCCAGCCTGGCGATGTGCTGCAGCAGCGCCTTGCCGGCACCGCTGCCGCGCTGCTCGGGGCTGATGTACAGGTCTTCCAGATAGATGCCGTTGCGGCCCAGCCACGTGGAGTAGTTGTAGAAGTACACCGCGTAGCCGATCGCCTGCCCGTCGCGTTCGCACACCAGCGCCTGCGCCTTGGCATCGGCACCGAACAGGCTGGCACGGATGCCGGCCTCATCGGTCTGCACCGAGGATTCGGCCTTCTCGTAGATCGCCAGTTCGCGGATGAAATGCAGGATCAGCCCCGCATCCTCGGCCGTTGCGGGACGGATGTGGACGTCGGCCATAGCTCAGCTTCGCGCCGTGGCGACGTTCGTACGCATTTTGGCAATCACGTCGGCATAGTCCGGCGCATTGAAGATGGCCGAGCCGGCGACAAACGCGTCGGCGCCAGCAGCGGCGATCGCACCGATGTTGTCGGCCTTGACGCCACCATCCACTTCCAGGGTGATCGGCTTGCCGAGCTTGTCGATCATCGCCCGCACCGCGCGCAGCTTGTCCAGCGTGGACGGGATGAACGCCTGGCCGCCGAAGCCGGGGTTGACCGACATCAGCAGCACCAGGTCCAGGTCCTCCAGCACCCAGTCCAGCACTTCCACCGACGTACCCGGATTCAGTACCAGTCCGGCCTTGCAGCCGTGCGACTTGATCAGCTGGATGGTGCGATGCACGTGGCGGCTGGCTTCCGGGTGGAAGCTGATGATGCTGGCGCCGGCCTCGGCGAAGTCCGGGACGATACGGTCTACCGGCTCGACCATCAGGTGCACGTCGATCGGCGCGGTCACGCCGTGCTTGCGCAGCGCCTGGCAGACCATCGGGCCAATGGTGAGGTTGGGCACGTAATGGTTGTCCATCACGTCGAAATGGACCCAGTCGGCGCCAGCGGCCAGCACGTTGTCGACCTCCTCGCCGAGCTTGGCGAAATTGGCCGACAGGATGGAGGGGGCGATGATGCAGTTGGACATGGTGGAAGAGCCTTGTAGAACGGGTTCACGTTCCGTCGCGAGCGACGGTCTGCGCGCCGTGGCGTAGCGGAGCAAGCGCAGCGTATGTGGAATACGTGAGCATTGCGAGCAACGCACGCGGGGCGTGGGGCGAGCGCAGCAGGAAGGTGGGCACGCTCTCAGCGCTTGCGCAGGGCTTTGATGCGGTCGTAGGCGGCATTGATCTGCCGGGCCTTTTTTTCGGCCTGTTCGCGCAGCTCGGGCGCGGCGCCGGCCACCTTGTCGGGGTGGTACTGGGACATCAGCCGGCGGTAGGCCAGGTCGATCTCGGCGTCGGTGGCCTCGCGGGTGACGCCCAGCTCGCGGTACGGCAGGTCCCTGCCCAGCCGGAACCAGTCGCTGTCGAAGGCGTGCCCCAGCAGCAGGCCGATGACCGCGCCAAACAGGGGGTTGGGCCTGAACAGCAGGGCCCCGGCGATGAAACCGAGCAGTTTTCCGTACCAGCGCATGGACGAGGGTATGGCCTGTGGATGGATTGGAGCCGCATTTTATGCCACAGCGGGCCAATCCGGCTTTACACTAGGCCGCCCGCCGTCCAGCCGCGGGCCCAGCGGGTCCTCCAGATCCGGGTCCTCCACGCCGGCGGCATCATTGCCAAGCCCCAGGAGTGCCCGTGCCGACCACGCTGCTGCAATCCGATCTTCCCGGCCTGCCCTTGCGCCATCGCGGCAAGGTGCGTGATGTATTCGATATCCCGCGCGAACGCCTGCCTGCCGATACGCCTGCGGGCGAGTACCTGCTGATCGTGGCCACCGATCGCCTGTCGGCATTCGACGTGGTGCTGCCCGACCCGATCCCGGGCAAGGGCGAGATGCTGTGCCAGGTGTCCAATTTCTGGTTCAAGCAGACCGAACACCTGATGCCCAACCACCTGACCGGCATCGATGTGGCCAGCGTGCTGCCCGAGGGCGTCGATCCGGCGCTGTACGCCAAGCGTGCGGTGGTGACCAAAAAGCTCAAGCCGGTGCCGGTGGAAGCGATCGCCCGCGGCTATGTGATCGGCAGCGGCTGGAAGGACTACCAGCGCACCGGCAAGGTCAGCGGCATCGCCCTGCCCGACGGCCTGCAGCAGGCCGAGAAGCTGCCCGAGCCGATCTTCACCCCGTCCACCAAGGCGGCTGTCGGCGACCATGACGAGAACATCGATTTCGACGCAATGGTCAAGGCAGTGGGCGCGGACCTGGCCGAGAAGGTGCGCGATGCCACCTTGCGTATCTACAAGTTCGCCGCCGGTTATGCGGCCGAGCGCGGCATCCTGCTGGCGGACACCAAGTTCGAGTTCGGCACCGACGCCGACGGGCGCCTGTACATCATGGACGAGATGCTCACGCCCGATTCCTCGCGCTACTGGCCGGCCGACGAGTACCAGGTCGGCATCAGCCCGCCGAGCTACGACAAGCAGTTCGTGCGCGACTACCTGGAGACGCTGGACTGGGACAAGACCGCCCCGGGCCCGGCGCTGCCAGCCTCGGTGATCGAGCACACCCGCGCCAAGTACGCCGAAGCGCTGCAGCGGCTGGCCGGCATCCACATCGACTGACCCCGCCCCTGCGGCTGCGCACCGTGCGCAGCCGTAGGGAAGCCGCGCTATGCTCGGCCCACCACAGGTGGGAGAGACCATGGACACGCGCATCGCACGCCCGGTAGACCGGTACTTCACCAGCTATTCCGGCGATCACGTCAACCACACCAACCAGGCCATCCACGTGGTCGCGGTTCCCGCCATCCTGTGGTCGGTGATCGCCCTGCTGTGGTGCATCCCGCCGCTGTTGACCTGGTTCCAGCACGGCGTCTGGGCCGCCCTGGCGATGTTCGCCACCTGGGCTTGGTACAACCGCCTGTCACGCCCGCTGGGCATCGGCATGCTGATCATCTTCTTCGTGTTCGGCTGCATCTGCCGGCTGCTGGAAGACCGTCTGGGAATCACGATGCTGCTGTACATCGCCATCGGCGTGTTCGTGGTGGCGTGGATCGCGCAGTTCATCGGCCACAAGATCGAAGGTCGCCGTCCCAGCTTCTTCACCGACCTGACCTACCTGCTGATCGGCCCGATCTGGGTGCTGGCCAAGCTGTTCCGGCAATTCGGCTGGCGCTACTAGCGCCCGTACGCGGCATACCGAACGGTACCTGCGCCGGCAAGGAGCCGCCGCAATCACCGCGCACGGCGGCCGGCTACAGCCCGACCATTTCCCGGGTCGGCAGGAACGGCCGCGGCGCATAGCCGAAGTCGCGCTGCGCCGGGCCGGTGTCGAACACCAGCGGTTCGCGCATGCGCGCCAGTGCGGCCCGGTTGATGTTCTGCAGCCGTCCGCTGGCATGTGCCACGCGCAATACCAGCATGAACAGCGGCGTCGGTACCCGCCACAACCGGGGGTGCGTCGTCAGCGAGGCCAGCACCCGCCGCACCATTTCGCTGTAGCCGAGGATTTCCCCGCCACCCAGCGCATAGGCGCGCCCGGCGGTTTCCGGAAATTCGACCACACGCAGTGCCGCATCGCCCAGATCCTGCACATGCACCGGCTGGCGCAGGCCGGTGGCGCAGGTGGGCAGGAGGAAGAAGCCGGTGCGAACGGCCAGTGCCGCGATCGCGCTCAGGGTCTTGTCGCGCCCTGCCCCATACACCAGGGTGGGCCGCAGCACGGTGGCGGCGACATCACGCCCCGCGGCAGTGGCGAACAGCAGCTGCTCGGCCTCGCGCAGGCGCCGGGCGACATCGCGCTCGGCCGGGTCGCTGGAATCGCGCTTGACCTCCACACTGGTGGAACCGAAAGCGACCACGCGCGGCGCGTGCATGGCCGAAGCCGCATACCAGCGCGCGAAGTGATCGAGCGGGCCGCAGCAGAACACCGCGTCGAAATCATCGGCCCCCTGCCAGGCACCGGAAAGATCCCCCTGCACCCAGCACAGTCCCGGCCCGGGAAGTTGCGGCTGGCGTGACACCGCCGTCACCGTCCAGCCAGCGGCGCGCAGGTTCGCCAGCAGGCACACGCCGATCTGGCCGCTGGCGCCGAATACCAGCGCCTTGCGGGAAACGGCGGACATGTCCAGATCATTTTCCATGTGCCAAGGATAGGCGAACGCGACGGATTTCCCGCACCGGGCCCTCCCGCCGCAGATGCAGAACCAGCGTTTCCCGCGACTGTCCACACAGACACAACGCGGTGTACCGGCATGCCGCCCCGCTGAAATAGAACGGCTTGTTCATAAAACGCGACGAGCGGTAAAAACGCGCCTGCTAGACTTGAAAGCCATCCGCTTCACCCACCTCCCCTGCATGCCGCCAGTCCTGTTGCTGCTCCTTGCGTTGCCCTTCCTGCTGGCCGCCGTCATCGCCCTGTCCGGTCGTCTGTCGCGCGTTGCCGCCGCCGGGCTTGCAGGTGCTGCACCGCTGCTGGGACTGGCCCTGCTCGGCAGCCTGACGCCGGCGGTGCTGGACGGCGAAGTGGTTCGCAGGAGCTGGCAATGGCTGCCGCAGATCGGGCTGGACATCACGCTGCGCCTGGACGGCCTGGCGTGGATGTTCACCGGGCTGGTGCTGGGCATCGGCGCACTGGTGGTGCTGTATGCGCATTACTACCTGTCACCGCAGGACAGCACGCGGCGTTTCTACAGCTACCTGCTGCTGTTCATGGGCGCGATGCTGGGCATGGTGCTGTCCGGCAACCTGCTGCTGCTGATGGTGTTCTGGGAGCTGACCAGCATCAGTTCGTTCCTGCTGATCGGCTTCTGGTCGCACCGCAGGGAAGCGCGCGAAGGCGCGCGCATGGCGCTGATCATCACCGGTGCCGGCGGCCTGGCGCTGCTCGGCGGCGTGCTGCTGATCGGCCGCATTGTCGGCAGTTTCGACCTGGACGTGGTGCTGGCTTCGGGCGAGCTGATCCGCAGCAGCGCGCTGTATCCGTGGGCGCTGCTGCTGGTGCTGGCCGGCATCTTCACCAAGAGCGCGCAGTTCCCGTTCCAGTTCTGGCTGCCGCATGCGATGGCGGCACCGACGCCGGTGTCGGCCTATCTGCACTCGGCGACGATGGTGAAGGCCGGCGTGTTCCTGCTGGCGCGGCTGCACCCGGCACTGGCCGGCACCGAGCTGTTCTTCTACGTGGTCAGCGGCATCGGCGCGATCACCCTGCTTATCGGCGCCTGGAACGCGATCTTCCAGCACGACCTCAAGGGCCTGCTGGCCTATTCGACGATCTCGCACCTGGGCCTGATCACCCTGCTGTTCGGCCTGTCCACGCCGATGGCGGTGGTCGCCGGCGTGTTCCACATCCTCAACCACGCCACCTTCAAGGCCTCGCTGTTCATGGCCGCGGGCATCATCGACCACGAGACCGGCACCCGCGACATGCGCCGCCTCGGCGGCCTGCGCAAGTTGATGCCGGTCACTAGCTCATTGGCGATCGTCGCCTCGCTGGCGATGGCCGGCATTCCGCTGCTCAACGGCTTCCTGTCCAAGGAGATGCTGTTCGCCGAGGCGCTGGCCACCGAAGGCCCGGACTGGATGCGCAACGCGGTGAGCCTGGCCGCGCTGCTGGCCGGTGTGCTGGGCGTGGCCTACAGCCTGCGCTTCGTCCATGACACCTTCTTCGGCAAGGGCCCGCTGGATATCGACGTGGTGCCGCATGAGCCGCCGCGCTGGATGAAAGTACCGGTGGCGGTGCTGGTGGTCATCTGCCTAGCGGTGGGCATCGTGCCGGCACTGACCGTAGCCCCGACGCTGCGGGCCGGCGCACAGGCGATCCTCGGCCCGGCGTTGCCGGACTACAGCCTGGCGGTGTGGCACGGCTTCAATCTGCCACTGGCGATGAGCGCGATCGGCGTCGCCGGCGGCATCGCCCTGTATGTCGGCCTGCGCCGCTTCACCGATCTGTACGCCGCACGCAACCGGCCGGTGGGCAAGCAGCTGTTCCAGCGCAATCTGGAAGTGCTGTTCGGGCTGGCCCACCGCTTCACCGCCGCGCTGGCCAACGGCAGCCTGCAGCGCATGCTGCTGGCGCTGGTGCTGGTGGCGATGCTCGTGGTGGCCGCGCCCTATGTCGCCGATCCGGCCATGCCCGTGTGGCCGGCCCCGCAACCACTGCCGCTGCTGGGCTGGACACTGTGGCTGGTGATGCTGGCCTGCGCGTTCGCGGCGCTGTTCCTGTTCCAGCAGCGCCTGCTGGCGGTGATCGTGATGGGCGGCACCGGGTTGATGGTGGCGCTGACCTTCGTGTTCCTGTCGGCACCGGATCTGGCACTGACCCAGCTGATGGTGGAGATGGTGACGCTGGCGCTGATGCTGCTGGCCATGAATTACCTGCCGGCGCGCTCGCCGCCCGAACCCTCGCGCTGGCGCAAGCGCCGCGATGCGCTGATCGCCATCGTCGCCGGTGCCGGCATCACCGCGCTGGCCTATTCGCTGATGACGCTGCCGCCCAACACCATGGCCGGCGAACTGCTGCTGCGCTCGCTGCCGGAAGCCTACGGCCACAACGTGGTCAACGTGATCCTGGTCGACTTCCGTGGTTTCGACACCTTCGGCGAGATCACCGTGTTCGGCATCGCCGCACTGGTGGTGCATGCGCTGCTGCGGCGCTCGCGGATGGCGCCGGAGCAGATCATGCCCGGCCCGCCGATCAAGCTGCCGGTGCCGGCCGACCTGGCGCAGATCATGTTCCCGCTGACCATGACGGTATCGATCTTCCTGTTCCTGCGCGGCCACAACGCGCCGGGCGGCGGCTTCATCGCCGGACTGGTGCTGGCGGTGCCGTTGCTGATCCAGTACGTGATCCAGGGCACGGTGTCGGTGGAATCGCGCTTCGGCTTCGACTACATCCGCTGCATCGGCCTGGGCCTGCTGATCGCCGTGCTCAGCGGCATGGCCTCGATGCTGTTCGGCGTGCCGTTCCTGACCAGTGGCCACGTGGAATGGCAGCTGCCGCTGATCGGCGAAGTGCCGCTGGCCAGCGCGATCGGTTTTGATACCGGCGTGTACCTGGTGGTGTTCGGCGGGGTGATGCTGATCCTGTCGATGATGGGCACCATCAAACCCTCGCGCACCCGCAACGCCCGCAACGGCGAGATCGACATCCACCGCCGTTCGGCCCGCACCGGGGAGATGCACTGATGGAACTGGCCCTTGCAAGCGCGATCGGTGTACTCACCGGCATCGGCATCTACCTACTGCTGCGCGCGCGCAGCTTCGACATGATCCTCGGCATGACCTTCCTGTCCTATGCCACCAACCTGCTGATCTTCAGCGCCGGACGGCCGGTGACCGGCAAGGCACCGGTGCTCAAGGACGGCGTGGCCACAAGCCTGGCGCACTACACCGATCCCCTGCCGCAGGCCCTGGTGCTGACCGCGATCGTCATCGCCTTCGCCATGACCGCGGTGAGCATCGTGCTGGCCATGCGCAGCCGCAGCGACAACCACAGCGACCACGTCGATGCGCATGAGACCGGACCTGGCGCCGGCCAGTTGGACCAGCCGGGAGGCGGCGCATGAACCATCTGGTGGTCCTGCCGGTGCTGATTCCGCTGCTCGGCGCCTCGTTGTCATTGTTCATCGAGCACCGCCGTTACGGGCCGAAGGTGCAGCGCAGCGTGGCGTGGCTGAGCATGGCCGCACTGGCGGTGGTGGTGGCGCTGCTGTTCGCGCAGACCAGCCAGGGCCGGATTTCGGCCTACCTGCTGGGCGACTGGCCGGCGCGGCTGGGCATCGCGCTGGTCGCCGACGGGCTGGCCGGCTGGATGCTGCTCACCACCCTGCTGTTGGCCATCGCCTGCCTGCTGTACGCCTGCACCGGCTGGGACCGGCGCGCACCGCACTTCCATGCGCTGTTCCAGTTCCAGCTGATGGGCCTGAATGGTGCGTTCCTGACCGGCGACATCTTCAACCTGTTCGTGTTCTTCGAGGTGTTGCTGATCGCCTCCTACGGCCTGCTGCTGTCCGGCGGGCGCGGGCTGCGCATGCGCATCGGCTTGCATTACGTGGTGTTCAACGTCACCGCCTCGACCCTGTTCCTGATCGCGCTGGGCATGCTCTACGCGGTGCTGGGATCGTTGAACATGGCCGAGATCAGCCAGCGCATCGTCGAACTGCCGCCGTCGCACCTGAAGCTGGCCAAGGCCGCGCTGGGCCTGCTGCTGGTGGTGTTCTGCTCCAAGGCGGCGCTGCTGCCGCTGTACCTGTGGCTGCCCGAAGCCTATGCGCGGGCGCCGGCGGCAGTGGCGGCACTGTTCGTGATCATGACCAAGGTCGGCCTGTATGCGGTGCTGAGGGTCAGCAGCCTGTGGTTCGACGCCGATGCCGGGGCGATGAGCGGCTATGGCAGTGACTGGCTGCTGTGGGCGGGCATCGCCACCTTGCTGGTGGCCGCGCTGGGTGCGCTGGCGGCGACCCGCCTGAGCGTGCTGGTCGCCTACCTGGTGGTGGTGTCGGCGGCGACGCTGTTCATCGCCTTCGCGCTGGGCAACGCCGGCACGATCTCCGCCGGCCTGTACTACCTGCCGCACAGCACCTTCACCGCCGCCGCACTGTTCCTGGTGGCCGACCTGATCCGCCGCCGCCGGCGCCGTGGCGGCCAGCACCACGATGGCGAACAGACCGTGCTGCCGGGCAAGACCGGCACCAGCCTGCTGTTCCTGGTCGCCGCGGTCGCCATTGCCGGCCTGCCGCCATTGGCCGGTTTCCTGGCCAAGGCCGCACTGCTGTCGGCGGTTCCCGATGCACATACCGGCGTGGTGTGGGCGGCGGTACTGGGCAGCAGCCTGCTGGTGATCATCGGATTGACCCGCACCGGCATCCGCCTGTTCTGGCACGTGCCCGGTGACGATGATGCGGTGCCGGAACCGGAGTCATCCGAGGCGCCGCCGCGTCCGTTCGAAACCGCCGCCGCCTCGCTGCTGCTGGCCTATGTGGTGGCGATGGCCATCTTCGCCGCGCCGCTGATGCGGCAGACCGATGCCATCGCCGCGCAGCTGCTGGCACCGGCGCAATACCTAGATGATGTACGCGGCACCACGCCGCAGGTGAGGCAGCCATGAGTCCACGCCGCCCGTTGTTGCGCCGGCTGTTCCCGGCGCCGGTCCTGTCGATCACCGTCCTCGCCTTCTGGATGGTGATGTCCTTCACTTTCGATCTCGGCCAGTTGCTGCTGGGCATGCTGCTGGGGCTGGTGATTCCACTGTTCGCGGCACGGCTGGACCGCGAGTTCGCCCGTATCGGCAGCCTGCGCCCGGTGCCGCGGCTGGCCTGCGTGATCCTGTGGGACATCCTGGTCTGCAACCTGCGCGTGGCCGCCCAGGTGCTGGGGCCGGAACACAAGGTGAAGCCCGGCTTCATCTGGCTGCCGCTGGATATCGGCAACATCCACGGCATCGCCGCGCTGACCAGCTTCATCACCCTGACCCCGGGCACGGTCTCGGCGGCACTGTCCGCCGACCGCCGCCACCTGCTGGTGCACGTGCTGCACCTTGAGGATGCGCAGGCCCTGATCCACGAGATCAAGAGCCGCTACGAGGCCCCATTGATGGAGATCTTCCCGTGAACGGTTACCAGATTTTCGAGCTCACCCTGGTGACGTGCATGCACGTGGTCGGGCTGGCGATGCTGCTGGCGCTGTGGCGGCTGCTGCGTGGCCCGACCGTGCCCGACCGCATCCTCGCGCTGGACACGCTCTCGGTCACCGCCATCGCCGAGCTGATGCTGTTCGGCATCTATCTGGATTCGGCCATCTACTTCGAGGCCGCGCTGGTGATCGCCATGCTCGGTTTCTGCAGCACCGTGGTGCTGAGCAAGTTCGTGCTGCGCCGGGATATCGTCGAATGATCACCTTCCTGCAGATCGCACTGTCGGCGCTGCTGCTGTTCGGCAGTTTCTTCATCCTCATCGGGGCACTGGGGCTGGTGCGTTTCTCCGACTTTTTCAAGCGCCTGCACGCGCCGACCAAGGCCAGCACGCTGGGCGTGGGCTGCGTGCTGGCATGCTCGGTCACCTATCACATCTTCCTCGGCGAGGACCCGCAGCCACGCGAGCTGCTGATCACCGTGTTCCTGTTCATCACCGCGCCGATCAGCGCCCACCTGATGGCCAAGGCGGCGCTGTCGCTGATGATGGAAAGCCGCCCGGAACCGCCGGCTGGCGGGAACGTCGAGGCCGACGCCAACACGCCGCCGCGCTGAGGCGGCGGCGCTTATCCGGTACGGACCCGGCCGCTGTCAGCGCAGCTGGATCTGTGCCGCGTCGCTGACCCGGACATGGGTCTGGTAGTAGTACTTGCCACTGGGCTGGCCCTGGGCGTCGGTGAAGTCGATGCGCACCATGCGCGCGGTACCGCGCACCAGGATCGGCTTGTCCTTCAGCACCGTTTTCGGATCGGCCTGCAGCTGCCCGGCCAGCGCCAGCCGCGCCTGCGGATCCAGCGCGACGCTGAGGTTACGCGGATCACGGTAGTCCGGCTGCGACCCCAGGAACAGCCGGCCGTTGTCCTCACCGGTCCTGCGCACGTTCAGTGCGAACACGCCATCCACACCGCGGCCGGGGCCGGCGGCGGCCGCCAGCTGCACCGCCATCGCCGCGTCGATCCAGGACGCCTGCTGCCTGGGCAGCATCCCGCATCCGGCCAGTGCCACGCCCAGCACCGCACCGCCCACCCACTTGCGCATCCCCATTCCCTTCCCCTGTCAGTCAGTACAGCAGCGCCAGTTCCAGCCCCACCCAGGCCAGGAACGCCACAAACAGCACCACGCCCTCGCCACGGCTGATCCTCAGGTCACCGCGCAGCATCGGGTACAGCATCAGCACGAACACGATCGCCGCCGGCAGTTCCAGCCGCACGAACGAGGCCGGCAGCGGCATCGGCCGCAGCGCCGCCATGCCGCCGACCACCACCAGCAGGTTGAACAGGCTCGAGCCGATGACGTGGCCCACCACCATGTCGCCCTGTCCGCGCCGCGCGGCGGCGATGGCCGCGGCCACTTCCGGCAAGGCGGTACCGATGGCGACCGGCAACAGGCCGGCCAGCAACGGCGACATGCCCCAGCCGGCCCCGATCAGCGGCGCGGCCTGCACCACCCAGCGCGCGCCGTAGTACAGCACCACCGCGGCGATCAGCAGGCGGACCACGTTCAACCACAGCATCGTGCGGGTGGTCGCGTAGTCGGCGATATTCTGCTGCAGCTCGACCGGTTCGCGCCGCGCGCGTGACAACAGCAACGCCAGCACGGCGACGAAACCCAGCAGCAGCACAACGCCCTCGAAGCGGCTGATCACGCCATCCAGACCGAACACGATCAGCGCCAGCGTGGCCACCGCCAGCAGCACCAACAACGGCGACAGCAGCCGTGTGCGCACCAGCAGCGGGAACGCCAGTGCCGCCAGGCCCATGGTCAGGCCGACGTTGACGATGTTGCTGCCCAACGCGTTGCCCAGTGCGAGGTCCTGCGCACCGACCACGAACGCGCGGGCATTGACCACCAGCTCCGGCAGCGAGGTGCCGAACGCCACCAGCAGCAGGCCGGCGACGAACGGCGAAGCGCCGAAACGCTGCGCCAGCCCGGAGGCCGCCTTGACGATGGAGTCGCCGCCCAGTGCCAGCAGCACCAGTCCCAGCACGAACCACACGATGGCTTCAAACATTGCGCGTCTCTCCCGGTAGTGATGACGGTGGTTCCAGGGCCGCGCCAGCACCCGCACCGCAAGCGGCAGCAGGGTATCAGCCGCAGCCTTCCACGTAATCCACCTGCGGCGGCAGACCCACCCGCCACGCGCTGGCCTTGCCGTCGGCGCCCAGCTCGATCACCAGCACGCCGGTGCCGCCTTCGGCCGCGGGGACGCGCAGGACTTTGCCGCCGGCCACGTACTTGTGGGGCTGCGGAATATCGGCATCCGGGTACAACGCCTGCAGCTGCCCCAGGTCCATACCGACCGTGCCGCCGCCCGGTGCCGGGGCAGCACTGCTGCGCAGGTCATAGCGCACGAAACGGTTGCCCTCGATCATGAAGAACGGCCGCGCATCGTCCTCTCCCGCGGGACTGAGGTAATAGCAGCCGCCATCGGCAACCACATCCCCCTGCAACTCGCCCGGCCACAGCGTGCGCAACTGTTCCGCACCGATGCCCAGTTGCAACGGACCGTAGCCCTGCCAGCTGGCGTCGCCGCTCGCCACCTTCGCGGGCGCCGCCCCGGAGGAAGGCGCGGGTTCGGCCGCACGCGGCAAAGTATCCGGCGCCGGCGGGCGCTCACAGCCACCCAGCAGGCCGGCAAGGATCAGCAACAACAGGGCGATACGGTTCATGCGGCGACTCCGGACAGGTCGAGGCCGAGTCTAGCCAGCCCGCTGCCGCGTGCAGGTGAGCACGCCGCTGTCATGCGGCTTTCACGGGCCGCTGGCAGGCTCATCCCCTTCCGCGTCGAGCCCCACTCCCGATGCAACCGTGCAAGACCAAGCGCGCCCGGGCCGCGCTGGCGGTGCTGCTGGGCAGCGATACACCGATGCTGATCGCCCAGCTGCAGCGCGACGGCTACCTGCACGGTGGCGTCGAAGTACCGGCAACGCCACCTCCCGCCGCCGCGACCCTGCCTGTCAGCGGACGGCGCCGCTCGCTGGTCGCCGCACGCCTGTATGTGCTGGACATCCTCGCCCTGCAACGCCACCCCACTGCCCTGCAGTTGCACCGGGGGTTGCTGGCGACACGCAGCGAGGACGACACCGTGGAAGCGCTGCAGCGGGTACTCGACCACCTGCCGGCACTGACCTCCGCCGGCTATGCGCGGCGGGTACGCGAAGGCTTGCAGGAAATACTGCCCGGCGCCCACCTGGCGGCAGTGCTGGAAACCCGGACGCCGCCGGCCCAGGAGCGGATTACCCCTGCGGTGGGATGAAGTTGCTGCGCAGGCCGCTCCAGCAGGCCTGGTAGCCACGCTGGCGATGCGCTGCCGCCACCGCCTGCTCGCTCGGACAGATCACCCCGCGCGTCTCGAACATGAAGGCCATGGTGTCGGTGATCACGTCCGGCTTGGACAGATCCGCCTGCGAGGCCTTGTCGAAGGTGGCCGCATCCGGGCCGTGGCCGGTCATGCAGTTGTGCAACGAGGCGCCGCCGGGCACGAAGCCCTCGGCCTTGGCGTCATAGGCACCGTGGATCAGGCCCATGAACTCGCTGGCGATGTTGCGGTGGAACCACGGCGGGCGGAAGGTGTCCTGCGCCACCAGCCAGCGCGGCGGGAAGATTACGAAATCCAGGTTGCTGGTGCCCGGGGTGTCGCTGGCCGAATGCAGCACCAGGAAGATCGACGGGTCCGGGTGGTCGTAGCTGATCGAACCGATGGTGTTGAAGTGGCGCAGGTCGTAGCGGTACGGCGCGTAGTTGCCATGCCAGCCGACCACATCCAGCGGCGAATGGCCGATGTCCGCGCGCCACAGCCGGCCCTGGAACTTGGCCACCAGTTCGAAGTCGCCTTCGACGTTCTCGTAGGCGGCGACCGGGGTCTCGAAATCGCGCGGGTTGGCCAGGCCGTTGCTGCCGATCGGGCCCAGATCGGGCAGCTTGAGCAGCGCACCGAAGTTCTCGCAGACATAGCCGCGCGCCTGCCCGTCCGGCAGCTCGACGGCAAAGCGCACGCCGCGCGGGATCACCGCGATCTGCTGCGGCTCGATCTCGATCAGGCCCAGCTCGGTGCGCAGCCGCAGCCGGCCCAGCTGCGGCACGATCAGCAGTTCGGCATCGGCGTTGTAGAACCAGCGCCCGCGCATGTCGGCGTTGGCCGCATACAGGTGGATGCCGGCGCCACTGTGCGCAGCAGGGCCGCCGTTGCCACCCATCGTGTACAGGCCTTCGATGAAATCGGTGGGCGTGGTCGGCAGCGGCAGCGGGTCCCAGCGCAGCTGGTTGGGCGACACCGCGGCATGGCTGAACTCGCCATGCAGGCGCGGCTGCGCGAACGGGGTGAACTCGCCGTGCATCGCCGCCGGGCGGATCCGGTACAGCCAGCTGCGGCGGTTGGCCCCGCGCGGCGCGGTGAAGGCGGTGCCGGTCAGCTGCTCGGCATACAGGCCATGGGCCACCTGCTGCGGCGAATTGCGTCCCACCGGCAAGGTACCGGGCACGGCCTCGGTGGCGAACTCGTTGCCGAAACCGGATTGATAACCACTGCTGACCATCACTGACCTGCCTGTATCCGTTGTGCCGGGCCCCTCCGCGCGGGAGGGGCTCGATGGTAGTGCGCTTACAGCACGCCGCGCTTGATCTGGTCGCGCTCGATGCTCTCGAACAGCGCCTGGAAGTTGCCTTCGCCGAAGCCCTCGTTACCCTTGCGCTGGATGATCTCGAAGAAAATCGGACCGATCGCGTTCTGGGTGAATATCTGCAGCAGCTTGCGCTGCTTGGTCTCAGGGTCGGCGTCGATCAGGATCTTGTTCCTGCGCAGGCGTTCCACGTCCTCGCCGTTGTCGGGAATGCGCAGGTCGACCACGTCGAAATAGGTGTCCGGCGTATCCAGGAACTCGACGCCGTGCGCGCGCATCGCCTCCACCGTCTCATAGATGTTGTCGGTGAAGCAGGCGATGTGCTGGATACCCTCGCCCTTGTAGGCGTCCAGGTACTCGTTGATCTGGCTCTTCGGGTCGGAGGACTCGTTGAGCGGGATACGCACGATGCCGTCCGGCGCGGTCATCGCCTTGGACACCAGCCCGGTCTTGGCACCCTTGATGTCGAAGTAGCGGATCTCGCGGAAGTTGAACAGCCGCTCGTAGTAGTCCGACCACTGCTGCATGTTGCCCAGGTACAGGTTGTGGGTCAGGTGGTCGATGAAGGTCAGGCCGAAGCCGGCTGGGTTCTGCACGGCACCTTCGATCGGCTCGTAGTCGGCGTCGTAGATGCTGCCGGCTTCGCCATAGCGGTCGACCAGGTACAGCATGCAGTCGCCGATACCCTTGATCACCGGCGCCGGCACCGCGCGGGTTTCCGGCAGCAGGTCCACCTCTTCGGCACCGTTGCTGCGTGCGGCCGAGAGCACCTCGGCGGCCGGCTTGCCGAAGCGGATCGCGAAGCCGCAGGCGCAGGGGCCGTGCTTGGCGGCGAAGTCGGCGGCAAAGGAGTCCGGCTCCTCGTTCACAAGGAAGTTGACGCCGCCTTGACGGTAGACGGTAATAGCACGCTGCCGATGGCGGAGTACGGCAGTGAATCCCATGTTCTTGAAGTAGTCGTGCAGCCGGTCGGCCTGTCCGGCCGGGGCGGCGAATTCGACGAACTCGAAACCATCGATGCCCATCGGGTTTTCGAAGGTGGTGACCTGCATGCCCGGATTGGGCGCGTGGGTGGCGGGGGTATTCATGGTCAGCTCCGGAAGGCAGAACGGTCGTCGACCAGCGGCGGCGCAACTGGATCCTGCGCCCGACGCGGGTTGTAATCCCACGTTATAGTTTCATATGTAACCACCAGCAAGGTGCACTGCAACATGAGCTCTTCCGATTACAGCAAGTCCACCAGCATCCGGGCCTCGCACGTCCTGCTGGACCTTGAGCAGTTCCTGCCCTATCGCATCAGCGTCTTGTCCAACCGCGTCAGCGCCAACATCGCCCGGCTGTACGGCGACCGCTACGGCCTGGCCATTCCCGAATGGCGGGTGATCACCATCCTGGCGCTGTATCCGGGCAGCTCGGCCTCCGAGGTGTCCGACCGTACGGCGATGGACAAGGTGGCCGTCAGCCGCGCCGTCGGGCGACTGCTGGAGCGCGGCTTCATCAAGCGCGAAACGCATGGCGATGACCGCCGGCGCTCGGTGCTGGCGCTTTCCGCTGCCGGCTTCGAGGTCTACGAGAGCATCGCGCCGCTGGTGATCGAGATGGACCGGCGCCTGATGTCGGTGCTCACCGAAGAAGAAGAACTGGTGCTGGAACGCCTGATCACGCGCCTGGCCGACGCCGGCCTGCCGCGCATGAACGAGGGTTGATCGCCCGCCGCGATCAGCTCAGGTGCTTGCGCCTGGCGTAGATCCACGGCGCTGCCAGTGCGGCAATGGCCCCGCCGGCGAATCCGAGTGCTGCGGCCACCGCGGCCACCTCGATCTGTCCCGGCAACGCCAGCGCCGCGATCAGCAGCAGCGCCGCCGGCAGGCCGATGAAGGACGCCAGGAAAAAGCGCCAACGCGGTACCCAGGTGTGCAGCTGCATCAGACTGGCGCTGGCCCATGCCTCGCCGGCCTTGCCACGCCTGATCTTGTCCACCAGCTTGACCAGATCGACCTCGACCACGTCACGCCCGCCACGCAGCTGCGCCAGCTCGGCGCCAACTTCGATCGGATCAGGCCATTGCGCAGGCCATGGCTGTGGTGCGGCGACGCCATAAGCGGTCAACAGCGGCAATGTCAGCGAAGCGGCGGTCAACACCCGCAGCCGCTGGTTGTCGCGTACGCACCAGACCTGGCTGACCCCGTCCACCGTGACCTGGTACAACGCCAGCTGGCGGGCCTCCGGATAGGGCAGCGTCGTCACCCGTGCCGCCATCGTGGCCACACCCATCGCCCGCAGGAAACCCACCCGGCTACGTCCCTGGTGCGCCCAGGCCAGCCCCAGCGGCGCCAGCAGCATCACCTCGGCCGGGTCGCTGCCGCCGGCACTGGCCCGCTCATCGGCGGCCAGGTAGACCGCCAGCGATTTCGGCTCGTTCACCTCGTTCCTGCCCCAGCGGTGTGACTGGCCGAGCAGGAACTTCAGCGGCACCTGCGCCGGCACCGTGTCGCCGCGCACCGCATCGGAGGCGAACGGCACCACCGAGGCGACGAACGCCCGCAACTCGTTGCCCGGCACCGCATTCCAGGCCGCCGGCAGCAGCCCGGCCAGCAGCCCGTCACGCACCAGCGCGTCGATGCCGTCCTTCTGTTCGACCAGCCGCGCCACCGCCGACTGCAGCATGATGTTGGACGGCGGAGCGAGCAGCGGCAGCCGCGAGGCCGGGGCCACCACCTCTTCCATCGGCGGACTTTCGTCCAGCAGCGCCTCCACCGTGGGCAGCACGGTGCCGGCCGGGTCCGGCAGCGGCTCCCCGACGGCGGAAGAGGACGTGTTGGCAAGGGGCTGCATGACGGGCACGGCAGATACCGGAAGCAGACGGGATTGAACCGTTAACGGCCGGGTGCCGGAAAAATGAAACCGGCCGGCACCGGTCCGCCGTGGACGCACCGGCCAGAGCGCACCCGGCACACCCCGGAACTGGCCGGACGGATTGCCCGGGCTGCCGCACAAAAAACAACGGCGCCCCCAGGCGCCGTCGCGGTTGCTTCATCCGGCCGGCACAGCGGGCGGCACCCAGTGCTTGAGAAAACCGTCAAACCTGCCGTGGTCGTAGCCCTGCCCCTTCTCCAGCCCGGCGGTGGGCCGGGAATGCAGCAGCCGGCCTTCGGCGTCCAGCACGAACAAGTGCGGATGCTGCTGGACCGGCGGCAATTGCGACAGCAGGGCGGCACTGCCGGCCTCGCTGCCGGCATCGACTTTCAGCCACACATAATGGGCGTCACGGAAGCGGCGGAGTTGCGAATCCCCTTCCATGAAGCGGTCCAGCAACTGGCAGCGCGCGCAGTCCGCGCCGCCCACCTCCAGCACGATCCGCTTGCCGCCGCGCTGGGCCTCGACCTTGGCCATTTCCAGATCGGCGGCCGCATCGCGCGCCGGATCGAAGCGTGCACTGAGTGCCGCCAGCGCGGCGACATCGGCCGCGGCGGCGGTGTTACCCGAGGCAACGGGCTGGCTGATGTCAGCCACCGGTGCCTTCTGCTCGGAGGTGTCCAGCGGCTGCGCCGCGACCGGCGCGGCGGCCGGCGGCGGATTGCAGCCGGCCAGGGTCGCGGCCAGCAGCAGGGGAGCCCATGCGGGCAGCCGCATCATCACCGGCGCCTTACTTCACGCCGTGCATCAGCTTCTGGATCAGCGGCGCGATCAGGAACAGCAGCACGCCGGCGCCGATCAGCACCCAGAAACCGAAGGTGTAACCGGCCTGCGCCGAGGCCACGGTCATGCCGCCTTCGCCGCTGACGCTGCTGGCGAAGATGCCCGACAGGTTGTTGCCGATCGCGGTGGACAGGAACCAGCCGCCCATGCCGAAGCCGATCAGGCGCACCGGCGCCAGCTTGGTCACCATCGACAGGCCGATCGGCGACAGGCACAGCTCGCCCACCGACTGGATCACGTAGACCATGAACAGGGTCCAGAACGGGATCTTCAGGCTCTGCGGGTCCACCAGGCTGGACAGCGAGAACATCAGCAGCAGGAACGCCAGGCCGTTGAAGATGATGCCCAGGCCGAACTTGCGCGGGATCGACGGATTGGCCTTGCCCATCTTGACCCACAGCCAGGCGATGACCGGCGCCAGGGTGATGATGGCCAGCGAGTTGACCGACTGGAACCAGCCCACCGGGAACGTCCAGCCGCCGAAATCGCGCTGGACGATGTTCTGCGCCAGGAAGTTGAACGAGCTGCCGGCCTGTTCGAAGAACACCCAGAACAGCACGTTGAAGGCGAAGATGATCAGCATCGCGATCGCCTTGTCGCGCGCCACCGCACCGTTGGCGAAGCCCTCGCGCAGGATCAGCACGCACAGGCCCACGAACAGGATGGTCAGCAGCACCTGCAGGGTGTTGGCATCGATGGTAAGCAGGAAGTAGATCGCCGGGATCGCCACCAGCACGCCCAGCAGCACCAGCAGCAAGCGCCCGAAACCTTCGCCGCCTTCGATGGGACGGCCGATGCCCTTGAGCTGCGCGCGGCCAAACCAGAACCACACCAGGCTGATCAGCATGCCCACGCCCGAGGCGATGAATACCGCCTTGTAGGCCGGCATCTGCGAGGAGCCGCCGAACATGTTCTCGGCCAGCCAGCCGGTCAGGATCGGCGCGATCAGCGCACCGGCGTTGATGCCCATGTAGAACAGGGTGAAGCCGGAATCGCGGCGTTCGTCACCGGTGGCATACAGCTGGCCGACCATGGTCGAGATGTTCGGCTTGAACAGGCCGTTGCCAGCCACGATCGTGGCCAGGCCGATCTTGAACACCGTCTCGTTAGGGACGATGACCATGAACAGGCCGGCCGCCATCACCACCGCACCGAGCAGGATCGAACGCTGGTAGCCGATCACCCGGTCGGCGACATAGCCGCCGAACAGCGCCGCCGCATAGACCAGCGCCAGGTAGGCGCCGTACAGCTTGCTGGCCGCACCTTCACCGGAGGCATCACCATCGAAGAACTGGGCGACGATGTACAGCGCCAACGCCCAGCGCATGCCATAGAACGCGAAGCGTTCCCAGAACTCGGTCATGAACAGCATCCACAGCGGACGCGGATGGCCGAGGGTGGTCTTGAACTCCGGCACGGGCGCCGGGGTTGATGCGGAATTCGGCGCGGCAGCGCTCATGCGGTGTCCCCTGAACAGGTCGTTGGGTAAGAGATCGGCCGGAACCGGCACGACGGGCGAGGATCACAGAAGCGTCGCCACCACGTCAAATCCGCGGGGGCGAAGGCGCACAGTGGTCATTGGCTGACGCCTGCGCGGAAAAACCTGCCGGCCGGGCCAAAGGAGACGGGATCACTGGGGCCGGCAGGTAACGCCCACGGACTATCCGGGCCCCGGCAAGCCGGCCCCGGCCGCAGCTCAGGCATCGGCGCGGATGCTGGTGCGTACTTCGAACAGTTCCGGGAAGAAGGTCAGCTCCAGCGCCTGCTTGAGGAAACCCACGCCACTGGAGCCGCCGGTGCCGCGCTTGAAGCCGATCACCCGCATCACCGTGCGCATGTGGCGGAAGCGCCACAGCTGGAACTGGCTTTCCAGATCCACCAGGTCCTCGCACAGCGCATATTCGCGCCAGTAACGGTCGGTGTCCTGGTAGATGCGCTCGAACACGCCGCGCAGCGACGGGTCGCTGACATGCGGCAGGGTCCAGTCACGCGCGCGGTAAGTGTCGGGGATGGCATGGCCGAAACGTGCCAGGTAGCGCAGGAATTCCTCGTACAGGCTCGGCGCATCCAGCACCTGCTGCAGCTGCGCCTGCCCGGCCGGGTCATGCGCGAACACCGCCAGCATGTCGGCGTTCTTGTTGCCGAGCAGGAATTCGATCGAGCGGTACTGCAGCGACTGGAAGCCGGAGGACGGCCCCAGCACATCGCGGAAGCCCATGTACTCGGACGGGGTCAGCGTCTCCAGCACCGACCACTGCTCGGTCAGCTGGCGCAGCACCTGCTTGGCCCGCGCCAGCACCTTGCGGCACTGCCAGACCTCGTCGCGCTGCATATGCACCATCGCCGCGCGCAGTTCGTGCGCCAGCAGCTTCAGCCACAGCTCCGAGGTCTGGTGCTGGATGATGAACAGCATCTCGTCGTGGTGTGGCGGGTTGGACAGCGGCTGCTGGGCCGACAGCAGCTGGTCCAGACGCAGGTAGCCGCCGTAGGTGAGCCGGCCCTGCAGGTCGGTGTGGATGCCAGCTTCCAGCTCACGCTGGTTCTTTTCTACGGTCATCGGCCTTGCCCTGTACGCGGGGGCGCAAGCGTAACGCAGCGCCGCAACCTTGCGCAGTTGCCAGGCAACGGAAAAGAAACACCCGCACCCGCCTGCGGCGCGACAATACCGGCGGCAGGGAATATGACTGAATACGTTGGCTTTGCTGATGGCAGTCGTGGCACGGGGCGGTTTGTACGGTCTTTCGTGTTGCGCCGCAGGACGGCTTTTCCGCCCCGAGTCCTTACCATGTGAATTCCTATCATTTGAAACCATCTGTTCAAGGTGTTGATGCGATGACGGTTTCCGCCCAGTTCCAAATCGAATACCTGCAGTACCTGGATGCCGACGGCAACCTGGTCCGCGACGACCTGCCCGCCTCGCTGCGCGATCCGCGTACGCTGCTGCCGCTGTTCAAGCAGATGCTGGCCACGCGGGTGTTCGACACCAAGGCCGTGGCGCTGCAGCGCACCGGCAAGCTCGGCACCTTCGCCTCCTGCCTCGGCCATGAAGCCGCACACGTCGGCATCGGCGCGGCGATGAAGCCCGGCGACGTGTTTGCCCCCAGCTACCGCGAGTACGGCGCGATGTTCATGCGCGGCGTGCGCCCGCGCGACGTGCTGATGTACTGGGGTGGCGACGAGCGCGGCAGCGACTATGACCGCAGCAGCGACGCCGCCCGCGACTTCCCGATCTGCGTGCCGATCTCCACCCAGTGCCTGCATGCGGCCGGCTCAGCGCTTTCCTTCAAGCTGCAGCGCAAGCCGCAGGTGGCGGTGACCGTGTGCGGTGACGGCGGCAGCTCCAAGACCGACTTCTACGCCGCGGTGAACTCGGCCGGCGCCTACCAGCTGCCGCTGATCCTGTGCGTGGTCAACAACGGCTGGGCGATCTCGGTGCCGCGTTCGGCCCAGACCGGTGCCGAAACGCTGGCCCAGAAGGGCCTGGCCGGCGGCCTGTTCTGCCTGCAGGTGGATGGCAACGACCTGCTCGCGGTGCTGGCGGCGATGGAACAGGCACGCGCACGCGCGCTGTCCGGCAAGGGCGGCACGGTGCTGGAACTGCTGACCTACCGCCTGTCCGACCACACCACCGCCGACGACGCGCGCCGCTACCGCGACGATGCCGAAGTGAAGGCGGCATGGCTGAAGGAACCGCTGATCCGCCTGCGCAAGTACCTCACCGCACAGGGCCTGTGGAGCGAGGAGGAGGAAAAGAGCTGGATCGCCGAATGCGGCACGCGCGTGGACGTGGAGGTCAACGCCTACCTCAACTGCCCGGTGCAGCCGGTGGAAGCGATGTTCGACTACCTGTACGCCGACCCGCCGCCGGACCTGCTGGCCCAGCGTGCGGCCGCCATCGCCCTGGAGCAGCGCAATGGATGACATCAAGCACAACATGACTGTCACCCCGGCCAGCCACGATCACGGTGTCGCCTACAACGCGGCCAGCAACAGCGGAGAAGTCCCGATGACCGCCACCCCGATCACCCTCATCGAAGCCGTCACCCAAGCACTGGCCTGGGAAATGCAGCACGACCCCTCGGTGCTGGTGCTGGGCGAGGACGTGGGCGTCAACGGCGGCGTGTTCCGCGCCACCGCCGGCCTGCAGCAGCGCTTCGGCGCGCAGCGCGTGCTCGACACCCCGCTGGATGAAACCACCATCGCCGGCCTCACCGTCGGCCTGGCCGCGCAGGGCATGAAGCCGGTGGCCGAAGCGCAGTTCGACGGCTTCGTCTACCCGATGGTGGACCACATCGTCTGCCACGCCGCGCGCCTGCGTAACCGCACCCGTGGCCGCCTGCATTGCCCGATGGTGCTGCGCGTGCCGTGGGGCGGCGGCATCCGCGCGCCGGAACACCACAGCGAAGCCAACGAGGCGATCTTCACCAACGTGCCGGGCCTGCGCGTGGTGCTGCCGTCCAGCCCGCAGCGTGCCTACGGGCTGCTGCTGGCGGCGATCCGCGAGCCGGACCCGGTGATCTACATGGAGCCCAAGCGCATCTACCGCCAGTACAAGGAAGTGGTCGTCGATGACGGCGAGGCGCTGCCGCTGGACGTGTGCTTCGTGCTGCGCGACGGCACCGACGTGACCCTGGTGGCGTGGGGCGCACAGGTCAAGGAAGCGCTGGAAGCGGCCGACACGCTGGCCGGCGAAGGCATCAGCGCCGAAGTGATCGACGTGGCCACGCTGCGTCCGCTGGATTTCGCCACCATCGCCGAATCGGTGGCCCGCACCGGCCGCTGCGTGATCGTGCAGGAAGCGCCGAAGACCGCCGGTTTCGGTGCCGAGATCGCCGCGCGGCTGGCCGAGGAGTCGATGTACGACCTGCTGGCCCCGGTGGAGCGCGTCACCGGCTATGACACCCACATCCCGCTGTTCCGGCTGGAAATGAAGTACCTGCCGAGCGTGGAGCGGATCGTGGCCGCGGCCCGGCGTGCGGTGGCGGCGGGCTGAGATGAAGGCACGCCTGCTCAACGCCTATCGCAGCCAGTACCCGGTGCCATTGCGCTTCCGCGCCGGTGAGATCGTCCAGCTCGGCGTACGCGACGAGGAATGGCCGGACTTCGCCTGGGTGAAAACCGGCGAGGGCCGTGCCGGCTGGGCACCGGTGGCATGGCTGCGACCGCTGGGCGACGGCCGCGCCGAGGCGCTGCGCGACTACAGCGCGCAGGAGCTGGACGTGGACAGCGGCGAGAGGGTGCAACTGCATCACGAACACGGGGGCTGGTGGTGGGCCGAACGCGCCAATGGCGCGCGGGGCTGGCTGCCGGCACGCGACCTGGAACTACTGGAAGAAAATCCCTGAAATGAGCCAGACCAAGAACTTCAACCTGCCCGACCTAGGCGAAGGCCTGCCGGACGCGACCATCGTGGAGTGGTTCGTCAAGGAAGGCGACGTGATCAAGCTGGACGAGCCGCTGGTGTCGATGGAGACCGCCAAGGCCGTGGTCGAGGTGCCCTCGCCCTTCTCCGGCAAGGTGCTGCAGCTGGCCGGTGCGCCGGGTGACATCGTCATCACCGGGCACATGCTGGCGCAGTTCGAGATCGACCCGGACCTGCCGCAGCGCGCCGAAGGCCAGGACACCGGCCATCACCATGGCACACCTGCGCCGGCCGCTCAGGCACCGGCCCCCGCGACGACTCCCGCGCCGGCAGCCAGCGCTGCTGCCGAACGTGCCGATGAAGGCACGGTGGTCGGCGCGATGGTCAGCTCCAATGCCGTACATGCCGAACAGGCCGTGGCCGTGGGCGGCGTCAAGGCGATGCCGGCGGTGCGCGCGGTCGCCCGCAAGCTGGGCGTGGACCTGGCCCGCGTGCGCGCCACCGGTGCCGATGGCGCGGTGACGATGAATGACGTGAAGCAGGCTGCCGAAGCCGGCACCGCGAAGGTCGGCAGCGCACCGGCAGCCGCACCGCAAGCGGTCCAGGTCGCTGCAGCACCCGCACCGGCCGCACGCAGCGAAGTCAGCCGCACACCGCTGTCGGCCGCCGGCAAGCCGATGCGTACCGCGCCGCCGGGCGTGGTCGCCAAGGGCCAGCCGGAGCCGCTAAAGGGCGTGCGCCGCAACATGGCCCGGGTGATGGCCGATGCACACAGCAAGGTCGTGCCGACCACGCTCAGCGATGACGCCGACATCCATGCCTGGGCCCCGGGCAACGACATGACCTCGCGGCTGGTGCGCGCGATCGTGGTCGCCTGCCAGACGGTGCCGGCGATGAATGCCTGGTTCGACGGCGACAACCTCACCCGCACCCTGCATGCGCAGGTCGACATCGGCATCGCCGTGGACACCGACGACGGTCTGTTCGTGCCGGCCCTGCGCAATGCCGACATGCTCGACGCCCGTGGCGTGCGCGAGGGCATCAACCGCCTGCGCCAGCAGGTGGAAGACCGCTCGATCGCCCCCTCGGAGCTGAGCGGCTACACCATCTCGCTGTCCAACTTCGGCATGTTCGCTGGCCGCTACGCCACCCCGGTGGTCGTGCCGCCGTGCGTGGCGATCGTCGCCGCCGGTCGCGCCCGCTTCCAGCTGACCCCGGTGATGGGTGGCGTGGAAACCCACAAGGTCATCCCGCTGTCGGTCACCTTCGACCACCGCGCCTGCACCGGCGGCGAAGCCGCCCGCTTCCTGCGCGCGCTGATCGACGACCTGGCGCTGGCCCACTGATCCGTTTTCCGCAGCAACCTTTCAGCCCGCAGCAATGCGGGCTGTTTTTTTACGCGGCGGCAATAACAGCAGCGCTGCCGCCCCGCGTCTGCCGCTCATCGCGCATGCCGCACAATGGCCCTCCCCGCCGAGGAACCCGCCATGTCCGATCTGCCGCCCCTGCCCGAGTTGCCACGCGGTCGCTACCGCCACTACAAGGGCCAGTTCTACCAGCTGGTGGACCTGTGCCGGCACAGCGAGACCCTGGAAGTGCTGGTGCTTTACCGCCAGCTCTATGGCGATGGCGCGCTATGGGTGCGGCCGTATGCGATGTTCGTGGAAACCGTCATCGTCGACGGTGTGCCGGTACCACGCTTTGCACCGGAGCCGGACCCGCGCTGATACTGGCCGTGTCGATACCGTGCATGGAGCCGTCGATGCAGCGTCCCCGGATATGGATTGGCCTGGCGGCCGCCCGCTGGCAGTTCACCGTCCGGGGGATGCCGGCCTGGCTGCGCCCGGATTACCGCCCGCGCAGCGATAATCACCTGTCCTTCCACAGGCGAGCACCGTCATGACCCTTCCCCTGCACGGCCAACGGGTGCTGATTGCCGGCGGCAGCCGTGGCATCGGTCTGGCCATCGCCACCACGTTCGCCCGTGCCGGCGCGCGGCTGTCGCTGTGTGCCCGTGGTGCCGATGGACTGCAGCATGCGCGACAGATGCTGGAGCACGCGGGCGCAGCGGTGCATGTGCAAGCCTGCGACCTCGCCGATCCGGCACAGATCGAAGCGTGGGTGGACGCGACGGCGGCAGCGCTGGGCGGCATCGACATCGTCGTCAACAACGCCTCCGGGTATGGCAACGGCAATGACGACGCCAGCTGGCAGGCCGGTTTCGATGTCGACCTGATGGCCGCCGTGCGCACCAACCGCTTGGTGCTGCCGTACCTGCGCCAGAGTGCGCAGCCGGCGATCCTCAACATCAGCTCGATCAATGCCTCGGTGCCGACCCCGCGTGCGGCCGCGTACTCCACCGCCAAGGCCGCGCTGAACTACTACACGGTGTCACTGGCCACGGAGCTGGCGCGCGAGCGCATCCGCGTCAACGCGCTCGCACCGGGGTCGATCGAGTTCCCCGGCGGCCTGTGGGACCGCCGCCGCAGCGGGGAGCCGGCGCTGTACGAACAGATCCGCGCGAAGATTCCGTTCGGCGGATTCGGCGATGCCGAGGACGTGGCCAGCGCCGCGCTGTTCCTGTGCTCACCGGCCGCGCGCTGGATCACCGGGCAGGTGCTGGCGGTGGACGGCGGGCAGTCACTGCCGGCCTGAGCGGCGGGTGCAGCGAGGCGACTCAGGCCAGTTGCGCCGGACCGATCACCCGTTCACCCGGCTGCGGCGCCAAGGCCGCCTCGACCAGCGCCTGGGCAATACGATCGGCCGGGTTGATCCGCCATGCCCTGGGCAGGACCGGCCCCAGCACGCCGAGCACGCGGCCGGCAATGTGTTCACCCGGTCGCCGCTCGGCCCGCTCGCCGCCGATCAGACCCGGCCGCACCAGCGTCAACGCGTCGAAGCCCAGCGCGCGCAGGTTGTACTCCAGCTCGCCCTTGATGCGGTTGTAGAAAACCGGCGAGCGCGGATTGGCGCCCACCGCCGAGTTCAGCGCAAACACCTTGCAGCCGTGCCGCTTCACCGTCTGCGCGATCAACAGCGGATAGCCGTGGTCGATCTGCCGGAACACCTCGCGCGAACCGGCCTGCTTCATCGTCGAACCCAGCGCGCAGATCGCCGCATCCACCTGCCACCAGTCGGCCTCCAGCGGCAGTTCGGAAAAATCCCACACGGGATTGAGAAGGCGCGGATCGACCTGCGCCAGTGGCCGCCGGGTAGGCGCGACTACGCTGCTGCAGCGCGGATCATCCAGCAGCTGCCGCAACACCTGCGCCCCGACCAGACCGCTTGCACCGGCCAGCAATACCCGCATTTCCTATCTCCCGTGAACGGCTGCCGTTCAAGCCGGCCACCACCATGCCGATAATGGGGACTGGATACCACTCCCGCAGCACCTGCGCACCTGTTCCCGTCCGGACTCCAGCAATGGCTGACAGCACCGATCCCTCACCCTCCCGCAGCGCCGGGCTGGGACGCATCCTGTCACGCCGGCAGGGCAACGCCGATGCCGCCGCAACCGGCAGCAGCACCCGGCAACCATCGCACTCCAACGGCATGGCACTGCTGCAGCGCCTGTTCGCCGGCGCGCACGAACCCGAGGCGCTGCTGCACGCCTTCGCCCAGGGCATGTGTACGTTGCCCGGCGAGCTGGGCGACATGGGCCAGCGCCTGCACAGCGCCCAAGCCGAGCGCGACTGGGAACGCTACGGGCGGCTGCTGCGGCAGCTGATCGACAAGTACATCCGCACCGTCGAACTGGACACGCCGGCCACAGGCGATGGCGATGCCGCGCGCCTGCGCGACCTGCTGCGCGACACCCTCGAGGTGGTGCTGGCCAACCTGCTGCTGCAGGCACCGGAACTGCGGCAGCAGGCCGACCACGTCGGCCTGGAACTGCGCAACTGGCAGCCGGGACAGTCGCTGGCACCCGTGGAGCAGCCGTTGCGCGAACTGTGCCATCAGGCCGGTGTGCGCAACGACGGCCTGCAGGAGCAGCACAACCTGCTGCTGAACCTGTTCGACCTGCTGCTGGAGAACATCACCGAGCTGCTCGATGGCGACAGCTGGCTGCAGGGCCAGATCAAGGCGGTACGCCAGCTGCTGTCCGGTCCGCTGGACCACACCTCGCTGGAACAGACCCGCAGCGAGCTGCGCGAAGTGATCTACCGGCAGGGCCTGCTGAAGGAAGGCATCGACGCCTCCAAAAGCGCGATGAAGGAGCTGATGGTCGATTTCATCCAGCAGATGGACGACATCGCCAGTGATGCCGGCGACTACCACGACCGCCTGGCCGGCTATGCGGTCTCGGTGCGCCAGGTCCGCAACATCGCCGATCTCAACCAGCTGCTGCAGGACGTGCTGAAGGACACCGCGCGCGTGCAGGGCCAGGCGCTGCGTGCGCGCGACCATCTCGCCAACGCCCGCGCCGAAGCCCGCGCCGCCGAGCAGCGCGTGCTGCAACTGGAACGCGAGCTGGAGGAGGCCGGCAACCAGCTGCGCAGCGATCCATTGACCGGCGCGCTCAACCGCCGCGGACTGGATGATGTGCTGGGCGCTGCACTGCAGGCAGGCACCGGGCCGCTCAGCGTGGCCCTGCTGGACCTGGACCACTTCGGCACGCTCAACGCGGCCCACGGCCATGCCGGTGGCGACCAGGCGCTGCGCCACATGGTCGCTGTGCTCCAGCAGCGGCTGCGCGGCGGCGACCATCTGGCCCGCTTCGGCGGTGACGAATTCGTGCTGGTACTGCCCGGCTGCGGACGCGGCGAATCACTGGAGAACGTGCGCCTGCTGCAGGCCAGCCTCGTGCAGCGGCCATTCCTGTACCAAGGCGAGCGCGTGCAGGTCCGCTTCAGCGCCGGCGTGGCCACCACGTTGCCGGGAGAAACCGCCGACGCCCTGCTGCAACGCGCCGATCGTGCGCTGTACGCGGCCAAACAGGCCGGCCGCAACACGGTGATGCCGGCGGAGTGATCGCCAACGGCATGTCTTGGGCATCTGGGCCGTCTTGCGATATTTCCCGCGCTGGTGCGAATCACCTGTGCATGGACATTCCCTTGACCAACCGTGATGCCACTGCCGGACTGCAGCAACGCTTCGCGCACTTGCTCGCCCGGCATCGCGTTAGCACGATGGGCATTGAAACGCTTGCACGGCACGCATTGGCTGCGGCGCCTGCTGGGCCGCCTGTCCGGCCAATCACTGGTACGTGCACAGCAGCAGTTGCGGGAGCTGGAACAGGCCTCGTCCCCGCAATAGACCCTTCAACGGAGGGATTCAGGTCTCGCCCGGACAGCCGCTCACGCGTCCGGGCCAGCTCCACACTCAGTGCGCCGGCTTGCTGCCGCGCAATTTCTGGAACCCCATCACCCCGACCAGCACGGTGATGCCGATGGCGATGCCCACCACCACGCTGCCCAGTGCGTTGGCCAGCCACTCAAGATTGGCCGGGGCCAGGCCCACGATGAAGTGGTGCAGTGCCGGGATCGCGTGGATGAGGATGCCACCGCCGACCAGGAACATCGCCGCGGTGCCGGCGATGGACAGGCCACGCATCAGCCACGGCGTCGCATGCAGCAGGCCGCGACCGAAGGCGGCCAGCGCGCGGCCCTTGTCCAGCAGCCAGACCCCGAGGTCGTCGAGCTTGACGATGCCGGCCACCAGCCCGTAGACGAACACCGTCATCGCCACGGCGATCACGATCAACGTGGCCACCTGTTGTCCGAACGGTGCGCTGGACACCACGCCCAGCGACAGCACGATGATCTCGGCCGAGAGGATGAAATCGGTGCGCACCGCGCCCTTGATCTTGGTCTTTTCCCACGCCACCACGTCGGTGCTGTCATCGGCCAACGCGCGGCTCAGTTCGGCCTTGTGCGTGGCCTCTTCATCCTTGCCCTGCAGGAACTTGTGCGCCAGTTTCTCCACGCCCTCAAAGCACAGGAAAGCCCCGCCGAGCATCATCAGCGGCGTCACCAGCCAAGGCAGCCAGGCGCTGATCGCCAGTGCCGCCGGCACCAGGATCGCCTTGTTGACCATCGAGCCCTTGGCGACCGCCCACACCACCGGCAGTTCACGGCTGGCGCTGACGCCGGTCACCTGCTGCGCGTTGAGCGCCAGATCATCTCCAAGCACGCCGGCGGTCTTTTTGGCCGCGACCTTGGTCAGGATGGAAACATCGTCGAGCAGGGTGGCGATGTCGTCGAGCAGGGTAAACAGGCTGGCTCCAGCCATGGGCACACCGGGTTCGAGGAAGGGGGGCCAATTTTCCACCATCGGCCGCGCTCGATGTGAGCCGGTATTCACTTGCCGCCCACCGGCGGCTGGTAACACTGGCGCTGCATGATTGCGGAGGCATCTTCTTGCACGAGCCAGCCACTGACCCACCGGCAACCCCCATCGGCGGCATGAACCGGCGCCAGCAGATCGTGCGCCTGCTGCTGCGCTACCGGAACTCGGGCGTGTTCTCGGGTATCCAGTTCGACGGCGAGCTGCCGCGCCTGGAACGCGTCGCCACCAATGACGATCCCACCCAGTTCGTCGCCGACCTGGAAGCGCTGGGCATCACCTTCGTCAAGCTTGGCCAAGTGCTGTCCACGCGGCCGGACATGATTCCGCCCGAGTATGTGGCGGCGCTGGAACGCATGCAGGAGAACGTCGCACCGATCGCGGTGGCGCAGATTCGCGCCGTCATCGAAGAGGATCTCGGGGTTCCGGTGAACAAGCTGTTCGCCTGGTTCGACCCCGAACCGCTGGGCTGCGGCTCGATCGCCCAGGTGCACCGTGCCGGCCTGCACGATGGCCGCGAGGTGGCGGTGAAGGTGCAGAAACCCGATGTCGCCGCGCAGCTGCGCTCGGACCTGGCGGTGCTGCGCAGCTTCGCCAGTGCCGCCGACCACCTCACCCGGGTCGGCCGCAAGGTGCGCTTTTCCGACTGGCTCGGCGAGTTCGCCAAAAGCCTGCGCATGGAACTGGATTTCGAGACCGAAGCCAGCAACCTCGCCCGCTTCGGCCAGCATCTGGCGCCCTATCCCGAGCTGACTGTGCCGCAGCCGCTGTGGGATCTGTGCGGCCGCCGGGTGCTGACCATGGAACTGGTGGACGGCGTACGGGTGGACGCCATTCCGCCGGTGCGCCGCACCGAGCAGTCGATGCAGCCGCTGGCCGAGGCGCTGGTGCGCGGCTATCTGGACCAGATCTTCGTGCATGGCGAAATCCATGCCGATCCGCACCCGGGCAACCTCCGCGTCACGCCACAGGGGCAACTGGCGATCTTCGACCTGGGCATGATCGCGCACGTGCCACCGCGGCTGCGCGAACGGCTGCTGAAACTGCTGTTCGCCGCGGTCGATGGCCGTGGCGAGGAAGTCGCCGACGAGATCATCAGCATCAGCACCCGGCTGGAGGACTACGACGAGGAGCGCTACCTGCGCGAGACCGGGCAGATGATCGCCCGCTACGCCGCCAGCGGCACCATGTCCGAAGGCCACGTGGTGCTGGAAGTGGTGCGCATCGCCACCGCCAGCAACCTGCGTACGCCGCCGGAGCTGAGCCTGCTGGGCAAGGCGCTGCTGAACCTGGAAGGTGTGTGTCAGGCCCTGGCGCCGACGCTGGACACCCGCCGCGTGCTGGAGAAACAGCTGCAGCATGTGATGCGTGCGCGCCTGAAGAAATCGCTGTCGGCCGCCAACCTCGCCAGCGAGACGATGGAGCTGCAACGGTTGCTGCGCAACGGGCCACGGCGCCTGTCCGACTTCCTCAGCGTGGTCGCGGAAAACCGCCTGCAGATGAAAGTCACCGGCCTGGAAGAGTCGCGGCTGATGGAGAACATCCAGAAGGTCGCCAACCGCATCGCCGCGGCGCTGATCACCGCCGCACTGCTGTTGTCCTCGGCCCTGCTGATGCGCGTTCCCAGCCGCTGGACACTGCTGGGCTACCCCACCTTCGCAATCCTGCTGTTCGTGGTGGGCGTGGTGATCGGCCTGGGCCTGATCCTCAGCTCGCTGCTGTTCGACCGGCGCACCCGCGCCCGCGCGCACGAGGAAAGAGGCCACCGCTGAAGACTGTGATCGCCGTCCGGATAAACATTCCAGTCAGCTTTGCGCAGGCACCCTGCTGACATCTCTTCGTCACATGCATGACACGGTGTGATGTCAGGGAGCCTGCGGCCGCGGCCGTTGCCCTTTCCCCTACCAAGTGACCGCATGCATTGGATCATCTGGCTGTATCTGGCGGCGTTGGCCGTGTTGCTGCTGCTTTCGCCGACGTTGCTGCGGCTCAAGGCCGCCCTGCTGTCCCTGCTGCTGCTCGCCCTCAGCAGCTGGTGGCTGATCGACCGGCTCAGCGGCGACGGCATCAACTCGGCCACGCTCTATCACCTGCGCAGCGATATGGAAGGTGCGGGTATCGCCGATTTCGGCAGCTATATCGCCGGCTTCCTCGCGCTGGTATTGCTGTCACTGTCACCGCTGCTGCTGATGCGGATCCGGCGTTTCCATCTGGGCAAGGGCGGCACCGCCGTCTTCGCCGGTTTCTGTGCGCTGCTGGTCACGGCGCTGGCCGGCAGCCCGCTGTATGCGGATGCACGACGCATCTACCAGCAGCTGCAGCCGGTGGACTACAGCGCAGTCGCACCCGAATACGTGGTGCCGACCCGTCCTCTGGCACGCAAACCCAACATCGTCTGGATCTACGGTGAAAGCCTGGAGCGCACCTATCTGGACGAAAGCGTGTTCCCCGGGCTGATGCCCAATCTGCAGCGGCTTGCCGGGCAAGCCCTGGACGTGCGCAATCTCGCCTCGGCCGATGGCAGCGGCTGGACCATCGCCGGACTGGTGTCCTCGATGTGCGGCGTGCCGCTGACCACCGCCCAGGGCGATGAGAACAGCATGGGCCGCATGGCCCGCTTCCTGCCCGAGGCGTTCTGCCTCGGCGATTACCTGAAGCAGCAGGGCTACCGCAACCACTACCTGGGCGGTGCCAATGGCCAGTTCGCGGCCAAGGCCGATTTCCTCGCCTCGCACGGCTTCGACACGGTGCATGATCTGGCCTGGTTCCAGCAGCAGGACATCGCCAGAAAGCATTTCTCCAACTGGGGCGTGCACGACGATGTGTTGCTGGACCACGCGTTTGACCGTTTCATCGAGCTGTCGCGCGCCGGCCAGCCGTTCATGCTGACCACGCTGACGATGGACACCCACCACCCTGCCGGTGGCCTGCAAACGCACCCGCTATCCCAGCCCCTATGGCGACATCGGCCTGCTGAAGGCGCTCAAGTGCAGCGACCGGCTGATCGCGCAGCTGGTGCAGCGCATCCGCGACAGCGAGTTCGGCGACAACACGCTGGTGGTGGTGGCCTCCGACCACCTGGCCATGCCCAACCACCTGAGCCATGTGCTGGAAAAGCAGCAGCGCGAGAACCTGCTGCTGTTCCTCGGCAACGGCATCGCAGCGCGACAGTTGCAGGCCGACGCCGGCACCACGCTGGACTCCGGCGCGACGCTGCTGCAGCTGATCGATCCGGCCATCGATGCGATCGGTTTCGGCCGCTCGCTGGTCGCGCCACAGCGCCCACCCAGTGCCAGTGTCGCCGCGCTGCACGGGGATGGCAGCGGCTATGCCCGCTACCGTGCCTTCGCCCGTTCGTTGTGGCTGGGCGAGCAGACGCGGATGCTGCGGCTGGAGGACGGGCATGTACGGGTCGGCGTGCAACAGGTGCAGCCGCCGGTGCTGCTGGAGTACGACCAGAAGTGGGAACTGAAGTCGGTCTCCCTGGAAAACACCTCGCGCAAGTTCGAGGAAGCCGATCCCACCCACCGGCTGGCCTATGTCGACCGCTGCACCGCGTTCGAGGACGGCTCCGCCGCCGGCGACTGGTGCGCGCTGCTGGTCGACAGCGACCAGGGCATGCGCCTGTACCGCGACGGCCAGCTGCGCCGCGGCATCGCCATCGATGCGCCGCTGCAGACGTTCCACGGACCACGCCCGAGCGTGCGCCAGTCACGCATGATCAGCCGCCAGCCCCGCGCCACCCGCCCCGGCCAATACACGCTGGAGCTGCACGCCGCACAGCATCCACCCCGTGGCTTCTGGATCGAGGCGGTGTCATCCCAGCGCCAGGTGGTGGTGGCCCAGCAGTGGGTGCAGGCCGATCACGACGGCCGCATCCGCATGCCGCTGGGCGTGGAGCATGCCATCGACGACCTCGAAATCCGCGCCTGGCTCAGTCATGCCGAGACGCTGGCAATCGACGACTACGCCCTGCTGTGACCGCTGCCGCATTCCCGGGCACCTGATACCAGCAATGGGCGCAGGACGATCCTGCGCCCGCTGCCCCACGTCGGGAACACCGGCTCAGGCGTCCTGCGGATCATGCAGCACGCGGATTTCGGTCGGCGTGACCAGCCGGATATCGTGCGCAGCCACCTGCTGCAACAGTTCGAACAGCAGCTCGCTGCGCGTCCCATACACGTTCCGCGAGGTCGGCACGTAGGCGAAGCTGTTGATCGCCACCAGACCGCCACTGATCGAGTCGATGAAGACCGACGGCGCCGGCTGCTCCAGCACGGTCGGGTTGGCCGCATAGATGTCCAGCAGCAAACCGCGCAGCATTGCCACATCCGTGCCCAGCGGCACCGAGAACTGCAACTGGATGCGGCCCAGCGCATCGGCCGTGGTCATGTTGCGGATGGTCTTGGTGATCAGTTCGGAGTTGGGCACGATCAGGGTGGAGCGGTCGCCCACCTGGATCTCGGTCGAACGTACCGAGATGCGGCGGATATCGCCCTCGAGGTCACCGATCTTCACCCAGTCGCCGATCTTCACCGGGCGCTCGGCCAGCAGGATCAGGCCGGAGACGAAGTTCTGGGTGATCGCCTGCAGGCCGAAGCCGATACCCACCGACAACGCACTGGCCAGCAGCGCCAGTTTCTCGAAGCCGATGCCCAGCGTGGCCAGCGACCACAGCACCGCCAGCACGATGCCCAGGTAATAGGCGACGGTGCTGATCGAATTGCGCGCACCGGCGTCCAAGCCCGTTTTGGGCAGCCAGGTGTCCACCAGCCAGCGCTGCACCACGCGCATCACCGCCAGACCGAGCAACAGCACCACCAGCGCCCAGAACACCGTCGAGGGTCGCAGCAGGTAGCCACCGACCGTCACTCCCGACAGCAGCGTTTCCATGCCGCCATACAGCGCACTGGCATTGCCGAAGGGCGCCACCAGCGCAGTGAGCCCGGCCAGCGCCAGCAACACCCGCAGCGCGGCCGACAGCAGCACGCCACCCTGTTCCAGCCGCGCCGCCGGCATGCCGGTGGACAGCCGCAGCAGGCGGCCGAAGGTGCTCTGCGGCGCCAGCAGCCACAGCGCCAGATCGTCGGCGAACTTCAGCATCAGCGTGGTTGCCAGCACCACCACCGTCACCCACAGCATCTGCTGCGCGATGAACATGGCGAAGTTGAGGTAGCCCAGCAGACTGGCGACCAGCGCCGCCAGTACCGTCAGTGTGCCGCCCAGCCGGGCCAGCACCAGCCAGCCGCTGCGCGGTGCGCGCCCAGGCGGCTTGCCGGACGCGCCATCCTGCCGCTCGATGCGGGCAGCCGCCACCGCCCGCCGCCGGTGCAGGCCGGCCAGTGTGGTCAGCACGCCCATGATCAGCGCAATGCAGGTCAGCGCGATCAGCCCGTCGAGCATCACCGTGACCACATCCGAGGTCCGTGCGGCGCGGTTGATGTCCCGCAGCAGCAGGCTGGTCCACGTCAGCAGCGCGGCCCCCCAGGCGAATTGCTGCAGGCGTGCCGCGGCCGGGTCATCGATGTCCAGCAGGCGCCACGAAGGGCGCCGTGGCAACAGCTGGCTGGAGGCGACCGCGGCGATGAAGGCGGCCACGAAACTGGCGAGGATGAACACCCCGGCCACCGCTTCCAGCCGCGGCGGAATCGCATCGACCGCATGCAGACAGCCTACCAGCACCATCGCCGCGATACCCGGCAACAAGGTGCCGACCAGCAACAGCCACACCGCCAGCCCGGTGCGCCGCAGGCGTCCGGCCGGGGCGTGCGGGGAAGCGGCGTAACGCCGCCCCAGACGCCGCAGCCACAGCCGCAGCGGCAGCACCAGCAGCAGTGCTACCGCCAGGCCGGCCAGCGGGACGCCCCACCTATGCCGCTCGACCGCGCCCAGCAGGCCGGCACGGGCCTGCCGGTACAGCGAGCGCAGCCGCGCGAGGTCATCGGGCAGATGCGTGGCGAACTGCCGCCACAGTGCCGGCGACAGCGGCGAGGCGACCTTTCGCCCCAGTTGCTGGCTGAACTGCCGTGCACGCCGCTTCTCGATGCTCTCGCCCAGCTGGCGGGCATCCTCGGCCAGCAGCTTGCCGCGCTTGATCTCCGCATCGACCTGGCCGCGCTCGCGCTCCAGCCGCTGCCGCAGCTGGATGATGGCCGCATCCTCGCCGGTTTCCGCCGCCGGTCCCAGCTGGGCGAGACGGGCGTCGAACTGGGCCAGCTCCGGCTGCAGCGCCAGCACGGCGGTGTCGGCCAACTGCTGCGCACGCTGCGCCCGTTCGGACAGTGTCTTCAGCGTTTCCCGCGCATCGGCGTCGGCCAGCGCCTGCTGCACCGAGGCGAACAGCTGCGCGGCCTGTTCGATGCGCTCTGGCGCGGCGGCCCCGTCACCATCACCACCGGGTGCGGCCATCGCGGTGCCGGCAGCCAGCACCGATGCGACCAGAAGGACGCGGAAAAAAACTGCACGCAGGGACGGGAGGAAAGAGTTGACGGGCAAGAGCGAACACCGGAGTCGCGCGGATCACCGCACCTGCACCGACTATAAAACAGCGCCCCGCCGGATCACGCGACGCCGCGTCGACTTTCAGTACTTCAGGTCCAGCTCGGTGATCTTGTGGCGGTTGAGTGCGTAGATTTCCTGGAACTCCTCCTCGGTCAGCTCATCGGGCGCATAGACCGCGACCGGGTCCCAGTCATGGTCGGTGGGCAGCGGCTGCCGCGGACCGGCCCGCAGCGACAGACTCTGTCCCTGGTAGTCGACCAGTGCCGGCAGCTGCTCCCAGCGCTCGCGCGCATAGCGGCTCTGTCCCTGGAGGAGAATCACGGCGTACATGGCAGTCATCCCGTCGGGTGTCGCACCCAGCTTACGCCTGCCTGCACCCGCCCGCATCGGGAGCCGCCCGCGCACAATCCGTTCACCGCCGCCGGTCTATAGCGTTGCTGGCCATCCATGACATGAAGGATCTCCCGACCATGAGCGATCATTCCCCGCTGCCCACGGTGGCGTCGCTGGACCTGCAGCGCTATCTGGGCACCTGGTACGAAATCGACCGCCTGCCGATGCGCCACGAACCGGAGGACGCGACCGACATCAGCGCGCACTATTCGCTCGATGACGACGGCAGCGTGCGCGTGCGCAACCGCTGCATCCACAAAGGCGAACTGCAGGAAGCCATCGGCCGGGCCACGCCGGTGGACATATCCAACAGCCGGCTGGAAGTCAGCTTCCTGCCCGAGGGCCTGCGCTGGATTCCCTTCACCAAGGGCGACTACTGGGTGATCGCGCTGGACCCGGACTACAGCGCCGCGATGGTCGGCAGCCCGGACCGCAAGTACCTGTGGCTGCTGTCCCGGCAGCCAGAGATGGATGCCACCATCCGCGACCATTACATCGCCCGCGCGCGGCAGCTGGGTTTCGATGTCGACCAGCTGATCCATACCCCGCATACCGGCCATCCCACGGCCTGATTCCGGCAGTGCGGCCCTATCGGGACGGATACGACGATGGATCTTAAAAGCGGCTACCCGTTCTGGGCCATCCGCAATGGCCTGATGCACGCCTACCCGCAGGTGCGGCAGGCATTGCGTTGCGATGTGCTGGTGGTCGGCGGCGGCATCAGCGGCGCACTGGTCGCCGACGAGCTGAGCCGGCATGGCCATGACGTGGCGGTGGTGGAGCAACGCGATATCGGCTGGGGCTCCACCGCCGCCAGTACCGCGTTGCTGCAGTACGAGATCGATACACCGCTGCAGCAGCTGGCCAGGCGCTACGGCGAGGAACAGGCGGTACTGGCCTACCAGGCCTGCGCCGATGCCATTCCCGCGCTGCAGAAAGTGGCCGCGCGGCTGCGTGGCACCGATTTCGAAAAACACCGCAGCCTGTACTACGCCAGCCGGCGTCGCGATATGGCAGCGCTGATGGACGAGTTCGAACTGCGCCGCCGACATGGCTTGGCGGTGCACTGGCTGGATGCGGGACGGATCCAGGAGCAGTACGGTTTTTCCGCACCGGGCGCCATCCTCAGTGACCTGGCCGCGAGCGTGGACCCGTACCGCATGACTTACCAGTTGCTGGCCGCACTCGAGCGCCGCGGCGGGCAGGTGTTCGACCGTACCGGCATCACCTCGCTGGAGCCCTCCGCACGGCAGGTGCGGGCGCGTACCGGGCACGGCATCACCATCACCTGCAAGCATCTGGTGATGGCGACCGGCTACGCCAGCCAGGCGTGGCTGCGGCAGCGCGTGGCACGCAACCGCAGCAGCTATGCCTTCGTCACCGACCCGCTGCCGGCGGCGAGGCTGGGAGAGTTGCAGGCGACCATGCTGTGGGAAACCGCGCGGCCCTACCTGTACCTGCGCAGCACCGCCGATCATCGCCTGCTGGCCGGTGGCGAAGACGATGCGGTGGATATCCCGGCCCGGCGGGACGCCCGCGTCGATCGCAAGGCCCGCAAGCTGGCGGACAAGGTCGGCGCCCTGTTCCCGCACCTGCCGCTGGTCCCGACCTTCGCCTGGGCCGGCACGTTCGCCGAAACCAGCGACGGGCTGCCGTTCTTCGGCGCGCACCCGCAGTGGGGGCCACGGGTGCAGTTCGCGATGGCGTATGGCGGCAATGGCATCACCTATTCGATGATCGGCGCGGGCCTGATCCGTGCGGCCATCGAGCGGCGCGGGCACCCGCTGGCGAAGCTGTTTTCCTTCCAGCGCCTGGCGGGAGCGGCTCCGGGTCAAGGCGACGACAGGCATGGTTCAAGCCGTATCTGCTAGTTTCCAGACAGCCATACCACCTCGATACGGCGCGCCGGAGCGTTACCGCCATGATCCGACCTTCCCTCATCGTTGCCCTGTTGCTGTTGCCTGCTGCCGCCCTCGCGCAGAACGGCGCGGTCACGCCCGGTGCGCTGGATCTGAGCATTCCGCAGGCGCCGATGCGCTATCTGGACGATCCGGCCTACCAGTCCGATGCGCCGGGCACCTTCTATGGCGACCACAGCGGCCGCGGCCTGCGCAAGGACAATGGCAACAGTCCGGTCGTCGACGACACGCTGCAAGTACATGGCACGGTCAGCGCCGGCATCGGCTATTCCAAGGCCTACGGCAACAGCAACTGGCAAGCCGTGGACCTGAACCTGGGCAAGAACATCACCAACGACGAGGGCAAGACCCGCCGCGTGGATCTGAACATCCACATGAGCAAGGGCGAAGGCGTCGGTCCCTACGGCTACGGCCCGGGGCCGTGGTACGGCTGGTAAGCCTCACACACGCAGCTCAGCTGCTGCAGCGCATCCACATGCAGTCGATGGCGTCGAGCGCGATGTGCAGCAGCAGGCCGATGCCGAACAGGCGCGTACGCTGCGGCACCACCAGGCCGGCGTATACGGCGATCGCCGGCGCGGTGTGCAGCGGATGGAAGCCGACACTGCAGCGGTCCGGCGCATAGATGGGATCGGCCAGCAGGTGGTCGATGTCGATCACCCAGCCCAGCAGCAGCAACAGCCACGCGTTGCGGAACTGCGGCCGCCAGAACAGCCAGGCCAGCAGCGCCGGCACCGCTGCGTGCAGGCACAGGTGCACGATCGCGCGCAGGCTCACCGCGTTCTCCGTATCCGGAAGGTGGTGCTCGGGGCAGCGGCGGCGGGTGGAAACATACGGAAAATCCAGCGGGACCGGCGGCAATTGTAGGCCGGCGCCGGCACGGTGCGGCGTTACACTAGGCGCCGCTGGCAGTTCCGCCACGCAGGTTAGGGAGTGGCAATGATCAACAACGACGTACTGCGCAGCATCCGCTACATGCTCGACCTGAGCGACAGCAAGGTGGTGGATACCGTCCACCTGGCCGATCCCGGTTTCAATATCGACCCGGCACAGGTGCATGATTTTCTGCACAAGGACGACGACCCGCTGTTTGAAACCTGCCCCGATACAGTGCTGGCGCGCTTCCTCGATGGCCTGATCCTGCAGCGCCGCGGACGCGACGACTCGCAGCCGGCGCGGCCGCCGGAAAAGCGCATCACCAACAACATCGTGCTGAAAAAACTGCGCGTGGCCTTCGAACTGAAAGACGTGGACATGCACGCGATCTTCGCCGGCACCGGTTTCCCGGTGTCTAAGCCGGAGCTGTCGGCGCTGTTCCGCCAGCCCGAGCACAAGAACTACCGCGAATGCGGCGACCAGCTGCTGCGCAACTTCCTCAAGGGCCTGACCCAGCGCGTACGCGGCGCCATCTGAGCCCACGGCACCACCACCGGCAGTCGGCAGCACTCCATGAAAAAGCCCGGCATTGCCGGTGGAGTTCCCAGGATTTAGTG
>DDVW01000056.1:0-211 GCA_002345545.1 Stenotrophomonas sp. UBA2302 | reverse complement strand
CGTATGCGATAGCCATGCAGCGCGTGCAACCCGTTCACCCGCATCAAGCGAGCAACCCGATGTTTGCTGCATGCCTCCCCGTGCTCCCTCAGGTCGAGAAACACCCTGGGAGCGCCATAAATTCCGTGGCTGGCGGTAAACGACGCACGTATCAAGCGAAGCAACCGCGCGCCTTCTTGCGCTCGATCGGAAATCGGATGTTCACGCCATG